>NZ_JARVSS010000011.1:0-554435 GCF_030209095.1 Pseudomonas sp. lyk4-R2A-8
GTTTACCAAGGAGTTTTCCGTTTCGACTGCGCCGGAAGTGGGGCGAATTATAGACTTCTGGAATCTGCCGTCAACCCTTAATTTGCTCTTTCTATCAATTACTTATATCTGGCTAAAAACTAACCAACACTAGCTAGCTATATAGAAGGAAAGATTCAGATAACACCTGCATCTTTCAAAGCCGCCACATTCTCCGCTCCAAGACCCAGCACGCCCTGCAGCACCTGGACTGTATGCTCACCTAACAAGGGGGGCGCACTACGATACTCCACGGGCGTCTTGGATAAACGTATTGGACTGGCAACCTGGGGCACTACCCCTGCCAGCGCATGAGGCAGTTGCATTGCCAATCCACGCGCCGTGACCTGCGGATCAGCAAATACCTGCGCCAAATCGTTGATCGGCCCACAGGGAACCCCAGCGCGCTCCAATTGCGCCACCCACTGCGCCGTCGTTTTGAAGACTGTTGCCTGACGAATCAATGGAATCAACTCGGCACGATTAGCCACCCGCATTCTATTAGTAGAGAAACGCGGGTCGTCCGCCCAGTGGGGCTGCCCAGCCACCTCGGCGAATTTGCGGAACTGCCCGTCATTACCCACCGTCAGGATGAAGTCGCCATCCGCCGTAGGAAAGTCCTGATAGGGCACGATATTGGGGTGAGCGTTACCCAGACGCTTTGGCGCGCTCCCAGTTGTCAGGTAATTCATCGCCTGGTTGGCCAAGCAAGCGACCTGCACGTCCAGCAGGGCCATATCAATGTGCTGACCACCACCGTCATGATCACGATGCGCCAGCGCAGCCAGAATCGCGACAGTTGAGTAAAGCCCCGTCAAGATATCGGTCAACGCCACTCCGACCTTTACAGGCCCGGCCCCTTCATCGCCCTCGGGCCGCCCCGTCAGACTCATGAGCCCGCCCAACCCTTGGATCATGAAGTCGTAACCCGCCCGCGCCGCATAAGGCCCTGTCTGGCCAAACCCAGTGATTGAGCAGTAGATCAATTCAGGATTGATCTCCTTGAGTGATTCATAATCCAGCCCATAAGCCGCGAGACCACCGACCTTGAAGTTCTCGATAAGGATGTCGGACTTCGCCGCCAGATCCCGTACGAGCTTTTGCCCCTCCGGCCGAGTGAAATCAATTGTCACCGACTCTTTATTGCGATTGGCCGCCAGGTAGTAAGCCGCCTCACTGGTGTTCTCACCATAAGCGTCCTTCAAAAAGGGCGGTCCCCAGGCGCGCGTATCGTCACCGCTACCTGGCCGCTCGACCTTGATCACCTCAGCCCCAAGATCTGCAAGGATCTGTCCCGACCAGGGGCCTGCCAATACCCGCGACAAATCCAGTACCCGCAAATGCGAAAGCGCGCCCATGCCAATGCTCCTATTAATAGAAGGCCTGAAGACCGGTTTGCGCGCGCCCCAGTATCAAGGCGTGCACGTCATGAGTGCCTTCATAAGTGTTGACCACTTCAAGGTTCACCAAATGACGCGCCACGCCGAACTCATCGGAAATACCGTTGCCGCCCAGCATGTCCCGTGCCATGCGGGCGATATCCAAGGACTTGCCACACGAATTGCGCTTCATGATCGAGGTGATCTCCACCGCAGCCGTGCCTTCGTCCTTCATACGCCCCAGCCGCAGGCAGCCCTGCAGGGCCAGCGTGATCTCAGTCTGCATATCAGCCAGTTTCTTCTGGATCAATTGAGTTGCCGCCAACGGCCGACCAAACTGATGACGGTCCAACGTGTACTGGCGAGCGGTGTGCCAACAGAATTCGGCAGCCCCCAAGGCCCCCCAGGAAATGCCATAGCGCGCAGAATTCAGGCAAGTGAAAGGCCCTTTCAAGCCGCGCACATCCGGAAAGATGTTCTCTTCAGGCACAAACACGTTATCCATTACGATCTCGCCGGTGATCGAGGCCCGCAGGCCGACCTTTCCGTGAATCGCCGGAGCGCTTAGGCCCTTCCATCCCTTTTCCAGCACGAAGCCTCGAATATCGCCGGCATCGTCCTTGCCCCAAACCACAAATACATCAGCGATCGGGCTGTTGGTGATCCACATCTTCGCGCCCGTCAGGCTGTAGCCGCCGTCCACCTTGCGTGCGCGAGTAATCATCGCGCCTGGGTCAGACCCGTGGTTAGGCTCTGTCAGACCAAAGCAACCGATCCATTCGCCAGAGGCCAGCTTTGGTAAGTACTTCTGCTTCTGCGCCTCGGTACCGAATTCATTGATCGGCACCATGACCAGAGAAGACTGCACGCTCATCATCGAGCGGTAGCCGGAGTCGACACGTTCCACTTCGCGCGCGATCAAGCCGTAGCTGACGTAATTCAAGCCACTGCCGCCGTACTGTTCGGGAATCATCGCCCCCAGCAAACCGGTCTCACCCATCTCGCGAAAAATTGCCGGGTCGGTCCGCTCATGACGGAAGGCCTCAAGTACACGCGGCGCCAGCTTGCCCTGAGCAAATTGCTCGGCACTGTCGCGCACCATGCGCTCTTCTTCGGTGAGCTGTTGATCCAGCAGCAGTGGATCGATCCAGTTGAAGCTTGCCTTGCCAGCCATGAGTCAAGTCCTCGCAAAGAACATAGGAAGTCGTGGACCAAGCCTAGGCCCGGTAACCATTCGGGGCAAACGAGGATTATGCATAGGGTTGTGCTAATTTCTCACTTCGTAATAGTTGTAATCCGCCCCCAGCGGCTTTATGAGTGAGGACAGAGTACATGCGCAGAAAAATACCCAGCACGACCGCGCTTGTCAGTTTTGAGGCGGCGGCTCGCCATGAGAGCTTCACCAAGGCAGCGCAGGAGTTATCCCTCACCCAAGGCGCCATTTGCCGACAGATCGCCAGCCTTGAAGAGTTTTTAGGTGTCGAACTGTTTCGACGCTCGCGACGCGGAGTGAAGCTAACCGAAGCGGGGCTGTCTTATAGTCGTCGCGTCGCGACGCAACTGGACGCGGTGGAACGCGACACGCTGTCCGTAATGGGTCAGCAGGGCGCCAACGTAATTGAACTGGCCGTGGTCCCCACGTTCGGCACGCAGTGGCTGATCCCCAGGCTCAAGGACTTCCAGCGCCAGCATCCGGAAGTGACAGTCAACCTCACCAACCGCACGCGGCCGTTCCTGTTTGCGGATACCGATTTCGACGCGGCCATTTACTTCGGGGACGCCGATTGGTCCGGCACTGAATCGCACCGATTGATGGGGGAGAACCCCGTGCCCGTCTGCAGTCCGCAGTTGCTGGGCGAGCGCACTCAGTTCAGCGCCGAAGAAATTGCAGAGCTACCGCTGCTGCAGCAAACCACACGCCCCTATGCCTGGCGGCAGTGGTTCAGTGCCAGGCAACTGAACGTTCCCCGTGACATGACAGGCCCTCGTTACGAGCTATTCTCGATGCTGTCTCAGGCCGCCACGCATGACATGGGCATCGCGCTGATCCCGCCGTTCCTGATTCAGCGCGAGCTGGACGAGCATCAACTGGTGATCGCAAGCCCTGAAGCACTGACCAGCTCCAAGGCTTATTACCTGATGATTCCTGACCGAAAGGTCGAGTCCGCCTCGTTGCACGCGTTCAGAGACTGGCTTATTGATCAGTCACAACGCTACAGCCCAGCAATCAAAGGACTTCAATAGCTTACTGACTTTGTAGTCAGATATTTTTTATCCCTACAGATGTACGTATATGTCGCATTTAAACAGACTGTATTCATCGGCCCGAAATACCCTCAAAGCCATGATTCCTATGGCTTACAACGACCATGACGAGTCAATACACGACTATTCACAGTAAATATAAAAATCCTCGCGAAAAACACCTAGAACGCCATAATCACTTGTATTTAAAGCGGTTATTCCAGTGCCTTGCGACAATCAGTCACAGGGTGACTTGTAGTTAATTTTTCGTCACCCGTCATAATCCCTTGAAGGCCGTAAAGTTCGCCTGCAAAATGCCGCGCCCCGCTGTCATTTCAGCGGGATCGTGCTGATCGGCCGCCCCAGTTGCGCCACTCGCGGTGCACTGGCCTTTTTACAAAAAGATCAAAAGCAAAAAGATCATGCAGGAGATTTGACGTGCACATTGGTGTTCCTCTCGAAACCCAGACCGGTGAAACGCGGGTGGCTGCCACCCCGGAAACCATCAAAAAGCTGATCGGCCAGGGCCATAAGGTCACTGTACAAAGCGGAGCGGGCCTCAAGGCCAGCGTCGTCGACAGTGCCTATGAAGCAGCAGGCGCCACCCTTGGCAGTGCCAACGACGCATTTGGCGCCGAGCTGATCCTCAAGGTCGTGGCTCCCAGCGACAGCGAGCTGCCGCTGATCAAAAGCGGCACCGTACTGGTGGGCATGCTCAATCCGTTCAGCAACGAAACCATTACCAAACTGGCCGAACAGGGTGTCACTGCCTTTGCGCTCGAAGCGGCACCACGCACCTCGCGTGCCCAGAGCCTCGACGTACTGTCCTCCCAAGCCAACATCGCCGGCTATAAAGCCGTGCTGCTCGCCGCGCATCACTATCCGCGCTTCATGCCGATGCTGATGACCGCCGCAGGCACCGTAAAAGCCGCACGCGTGCTGATCCTCGGCGCGGGGGTTGCCGGGCTGCAGGCAATTGCTACGGCGAAACGTCTGGGGGCCGTGATCGAAGCGTCTGACGTACGCCCGGCCGTCAAGGAGCAGATCGAGTCCCTCGGCGCCAAGTTTGTGGAGGTGCCTTACGAAACCGCTGAAGAACGCGAGTGCGCCGTCGGTGTCGGCGGTTACGCGCGCCCGATGCCCGCAAGCTGGATGCAGCGTCAGGCCCTTGCCGTGCACGAGCGCGCAAAACAAGCCGATATCGTGATTACCACGGCCCTGATCCCCGGCCGCAAGGCACCCACGCTGCTCAGCGCCGACACAGTCGCACAGATGAAGCCTGGCTCGGTGGTCATCGACCTTGCCGCCGCCCAGGGTGGGAACTGCCCGCTGACCGTCGCCGACCAGGTCGTGGTGGAAAACGGCGTGATCATTTGCGGCCCGACCAATCTGGCCGGGGCCGTCGCTGCCGATGCGTCTGCGTTGTACGCGCGCAACCTGCTGGACTTCCTGAAGCTGGTCTTCACCAAGGAAGGGCAGTTCGAAATCAACCTCGAAGACGACATCGTCGCCGCGTGCCTGATGTGCCGCGACGGCCAAGTCATCCGCAAAAACGCCTAAGCAGGGATTCAGACGATGGAAGAGCTTATCTCCCCCGGTATCTACAACCTGATCATCTTTGTGCTGGCGATCTATGTCGGCTATCACGTGGTCTGGAACGTCACGCCCGCGCTGCACACTCCATTGATGGCGGTGACCAACGCGATTTCCGCCATTGTGATCGTCGGCGCCATGCTGGCTGCCGCCCTCACCGTGACGCCGCTGGGCAAAACCATGGGCACCCTGGCGGTGGCCCTGGCCGCAGTCAACGTGTTCGGCGGTTTCCTGGTCACCCGCAGAATGCTGGAAATGTTCAAGAAGAAAGCCCCGAAAGTAAAAGAAGAGGCGCCGAAGTCATGAGCATGAATCTCGTCACGACGCTGTACCTGATCGCGTCGATCTGTTTCATCCAGGCCCTCAAGGGGCTGTCGCACCCCACCACGTCGCGTCGCGGCAACCTGTTCGGCATGCTCGGCATGGCGCTGGCCGTACTTACCACCGTGGGCCTCATCTATAAGCTCGGCGCCGAGCTGGCCACTGCCGGTATAGGCTATGTGATCGTCGGCCTTCTGATCGGTGGCACCGCCGGCTCGATCATGGCCAAGCGGGTAGAAATGACCAAGATGCCGGAGCTGGTGGCGTTCATGCACAGCATGATCGGCCTGGCCGCGGTGTTTATCGCCATCGCCGCCGTGGTCGAGCCGCAATCCCTGGGCATCGTCAAACACCTTGGCGATGCGATTCCTGCCGGCAACCGCCTGGAACTGTTCCTGGGCGCGGCCATCGGTGCGATTACGTTTTCCGGCTCGGTGATCGCTTTCGGCAAGCTGTCGGGCAAGTACAAGTTCCGCCTGTTTCAGGGGGCACCGGTACAGTTCGGCGGCCAGCACAAACTGAACCTGGTGCTTGGGCTGGCAACCCTGGGCCTGGGTCTGGCGTTCATGTTCACCGGCAACCTCACCGCCTTCGCACTGATGCTGGCGCTGGCGTTTGTATTGGGCGTGCTGATCATTATCCCGATCGGTGGCGCGGACATGCCGGTAGTCGTCTCAATGCTCAACAGCTATTCCGGCTGGGCGGCGGCCGGCATCGGTTTCTCGCTGAACAACTCGATGCTGATCATTGCCGGCTCACTGGTAGGCTCCAGCGGCGCGATCCTGTCGTACATCATGTGCAAGGCGATGAACCGCTCGTTCTTCAATGTGTTGCTCGGCGGCTTCGGTAATACGCCAGACGCCGGTGCGGCCGCTGGCTCCAAGGAAGCGCGTCCGGTGAAATCCGGTTCGGCAGACGACGCCACCTTCCTGCTCACCAACGCCGACACCGTAATCATCGTGCCAGGCTATGGCCTGGCGGTGGCGCGGGCGCAGCATGCGCTCAAGGAGTTGACCGAGAAACTCACTCACCACGGTGTTACGGTGAAATACGCGATCCACCCGGTGGCCGGTCGCATGCCCGGACACATGAACGTGTTGCTCGCCGAGGCGGAAGTGCCGTACGACCAGGTGTTTGAGATGGAAGACATCAACTCCGAGTTCGGCCAGGCCGACGTAGTGCTGGTGTTGGGTGCCAACGACGTGGTCAACCCGGCCGCGAAGAACGATCCGAAATCGCCGATTGCCGGGATGCCGATCCTCGAAGCCTTCAAGGCCAAGACCATCATCGTCAACAAGCGCTCCATGGCCAGCGGCTATGCGGGGCTGGACAACGAGCTGTTCTATCTCGACAAGACCATGATGGTGTTCGGTGACGCCAAAAAGGTCATCGAAGACATGGTCAAAGCCGTCGAGTAACACTGCTCCAGCGCAATACTCGAAACCCCGGCGCGACATAGGCTGGGGTTTTTTATTGCGGGATGAAACCCGACCAAAGGCTCTAAATCGCTAGCTTGCATTCGACCATGGTAGCGGGCCGAATTTTTTTGAAATCACTACACTGCCTACCTTGCTTCCGTAGCCCGAGATAACCATTCATGTACCGTGATCGTATCCGCTTGCCTTCGTTGTTGAACAAGGTCATGAGCGCGGCAGACGCCGCCGCACTGATCGAGGACGGCATGACCGTCGGCATGAGCGGCTTCACCCGCGCCGGTGAAGCCAAGGCCGTCCCCCACGCCCTGGCCGAACGGGCCAAGACCTCCCCGCTGAAAATCACCCTGATGACCGGCGCCAGCCTGGGCAATGACCTGGACAAGCAACTGACCGAAGCCGGTGTGTTGTCCCGGCGCATGCCATTCCAGGTCGACAGCACCTTGCGCAAGGCCATCAACGCAGGCCAGGTGATGTTTATCGATCAGCATTTGTCGGAAACCGTCGAGCAACTGCGCAACAATCAACTCAAGCTGCCGGACATTGCGGTGATCGAAGCCATCGCTATCACCGAGCAAGGCCACATCGTGCCCACCACGTCGGTGGGTAACTCAGCCAGTTTCGCAATTTTCGCCAAACAGGTGATCATCGAGATCAACCTCGCGCACAATCCGAATCTGGAAGGGCTGCACGACATCTATATTCCGACCTACCGTCCAACCCGCACGCCGATCCCATTGGTAAAGGTGGACGATCGTATCGGCAGCACCGCAATCCCGATTCCGCCAGAGAAGATCGTCGCGATCGTCATCACCAATCAGGCGGACTCAGCGTCGACCGTAACCCCGCCCGACAGCGACACCCAAGGCATCGCCAACCACCTCATCAACTTCCTCAGGCAGGAAGTGGACGCCGGGCGCATGACCAACAAACTCGGGCCGCTGCAAGCGGGCATCGGTAACATCGCCAACGCTGTGATGTGCGGCTTGATCGACTCGCCTTTCGAAGACCTGACCATGTATTCGGAAGTGTTGCAAGACTCGACATTCGACCTGCTCGACGCCGGCAAGCTGAGCTTCGCCTCGGGCAGCTCGATCACTCTGTCGCAACGGCGCAATGCCGACGTGTTCGGCAACCTGGAGCGCTATAAGGACAAACTGGTGCTGCGTCCCCAGGAAATTTCCAACCACCCTGAAGTGGTGCGACGCCTGGGCATTATCGGCATCAACACAGCCCTGGAGTTCGACATCTATGGCAACGTCAACTCCACCCACGTCTGCGGCACGCGGATGATGAACGGCATCGGCGGCTCAGGTGACTTCGCGCGCAATGCGCACCTGGCGATCTTCGTGACCAAATCCATCGCCAAGGGCGGCGCGATTTCCAGTGTGGTACCGATGGTCAGCCATGTGGATCACACCGAGCATGATGTGGACATCCTGGTCACCGAAGTCGGCCTGGCCGATCTGCGCGGCCTGGCGCCACGGGAACGGGCGCGGGTGATCATCGATAACTGTGTGCACCCAGCGTACCGTGACGCGCTGAACACTTACTTCGAGACCGCCTGCACACTCGGCGGACACACCCCGCATATCCTGCGCGAGGCACTGAGCTGGCACATCAATCTGGAAGAAACCGGGCATATGCTAAAGGCTTGATTCATACAGATCCGGGCTGGTGCAAATACAGTTTCATCAGCCCTGCAGTAATTCGCGCCATTCCTGAAAAAACTGTACTGCTGTACCGGTCTTTTCCTAGGGAAATAGCTGACACAGTCACTCGAAACCGACTATTTCGCACCACTTCAGTGCAGACAGGTACAGTTGCCCCGTTTCCGTACAGTACAGCCCCTATAAACAGTTAACTGGCCCCTCACAATACAAGTGAACTGTATCTAGAGAGTGTTGCGCCGCAGGAGGATCATTGGCATCAGTTAAACCACTACCTAATCCCGCCACAAGCGGAAGGATGCCATCATGGAACGTACACTCAGTTCCGAACTGTTCTCTGAAAAAGCCGTAAACAACCAAGCCGCTCTGCCTCTGCGCGTTCTGGCCAACCTGATGCTGTGGCAACGTCGCATCTCCAGCCGCCACCAACTGGCTCGTCTGGATTCGCGCCTGCTGGCTGATGCCGGTATCAGCGAAGCACAACGCTACGAAGAGCTGAGCAAGCCGTTCTGGCGCTGATGAGCGCTCGCTGGCCCTGACCTGAACGGTCCACTGCCAGCAACCAGATTGAACAAAACAAAGCCCGCCCCGGGAAACCGGAGGTGGGCTTTGTCGTTTCCGGGATTCGATTGCGACGAAAAACAGAACCCGCAGCGCAGGACCAGTACAGTTAAAATAATCCAACAGATGATAAGTACAATTCAGTGCCGTTGTATCTGTATTGGTTAAACCAGCTCAGCCATTCTGGTGTGCCAGACCAGAATCGAGGCCACACAGATGAACTTCCAACCCGCTTTATATAAACGGCTGGCACTGCGCTTCGTCGAGGCTCTAGGCCGTTGGGCCCTGCGTGCTCAAGGTCGACGTCAGTTAACTCAGCTTGATTTGCGGGACTTGGCCGATGCAGGCATTACGCCAGGAGATCGCATGGCCGAGCTGTCCAAGCCTTTTTGGCGTGACTAGGCAGTCAAGACGCTATCCGAACGCATAAACGGCAGCTTAATATCCCGCTACCAAGTGGCGAAGCACGGGGAGCAGGCGTCTGATCCCCAAGGCTGTTCTGCACCACTTTATCCGTTCACCCAAGGAGTCACCCCATGCCCCGTCTTCGCCTTCTTAGTGCCGCTGCGCTGTTGACCCTGGCTGCCACCGCCAACGCAAGCAGCTTCATCGTGACCACCGACTCCATTGTCGGCGCGCTGAAAGCCACCTCCGACGCCACCTCCGATGCCACGTCATCCCTGCGCGACAACAAGGTGGTACGCGCCGCCCGTGACGACGCCGCCAGCTTTGTCGCCAGCGAAGGCGCCATTCGTGGAGTGAAGCTGGAAAGCGCTCTGGCCCAGATCCGCCAACAAGCCCCGCAATTGAACACCGCAACTGACGCACAGCTGGCCCAGGCCATCCTGGCCATTTGAGGCAACGGGCAAGGGAGCGCGAGCCGCTCCCGGACGCCTCCGCGCTGGCTCTCGTCCGGGCATTGCGCTAGCCTTGGCGCTCGTTTCCAGTTGTCGAGTCCCATGGCTTTTTCATACCGACTGTTCCTTGTCCCTGTGTTGTTTTCAGCGAGCTGGTCGCCTCTGGCATCGGCCTTTGACGTGACCCTTCAAGGCACTGTCGCGAGCGCCTATGCCACCAGCAAGGTGACCTCCGCGCCCTTCGATAGAAAGTTGCTGATGGCAGCCCAGGATGATGCTGCCGTGTTTGTCGCCACTGACGGCCAATGGCGGGGAGCAAGGCTGGAATCAGCGCTGGATTACCTGCGCCGCACCCAGCCAAAACTTAACGCCAGCGACCGTGAACTGGCGCAAGCAATACTCGTCCAATAAACATCTTTGTATTTCGGAGTCATCCCATGCGTAGCCCGCTGATCGCCGCCACCCTTGGCCTGCTGTTATTGGCCGATGTTGCCCAGGCACACACGCTGGTGGCCACCAGTAACATCATTGTTCGCGCCTTTGGCCGCACCATTGATTTCACCTCGGACACCACCACCTCAATCCGCGACTCCAAAGTCGTGCGCGAAGCCCACGATGATGCC
This sequence comes from Pseudomonas sp. lyk4-R2A-8, assembly GCF_030209095.1. Lineage (NCBI taxonomy): Bacteria > Pseudomonadati > Pseudomonadota > Gammaproteobacteria > Pseudomonadales > Pseudomonadaceae > Pseudomonas > Pseudomonas sp. lyk4-R2A-8. The sequence continues at coordinate 10,700 of NZ_JARVSS010000011.1, forward strand.
GCCAGTTTTGTTGCCACCAACGGTGAGATCCGCGGCGCGCAACTTGAAGCCGCCTTCGATACCCTGCGCACCCGCGTGCCGGAAGCTCGCGATGCCACTGACCAGACTCTCGCCGAAGCCATCCTCGCACTGTGAGGCACCTCGCCGCCTGGCTGCTGGCCGGGACTGTGCTGCTGTGTACCGGCGCAGCGCAGGCCAGCCTGCAGCTGCGGCTCAAGTCCGATGGCTTGAGCCCGGCTGAGCAACAAGCCAGCCAGGCTTTGCTCGATGAGGCGATGCGCGCGTTGCCGCCGCGCTTTATCGAGCAACTGGACCGGCGCATCGATGTCGGCTGGACCGACAAAATGCCCGGCAACGCCTACGGCCAGGCCTCTCTGGTGTCGGAGCTGGACCTCAACCGCAACCTGCTGACCAGCCTGACCGACGGCAGCGCCGCCGCCCGTCAAACCAATCGTCCCCACGGTACGGTGCGCCGGGAAATGCTCGCCACGGTTCTGCACGAACTGACCCACATCTATGACCGCGCGCGCCTGTGGTCCAAAGACGAACGCGCGCTGATCCAGCGCTGCAGCCGCCAGAACAGCATCACTGGCGTGATCGGCCTGCCGGATCAGTGCCGGGGCCAGAACGACCGGCGCTTTACCCTCAGCGATGATCCTCGATTGCTCGACCTCGCCGGTTGGCCGCAATACGTCGGCCGGCGCGGCGAGCGCGAGCAGCACAACCGCCAGGTCGTGCGCAGCCCGGACCTCTACGAAACCACCAGCCCACTGGAGTTCGTCGCGGTCAACATGGAGTACTTCCTCCTCGACCCGAGCTACGCCTGCCGCCGCCCGGCGTTGTTCCGCTATTACCGTGACCATTTCGGCTGGGCGCCGCCCGGGCAGGACGCGTGCGCCAAGACGTACGCGTTTCTCAATGCCGGCAATGATTTCGCCAAGACGCCGCTGGGCCATATCGATCCCGAGCGGGTGTACCAGATTGACTATCTGCTGGCCGAAGCCAACCAGAACCTGGTAAGCCGCTGGGGCCACAGCATGCTGCGGCTGGTGATCTGCGCCCCCGGCCGGCCGCGCGGGCCCGATTGTCGGCTGGACCTGGACCAGCACCTGGTGCTGTCCTACCGCGCCTTCGTCGGTGACGTGCAGCTGTCGAGCTGGGACGGCCTGGTGGGCAAATACCCGTCGCGCCTGTTCGTATTGCCGCTGGCCCAGGTCATCGACGAATACACCAAGACTGAGCTGCGCGGCCTGGCCTCCGTCCCGCTGAAATTGTCGCGCCAGGAGATCAACGAAACCGTCGAGCACGCCGCTGAAATGCATTGGAGCTACGACGGAAACTATTTCTTCCTGTCCAACAACTGCGCCGTCGAAAGCCTCAAGCTGTTGCGCAGCGGCAGCGCCAACCCGCAACTGACCGGCCTGGACAACATCACCCCCAATGGTCTGCTGGAAGTGCTGCAGGCTCGCGGCCTGGCCGATACCAGCGTACTGGACGACAAACGCGAAGCGCTGCGCCTGGGCTATCACTTCGACTCGTTCCGCGAACGCTATCAGGCGATGTTCGATGTATTGCGCAAGCATCTACCGATCAAACAGACCCAGGTTGAAGATTGGTTGGCGCTGGACGCGGCGCAACGTCGCCAATGGTTCGACCAGGCCGATCTGCGCACCAGCGCGGCGTTGCTGCTGCTGGAACAGGCCAGTTTTCGCAAACAGCTGATGCTGGCCCAGGATGAGGTCAAGCAACGCTACCTCGGTGCCCGCGAGTTGAAAAATGGCGGCATGGAGAAAGCCAATGCCACGCTGCAACAGATCCTCGCCAACAGCGGCTTTCTCAGTCGCCCGGCCGAACTGCTCGGCGCCGGAGGCTATGGCCTGCCGCAACCGTCGGAAGCCGAACGCCTGGAGTCAGAAAGCGCCGAACGCCAAAAGCAGCTCCAGTCACTGACCGGTGAGCTGGACAAAGAGGTGAGGGCGCTGCTTGAACCCTCCCGCGCCGCCGAGATTGCCGCGTGTGAAGCCAACCTCAAGCAGGTCGGTGAACATCTGCGCAAACTGCACAAAGCGGCGGGCGGGCTCGAACTGCCGTGAAGGTGGGAGGGGCTTGCCCCTTGATAGATTTTGACCTGCACAAGCTTGAAGACCGCGCGTCTTGCTCACACTGACTGTTTTGCCGGCGAAAGCTGGCTGAAAGCTTACGCGTCTAGGATCGCCCCCAACTGCCGGCAATAGATCGGCTGTACACAACAACAATGGTGATCCCCGATGTCCGTCCGTACCCGCCTGTTCGTTCCAACTCCTCCCGTACGTCTCGTGCCTTTCGTTCTGCGCTGACCCGTCCCGGTTCGCCATTCCCTAGCCGCGCTACGCCTGGAGTATTCCTATGCTGACTTTCCTTGGCTTTGCCATGGTCATCACGTTCATGTTCCTCATCATGACCAAGCGCCTGTCCGCGCTGATCGCCCTGATCATCGTGCCGATCCTGTTCGCGCTGTTCGGCGGTTTCGCACCGAAGATCGGCCCGATGATGCTTGAAGGCATCACCAAGCTCGCGCCGACCGGCGTGATGCTGATGTTCGCCATCCTCTACTTTGCCCTGATGATCGACTCCGGCCTGTTCGATCCGGCCGTGCGCAAGATCCTCAAGATGGTCAAGGGCGACCCGCTGAAAGTCTCGGTGGGTACTGCCGTGCTGGCCCTGGTGGTGTCCCTCGACGGTGACGGCGCCACCACTTACATGATCTGCGTGGCCGCCATGTTGCCGCTGTACCAGCGCATCGGCATGAGCCCGCGGATCATGGCCGGCCTGATCATTCTCGCCGGCGGCGTGATGAACATGACGCCCTGGGGCGGCCCGACCGCCCGCGCCGCCAGTGCGCTGCATGTGGACCCGTCGGATATTTTCGTACCGATGATTCCCGCCATGGCCGCCGGTGTGGTGGCGATCCTGGTGATTGCCTATATGTACGGCAAGCGCGAACGAGCGCGCCTGGGTGAACTGCACCTGCAAGGCGACGAAATCGACCACAGCGAGATCAGTGTGTCGCAGTACCCGGATGCTCGCCGTCCAAAGCTGATCTGGTTCAACGGCGCCCTGACCCTGGCCCTGATGTGCACGCTGATTGCAGGCCTGTTGCCACTACCGGTGCTGTTCATGGTGGCGTTCAGCATTGCAATGATCGTCAACTACCCGTGCCTGCAACAACAGAAAGACCGCGTCGCCGCCCACGCCGGCAGTGTATTGGCGGTGGTGGGGCTGATCTTCGCCGCAGGCATCTTCACCGGCATCCTGTCGGGCACCGGCATGGTCGATGCCATGTCCAAGAGCCTGCTGGCGGTCATCCCTGAAGCGTTGGGCCCATACCTGGCGGTCATCACCGCGCTGGTGAGCATGCCGTTTACCTTCTTCATGTCCAACGACGCGTTTTACTATGGCGTGCTACCGGTACTCGCCGAAGCCGCCAGCCACTACGGCATCACCGCCGTGGAAATGGCACGCGCCTCCATCGTCGGCCAACCGGTGCACTTGCTCAGCCCGCTGGTGCCATCGACCTACCTGTTGGTGGCCCTGGCCGGTATCGAATTTGGCGATCACCAGCGTTTCACCCTGAAGTGGGCAGTGCTGGTGTGCCTGTGCATAATGTTCGCCGCCTTGCTGATGGGGATTTTTCCGCTGTTCAGCACTCTATAACCGTACAACCCGCTGCGCCGGTCCTACCGGCGCGGCTTAACACTCGCGCAAAGGTATACACATGGAATGGCTGACCAATCCGGAAATCTGGATTGCCTTCTTCACCCTGACGGCCCTCGAGATCGTCCTGGGCATCGATAACATCATCATGATTTCGATCCTGGTCAGCCGCATGCCCAAGCACATGCAGGCACGTACCCGGATCTTCGGCCTGGCGCTGGCCATGGTCACGCGTATCCTGTTGCTGCTGTCGATCACCTGGGTCATGCAATTGACCGCCGACCTGTTCGTGGTCCTCGGCCAAGGCATTTCCGGTCGCGACCTGATCCTGTTCTTCGGTGGCCTGTTCCTGCTGTGGAAAAGCTCCCAGGAGATGTACCACGCGCTGGAAGGTGAAGACGAAACCCAGGACGAGCCCAAGGGCGCAGGTGGCAAGTTCATCTACACCATCATCCAGATCGCGATCATCGACATTGTGTTCTCCCTGGACTCGGTGATCACTGCGGTCGGCATGGTGTCCCATGTACCGGTCATGATCGCCGCGATCGTCGTCGCCGTACTGGTGATGATGCTGGCGGCCGGCACGATCAGCGAATTCATCGACAAGCACCCGTCGTTGAAAATGCTCGCGCTGTCGTTCCTGCTGGTGGTGGGTACCGTGCTGATCGCCGAATCTTTCGATGTGCACGTACCGAAGGGCTACGTCTACTTCGCCATGGCATTCTCGCTGGCGGTGGAAGCGGTGAACATCAAGATGCGCACCGCGATCGCAAAGAAGAAGAAGCAGAAGGATCCGGTGAAACTGCGCAAGGACATTCCGGGTCAGTAACCCCGAGCCTGAATAAAAACGGGGCCCTCGCGCCTAATGCCGGTCAGTTAAGAGACGGAACGGACAATCAGTCACCTGTGGCGAGCGGGCTTGCCCCGCGTTGGGCTGCGCAGCAGCCCCAAAACATAGTCCCGGAGCTGCCTGGCATACCGCGACGCTCCTATTGGGGCTGCTGCGCAGCCCAACGCGGGGCAAGCCCGCTCGCCACAGTTACAGTGTTCCTCCTTAACTGACTGGCATTAGGCCCTCGCGCCCCGTTTTTTTTGATCGCAAAAAGCTGATTTCATGACAGTTTTGTTTCAATCCCCACTTTAGCTATGCGATGCTGGCGCCGAGCCCATTCGCCAACTACAGCTTAAGTACAAGACGTAGAACGGCACGCGGCAATTTTTCATTGGCTCCTTCTGGAGCCCACCCACACGGGGGGCCGAGCATGCTGACCTTGCTCAATCTGCTTTCCGCCGTGACCCTGCTCATCTGGGGCACGCACATCGTCCGTACCGGCATCCTGCGGGTCTACGGTTCCAACTTGCGCCAAGTCATCGGTCAGAACATGGCCAAGCGCTGGCTGGCGTTTATCGCCGGCATTCTGGTGACGGCCATGGTGCAGAGCAGCAACGCCACGGCCATGCTGGTGACGTCGTTCGTCGGCCAGGGCCTGATGGGGCTGATGCCCGCCATGGCGACCATGCTCGGTGCCGATGTGGGCACCGCCTTGATGGCACGGGTGCTCACCTTTGACCTGTCCTGGCTGTCGCCGCTGTTGATCTTCCTGGGGGTGATCTTCTTCCTGTCGCGCAAACAGACGCGGGCAGGGCAGTTGGGTCGGGTGGGCATCGGCCTGGGGCTGATCATTCTGGCACTGCAGTTGATCGTCGAAGCGGCGGGGCCAATCACCCATGCCCAGGGCGTCAAAGTCATCTTTGCCTCGCTGACCGGCGACATCCTGCTCGATGCCTTGGTCGGCGCCCTGTTCGCGATGATCTCCTACTCCAGCCTGGCCGCCGTGCTGCTGACCGCCACCCTCGCCGGTGCCGGTGTGATCGGCCTGCATGTGGCAATCGGTCTGGTGATCGGCGCCAATATCGGCAGCGGCGTGCTGGCGTTTCTCAGTACCAGCATGCAAAACGCAGCCGGTCGCCAAGTGGCACTCGGCAGCCTGCTGTACAAACTGATCGGCCTGTTGCTGATCATCCCGGTGCTCGACCCGCTCGTACGCTGGATGGATAACCTGGACTACAGCGCCCAGGGCATGGTCATCACCTTTCATCTGCTCTACAACGTCAGCCGCTGCCTGATCCTGCTGCCGACCATCGGCCCCATGGCGCGCCTGTGTGCCTGGTTGCTGCCCGAGCGTGAAGAGGTCAACGGCAAAGCCAAACCACGGCATCTGGACCCTACCGCCCTCACCACCCCTAGCTTGGCGCTAGCCAACGCCGCGCGAGAAACCCTGCGCCTGGGCGACCTGATCGACAATATGCTCACCGCCATGCAGGAAGTGCTGCGCGGCAAACAGACAGCGATCACCCAGGAAATGCGCAGCCTCAGCGACGATGTCGAAGCACTCTACAGCGCCATCAAACTTTATCTGGCGCAAATGCCGCGTGAAGACCTCAGCGAACAAGACAGCCGTCGCTGGGCCGAAATCATTGAACTGTCGATCAACCTGAAGCTGGCCGGCGACTTGATCGAACGCATGCTGCGCAAGGTCCAGCAGCAGAAAACGTCCCAGCGCCGACAATTCTCGGAGGTGGGCCTGGAAGAACTCACCGACCTGCACAGCCAGTTGATCGCCAACCTGCGCCTGGGCCTGTCGGTGTTTCTGAGCGCCGACCCGGAAAGTGCCCGCCAGTTGCTGCGCGAGAAACGCCGCTTCCGCGCGCAGGAGCGGCGCCTGGCCCACGCCCATGTAAGCCGTCTGCAGCGCAAGATCGTACAAAGCCTGGAAACCAGTTCCCTGCACCTTGAGCTGATTGCCGACATGAAGCGTCTGAACTCGTTGTTTTGCAGCAGTGCCTATGTCGTATTGGAAACGTCCGACACCGGCGCACTCTCGGCCGAAGATATTGCCGACATCACGCATTCCCCCTGAACGTAAGATGGCCCGTGAAGTCAGTTACAACTGACCTCACTCGCCAGGAAGCCAGTTATGCGTCGCCTGTTATTCGTCTGCCTGCTGTTGGGCGCCGCTCATGCCTTTGCCTTTGACCGCTTGCAAGTCGAGGGCTACACCTTGCCCAACGGCCTGCAATTGCTGCTCAAACCCGGCACCGAGCGCGGGCATGTGGCTATTCGCCTGGTGGTCGGCGTGGGCTTGGATGACTCCCCGTGCGAAGACAAAGAGCTGCCCCATCTGTTCGAGCACTTGCTGTTCAGCGGCATCGATGGCGGCGGCGAGGGCGACCTGGAAGAGCGCATGCAGGCCCTGGGCGGCGAATGGAACGCCTACACCAGTAATGCGGACACCACCTTCGTGATCGAGGCCCCCGCGTACAACCAGCGCAAAGTGCTGGACCTGCTGCTGGCGATCCTCACCCGCACCGAGCTGACCGACGCCCACATCAATGCAGCCAAACAGGTGGTGGAGCGTGAGGACGGCGGCCATTACTCACGGCTGCAACGCCTGCTTGATCGCCAGGATCTGGGCCACACCGCCAGCAACCAGCTGGCCGTCGAACTGGGGCTCAAATGCGCCGAACGTGCCGAGGTCAATCACCTGACCCGCGATCAATTGCAAACGCTACGCAAGGACTGGTACGCGCCCAATAACATGACGCTGATCATCGTCGGCGACCTCGATAAACTGCTGCCGGCCTATCTCGAGCGCACCTACGGGCAACTGACGCCGGTCGAGCCCAGCGAACATTTGCCGCTGCCGCAGATCCAGCAAACGGCCGCCAGTCATCGCGAACTGATCCACGGTTGGGTGGGCAACAGCGCCAAATTGCACTGGCTGCTGCCGGAACCGGTACTGGACGACCAACATGATGAAACCTATGACCTGCTCAAGGACTACCTGGACTGGGCGCTGTACCGCCAGTTGCGCCTCAGGCATGGGTTGTCCTACGGCCCCTGGGCCGAGCGCGAAGTGCTCGGAGGCGTCGGCTTTCTGAGCCTGAATGCCGATCTTGAGCGCGAAAACCTCGACGAAGCCGAACAGGTGCTGCACGACCTCAAGGCGCAACTGCTCAAGGACGGCCTGGACCCGGCCACCTTTACACGCCTGCAACAAGCGGCCATCGCCCGACAAGCCTGGGCCGTGCAGGGCAACAGCGCACTGGCCGACTACTACTGGAGTGCCGCAGGCGACTACGACAACGGCCATTTCAGCGACCCCGCCAAGCGCATCAAGGCCATCAAGCTGGACCAGGCAAACCAGGCCTTACGCGAGCTTCTCAAGCAACCGGGCTACTGGCGCATCGAAAAGCCGCTGTTCAGTTACGACACCCTCAGTTGGAGCGGCGCAGGCCTGCTGGCACTGATGGTGATCGGCTGGGTGGGCGTGCGCCGTTATCGCAAACGGGTTGAGTAATGAGGCACCGAACAGCAGCCTAAGACGCTATTCTGTCTAAGATTTCTCCTACACAGTGCGAACCGCCGAATGCCCAACCTGACCCACTATATCCAGCGCATCCTCGAACTGATGAAGCGCTACCCAGGGGTGATTGCACTCGGCGGCTTCATCTCGGGGGTGGGCAGCTTCATTCTGGTGGACCGTCAGCAGGGGATGGCCAGCTGGATTGCCGTGATCATGCTGGTGAGCTGGCTCTGGCTGATGCTCGAGAACAGTTTTACCCAATTGTTCACCAAACTCTTCAAGCGCGAGATCCCCGAGCCCCTGCTGCGCTACGCGACCCAGATGATCCACCAGGAAAGCCTGTTTTTCGTACTGCCGTTCTTCTTCGTCACCACCGCGTGGAACAGCGGCCAATCGGTGTTCACAGGGCTGCTCGGCGCGGCAGCGCTGGTGTCGATCATCGACCCGTTGTACTACAAATGGCTGGCGCCCAAGCGTTCACTGTTCCTGGCCCTGCACACCCTGACCCTGTTCGCCGCGCTGCTCACTGCGCTGCCGATCATCCTGCACCTGACCACCGCCGAGAGCTACAAACTCGCCCTTGGCGTGGCCATGGCGCTATCAATTCCAAGCCTGGCGGTGAGCATGCCGCTGCGCAGTCTTAAAGGTTGGGCCATGTTGCTGGGTGTTACTGCGGCCATTGGTTGTGCCGGCTGGTTACTGCGCAGCTGGGTGCCGCCGGCCACCCTGTGGATGACAGAGGTGGCCATCAGTACCCAGCTGCAGGACCGTACGCCAGGGCATGACCTCAAGGAAGTCTCCGCCGCACAACTGCGCAGCGGCGGGTTGTACGCTTATACCGCGATTAACGCGCCGCGCGGGTTGGATGAGCGCATCTACCACGTGTGGAAATTCAACGGTAAGGAAGTAGACCGCATTGCCCTGGACATTCATGGCGGGCGCAAGGAAGGCTACCGTGCCTGGACCCACAAGCAGAACTTCCCGGGGGACTCGGCAGGGCGCTGGCAGGTCCAGGTATTGACCGAGGATGGACAGGTTATCGGCGTGCTGCGCTTTAAAGTCACCGACACAGCACAAACGGACAACCCACAGTAGGCAGCTTCGTGCTATTACGTAGGGCTTTGTGAAAACAGACACGCTCGCAGCTTATGACCACCCGCATCACGGCCGGCGCCGCCCATCTCGATACGTCCACCACCCCTCCGTTGCTCAGGATTACGGGGGACTGGACGCTTGCCCACTATGCGAGCCTGAAGAAGCTGTCGGACAAACTCGACGGCCAATACGATGCCGGCGCGCGTATCGACCTCAACGGGCTCGGTGCCCTGGACACCGCCGGCGCGTCGCTGCTGGTGGAACTGCTGGGGCCGACTCGCATCGAGCAATCCGCCGAGCAGACCGATTGCAGCCTGTCCGCCGCCGACCGCGCACTGCTTAAAACGGTGTATCGCTCCCTCAACGACTTCTGCGTGCCGGACAAAGCGCCCGAAGAAGCCACCGGTATTCAGGTGCTGGCGCGTATCGGCGCGGCCGTGGACAAGGTGTGGCAGGACAGCAAGCAACTGCTCGGCTTTATCGGCCTGATCCTCGAAACCCTGGCCCGCGGCCTGTTGCGCCCCAAACGCTGGCGCCTGACTCCGATGGTCGCTCACCTTGAACAGGTTGGCCTGGACGCCGCGCCCATCGTGGCCTTGCTCACGTTCCTGGTAGGCGCCGTGGTGGCCTTTCTCGGCGCCACCGTGCTTAAAAGCTTCGGCGCGACAATTTTTACCGTGGACCTGGTGGCGTTCTCTTTCCTACGGGAATTCGGCGTGTTGCTGACCGCGATCCTGATCGCCGGCCGCACCGCCAGTGCGTTTACCGCGCAAATCGGTTCGATGAAAGCCAATGAAGAAATCGACGCCATCCGCACCCTGGGCCTGGACCCGATGGAGCTGCTGGTACTGCCCCGCGTGCTGGCGCTGCTGGTGGCGCTGCCGATGCTGACGTTCCTGGCGATGCTCTCGGGGATTATCGGCGGCGGCGTGGTGTGCGCCGTGGCACTGGATATTTCGCCGGCGATGTTTCTCTCGCTGCTGCAATCGGACATTGGCGTCCAACACTTTCTGGTGGGCATGGTGAAAGCGCCGGTGTTCGCCTTCCTGATCGCCGCCATTGGCTGCCTGGAAGGGTTCAAGGTCAGCGGCAGCGCCGAGTCGGTCGGTGCGCACACCACTTCCAGCGTGGTGCAATCGATCTTTGTAGTGATCGTGCTGGATGCGGTCGCGGCGCTGTTCTTCATGGAGATGAGCTGGTGAGCCGTCTACACCGAACACCCGCCGAGGCGGTGATTGAAGTGCGCGGCCTGTGCAATCGCTTTGGCAGCCAAAGCGTGCATGAAAACCTCGACCTGGACTTGTACAAGGGCGAAATACTCGCCGTGGTCGGCGGTTCCGGCAGCGGTAAGTCAGTGCTGCTGCGCAGCATCGTCGGCCTGCGCCGGCCAAGCGAGGGTGAAGTGCGGGTGTTCGGCAAAAACCTGCCAAACCTGCCGGAACAGGAGCGTTCCCTGGTGGAACGGCGCTTTGGTGTGTTGTTCCAGAAGGGCGCGCTGTTTTCCTCGCTGACGGTGACCGAAAACGTCGCGCTGCCGTTGATCGAGCATGCGGGCCTCAGCCGTGCCGATGCCGAGCATTTGGCCGCGGTGAAGCTGGCGCTGGCCGGGCTTCCGCTGTCGGCGGCCGACAAGTACCCGGCGTCGCTGTCCGGCGGCATGATCAAGCGCGCCGCCCTGGCCCGCGCCTTGGCGCTGGATCCGGACATCCTGTTTCTGGATGAGCCCACCGCCGGCCTCGACCCGATCGGCGCGGCGCAATTTGACCAACTGATCCTGACCCTGCGCGACGCGTTGGGCTTGAGTGTGTTCCTGGTGACTCACGACCTGGACACGCTGTACACCATCACCGACCGCGTGGCGGTGCTGGCCCGGAAAAAAGTGCTGGTGGCCGATGCCATCGATGTCGTCTCGGAAACGGACGACGCGTGGATCCACGAATATTTCCACGGCCCCCGTGGCCGCGCGGCATTGGATGCCGCTCAATCGCTCAACGAGGTATGACATGGAAACCCGAGCCCATCATGTGATGATCGGACTGTTCAGCGTGATCGTGGTGGTCGGCGCCATGCTGTTTGGCCTGTGGCTGGCCAAGTCCAGCGTCGACAGCGCGTTCCAGGACTACGAAGTGGTCTTCAACGAAGCGGTCAGCGGTCTGTCACAGGGCAGCGCGGTGCAATACAGCGGCATCAAGGTGGGTGACGTGATCAGCCTGCGCCTGGACCCCAAAGACCCGCGGCGCGTCCTCGCCCGCATTCGCCTGGCCGGGCAGACGCCGATCAAGGAAGACACTCAGGCCAAGCTCGCGCTGACCGGCATCACCGGTACCTCGATCATCCAGCTCAGCGGCGGCACGCCACAAAGCCCCGAACTCAAGGGTAAGAATGGCAATCTGCCGGAAATCATCGCCTCGCCTTCGCCCATCGCGCGCCTGCTCAATAACAGCAATGACCTGATGACCAGCATTAATGTGCTGCTGCACAACGCCAACAGCATGTTCTCTGCGCAAAACGTCGAGCACCTGAGCAACACCCTGGCGCATTTGGAGCAAACCACAGGCGCCATCGCCGATCAGCGTGGCGATATCAAAGTGGTGATGCAGCAACTGTTGCAGGTCAGCAAACAGGCTACGGCTGCGCTGGAGCAGACGACCGTGCTGATGCGCAATGCCAATGGCCTGCTGAACGAGCAGGGCAAGCAGGCCTTCGGCAGCGCCGAACAGGCCATGAAGTCCCTTGAGCAAAGCACTGCCACCATCAATACCTTGCTGACCAACAACAAGGATTCGGTTAACAGCGGCATGCAAGGGCTCAACGAACTGGCGCCGGCCGTGCGCGAACTGCGTGAAACCCTCGGTTCGCTGCGCGCCATCTCCCGCCGCCTGGAAGCCAACCCCAGCGGCTACCTGCTGGGCAGTGACAAGAACAAGGAGTTCACGCCATGAAGCGTGCATATCAACTGATCGCCCCTATGGCCCTGGTGTTGATCAGCGCGTGTTCGATCCTGCCCAAGGCCGACCCGTCCGACGTGTACCGTCTGGCGTCGGCCCAAGCCACGGCCCAAGGCACACCGGTGAGTTGGTCGCTGCGCGTGACCAAGCCGCAAACCAGCGAATTTCTCGACAGCCCACGCATTGCCGTGGTGCCCAATGGCGACCTGATCAGCAGCTATGCAAACGCGCGCTGGAGCGATCCGGCTCCCGTGCTGTTGCGCAATCGCCTGCTCGACGGCTTCCAGCGCGATGGTCGGGTAACGCTGCTCAGCACCGACGACACCAACCTGCAGGCCGACTATGAGCTTGGCGGGCAGTTGCAGGCGTTTCAGAGTGAGTACCGAGGCCGCGCGGTGGACGTAGTGATCCGCCTCGACGCGCGATTGGTGCGAGGGAACGATCAACGGATTATTGCCAGTCGGCGCTTTGAAGTGCGCCAGCCGGTGAGCGATACCCAGGTGCCGGCGGTGGTGGCTGCTTTTGGTCAGGCTGGGGATCAGCTGAATAAGCAGGTGGTGGATTGGGTGGTGGCACAGGGCAACATGGGTGTGAAACGCTGAGGGCCTCATCGGGGGCAAGCCCCCTCCCACATTTGAATGTATTCACAGGCCAATAGATGGGAGGGGCTTGCCCCCTATAGCTATCTAAGCCTCAGCCAAAGAACCAGTAGCACACCGAAATAGCCGCCACGACGCCAGCAAACTCAGCCAGCAATGCACAACCCACCGCATGCCGCGCGCGCTGGATGCCCACCGAGCCGAAGTACACCGCCAACACGTAGAAGGTGGTTTCGGTACTGCCCTGAATCGTCGCGGCCACCAGTGCCGGAAAACTGTCCACGCCCTGCGTCTGCATGGTTTCGATCAGCATCGCCCGTGCGGCACTGCCGGAGAACGGCTTGACCATGGCGGTCGGCAAAGCATCGACAAAGCGCGTGTCCATGCCCGTCCACGCCACCACATGGCGAATACCTTCAAGGCCGAAATCCAGCGCGCCGGAGGCACGTAACACGCCCACCGCACATAGCATCGCCACCAGGTACGGCAGCAGGTTTTTGGCGACGTCGAAGCCTTCTTTGGCGCCTTCGACAAATGCCTCGTACACCTTCACCTTGCGCAACGCGCCGATCAGCAGGAACAACATGATCAGGCCGAAGAGGGTCAGGTTGCCGAGAATCGACGACAACCCGGCCAGCGCCGTGGCGGACAGGGTCGCCAGTAACGCCATGAAGCCGCCCAGCACCAGCGCGCCGGGTATCAGATAGGCCAGCACCACAGGGTCCCACAACCGCAGGCGCTGCATGATGGCGACCGACAGCAGGCCCACCAGTGTCGACGCGCTGGTCGCCAGCAGGATCGGCAGGAACACCAGCGTCGGGTCGGCGGCACCCTGCTGGGCGCGATACATGAAGATGGTCACCGGCAGCAGCGTCAACGACGAGGCGTTGAGCACCAGGAACAGGATCTGCGCATTGCTCGCCGTGGTCGGCAGCGGGTTGAGTTCCTGCAGCGCCTTCATGGCTTTGAGGCCGATGGGGGTGGCGGCGTTGTCCAGGCCCAGACCATTGGCGGCGAAGTTGAGGGTGATCAGGCCGATGGCAGGGTGGCCGGCCGGCACTTCCGGCATCAGGCGACGGAACAAGGGGCCCAGTGCCTTGGCCAGCCAATCGACGATCCCGGCTTTCTCGGCGATGCGCAAAAAGCCCAGCCATAAGGTCAGGGTGCCGAACAGCAGCACCATCACTTCCACCGACAATTTGGCCATGGCGAAAATGCTTTCCACCATCGCCGCGAAAATCCCGGCGTTACCGCCCACCAGCCATTGCGCCAAGGCTGAGACCATTGCCACGACAAAGAAGCCAAGCCACAGGCCATTGAGCATCAGTTGAATCCCCTCGAATGATGGGGCGAATGATAGCGGGGCTGGCAGAAACGACAAACCCCGGATTTCTCCGGGGTTTGGGTCAGTGCCAGCGTGCGATCAACCGCGAGTGGCCTGAGCAGTCGGCATCGCCGGCTTACTGCGCCAGTGCGGCAGCGAGTTCCAGTAGCGCTCGCCCTTGGCATCGTCGTACATGCCTTCCCAACGGGAAATCACCAGTACCGCCAGGGCGTTGCCGATCACGTTCAGGGCGGTACGCGCCATGTCCATCACACGGTCGACACCGGCAATGAACGCCAGGCCTTCGAGCGGAATGCCCACACTGCCCAAGGTGGCCAGCAGCACCACGAAGGACACACCCGGTACGCCGGCGATGCCTTTGGAGGTGACCATCAGGGTCAGTACCAGCATCAATTGCTGACCGATCGACAGGTCGATGCCATACAGCTGGGCGATGAAGATCGCGGCGATGCTCTGATACAAGGTCGAACCGTCGAGGTTGAACGAGTACCCGGTCGGCACTACAAAGCTGCAGATCGCCTTCGGCGCGCCGTAGGCTTCCATCTTCTCGATCACGCGTGGCAACACCGTTTCGGAACTGGCGGTGGAGTAGGCGAGCACCAGCTCATCCTTGAAGATGCGCATCAGCTTGATCACCGAGAAGCCGAACAGGCGCGCGATCAGGCCCAGGACCACGAAGGCGAAGAACAGAATGGCGACATAAACCAGGATCACCAGCTTGGCCAGCGGCAGCAGCGAGGCGAACCCGAAGTTGGCCACGGTCACGGCGATCAGGGCGAATACACCGATCGGCGCGTACTTCATGATCATGTGGGTGACTTTGAACATGCTTTCGGACACGCCCTGGAACATCGTGACCAGCGGCTCGCGCAGTTCTGGCTTGAGGCTCGACAGGCCCAGGCCGAACAGCACGGAGAAGAAGATGATCGGCAGCATTTCACCACGGGCGACGGCGGCGAAAATGTTGGAGGGGATCAGGTTGAGGATGGTCTGGATAAACGCATGCTCGTGCTGCACCTCGGCGGCAGTCGCCTGGTACTTGGAAATGTCCACGGTACCCAGGGTACTCATGTCGATCCCGGCACCGGGATGGAACAGGTTGGCCAGCAACAGGCCGACCACGATGGCGATGGTGGTGACCACTTCGAAGTAAAGGATGGTTTTGACGCCGATGCGACCGAGTTTCTTCGCATCGCCGACACCGGCAATGCCGACGATCAGCGAGGAAATCACAATCGGGATCACGATCATCTTGATCAGGCGGATAAAGATATCGCCCGCCGGCTGCAGCACATTGCTGATCCACCAGGCCTTTTCGGCACTGAAATGGTTGAGCACTGCGCCGATTGCGATCCCCAGTACCAAACCGATGAGGATCTGCCAGGCGAGGCTTAGCTTTGCCTTCTTCATGTCATTACCCTTACTTCAAGTGGACTTAAGGCAAATGCGCCAGCTGGAACGCTCGAGAGCGAAAAAGTGTGAGCATCCGCCTCCATGGAAGGTCGCCGCCCGATGGCCGAAATGGCTTATTGGCAGGCGAAAAAAGGCGCAACTATTCCCATGCAAGGGGGCGACGTCTAATGCCGTAAACGCCTACCCTATGCCGAATCGGCATGGCTTTTTTGCAATGATAACTGTCCGAACGGTCAGTTCAAATGCGACATATTGCCCGTTGAATATGCCGTAAAACGGCCAAACCAGGCTTATGCAGGGATGAAGGAGGGGTTGGATCGGTCGGCACAAATGCCTGGGAATTCAGCTGTCTGGTGTCGGAAATGTCCTATACACCCGGCAAAACTTTCTCGATAGATGGTCAACGCGACACACTCAGTAATGGTTGAGAGCGAGCAAAACCAAAATAAGCGGCTATGGGCGGCATAAGGCACGCAGGACGCTGTAAGCCCGCCGCAAGTTCAGCAAGTCGATGACTTGTGAACTTGCGTCGCAGCTTTTCACCTGACCCGGCCCTTGCGCAGGCACTCCCTGTACCCGTAGGTCACGCCGATCCCAATCGATCAGAGCGACCCGGCCCCCTGGTCATGCACGGCTCTTGTCGAATCGTGCAGCTAGAAAGAAGCGAGGGGCTTCTTTCTATGGACGCCGGCTCCGACTGCGGCAGCGCCGCAGGCGAAACCTAGTACCAATTCGGATCTTTCTTAAGCTGTTCCATCAGCAGTTTTTGCATGCCTTCGTCCGGCTTACCGATAAAACGGTAATCGGCATGCCGCGTAGGGGATTTGTCCGCCGGCAGGCCGGCAGGCACTTCCACCAACATGGCGTAGGCGTCTTCCTTGTCGAAGCTGAAAGCAACGATCAAGCGCTTGTTCAGGCAGGTGTCAGCGGTTTCGCAGAGCGGCCCGACCAAGTACTTATCGCCATCTTCTTCAACGGCGTTCATCTGTTCAGCCGTACCGGTCAGGTTCATTACCCATTCCGGCAAGCGCTCTTCTTTCTTCACCACGCCTTGCCAGGTTTCACGGTATTGCGGATCCGCGCTGAGCAATTCGTTGGCCCGCGTCTGGCCATCATTGGCGGCCATCGCCAGACCGCTGCCGCCCAGCAACAGGGCGGCAACAATGGCTTTGAGAGACAAAGTGCTCATATTCAGCCTCGGCCGCGACGACCAAAGAAGAACGAAGCAATGAACATCACCAGGAAGACGACAAACAGGATCTTGGCGATACCGGTTGCGGTGCCCGCGATACCACCGAAGCCCAGCACTGCAGCAACAATGGCGATGATCAGAAATGTGATTGCCCAACTCAACATGGTGATTCTCCTTACGCTTCTATTAGAGGTTACAGCGGTCATGCCGTACGGACGCCCGGTGCGGACGACCGCTTGTTTTGCTTAGAAAACCCACCGTTCCTGGGCTGGCAGCTGATCCAGGGTTGAATCCTGATCAGCCACTCGCAATTGCTTGACGCTGACCTCACCCGCAACACTGGCAACGGGACGGCCCTGCATCGAACTGAAATGGGTCTGCATCATGGCCGGACGCTCGAATACTTGGGCTTGCTGCTGACTCTCCTGCCAATGCTGAATCTGCTGGCCTGCAATCAACGTGACCATCAGGGCCAGGCTGGCAAACAGACCTTGCTGCAAGCGCAGTGGCGATACACGCAATTGGCTGAGGGTTTGGCGAGTCATGCTGCTGTTCTCCCGCATTCTGATTATTCATTCATGACGCTCTTGTGAGGGGATATTGCAGAGCCCATGCCAGGTTTTTAACAAAATAAAACCTTTTAAAATCAGCAGTTTATAGATTCATGCTCGATGACAAGGCCAGCATCCTGCACGATGCCCCCCTATAGGCCGTGCGAAATGCACGATGGTCAGCGGTCGGATCAACGGATAGAAAGCGGGGCCGTTGATGCCCAATTGAGCGCAAGGCGGGAAAACCCAGGCTGATCTCGCCGGTTGTAAGAAGATGCGCAGATACCTGCACGACGTTGCCGTTTATCGATCAGAATAAACCATGCAACTTGCCCGATTATTCCGGGACTAAACACCATCATTTATCAGTTAAGGAGCGCGGGACAGATGGAATCAGCCAAGGAACTTCAAGGCCGCATTCTTTTAGTGGATGACGAGTCCGCGATCCTCCGCACCTTCCGTTATTGCCTGGAAGATGAAGGCTACACCGTCGCCACCGCTAACAGCGCCGCCCAAGCCGACGCGCTGATGCAACGCCAAGTGTTCGACCTGTGCTTCCTGGATCTGCGCCTAGGCGAAGACAATGGCCTGGATGTACTGGCCCAGATGCGCATACAGGCGCCATGGATGCGCGTGGTGATCGTGACGGCGCACTCTGCCGTGGACACCGCTGTGGATGCCATCCAGGCCGGCGCCGCTGACTATCTGGTCAAGCCCTGCAGCCCGGACCAACTGCGTCTGGCTACGGCCAAGCAATTGGAGGTGCGCCAACTCTCGGCTCGCCTGGAAGCGCTGGAAGGCGCCGTGCGCCAGCCCAAGGACGGCCTCGACTCCCATAGCCCGGCGATGATGGTGGTGCTGGAAACCGCGCGCCAAGTGGCCGGCACAGACGCCAACATCCTGATCCTCGGCGAGTCGGGCACCGGTAAAGGTGAACTGGCGCGGGCCATCCACGGCTGGAGCAAACGCTCGAAGAAGTCCTGCGTGACCATCAACTGCCCTTCGCTGACCGCCGAATTGATGGAAAGCGAACTGTTCGGCCATAGCCGCGGCGCGTTTACCGGCGCCAGCGAAAGCACCCTGGGCCGGGTCAACCAGGCCGACGGCGGTACGTTGTTTCTTGACGAGATTGGCGACTTTCCCCTCACGTTGCAGCCTAAACTCCTGCGCTTCATCCAGGATAAGGAGTACGAGCGCGTGGGCGATCCGGTGACCCGGCGCGCCGATGTGCGCATCCTCGCCGCCACTAACCTGAACCTGGAAGACATGGTGCGCGACGGCCGCTTTCGGGAAGACTTGCTGTACCGCCTCAATGTCATCACGCTCCACCTGCCGCCGCTGCGTGAGCGCAGTGAAGACATTCTGACTCTCGCCGACCGCTTCCTGGCCCGCTTCGTCAAGGAATACGCACGGCCCGCGCGGGGGTTCAGCGACCAGGCACGTGAAGCGCTGCTCAACTACCGCTGGCCGGGTAATATCCGCGAGCTGCGCAACGTGGTGGAGCGCGCGAGCATTATTTGCCCGCAGGAAAAGGTTGAAATCAGCCACTTGGGGATGGCCGAGCAACCGACCAACAACGCTCCGCGCATCGGTGCCGCGCTGAGCCTGGATGAGCTGGAAAAAGCCCACATCGGCGCCGTACTGGCCACCAGCGACACGCTCGATCAGGCGGCCCGCACCCTCGGCATTGACGCGTCGACGCTGTACCGCAAACGAAAACAGTACAACCTGTGAGCTGTACCTTATGAAGTTAGCGATGAAGCTGCGGACTCGGCTGTTCTTGAGTATCTCGGCGCTGATCACCGTCGCCCTGCTTGGATTGATCCTGGGCCTGGTCAGCGTCATGCAGATGGCCAAGACCCAGGAGTCACTGATCCGCAGCAATTTCGTCACCCTGGAACTGGGCCTGAAGCTGCGCCAGAGCCTGGGCGACCAGTTGATCCTGATGCTCGACGAACGCCCCAATCCAAAAGCCCTGGAGGCCTCCAAGCAGCAGTATTTCGAACTGTTGGACGAAGGCATCGCCCATGAGCGGCAGGACGGCATGACCAGCGGATTCAGCCAGGCGCGCAGCGACTACCTGAATTTCCTCAAGGCCTTCGACGAATCCCAACCGGCCTCGCTGATCAGCGGCAATAACGACAAGCTCACCCAGACATTCAACGTGCTGCGCAACGGTTTGATCGCCGAGCACAAGCGCGCGCTGGAAGCCATCAATACCAGCGAGCGCAAATCCCGCGACCGCGCGCTGCTGATCGCTGGACTGATGGGCCTGGTGGGCCTTGCGGTGCTGATCATCGGTTTCGTGACTGCCCACGGAATCGCACGGCGCTTCGGCGGCCCCATCGAAGCGCTGGCCAAGGCTGCCGATAAAATCGGCCAGGGTGATTTCGAAGTCACACTGCCGATCTCGTCAGCGGCGGAAATGAACCAGTTGACCCGGCGCTTCGGGATCATGGCCGAGGCATTGCGCCAGCACCAAGCCACCAATGTGGACGAATTGTTGGCCGGCCAGCAGCGCCTGCAGGCGGTGCTCGACAGCATTGATGACGGCCTGTTGATGATTGACCGCCAAGGGCGCCTGGAACACCTCAACCCGGTTGCCCAACGCCAGCTGGGTTGGGACGAAGAACGCCTCGGCCAGGGCCTGGGAGAAGCGCTGTCGCGCCCGGAGCTGGATGAACAGCTGCACCTGGTGCTGCGCGGCGGCAACCTTGAGCGCGCGCCGGAAGATCTTGAAGTGGAAGTCGAGGGTGAGCTGCGCCTGCTGACCTACAGCCTGACGCCGGTGAGCCACACTCAGGGCCACATCCTTGGCGCGGTAATGGTCATGCACGACGTGACCGAGCAACGCGCCTTCGAACGTGTGCGCAGTGAGTTTGTGCTGCGCGCCTCCCATGAGCTGCGCACCCCCGTGACCGGCATGCACATGGCGTTCGGGCTGTTTCGCGAGCGCGCCAAATTCCCCGCCGAGTCCCGTGAAGCGGACCTGCTGGATACGGTAAACGAAGAAATGCAGCGCTTGATGCAATTGATCAACGACCTGCTCAACTTCTCGCGCTACCAGAACGGCCTGCAGAAACTCACCCTCGGCCCCTGCGAGATTCCCGACCTGTTGGAACATGCCCGCGGGCGCTTCATTGAGCAGGCCAACGCGCAGCACATCGAACTGCTCATAGAAGCGCAGCCCGACCTGCCACGACTGTACGCCGACCGGGCGCAATTGGAGCGGGTGCTCGACAACCTGTTGGCCAACGCCCTGCGCCATACGGCCGACGGAGGCCAGATTCGCCTGCAGGCACGCCGTCATGGCGAGCGGGTGATTATCAGCGTCGAAGACAATGGCGAAGGTATTGCCTATGGGCAGCAAGGCCGCATCTTCGAGCCCTTTGTGCAAGTGGGCCGCAAAAAAGGCGGCGCCGGCCTGGGGTTGGCGCTATGCAAGGAGATCGTGCAATTGCACGGTGGCCGCATGGGCGTGTATTCGCGACCGGGGCAGGGCACTCAGTTCTACATGGCGCTGCCGCTCTAAGGGTCAGCGCTGGCTGAGGGCACGCAGGATCGCCGCACTTTCAGCATCCGGCGTGCCGTCGAACAACGCTGGCCGGAAATGCATCTGGAACGCCGCCAGCACATGCCGCGTGGCCACATCCAGTTCACCCGTTTGCGGGGTCTGGTAGCCCAGGCGAGCCAGCTCTTCCTGGAACCAGGTGATGCTTGGCAAACCCGCAGCGTACTGCAGCTTGAACCGCGCTACTGCCTGCGCATCCGGCCACATACCCAGCCCTTCATCGGCCAGGCGCTTCCACGGGAACAGCGGCCCCGGGTCGAGCTTGCGCAGCGGCGCTATATCGCTATGGCCGATGATATTTTTCGGGTCGATGCCGTTGCGTTTGCTGATGTCTTTGAGCAGCACGATCAACGCTTTCACCTGCGCGTCCGAATACGGGTACCACAGGCGCCCTGTCGGCGTATCCGTGTAACCGGGGTTCACGATCTCAATACCGATGGAGCTGGAGTTGAGCCAGGTGCGGCCCATCCATTCACTCTCACCGGCGTGCCAGGCGCGCTGGCTTTCATCCACCAGCTTGTAGATGGTTGCCGAAGCGTCATCGCCGATCAGGTAATGGCTGCTGACCTGCCCGTGGGTCAACAGGGCCAGGGAACGTTCAAGATTGGCCGAGGTGTAGTGGACGACCACGAATTGCACGCGGTTGTCATAGTTGACCGAAGGGTGGCTGGTATTCAGGCGCGGGCCGCTGGCGCAACCGGCGAGCAGAAGAACCGCAAAGGCGAAACAAAGGGATTTCATGGCGGAGAACAGTACACTGAAGACGATAATGCAACAGTGTAACGTACCGCTTGAGGCGCAGCGGGCAATTTACACAGAAGGAACATCTTAAGCCGCCTGCACCTGATTGCGCCCCGCCGCCTTGGCTCGATACAACGCTTCATCGGCACGCTTGAGCGCCAACTCACTGCGCTCGCCAGACTGCAACTGCGCCACGCCCATCGAGACCGTGACCGTCACCCGTTCGCCCTTGAAGTGGAACGGACAGGCCTGAATCGCCTCACGCAATCCTTCCCCCACCGCCAAGGCGTCGGCTAGGGACGAGTCGGGCATCAGCAACACAAACTCTTCACCGCCAAAACGCGCGATAAAATCGTTAGGCCGCAGACGTTTGCTCAACACGCTGGCGATGATCTTCAACACCTTATCGCCGGCCAGGTGGCCGTAGCCGTCGTTGATGCGTTTGAAATGGTCCAGGTCCAGCATGGCCAGTGAAAGGTTGTTGCCGCGCTGGTGCCACGCATTGATTTCGTGGTCCAGGCGCTCGCTCCAGGCCGCGCGGTTGGGCAAGCCGGTCAGGGGGTCGATCAGGGCTTTCTGGCGCTGCACTTCCAAGTGCTCACGGTAGCCTTGAGCTTCCTGCTCCATGTTGGCGACCCGCTCGGCCAAGCCTTTGAGGCGCGCCACCACTTCCTGCTCGCGCTGGTCGCGTTGTTGCTGGTGCTGGTCCATGGTGCCCAGCAGACCCTCCAGATGGTTCTCCAGCAGCTGCTTGAGGCTGTCCAGGTCGGCGGCGTCCTGCACGCTGCTTTGCAGGCCGTCGACCTGTTCGCGGATCTGCGTATCCAGCTCCCGCGCGGCGCAGTTACTGTCGGCGTGTTCATCAGTGGCGACCTTCAAGTGCCCCTGGAAAGCTTCCAGGCGTTCATTGAGCCGCTTGAGATAAGCCTCGAACTCATGCTGGCCGCTGTCGGTAATCGCCAGCATCAGGATCGCCAGATCATCCAGGATCGGCAGCAGCTCGTACCAGTTCAAGCCGTTGGCCAAGCGCTCGCGCAGGGCTTCGGCCTGGGGTCGATGACGCTCCGGCAGGTCCAGCTCTTCGAGCAGGCCAATCAACGTGTCTTCGATGTGCTTGGCCACGGAGCTGTAGGAAGGCTCCGGAGAATCCGGTAACGCATACTGGGCGTCCGCTTGCAGCTCGTCGGGGTCGAGCGACTCGACACTCAGCACAGGAGGAAGCGAGAGGCTACCGATAGCGGTTTCCTGCGGCGCCTCAGGTGCATCGTGCTCGTCTATAAAAGCGGCGAGGGCGCTTTCAGAGGGCGGCGCTTGCGTCGGCGATTCCGGGAGCTGCGCGGGTGTCGCGACAGCGTCGGGAGGCTGCGCCACTGCGTTGGCTTGGACCGGAGCCTCGTAAATAGACGTTTCGCCAGTGACGTGGGCAGGCTCGGCTGGCGTATCGGCAGCGGGTTCTGCGGCAGCAGCTTGCGGCGCAAAGGCACGCAAGGCTTGAGTCAATTCCTCGGATTGCTCCGACTCCTGGGGCTCAACGGGAACCTGGGGCACGGCAGGGGGTGCCGCAGCGGGCGAGGCAGGCTCGCCGGCGGCAGGCTCACTGACGGCTTCCTTGGTACCGAACAACCGCTGCAGAAGCCCAGGCCCGGGCCGCGCGATTTCGCCATCCGGCTCCAGGTTATCCAGCGCCTGCCCCTGCAGCCCGCTCAGTTCGCTGAGCAACAGGGGGATCTCCCGAGCCTGGCCGACACGACTGTCCAATTGCTTGGCAAAGGCTTTCAGCGGGCGCGCCACTTCGCGGGGCAGCGGTAATTTCTGTAACTGCGTGACCAGCGCGGTGAGCGCGGTATTCATCTGCTCCACCCGCGTCTCGCGGCGCTGCTCCGAGTCCAGCACGGCCTTTTCCAGGCGCGGCAGCAAAGCCGCAAGGGCGGCGTCCATGTCGTCGGTGCGCACCACGTCACGCATTTCCTTCATGCACTGGTCAACGGCGCGATCGGTGCCTTCCGCCGCCAGAGTGCTGCGCACCAGCCCCCGGCGCAGCAAGTCCAGACGTGCGGCCCAGCGGCGCTCGAGCTTTTCTTGTTGCTCAACGCTTAACAGGTATTTTTCTTTCCAGCGCTGGGCATCGTCGCTCATGCAAGAGGTCCGCGAGGGCCTGGGCTCAACGCGGGCAATGCATCCGCCGTGAGCGAACCCGGCAGACGTATTTCTACCGCGACCGGCAGGTGATCGGAAATGGGCTGCGCCAGCACCTGCACGCTTTCAAGCGTGAGGGTAGGGCTGAGCAGGATATGGTCAAGACAGCGTTGCGGGCGCCAGCTCGGGAATGTGGCTTCGGCCTGTGGCGCCAGCAAGCCGAGGTCACGCAGCGGGGAATTCAAAAGCAGATCGTTGGCATGGGTGTTCATGTCCCCCATGAGCACCTGATGCTTGTAGTTGCCGATCATGTCGCGCACATAGGCCAGCTGCAGATTGCGCGTCCGCCCCCCGAGCGCCAGGTGCATCATGACCACGACCAGGGCTTCCGGCCCTTCGCCGAAACGCACAAGGATCGCACCACGCCCCTTGGGGCCTGGCAGCGGATGGTCTTCGATAGCGGACGGTTTGAGGCGGCTGAGCACGCCGTTGCTATGTTGCGCCAGACGCCCGAGGTTGCGATTGAGTTGCTGGTACCAATAGGGAAACGCCCCAAGCTTGGCCAGGTGTTCCACCTGGTTGATGTAGCCGGAGCGCATGCTGCCGCCATCGGCCTCCTGCAGCGCCACCAGGTCGAAATCGCTCAGCAGGTCGCCGATCTTCTGCAGGTTGCCGGCCCGCCCGTTGTGCGGCAGCAAGTGCTGCCAGCCACGGGTGAGGTAGTGTCGATACTTCTCGGTGCTGTTACCGACTTGGATATTGAAGCTGAGCAGGCGCAGGCGGCTGTCTGCCGCCAGGCCCGTGGATTCCAGATGATCCTCATTGACCCGCGCATCATGCAGGCCAACGACGCGTTCGGTACCCCAGCGGCGCATGACAGGCCCCTTACTTGGCTGCGCGCTCTTTGGCGATCAGCTGGTCGGCGACGTTGAGGGTCTGTTCAGGACCACCGGTGGAGCCCAG
This sequence comes from Pseudomonas sp. lyk4-R2A-8, assembly GCF_030209095.1. NCBI lineage: Bacteria > Pseudomonadati > Pseudomonadota > Gammaproteobacteria > Pseudomonadales > Pseudomonadaceae > Pseudomonas > Pseudomonas sp. lyk4-R2A-8. Next base: position 35,314 of record NZ_JARVSS010000011.1, read on the forward strand.
GTCGAAACGGTATTTGCCGTTGACGATCATGGTCGGAACGCCTTGCACGCCGTACTTCTGCGCCAGCTCCCTGGCCTGTTTGATCTGGCCCTGGATGGCGAAGGAGTTGAAGGTGGCCATGAACTTGTCTCTGTCGACACCCTGAGTGGCAACGAAGTCAGCCATGTCATCAGGCTTGGTCAGGCGCTTGCCTTCTTTCTGGATAGCATTGAACACCGCATTGTGGACCTTGTGCTCAACACCCATGGCTTCCAGGGTCAGGAACAGTTGGCCGTGGGCGTCCCACGGGCCGCCGAACATGGCCGGAATGCGCTTGAAGTTAACGTCTTTCGGCAATTTTTCAACCCATGGGTTGATGGTCGGTTCAAAAGCGTAGCAATGCGGGCAGCCGTACCAGAACAGCTCAACCACTTCGATCTTGCCCGGCACCGAGACTGGCACTGGGTTGGCCAATTCAACATAGGTTTTACCGGCTTCAAGCGGCACGTCGGCAGCTTGCGCGGTCATGCCGAAAAGGCTGGCAGTGACGAGAGCGGCGCTGAGGATCAGATTACGCATGCTTTACTCCTGGACAAATAAAGTCGCCTCACGCGACCTTGGTTGTGACCGGTCTACGCGGGCATGAGTTCGTTAGTGTAACGGCAGCGGCCACAAAAAAGGGCGGCCAAAGCCACCCTTTTTATGCTTGCATCGCTGTATTAATCGAGCGTTAACGTCGCCGCGTCGATCAGTGCAGGCCCTGGATGTAACTGGACACGGCCGCGATGTCCTCGTCGCTGAGCTTGCGGGCGATGGTGCGCATGGTCATCGCATCGCCATCGTTGGCACGGCCGGCTTCTTCCTTGCGGAAATCGGTCAGTTGCTTGGCGATGTACTGCGCGTGCTGGCCACCCAGATGTGGGAACCCGGCGGCGGCATTACCCGCGCCATTGGGCGAGTGGCAACCGGTACAGGCCGGCAGGCCTTTGTCCAGGTCGCCGCCACGGAACAGCTTCTCCCCGCGCGCCACCAGCTTCGGATCGGCAGCTCCCACACTGCCTTTCTGGCCGGCGAAATAGGCGGCGAGATCCGCCAGGTCCTGATCGCTGAGGTTGGTCAGCAAGCCGGTCATTTCCAGCACCGTGCGCTTGCCGCTCTTGATGTCCTGCAACTGCTTGGTCAGGTAACGTTCACCCTGGCCGGCCAGCTTGGGGAAGTTCGGCGCCGGGCTGTTGCCATCCGGCCCGTGGCAAGCACCACACACGGCGGCTTTCGCCTGGCCCGCAGCAGCGTCGCCTGCAGCATGGGCCACACCGGTGATGCCCAGGGTCAACAGCAGACTCACGATCAGTTTGTTCATCAGCTAATCCAACTACGGCTAAGGGGTTTAAGAGTTATCTACCGGGTCTACTCACCATCAACTCAATGACGGCCTGGTAGTCCTCAGTACTGCAGTCCATGCACAAACCACGCGGCGGCATTGCCTTGAAACCCTGTGTCACGTGCTGCACCAGCGTGTCCATGCCTTGCGCCAGTCTTGGCGCCCAGGCTGCCGCGTCACCCCGCTTCGGGGCGCTCGGCAACTGGCCAGCATGGCAAGCCCCGCAAACTCGGTTGTACAGCGCCTCCGGATCCTGTGTAGCCTGCGCGCCATAAAGCGGTATCAGGGCTCCGAACGCGAGCAACCAGCGGGTCATACGTCGACCCATTCAGGGTTTGAGAGCGTTTTGCGTTCTAATGCGCAATAAAGGTCTATCGCTCCCGTGAACTTCATCCTTCGCTGGGACAAAGCACACACAAAATCTGCGGCATTATATACTGGCGCTACTGAAACGGAAACGACACCGCTTGCCGCACCCTTTTTCGGCACCGCCCACATCGGAAATCTCATGCAACTCAAGAATCCCATCCTCGGCCTGTGCCAACAGTCCACGTTTATGCTCAGCGCTGCCAAAGTTGACCAATGCCCCGATGACGAAGGCTTCGAAGTCGCCTTCGCCGGCCGCTCCAATGCCGGTAAATCCAGCGCCCTGAACACCCTGACTCACGCCAGCCTGGCGCGCACCTCGAAAACCCCGGGTCGCACGCAACTGCTCAATTTCTTCAAGCTAGACGATGATCGGCGTCTGGTCGACCTGCCGGGCTACGGTTACGCAAAAGTACCTATCCCGTTGAAGCTGCACTGGCAGCGTCACCTGGAGGCTTATCTGGGTGGCCGGGAGAGTTTGAAGGGCTTGATCCTGATGATGGACATCCGTCATCCAATGACCGACTTCGACCTGCTGATGCTCGATTGGGCGGTTGCCAGCGGCATGCCGATGCACATTCTGTTGACCAAAGCCGACAAGCTGACCTACGGCGCCGCTAAGAACACCTTGCTCAAAGTGCAATCCGAAATCCGCAAGGGTTGGGGCGACACGATCACCATCCAATTGTTCTCCGCCCCTAAGCGCCTGGGCTTGGAAGAGGCTTACACCGTTCTCGCGGGCTGGATGGAATTGGCCGACAAGGGCGCGGAAATCGCCGAATAACTTTTCTGCAGGCAAAAAAAACCCCGGACTTCTTATGGGGAGGGGAAGTTCGGGGTTCAAGTTCCGGACCGCTAGGGCGGGGCCCAGATATCTGCCAACACTTAACACAACATAGGAGCATTGAAGGGCTTCACCACCCATTCAGTAACTCTGAGTGGCAGTTCACAGGTTAAGTTCCGGGGTGCTCGAAAACTATTGGAAATAACTGTCAGGCGTTTCCGACATAAGGCGCATCGCCACCGCGCAGGGTGGTGGCAACGCGTCGACAATCAATGTGCTTCGTCCCAGTTATCGCCCACACCTACTTCTACCAGCAGCGGCACATCCAGTTGCGCCGCCGCGCTCATGTGCTCGCGGATCTTCTCGCTGACTTGCGGCACCAGATCCTCACGCACTTCCAGCACCAGTTCATCGTGCACCTGCAGGATCACCTTGGCATCCAGGCCCGAATCGGTCAGCCAGTTGTCCACCCGCACCATGGCTTTCTTGATGATGTCCGCCGCGGTGCCTTGCATCGGCGCGTTGATCGCGGTGCGTTCCGCCGCCGCGCGCTCCTGCGGTTTATTGGAGTTGATGTCAGGCAGGTATAGCCGGCGTCCGAAAAAGGTCTCGACATACCCTTGATCGGCCGCCTGGGCACGGGTGCGCTCCATGTATTCGCGCACGCCCGGGTAGCGGGCGAAGTAGACGTCGATGTAAGCCTTGGCGGTCTTGGTATCAACACCGATGTCCTTGCCCAGCTTCTGCGCACCCATGCCGTAGATCAGGCCAAAGTTGATCGCTTTGGCGCTGCGACGCTGGTCGGACGTGACCGCATCCAGCTCGACCTTGAACACTTCGGCTGCCGTGGCCGTATGCACATCCAGGTTATGGCGGAAGGCATTCATCAGCCCTTCGTCCTTGGACAAGTGCGCCATGATTCGCAGCTCGATCTGCGAATAGTCCGCCGCCAGCAGCTTGTAGCCCTTGGGCGCGACAAACGCCTGGCGGATGCGCCGCCCCTCGGCGGTACGCACGGGAATGTTCTGCAGGTTCGGGTCGCTGGAAGACAGTCGCCCGGTCGCTGCGACCGCCTGTTGATAAGACGTGTGGATGCGCCCGGTGCGCGGGTTGATCTGCTGCGGCAGGCGATCGGTGTAGGTGCTCTTGAGTTTGCTCATGCTGCGGTACTGCATCAGCACCTTGGGCAGCGGGTAATCATCTTCGGCCAGCTTCGCCAGCACTTCTTCAGCGGTGGAGGCCTGGCCTTTGCCGGTTTTCTTCAGCACCGGCAGCCCGAGTTTTTCATAGAGAATCGCCCCCAGTTGCTTGGGTGAACCGAGGTTGAACGCCTCACCGGCGATCTCGTACGCCTGGCGCTCCAGCTCCACCATCTTATTGCCCAGCTCGATACTCTGGACACCCAGCAGGTCGGCATCCACCAAGGCACCCTGGCGTTCGATGCGCGCCAACACCGGGACCAACGGCATTTCGATATCCGTCAGTACATCGGCCAGGCTCGGGATAGCGGCCAGCTGCGCGTGCAGCGCCTGGTGCAGACGCAGCGTTATATCCGCATCTTCGGCGGCATAGGGGCCAGCCTGCTCAAGCGCAATCTGGTCGAACGTGAGTTGCTTGGCGCCTTTGCCGGCGATGTCCTGGAAGCTGACGGTGTCGTAGTCCAGGTATTTCTTCGCCAGGCTGTCCATATCGTGGCGAGTCGCGGTGGAGTTGAGCACATAGGATTCGAGCATGGTGTCGAACGCGATGCCGCGCACCGTGATGCCGTGCGCGGGATCACCGCCGATGGCGCAGTTGGCCAGGATGTTCATGTCGAACTTGGCGTGCTGGCCGACCTTGAGCTTGTTCGGGTCTTCCAGCAGTGGTTTGAGGGCCAGCAGCACGGTATCACGATCCAGTTGCTGCGGCGCGCCGATGTAGGAATGAGTCAGCGGGACGTAGGCCGCTTCGTGGGGTTGCACGGCAAAGGACACACCGACCAACTGCGCCTGATGGGCGTCGACCCCGGTAGTTTCGGTGTCAAACGCAATCAACGTCGCAGCGTCGAGCTTGCGCAACCAGGCGTCGAATGTGGCCTGGTCAAGAATGGTGGTGTATACCGCCTCGACGGGGGCGATGACCACTGCGTCCGCCACCGCTGCAACGGCAGGTATGACTTCGGTCGAAGCCTTGAGCTCGACACGCTTGGCGTCGCGCTGCACTTCGTCGTACCAGCTCTTGAATTCCAGCAGGGTATACAGCTCCAGCAGCTTGTCCCGGTCCGGCTCGATCAGGTGCAGGTCGTCCAGGCCGACATCAAGGGGTACATCGATCTTGATGGTCGCCAATTGGTAGGAAAGAAACGCCATCTCCTTATGTTCTTCCAGCTTGGCCGGCAGGTTCTTGGCCCCACGGATCGGCAGCGTCGGCACCATATCCAGCTGTTCATAAAGTTCTTTGAGGCCGCCATTGACACCCACCAGCAGGCCGGAGGCGGTTTTGGGACCGATGCCGGGAACCCCGGGGATGTTGTCGGACGAGTCCCCCATCAGTGCCAGGTAATCGATGATCTGCTCGGGAGCGACGCCAAATTTCTCCTTTACGCCCTCCACGTCCAGGGCGCTACCGGTCATGGTATTGACCAGGGTAATGTGCCCGTCGACCAACTGCGCCATGTCCTTGTCACCCGTGGAGATCACCACCGGGCGGTCAGCGGCCGCACTGCTGCGCGCCAGGGTGCCGATCACGTCGTCGGCCTCGACGCCTTCGACACACAGCAACGGGAAGCCCAGGGCGATCACGCTCTGATGCAGCGGTTCGATCTGCAGGCGCATGTCGTCGGGCATGCTGGGGCGGTTGGCCTTGTATTGGGCGTACATGTCATCGCGAAAAGTCCCGCCCTTGGCGTCGAACACCACCGCGAACGGGCTGTCCGGGTACTGTTTGCGCAGGCTCTTGAGCATGTTCAACACGCCCTTGACCGCACCGGTCGGCAGGCCTTTGGAGGTGGTGAGCGGAGGCAACGCGTGGAAGGCGCGGTACAGGTAGGACGAACCGTCCACCAGGACGAGGGGGGCTTGGCTCATGTGCAGGATCAACCTTTTCGGCGGGTCAGGCGCTAGAATAGCCGGACCAATGAAAACAAAGGGACAAGGTTATCATGCGTACATTCAATCGCCTGCTGTTGACCGGCTTGATTGCACTCGCTCCGATGGCTGCCATGGCGGCGGACGATGCGCCCTCGGGCGACCCGGAAGTCACCATTCGCACGGAAGGCGACAAGACCATCCAGGAGTATCGCCAAAACGGTTTTCTGTACGCCATCAAGGTGACTCCGAAGGGAGCCCCTCCGTATTTCCTGGTGCGCGCGGACGGAACCGACGCGAACTTCATCCGTTCTGACCAGCCGGATATGCTGATCCCGTCATGGAAGATCTTCGAATGGAAATGATTTCTTAACTTCAATCGGCGCCGCCCACCGCGGCGCCCGTACTGGCAGTTTTAACCATGTCTGTGTTTACCCCCCTGGCTCGGCCCGAGCTGGAAACCTTTCTTGCCCCCTACGGGCTCGGCCGCCTGCTTGATTTCCAGGGGATTGCCGCCGGTAGCGAAAACACCAACTTCTTTATCAGCCTGGAGCAGGGCGAGTTTGTCCTGACCCTGGTCGAACGTGGCCCGGTGCAGGAGATGCCGTTCTTCATCGAGTTGCTGGACGTGCTCCACGACGCCGACCTCCCCGTTCCATACGCCCTGCGCACCGCCGACGGCGTGGCCCTGCGCGAACTGGCCGGTAAACCGGCCCTGCTGCAACCGCGTCTGGCCGGCAAGCACATCAAGGACGCCAATGCCCAGCACTGCGCCCAGGTCGGCGAACTGCTCGGCCACCTGCACTTGGCGACTCAGGGTGACAAGCTGCTGGAGCGCAAGACCGATCGCGGGCTGGACTGGATGCTCAGCGAAGGCAAGCAGCTGATTTCTCACCTCAACAACGACCAGCAGCGCCTGCTGCAGGCCGCGCTGGATGAAATCACTGCGCATAAGGCGCAGATCCTCGCCTTGCCTCGCGCTAACGTGCACGCGGACCTGTTTCGCGACAACGCGATGTTCGAAGGCACGCACCTGACCGGTCTGATCGACTTCTACAATGCCTGCTCGGGCCCGATGCTGTACGACGTGGCGATTGCCCTGAACGACTGGTGTTCGGACGCTGAGGGTGTGATCGACGCCCCCCGTGCCCGCGCACTGCTGGGTGCCTATGCGAGCCTGCGGCCCTTTACCGCCAAGGAAGCCGAACTGTGGCCAACCCTGCTGCGGGTGGCGTGTGTACGCTTTTGGCTGTCGCGCCTGATCGCGGCCGAGTCGTTTGCCGGGCAGGATGTTCTCATCCACGATCCCGCCGAGTTCGAGCATCGCCTGGCGCAGCGTCAGCAGGTCACCGTCCACCTGCCATTCGCACTCTGAGGAGCAGCCCGGTCGAACATGCGGGAGGGCGCGAACCTTTCCCGCATATGATCGTCGCTGAGGCTTACAACGACTCCAGGCACCCCGCCAAGTCATTGCCCAGCTTTTCCAGCACCTGCTCATAACCTTGCGCAGTCGCAGGGGTGTAACCACCCAACGCGTCCAGCTCCGCCAGTTTCACCGGCAGACCTGCCACCAGGGTTTCAGCCAAACGCGGACGCAGCGGGGGCTCGCTGAACACACAGGTCTTGCCCACCTCCTGCAACCGCGTACGCATCGCTGCGACGTGCTGGGCGCCCGGCTGAACCTCGGCCGCGACGCTGAACACGCCCGCATGCTTGAGGCCGTAAGCGGCTTCGAAATAATCGAAGGCTTCGTGGAAGACGAAGTAGGGTTTGTCGCCGATCCCGGCCAGACGCGCCTTCAGGCGCGCATCCAACGTATCCAGGCGTGCGGCGAAAGCCTTGGCGTTGCTCTGATAACGCGCGGCGTTGGCAGGGTCGGCGCTGGCGAGGTCGGACGCCATGCGCGCGGCAATCACGCGGGCGTTCACTGTCGACAGCCACAGGTGGGCATCCACACTGCCAGGACGATGATCGTGGTCATGCTCGTCGGCTTCGTCGGCGTGAGAATGGCTGTCTTCGGCGAAACGGCGCAATTGCATGCCCGGCAGGTCCTGCACGGCCACGGTTGTGGCTGTACGATTTTTGAGCACGCGAGGCAGGAAGGTTTCCATGTCCGGCCCGATCCAATACAGCAGATCGACCGACTGCACGCGCCGTACGTCGGATGGGCGCAAAGCAAAGTTATGCGGCGACGCACCCGGCGGCAACAGCACCTCCGGAACCGCCACGCCGTCCTGTACCGCCGCGGCGATCAGCTGCAATGGCTTGATGCTGGTAAGCACCTTGACCTCGGCCTGAGCAGCGCCGACAACGAATAAACTGGTGACAAATACGACAAAAACGGGAAAAAGTCGGGACACGATGACCACTCAATGGCGTAGGAACGGGTAACATAATAACGTCTCTATCAAATATCTGTCGCCGCTCATGCCTATAACACCGCTTGCCAGCCGTCCCCACGACCACTCTCACTGCGTGCACACCGCGCTGTCGGAGGCCGATGCGCTGTGCGCACGCCAGGGCCTGCGCCTGACCGCCCTGCGGCGGCGCGTGCTGGAACTGGTTTGGCAAAGCCACAAACCGCTGGGCGCCTACGACATTCTCGGCGTGCTCAGCGAACAGGACGGTCGCCGCGCCGCGCCGCCCACGGTGTACCGCGCACTGGATTTCCTGCTGGAAAACGGCTTGGTTCACCGCATCGCCTCCCTCAACGCGTTTGTCGGCTGCAACCACCCGGAGCATGCGCACCAAGGTCAGTTCCTGATCTGCCGGGTGTGCCACGCCGCTATCGAACTTGAACAAAAAACCATCAGCGATGCGATTATCCACAGCGCCGCCGAGGTTGGCTTTCGGGTCGAAGGGCAAACGGTCGAAGTCGTCGGCCTGTGCTCGGGCTGCCAGGGGGCTTGATGAGCAACGCGTTGATTCGCCTGGAGCAGGTCGGCGTCACGTTCGCCGGGCAAAACGTGCTGGATAACATTGCGCTGAGCGTGGAGCCGGGGCAGATCGTCACCCTGATCGGCCCCAATGGCGCCGGCAAGACCACCCTGGTGCGCGCCGTGCTCGGCCTGCTCAAACCCGACAGAGGCAGTGTGTGGCGCAAGCCCAGACTGCGCGTGGGCTATATGCCACAGAAACTGCATGTGGACCCGACCCTGCCATTGTCCGTGTTGCGCTTCCTGCGCCTGGTGCCGGGTGTGGACCGTGCCCGCGCCCAAGCCGCACTCAAGGAAGTCGGTGCCGAACAGGTGATCGACAGCCCGGTGCAGAGCATCTCCGGTGGCGAAATGCAACGCGTGCTACTGGCCCGCGCCCTGCTGCGCGAGCCGGAACTGTTAGTGCTCGACGAACCTGTGCAAGGCGTCGATGTCGCCGGCCAGGCGGAGCTCTACAGCCTGATCACTCGCCTGCGCGACCGCCATGGCTGCGGCGTGCTGATGGTGTCCCACGATCTGCATCTGGTCATGAGCACCACCGACCAAGTGGTATGCCTCAACCGCCATGTGTGCTGCTCCGGCCACCCGGAACAGGTCAGCGGCGACCCGGCATTTGTCGAGCTGTTCGGCAAAAACGCGCAGAGCCTGGCGATTTACCACCACCATCACGACCATGCGCATGACCTGCATGGCGCGGTGGTCGATGACCCGAGCACGTCTCATACCCACGTTCATGGAGATAGCTGCAAGCATGGCTGATTTTCTGCTCTACGCCCTGCTGGCAGGCTTGGCCCTGGCACTGGTCGCGGGCCCTTTGGGCTCGTTCGTGGTCTGGCGGCGCATGGCCTATTTTGGCGACACCTTGTCACACGCCGCGCTGCTGGGCGTGGCAATGGGCTTTCTGTTGGATGTGAGCCCGACCATCGCCGTGACCGCAGGCTGCCTGCTGCTCGCGGTGCTGTTGGTGACGCTGCAACAACGCCAGCCGCTGGCTTCAGACACCCTGCTGGGGATTCTGGCACCGAGCACCTTATCCCTGGGCCTGGTGGTACTGAGCTTCATGCACGAAGTGCGCATCGACCTGATGGCTTACCTGTTCGGCGATCTGCTGGCGATCAGCCCCACCGACCTGGCCTGGATCCTCGGCGGCAGTGCGATGGTGCTGGTGTTGCTGGTGACGCTGTGGCGCCCGTTGCTGGCGATCACCGTGCATGAAGAACTGGCCAGGGTCGAAGGCCTGCCGGTGCCCGCGCTGCGCATGGCTCTGATGTTGCTGATCGCGGTGGTGATTGCTGTCGCGATGAAGATTGTCGGCGTATTGTTGATCACATCGCTGCTGATCATTCCCGCCGCCGCCGCCCAGCGTCATGCCCGCTCGCCGGAGCAGATGGCGATCGGCGCCAGCCTGCTGGGGATGCTTGCAGTGTGTGGGGGCCTGGCGTTGTCGTGGTTCAAGGACACTCCGGCCGGACCGTCGATCGTGGTCACCGCCGCCGCCCTGTTTCTGCTGAGTTTTGTCCTGCCCCGTCGAGGGGTGTAGACTTGCTCGCTTTTTGCGCAAATAGAGAGTCGCAGGAATGAAGCCGTTCACCGCACGTTATCTGCTCCTTGCCGCATTTTCCCTGCTGCTGGGTGCCTGTCAAAGCACACCGCCCGCGCCCCCCGAGGCAACGGACCCGCGCGCCGCCGCCATCGCGCAGCTGGAGCAAAACCTGGCCAGCAGTGAGCTGGCCACCGCCGAAGATCAGCTCGCCACGCTGCAGGCCCAGACGCCTGACGATCCGGCGCTGGAAACCTATCAGCGCCAGCTGGCCGAAGCCTATCTGCAGCGCAGCCAGATCGTGCTGCAAAAAGGCGACGTCAACGCAGCCGCCACCGCCCTGAGCCGCGCCCGGGCTCTGATGCCTAAGGCACCGGCGCTGACCGGCGGCGTCAACAGCGCAATCACCCATGCCCGCAAAGTCGAGCTGGATAAAGCCGAGGAGGCCCTCAAAGCCGCTGAAGCCAAGCCTGCCGCCAAGGTCATCGACCCGGCAGCGCCGAGCACCACCGTGGCGCTGGACCTCACCCACATTCAAGACATGCGCCATCAGCTCGACGCCATTGCCACCGACGTGGTGAATTACCAGTGCGACGTGAGCATCCAGGTGCCACGCACGGAAGATTACCCGTGGCTGGCCAGCCTGCTGACCAAACGGGTAAAGCGCATCGATTCGGGGTATGACCTGAAGATCCACCGGCAGATTCTGAAGAATATCCCGGCGCAGATCGTGTTGATTCCACGCAAGGCGCAGTGAAGTAAAGCATCGGGGGCAAGCCCCCTCCCACACATTGAACTGTGAATACATTCAAATGTGGGAGGGGGCTTGCCCCCGATAGCTATCTAACTAACAACTCCTGCCTTAAGCCGGAATCGCCTTGGCCTTCGGCTCACGCTCCCACACTCGGTGCTGCGCAATCGCGGCGAAAAACGCCTTGAACGCCTTGGCATCCGAGCCGACGATCAGTCCCGCATCCGCTTCAAGCTTCAGCTGATCCAGCAGCGGCTTCACGTCCGCACCCACGGCAATCGCCTTCAAGTGCTTGTAAGCTTCCAGCACGTAATGCAACGCCACACCGTCGCCGCTCAAGGCGTTCACCGAGTCTTTGCCGCCTGGGATAAACACCGCATCGAACGCAATGGATGGCATACCTTCCATCGACGCATCCACCGCCAGGGTTTTGCCATCGGCCGTCTTCACCGGCGCCGAGGTCGGCCCCAGCAGTTTGGCGTGAGCACCTTCGGCCTCCAGAGCCTTTTTCAACGCATCAATCGCGGCGCCATCCACACCGTTGGCCGCCAGGATCGCGACTTTGCGTGTTTTGATATCCCCCGACAGCAGGTTCACCTGGCTCAACGCCGGCGATGTTTTCACCGAGGTCTCGCGTGGCGGCACGGTGCCCTTGGTCGGCGCCGGCAGGCCCAGGTTCTGCGCCACGCGCTTGGCCAGTTCCAGATCGATGTTGGCGAGGATCTCGTTCACCTGGCGCGCACGAATATGCTCGCGCTCAACCTTGCCCAGCTCAAAGCTGTAGGCGGCGATGATGTGCTCTTTCTCGTGGTGGCTCATGCTGTTGAAAAACAGCGTGGCCTGGGAGAAGTGATCGCCGAACGATTCACTGCGCTCACGCACCTTATTGGCATCGACGCGCTCGTAATAGGTTTCGAAACCGCCATCGGTCGGGCCTGGCGGGGTCTCTTTCGGCCAGCCGCCATCGATCGAATTCGGTTCGTACGCCGCGCGGCCCTTGTCGATCACACTGCGGTGCTGCGCGTCGCGCTGGCCATTATGGAACGGCGCCACGGGTCGGTTGATCGGGATTTCATGGAAGTTCGGACCACCCAGGCGGCTGATCTGCGTGTCCGTGTAGGAAAACAGACGGCCTTGCAGCAGCGGGTCGTTGGTAAAATCGATACCCGGCACGATATGCCCAGGGCAGAACGCCACCTGCTCGACTTCGGCAAAGAAGTTGTCCGGGTTGCGGTTAAGCACCATCTTGCCAAGCGGCGTAATCGGCACCAGCTCTTCGGGGATAATCTTGGTCGGGTCGAGCAGGTCGAAGTCAAACTTATGCTCGTCCTCTTCGGCGACGATCTGTACGCCCAATTCCCATTCGGGGTAGTCACCGCTCTCGATGGACTCCCACAGGTCGCGGCGATGGTAGTCGGTATCTTTACCGGCAAGCTTCTGCGCTTCGTCCCACACCAGGGAGCAGGTGCCCACCTTCGGACGCCAGTGGAATTTGACGAAGCTGGACTTGCCCTCGGTGTTGATCAGGCGAAAGGTGTGCACGCCAAAGCCCTGCATGGCGCGCAGGCTTTTAGGAATCGCACGGTCGGACATTGCCCACACCACCATGTGCGCCGACTCCGGCACCAGGGAGACGAAGTCCCAGAAAGTGTCGTGCGCCGAGCCGCCGGTAGGAATTTCGTTGTGAGGCTCGGGTTTTACCGCATGCACGAAGTCAGGAAACTTGATCGCATCCTGAATGAAAAACACCGGCATGTTATTGCCCACCAGGTCGAAGTTGCCTTCTTCGGTGAAAAACTTCACGGCAAAGCCGCGCACGTCGCGCACCGTGTCACCCGAACCACGCGGGCCCTGCACGGTGGAGAATCGCGCAAATACCGGGGTTTTATGCTCGGGGGTGCGCAGGAACCCGGCCTTGGTCAGTGCCGAGTGGTCTTCGTAAGTCTGGAAATAGCCATGGGCACCGGTACCGCGAGCATGCACGATGCGCTCCGGGATACGTTCATGGTCAAAATGCGTGATTTTTTCCCGCATGATGAAATCTTCGAGCAGCGAGGGGCCCCGGGAGCCAACTTTCAAGCTGTTCTGGTTGTCGGAAATCTTCACGCCCTGGTTGGTGCGCAAAGCCTGGCCGGTGGCGTCGGAGCGGAAAGCTTCCAAGGCCTGCAGCTTGGCATTGGTATTGCCGCGGTCCAGGGTATCGGTCCCCGCGAGTTCGCTCTTGGGCGGGGTAGCTGGCTTGTTGTCGCTCATCAGTCAAAACTCCTTATTCAAAGTGGCCAGAGCGTTCCCCCGGCTCGTTTGAGCAAAACCCCAGGCACGGCACCTGAGAAATCGAGTTGCTTAAATAGGGACTGACAGGGTTTTGCGCCGTTCCTTTTTTATGACCTTTGATCGCGTTATTGCCAAATCGCTGGTTGGAAGCGAAATAAATGCTAAGAAACGCTAAACGGACAGGCTAAAATGCGCGCCCGGCTAACCGCTGATCCCCTTTTCATGCGCCCCACAAGGTTCGCTACGTGATCGAGTTTCAAAACGTCCATAAAACCTACCGTGTCGACGGTAGGGATATCCCCGCGCTGCATCCCACCAGCCTGCGTGTCGAGAACGGCCAGGTGTTCGGCCTGATCGGCCATTCGGGTGCGGGTAAAAGCACACTGCTACGCCTGATCAACCGCCTGGAAGAGCCCAGTGGCGGTCAGATCACGGTCGATGGCGAAGAAGTCACCGCCCTGGACGCCAACGGCCTGCGCCGTTTCCGCCAGCAGGTCGGCATGATCTTCCAGCACTTCAACCTGCTGGCGTCCAAGACTGTCGCCGACAACGTGGCGCTGCCGTTGACCCTGGCCGGCGAATTGTCGCGCAAGGCTATCGACCAACGCGTGGCTGAACTGCTGGCCCGCGTCGGCTTGTCGGACCACGCCAAAAAGTACCCGGCGCAATTGTCAGGCGGCCAGAAGCAACGCGTCGGCATCGCCCGCGCCCTGGCGACCAAGCCCAAGATTTTGCTGTGCGACGAAGCCACCAGCGCACTCGACCCGCAGACCACCGCGTCGGTGCTGCAACTGCTGGCTGAAATCAACCGCGAGTTGAAGCTGACCATCGTGCTGATCACCCATGAAATGGACGTGATCCGTCGCGTATGCGACCAGGTCGCCGTGATGGACGCCGGTGTGATCGTGGAGCAAGGCCCTGTGGCCGATGTGTTCCTGCACCCCAAGCACCCGACCACCAAGCGTTTCGTACAGGAAGCCGAACAGGTCGACGAAGGCGAACAGCGCGATGACTTCGCCCACGTACCAGGCCGCATCGTGCGGCTCACGTTCCAAGGCGAGGCGACCTACGCGCCATTGCTGGGTACCGTCGCCCGCGAAACGGGGGTGGACTACAGCATCCTGGCCGGTCGAATCGACCGCATCAAAGACATCCCCTACGGGCAACTGACCCTCGCCTTCACTGGCGGTGACATGGAAGCCGCATTTGCGCGCTTCACCGCCGCCGACGTCCACATGGAGGTGCTGCGCTAATGGACCTGTTCCTGAATTTCTTCGCCGACATCGACTGGTCCGAAATCTGGCTCGCCACCGGCGATACCATGACCATGCTGCTCGGCTCGCTGTTCTTCACGGTCGTGCTGGGCCTGCCCCTGGGCGTGCTGCTGTTCTTGACCAGCCCACGTCAGCTGTTCGAGCAAAAAGGCTTGTACGCCTTTCTGTCGCTGGTCGTGAACATGCTGCGTTCGCTGCCGTTCATCATCCTGCTGATCGTGATGCTTCCATTAACCAAACTGATCACCGGCATATACATGGACGAGGCCACCACGCTGGGCGTTGCGGGCGCGATTCCGCCGCTGGTTATCGGCGCCACGCCATTCTTCGCACGTCTGGTGGAAACCGCCCTGCGTGAAGTGGACCGCGGCATCATCGAGGCCACGCAGTCGATGGGTGCCAGCACGCGCCAGATCATCACCAACGCCTTGCTACCCGAAGCACGCCCCGGCATTTTCGCGGCAATTACCGTGACCGCGATTACACTGGTTTCCTATACGGCGATGGCCGGCGTGGTCGGTGCCGGTGGGCTGGGCGACCTGGCGATCCGTTTCGGTTACCAGCGTTTCCAGGACAATGTAATGGTGGTCACCGTGGTGATGCTGATGATCCTGGTGCAAATTCTGCAAACCGTCGGCGACAAGCTGGTGGTGCACTTTTCTCGCAAATAACGGCCATGGCCGGCCTGGTGCCGGCAGATGCCCGAACAAGGAGCTTGCTGGATGAAAAAACTACTGGTTGCTTTCGCCGCCGTTGCCGCGTTTTCCGCTCACGCCGAGACCATCAAGGTCGCTGCTTCGCCAGTGCCGCATGCGCAAATCCTGGAATTCGTGAAGCCTGCGCTGGCCAAAGAAGGCGTGGACCTGCAGATCAAAGTCTTCACCGACTACGTGCAGCCCAACGTACAAGTGGCCGAAAAGCGCCTGGACGCCAACTTCTTCCAGCACCAGCCATACCTGGATGAATTCAACAAAGCCAAAGGCACTCACCTGGTGAGTGTCGGCGCTGTGCACTTGGAGCCCCTGGGCGCGTACTCGAGCAAATTCAAGAAGCTGGACGAGCTGCCAAGCGGCGCCAACGTTGTGATCCCGAACGACGCCACCAACGGCGGCCGAGCCCTGCTGCTTCTGGCCAACAACGGCCTGATTACCCTGAAGGACCCAACCAACATTCTGTCGACCACCAAAGACATTACCGCCAACCCGAAAAACCTGAAGTTCCGCGAACTGGAAGCCGCCACCCTGCCGCGCGTGCTGACCCAGGTCGACCTGGCGCTGATCAACACCAACTACGCCCTGGAAGCCAAGCTGGACCCTTCCAAGGACGCCCTGTTGATTGAAGGCAGCGACTCGCCGTATGTGAACATCCTGGTCACCCGCGAAGACAACAAGGACGCGGACGCCGTGAAGAAACTGATCGCCGCTTTGCACACCCCTGAGGTGAAGCAATTCATCGAAGAAAAATACAAAGGCGCGATCAAGCCGGCGTTCTGATCCTGAAGAAACAACCTGATCCCCAGTCCACTCGCGATCAACAATATGGGAGGGGGCTTGCTCCCGATAGCAATGCTTCAGTCGGCATCTACATCGACTGGCACTCTGCTATCGGGGGCAAGCCCCCTCCCACATTAGATTTGTGCAAGATTCGAATGTGCTAATCGACGACCAACCGTAGTGCCTCTGACATCGGCCACCTGATGGGCTTGCATCTCGATTCAGCATTACGGCGTGAACTCGATTCCGATCAACAGCAGACGCTGGCCCCGATCCCTCAGGCAACACAAAGCAAATGTGGGAGGGGGCTTGCCCCCGATGGCAGTGCTTCAGTCGGCATCTACATCGGCTGACACTCTGCTATCGGGGCAAGCCCCCTTCCACATGTGTGGTGTGTCGGCTATTACTGACGCTGCAACAACCCTGGCAATTGCGCCACCAGCTTCTGGTTGTTCAACGGCGCGCGGATAAAACCACGTTGCGTCCCGTCCGGGCCGATCAGCGCGAGGTTGCCGCTGTGATCGACGGTGTAGTTGGGCTTGCTGGTATCGGCCGGGATGAACGGGATACTCACGGCGTTCGAGACCTTTTGCACCTCAGCCACATTTGCGCCGGTCAGACCCTGGAATTGCGGATCGAAATAGCCCAGGTATTGCTTGAGCTGGGTCGGGGTATCGCGGTTGGGGTCGACGCTCACCAGGATCACCTGAAGTTTATCCACAACGTCCTTGGGCAGCTCGCTTTTGATCTGGCGCAGCTGGGCGAGGGTAGTAGGGCAAATGTCCGGGCAGAAGGTGTAGCCGAAGAACAGCAGACTCCACTTGCCCTTCAATTCATTGATCAGCACCGGCTGGCCGTCCTGATTGGCCATGGTCACCGGCGGCAGCGCACGGCTTTGCGGCAGCAGGATAATGCCGGCGTCGATTAACGCGGTCGGGTCGCCCTGGCCTTTGCCGTTGAGCACTTTGTTGACGGTCAGGCCCATGATCAACGCGACGATGGCCACCAGGATAAAGACGGTTTTTTGAGTTCGAGTCATAGGTTCAACAGTAAGTAGTGGTCTACGAGCAGCGCGATAAACAGCAGGAACAGGTACCAGACAGAGTACTTGAAGGTGTTGATCGCCGCGTGCGGCCGACCGCCACGGTACAACACCCAGGCCCATTGCAGAAAGCGCGCACCCAAGACCAGCGCGCAACCCAGGTAGAGCGGGCCGCTCATATGGATCACATAGGGCATAAGGCTTACCGCCAGCAGGGCGAAGGTGTAGAGCAGGATATGCACCTTGGTGTAATGCTCGCCGTGGGTTACCGGCAGCATCGGAATATCGGCCTTGGCATATTCCTCCTTGCGGTGAATGGCCAGGGCCCAGAAGTGCGGCGGGGTCCAGGCGAAGATAATCAGCACCAGCAGCAGCGGCTCGGCGCTGACATGCCCGGTAACCGCAACCCAGCCCAGCAACGGCGGCGCGGCCCCGGCCAGGCCGCCGATGACGATATTCTGCGGCGTCGCGCGCTTGAGAAAACCCGTGTAGATCACCGCATAGCCCAATAACGACGCCAAGGTCAGCCACGCCGCCAGCGCATTGGTGAACACCAGCAACAGCGTAAGCCCGGCCACCGCCAACACCAACGCAAAGGCCAGCGCGGCCACGGGCTGCACGCGCCCTTGCGCCAGCGGCCGCTTGTGGGTGCGAGCCATCACGGCGTCGATCCGCCGGTCCACCACGTGGTTGATCGCCGCCGCGCCGCCGGCGCACAGAGCGATCCCCAGGTTGCCGAAAACCAGTACTGTCCACGGCACCCCTGCGCGGGTTGCGAGAAACATACCGACCAGGGACGTGATCAGCATCAGCACCACCACTTTCGGCTTGGTCAGCTCCAGATAATCGCGCCAGAGCGCCTGGTCGTGCCGCGCGCCGGTCAAGGTCGCCATGGCATCTCTCCTTTAAGGGTGATCAGGCCCGATACCGGTTTGCGCGGGATAAAACGCCAGCCGTACGGCCGCTGACTGCGCGCCCGCACCAGGCTGGTACGCGCGTGGTAATTGACCAGCACCAGCGTCAGCAACAACCCGGCGCCGCCGGCGTTATGGGCCACGGCCACCGGCAGCGGCAGATGGAAATACACATTGCTCAAGCCCAGGCCGATCTGCGCGGCCAGGGCGATCAGCAACAGGCCCGCCAGCCGCGTCATGCCCACTGCGCGCAGTTGCCAGGCCAGGCCGAGCAGAGCCAAAGTGACGATAACCGCGCCCACGCGGTGGGTCAGGTGAATGGCCGTGCGCGCCTCGCTGTCGAGTTGCCCGCCCAGGTAGTTCGGGCCGATGTGCTGGGTCAGGTGAAAGCCGTTGGCAAAGTCCGCCGCCGGCCACCATTGACCATGGCAGGTAGGCAGGTCGATGCAGGCCACCGCCGCGTAGTTGGAGCTCACCCAGCCGCCCAGGGCGATCTGTCCGATCACCAGCACCAGCCCGGCCGTCGCCCAATACTGCAGGCGCCTGGGCACGACCAGCGCCGGCAGTACACCGGACAATCGCAGGGTCAACAGGAACAGCAGGCTCAAGGTGGCAAAGCCGCCCAGCAGATGCCCGGTGACGACCTGGGGCCACAGCTTCAACGTCACCGTCCACATGCCGAATGCGGCCTGGGCAACTACCACGACCAACAAAAACAGCGGCAATTTCACCGGCTGGCCGGGATCGCGCCGATGGCTCCAGCACCGCGCCGCCAGCACGCCGATCACCAACCCCAAGGTGCCGGCGAAGTAGCGGTGGATCATCTCGCTCCAGCCTTTGCCAGCCTCCACCGGCGTATCGGGAAAATGCAGCTCGGCATGGGCCAGCTGGGCTTCGCTGTTGGGCACGGCGATAAATCCGTAGCAACCGGGCCAGTCAGGGCAGCCCAGGCCGGCGTGGGTCAGGCGCGTATAGGCACCGAGCAGCACGACGATCAGCGCCAGCAGGGTGGCAAACAACGCGAGGCGAAATCCAGGTTTGGCCATGACGATGCCCTTATCCGATATTTGACAGTTTCAGCAGGTGACGCAGGTCGTTGAGCAGATCCTTGCCCTTGACCGTGGCGTCGTAGCGCAGAACCAGGTTGCCGTGGGGGTCGACGATCCACAGCTGCGCCTCACCCGGCGCGGCGGCGTTGCGGGTGAAGGTCGACAGATCCAGCACATAGCGTTGCAACTGCGGATATTCGGCCTTGAGCCTGGCGTCGTAGTCCGCACTCAGCGGCTGCGCGCTGGCCAGCGCGTGGCTGGCGCGGGAGGCATCGCGCCCCAGACCGATCTGCAGCTGCCGGGCCAGATACACCAGTTGCCGGCAATCGGTGGCGCAGGCGGTGGGCGCGGTCACCAACAGTTGCCAGCGCTGCTCGTCGGCCTGCACGCCGATATCGGCGCGGGTCTGGCCATCACCGATCATCTCGCCGTGATAGCTGCGGCTGTCAGGCACCCAGAACTGCAGCTTGTACATGAGCGTGGCCAACACCATCGGGCCGATGACCATCAGCAGGATCAGGATCAATTGCCAGCGACCTTTGCGGCGGTCGGGCAGCTCAGACAGGTCGGGTGGATTCATGGCCGCTCCCATGGGGCTTCTCCTTTTTTGTGTGGTGCCATCCGAGATAGAGATAAAGCGCCAGCAGCGCCACTGCCATGGCGAACCACTGCACGGCATACGCCAAGTGTTTTTCCGGCCCCATGGCCACTACCGGCCACTGGGTTTCGTAGGTGGCAGGACCAGGTTCGGCGCGCAGCTCGTAGGCATAACCGCTGCGGCCCAGCTCGGCCCACAATGCGACCGGGTGCAGTGCGGTGAGCAAGCGCGGCCAACTCGACACGACCGGGTCGGCCTGCAACTGGAAGGTCTCGCCCGGTGCCACGTACACCCAGGCGTCGAGATTCAGCGGTTGTTCAGGGGTGGTGAAGGCCGGCGGCGTGCGCCGGTCCGGCCAGGGCAGCCAGCCGCGATTGAGCAGCAACCACAGACCGCTGGCCTGGTCATGGAAGGGTTGCAGCAGCTCGACGCCGGCCTTGCCATCGCGCATGCGGTTGTCGAGCAGTACGCTGTGTTCGGCATCGAACCGCCCGCGCAGGTGAACTCGGCGAAATGCGGGGTCCACCTGTTGCGTGAGCTGGTCGCTGGTGATGGGTTCGGCGGCGCGGCGCTCTGCGTAGCTGTCCATCAACGCCTGCTTTTCCTGGCCGCGAGACAGCTGCCAGCAACCCAGCCCCACCATCAGCGGTAACAGCAGCAGCACCACTACCGTCGGCGCGATACCGGGACGAAAACGCTGCCAGGCACTGGCTATACTGGATTCCATCGCCCCTCCCCTTGAAAGCCCAGGAGCCGCACCATGCTCAAAGCAGCCATTGCCCTGATGCTGATCGCGACCGTCGTGAGCCTGTTCAGTGGCTTGTTCTTCCTCGTCAAGGACGAGGGCCACTCCAGCCGCCTCGTCACCGCCCTGACCGTGCGCGTGGTGCTGGCCGTGATCACCCTGGGATTGATCACCTGGGGCTTTTTCAGCGGCCAGCTGGTGTCGCACGCGCCGTGGTGAAACGCCTCACAGCACGTATACGAAGAAAAACAGGCCGATCCACACCACATCCACAAAGTGCCAATACCAACTGGCCGCTTCGAAGCCGAACTGGTGCTCGGCATTGAAATGCCCACGCAGGATGCGCATCAGCATCACAAATAGAATGACCGTGCCGATGGTGACGTGGGCGCCGTGGAAACCGGTGAGCATAAAGAACGTCGCGCCGTACACGCCCGAGCCCAATGTCAGGCCCAGTTCCTTATACGCATGGATATATTCCTCAGCCTGGAACCCCAGGAACGCCAGGCCCAGCAGAACAGTGATAGCCAACCAGAGTTTCAGCGCGCCGCGATGGCCTTTGCGCAGGGCATGGTGGGCAATGGTGATGGTGACGCTGGAACTGACCAGCAGAATCGTATTGACCAGCGGCAAGCCCCACGGGCTGATAGTGCCTTCCGGCGCGGGGTAGAGTTTCGGGTCCGGGTTGTTGAGCAACGGCCAGGCAAATTCAAAGTTCGGCCACAGCATGTGCGCAATGCCTTTGGGACCTTCGCCGGCCAACGCGGGACCGGACACATGGCGCACATAGAACAGCGCACCGAAGAAGGCGATAAAGAACATCACTTCGGAAAAGATGAACCAGCTCATCCCCCAGCGGAACGAGCGATCCATCTGCGCACTGTACAAACCGGCGCGACTTTCCTTTATTACCGCGCCGAACCAGCCGAACAGCATGTAGGCCAACAGCAGGCCACCGACGAAAAAGATCCACGGCCCGTGGGATTCCGGGCGCGCCGCCTTGAGATCGTTGAACCACAGGCCCAGGCCGTACACGGTGATCAACAGGCCAAACGTGGCAATTATTGGCCATTTGCTTTGCGCTGGTACGTAGTACGTATCATGAGTCGACATGTATTCGCTCTCCTGATTGAGCGGGCAAACAGTAGCTAGCCGCCGCTGTGGGCGGCCACGGGCGGTTGGCGCGCGGTGATATCAAACAGCGTGTACGCCAGGGTCAGATGCTTCACATCCTTGGGCATGTCACGGTCGACGATAAACCGCACGGGCATTTCGATGCGCTCGCCGGGCTGCAGCACTTGCTGTGTGAAGCAAAAGCACTCGGTTTTGTGGAAGTACACCGCCGCTTCGGCCGGGGAAATGCTCGGGATCGCCTGCGCAGTCATCGGTTTTTTGCTGGGGTTGTAGGCTACGAACAGCATCTCGTTGACCGCCCCGGGGTTGACCACCAGCTCATCGGCCTTGGAGCGAAATTCCCAGACCATGTCGATGGCATTAGTGGCCAGAAACTGCACGCGCACTTGGCGCGACGGGTCCACTACCTGCGAGCCCTCGTACTGCCCTGCGGTCTTGCCATTGATGCCGAACGCCTTGCACATCACGTCATAGATGGGCACCAGCGCGAAGCCGAAGGCGAACATCGCCACTACCAGGATCAACAGCCGGGTGACCAGGCGCTTGAGGGGCACGGAGTCAGCCATGGCGTCCACCTGCTGCGTCGCAAACCAGGCTGATGTCGGCTGACATACCGTCATCGGGGGCAAGCCCCCTCCCACAAGGGATCAGCGTCTTCATTTGACCTCCGGCGGCGTGGTGAAGGTGTGGTACGGCGCCGGCGATGGAATGCTCCACTCCAACCCTTCGGCGCCATCCCACGGTTTGGCCGGTGCCGGTGGGCCGCCACGGATGCACTTGATCACGATAAACAGGAAGAAGATTTGCGTGGCGCCAAACATGAACGCGCCGATCGACGACACCATGTTGAAGTCGGCGAACTGCAGGTTGTAGTCCGGCACCCGCCGCGGCATGCCGGCCAGGCCCACGAAGTGCATCGGGAAGAACGCCATGTTCATGCCCACGAAAGACAGCCAGAAGTGCAGCTTGCCCAGGGTTTCGTCGTACATGTGGCCGGTCCATTTCGGCAGCCAGTAGTACGCCGAAGCGAAAATGCCGAAGATCGCGCCGGGCACCAGTACGTAATGGAAGTGCGCCACCACGAAGTAGGTGTCGTGGTATTGGAAGTCCGCCGGCGCAATGGCCAGCATCAAGCCGGAGAAACCGCCGATGGTGAACAGGATCACGAAGGCCACGGCGAACAGCATCGGCGTCTCGAAGGTCAGCGAGCCTTGCCACATGGTGCTGACCCAGTTGAACACCTTCACCCCCGTCGGCACGGCGATCAGCAACGTGGCGTACATGAAGAACAACTCGCCCACCAGCGGAATGCCCACCACGAACATATGGTGCGCCCACACGATGAACGACAGGAACGCGATGCTCGCCGTGGCGTAGACCATCGAGGTGTAACCGAACAGCGGCTTGCGCGAAAAAGTCGGGATGATCGAGCTGACGGCGCCGAAGGCCGGCAGGATCATGATGTACACCTCGGGGTGGCCGAAGAACCAGAACACGTGCTGGAACAGCACCGGATCACCGCCACCGGCGGCACTGAAGAAGCTGGTGCCGAAGTGAATATCCATCAGCATCATGGTCACGCAGCCCGCCAGCACCGGCATCACCGCAATCAGCAGGAAGGCGGTGATCAGCCAGGTCCACACAAACAGCGGCATCTTCATCAACGTCATGCCGGGGGCGCGCAGGTTGAGGATGGTGGCGACCACGTTGATCGCACCCATGATCGAGCTGATGCCCATCAGGTGGATGGCGAAGATGAAAAACGTCACGCTTTGCGGCGCATACGTGGTGGAGAGCGGCGCATAGAAGGTCCAGCCGAAATTCGGCCCTCCGCCCGGCGTGAACAAGGTCGACACCAGCAACAGGAACGCCGCCGGCAACAGCCAGAAGCTGAAATTGTTCATGCGTGGCAGCGCCATGTCGGGCGCGCCGATCATCAGCGGGATCATCCAGTTGGCCAGGCCGACAAACGCCGGCATTACCGCGCCGAACACCATGATCAGACCGTGCATCGTGGTCATCTGGTTGAAGAACGCCGGCTCCACGATCTGCAACCCCGGCTGAAATAACTCAGCGCGGATCACCATGGCGAAGGAGCCGCCCAGCAGGAACATGGTGAAGGCGAACCACAGATACATCGTGCCGATGTCTTTGTGGTTAGTGGTCAGCACCCAGCGCATCAATCCTTTGGCGGGGCCGTGGGCGTGGTCACTGGCGTGGCCATGGTCATCGATCACAGCGCTCATGGCCGTTCTCCTGCAAAAGAAGGGGCGGGGCGGTTCAGGGCATTTGCAATGAAAGAAGTCATTTGCTTTCCGCCTGCTTGATGGCCAACACATCTTTAGGCGTGACCATGTCGCCCTTGTTGTTGCCCCACGCGTTGCGCTCGTAGGTCACTACGGCGGCGATATCCACTTCCGAGAGCTGCTTGCCGAACGCGGCCATCGCAGTGCCAGGCTTACCGTGGTAGACAAGGCTCAGGTGATCGGCCGCAGGCCCGGTGGCAATTTTCGAGCCCTTGAGCGCCGGGAACATCGGCGGCAAGCCCTGGCCCTCAGCCTGGTGACAGGCCACACAAGTGGTGTGGTAAACCTTGTCGCCACGGGCCACCAGCTCTTCAAGGGTCCACTCTTTGGAGGTCAGCTCCTTGAGCTTGGCGGCGTCGGCCTTGCGCTCGCCGAGCCAGGTGTCGTAGTCGGCCTTGGATTTGACTTCCACCACGATGGGCATGAAGCCGTGGTCCTTGCCGCACAGCTCAGCGCATTGACCACGGTAGAGGCCAGGCTTTTCGATACGGGTCCAGGCTTCGTTGACGAATCCGGGGATGGCGTCACGCTTGACCGCAAACGCCGGCACCCACCAGGAGTGGATCACATCGGCGGCGGTCACCAGAAAGCGCACCTTGGCGCCCACCGGCAGCACCAGCGGCTGGTCGACTTCCAGCAGGTAGTGCTCACCCTTGGTGGCCTGGTTGCGGATCTGCTCGGCAGGCGTAGCCAGGTTGCTGAAGAATTCAACATCCTGGCCCAGGTATTTGTAATGCCATTTCCACTGGTAGCCGGTGACCTGGATATCGATGTCCGACTCACTGCTGTCGTAGATATTGATCAGGGTCTTGGTGGCCGGGATGGCCATCGCGATCAGGATCAGCAGGGGCACGACCGTCCAGAGGATTTCCACGGTGGTGCTCTCGTGGAACTTGGCCGCGACCTGGCCGGTGGAGCGGCGGTGGACGATCATCGACCAGAACATGGCGCCGAACACCACGATGCCGATCACTACACAGATCCAGAAAATGGTCATGTGCAGGTCAAACACCGCGTGACTGACTTCTGTCGCCCCTGGCGCCATATTCGTGGTCCAGGCGGCGTGCGCCTGGCCGAATACCGACCACAACAGGAGGCCCATCCAAACATGTGGATGTCGCATCATTGCGAGTTCCCCTTATCGTTCTTGTTATCCCGCCGGTTGTGCACCTGCGTCGAAGGGAGCGGCTTCCATACTGCTTACAACCGCTTAGCCTTGCCTGCTTATGCAGTCTGGCGTCATCAGCTAATCGCGTACAAATCCGAGTATAGACAGGGTCTGCAACCCCGCAATGTGTAGGGGCAAATGAGCGAAAATGATCGGAGAAACTCAATAAACCCGGGTGCGGAATCGTTTTTCCGACGAACGATGGCTATTCGATATAACCCCTGCGCATAACCGTGAAATAATTATGACAAATGCGTCTTAGCCGCTCGTATAAACGAGCTAACTTATGCTGTCCCTATTCCTACACCTGCTTGACTGGAGCCTTCATGAACACCGCCGCATTGCGCGAGCAGATTTCCCGTGCCCATCAACACGAAGCCACAACGGGCCAGCTTGCCCTGCAACTGGAAAAACAATTGCCGGATCTGCATTCGGCCATTTCCCTTGCTGATGATGATCGCAACTTAGTCATGACCCGCTTCGTCACCGCTTACATCGATCTTGTCCCGGAGTTGCTCGAGGCCGCCAACGACGTGGCCCGCGAAGCCGGTATCGAAAGCCAGATCAAGCCTGTGCTGAAGATCGCCGAGCATTTTTTCCTGCAGCCGCCCGCCATGCTGGAAGGTCATGAAGGGCTCGACGGCCTGCTGGACGAAGCGTACCTGGCCCATCGTCTGGTGGAAGAGGTCAACGACTTGTATATCAAACACTTTGGCCAGCCTCTGATTCCGGCGGATACCACCGTGGCCAACGTGATTGCCCATCAGTTGATCGGCGAAACGTTCGCCAACCAACTGGATGAAGTCGTACACCATGCCGTGGATGAAATGCTCAACGAAGACAGCTTTGCGCTGGAATCCGTCGAAGCCTATCGCGAGCAGCTCAAAAGCCCGGAAACGGAAGCGGCGTGGAAGCGCTGGCCGTGCCTTTCCCGCCAGCTGGGGGTTGAACTGGCGCTGGATCGCCCGGCTTAAACTTTCAATCTGATGTGGGAGGGAGCCGGTCCTCTCCCACATGTTGATTCGACTCCGTCAGCCGATAGAGGGTGCCGAGCCGATCCCCGTCGTCATCCTGATGCGGCCTTCGAGCCTGCGTTTCAACCCTCGCGCTTCAATCACCAACTTCGACCCTTTGGCAGCATTGGCCCGCCCCCATTCCTCCAGCAACTCCAGACAGGAATGATCGATGTAACTCAGGTTATTGAGCGGCACATGCACAGTGGTGCCGGCCGGCACGGTCGACAGCACCTGGGTCAGCGCCGGCACTTTGAGAAATGTCGCCGCGCCGATCAAGCGCAACTCCATCTCACCGTCCTGAGGCAGATCAATCAGGCTCACCTTCAAGCGTGACGCCTTGAACGCGAGCTTGACCAGCGTCAGACCAAAACCCACCAGCACGCCGGTCAGCAAGTCGGTGAAGATGATCGCCAGTGCGGTCGCGGCATAGGTAAACATCGGCATCCGGCCATAACGTCCCAATGCCTTGAAGGCCTTGAGGTCAACCAGCTTGATCCCGGTGTACACCAGCACACCCGCCAGGCTCGCCACCGGAATGCTTTGCAGCACGCTCGACAGCAGCAGCACAAAACCCAGCAGCCACACGCCGTGAAACATGGCAGACAATCGCGTGGTAGCACCGGCCTGTACGTTGGCCGAACTGCGCACGATTACACCGGTCATCGGCAGGGCGCCCACCAGGCCGCACAGCATGTTGCCTACACCTTGGGCGGACAATTCCTTGTCGAAATCGGAACGTTGACCACTGTGCATGCGATCCACAGCGGCCGCGGAGAGCAGGGTTTCGGCACTGGCAATAAACGCAACGGCAAACGCGGCGATCAGCAATTGTGGGTCGGCCAGGTTGAGCAGGTCGCTGGGGCGCAGCCAGTCGATCGCGTCGGCGAGGTTCTCGGGCACCTCAACCCGCTTGACCTGCAACGCCAGCACCAGGCTGGTGACCGTGGCCAGGCCGACACCGAGCAGGGCGCCCGGCACGAAGCGCAGCGACTGCGGGCGCAGCTTGTCCCACAGGTACATCACCAGCATCGTGGACAAGCCGAGCACTCCCGCCTGCCAGCCGAGGCCGCCGCCGAGGGTGGGGATAGCTTCGACCAGTGCGGCCGGGAAGCCCGCCAGGTTATCCAGCCCCGAGGGCTTGGGCGCGCCATCGAGCATCACATGAATCTGCGACAGCACAATCAGCACGCCAATGCCCGCCAGCATGCCGTAGACCACCGCCGGTGCCGTCACGCGGAACCAGCAGCCCAGACGCAAACGCCCGGCCACCAGTTGCAGAAACCCCGCCAACAACAGGATCGGCCCCAGCATCAGCATGCCGTGCTGGCGCACCAACTCGAACACCAGCACCGCCAAACCCGCCGCCGGGCCGCTGACTTGCAGCGGCGACCCCGCCAGCCAGCCCACCACGAGGCCACCGATAATACCGGTGATCAGGCCCTTGGCCGGCGGCATGCCGGACGCAATGGCGATACCCATGCACAAGGGCAGGGCGACCAGAAACACAACCACCGAAGCAAGCAACTCCCGTGGCAATACAGCTTTCAATTGAGCAGCACGCATGATGGCTCTCCCGAGGCATTCGCCGGGCGCGGTAAAGCCTGGCTGCGTCCATGGCAGCCACCGCTTTACCCGGCAGGGAAGTGTTTTAGAAGCGCGCTTTAGGCGTCGCGCAAGGGATAGGTCCGGAACCGCTCAACGGTCGGAACGCCGATTCATCCGCATCGTAAGCGCGAATTTCGCTGGTCTCGATGTTGTAAATCCAGCCATGGATAAACAACTGACCGTTGGCCATGCGCGAAGCCACCGAAGGGTGGGTGCGCAAATGCTGCAACTGGGCGATGACGTTTTCTTCGGTCAGCACCTTCATGCTCTCGCCTTCATTGGCGCAGTCGCAGTTGTCATGAACCATGGCCTTGGCGACCTCGGCGTGCCGCAGCCAGGCCTTGACCGTCGGCATCTTCTCCAGGCTGTCGGGGTTGAGGACCGCGCGCATGGCGCCGCAATCGGAATGCCCGCAGACGATGATGTGTTGTACCCCGAGGGCGAGTACCGCGTACTCGATTGCCGTGGACACACCGCCGTTCATCTGCCCGTATGGGGGCACTACGTTACCGACGTTACGGGTAACGAACAGGTCGCCGGGCGAACTTTGAGTAATCAGTTCAGGGACGATGCGCGAGTCGGCGCAGGTAATAAACATCGCCCTCGGGCTCTGGGCCGTGGCGAGTTTCTTGAAAAGTTCTTCCTGCTGAGGGAAGACGTCGTGATGGAAATGCAAAAAACCGTCAACGATATGCTGCAGCGCTGCATCGGCGGATTCCGCCACCTGAGGGGCTGATGCCGACGCAGCCAACGGCTGTTTATCCTTATCACTCATGATTCATCCTCTTGATTAATGCAGGGGAGTTTTCAGCTCAGTTCGACGCCTGGATAGTGGAATAGTTGTAAAACGCCGCGGGCTCCAGGGCCGACTCATCAGTCACTCGCCGAACAAGGTAACCATCGAAACTTAACTCAAACTGAATGAACCGCTCTAGATCGCGGGTTTCAGTGATATCAAAACGCGACTATTCCTACAGTAGCGGTGCATTCTTCCCAGCCAGTCTACAACAATGCCATTTGTCTGCCCGGTGGGCAGAACGCCTCGCAATCCAGATTGAAGCCTTCCCGGCGATCCATACCCAGGCGCTTGATCGCTTTGCTGAAGCGCTGCGCCAGCAGGTCGGCAAACGGCCCTTCACCGCGCATGCGTACGCCAAATCGACTGTCATACACCTCACCGCCCCGCACCTGGCGCACCAGGCTCATCACATGGGCGGCGCGCTGCGGGTAATGCGCCGCCAGCCACTCCTCGAACAGCGGCGCCACCTCCAGCGGCAGGCGCAACATCATGTAGGCCGCGCTCTGGGCTCCGGCGGCATGGGCCTCGGCCAAAAGGCTTTCCAGTTCGCTGTCGTTGATCATCGGGATCATCGGCGAACACAATACGCCCACCGGTATCCCCGCCTCACGCATCACTCGAATCGCCCGCAACCGCGCCTTGGGCGCCGCCGTGCGCGGCTCAAGGATGCGCTTGAGTTCGTCGTCCAGGCTGGTGAGGCTGATCATCACCGCCACCAGACGCTGGCGCGCCAGCTCGGTGAGCAGATCCAGGTCGCGCAGGATCAGCGAGCCCTTGGTGATGATGGTCACCGGGTGTCGGTAGCGCAGCAGCACCTCCAGGATCTGGCGGGTGATGCGGTACTCGCGCTCGATGGGCTGGTAGGGATCGGTATTGGAACCCAGGTTGATCGGTGCGCACACGTAGCCGGGCTTGGACAGTTGCTGCTCCAGCACGTCAGCCGCGTTGCTCTTGGCGATCAGCTTGGTTTCGAAATCCAGCCCCGGGGACATGTCCCAATAGGCATGGCTGGGCCGCGCGTAGCAGTAGATGCAGCCGTGTTCGCAGCCGCGATAGGGGTTGATCGAACGGTCGAACGGCAAATCCGGCGAGTTATTACGGGTGATGATGGTCTTGGCCGTTTCAATGCGCACTTCAGTGCCTTGGGTCGGCGGCACTTCCTGGTGCCAGCCGTCGTCTTCGGCCACGCTGACCGTGGGCGCAAAGCGGTTGTGCAGGTTAGTGGCCGTGCCCCGGCCACGGGGTGGCAGCGCAGTGGACATAAGAACGCCTCGATACTGTTTTTATATACAGTATCGAGGCGCGAAGGATCTGACCAGTGCCGTTTGGCGGGTCAGCACACTGTCAGTGCTTTTGCGTCACTTGCCCCAGATCGTCACCCGAGGTGGTGCGCATGTCGTTTTTGCGCAGGTCCGCCACTTCACTGGCCTGTACCGGCGCTCCCTGGTTGCCCCAACTGCCACGGATAAAACTCACCACATCCGCCACTTCCTGATCCGAAAGACGCCAGGCGAACGCCGGCATGGTGAAGGTGGACGGCGCCGTGTGGGTGGCCGGCAAAGTGCCGCCGTTCAACACGATGTTGATCAGCGACGTCGCGTCCGCCGTCTGCAACACCGGGTTGCCCGCCAGCGCCGGGAACACCCGCGTATAACCATGCCCGTCGGTACGGTGGCACGCCGCGCAGTTGTCGATATACACCGAGGCGCCGCGCTGGCTGTCGTCGCCCTTCCACAGGGCTTGCGCCACCTGCTTGTCGTACTGGTGCGGCTGATCCTTGGGGTCCACCGCCGGCAGACTCTTTAGGTACCGGGCGATAGCCGTCAGGTCGTCTTGCGACAGGTACTGCATGCTGTGCACGACCACATCGCTCATGCCGCCAAACACTGCGCTGCGGTCGCTGCGACCGGTCTTGAGAAATTGCACCAATTGTTCCTCGCTCCAACTACCGAGCCCGTCCTTGTGGTCACCGCGCAGGCTTTTGGCGATCCAGCCTTCCAACGGCGCACTGCCGGACAGAAACGCGCTGCCGTCCTGAGCACTCAGGGCTTTTTCCTGCATGGTCAGGGCGCGCGGCGTATGGCACGCGCCACAGTGGCCAAGGCCCTCCACCAGATAGGCGCCGCGACTGATCACCGGGTCGGTCCCCGCCTTGGCCTGGTAGTCCTCAACGGCCGGCGCAAACATCCAGCGCCACGCCGTCAACGGCCAGCGCATGCTCAACGGCCAGGGAATATCGCTGTCCTTGTTCTCCTGGGCGACCGGCTCGACGCCTTTCATGAAATACGCGTACAACGCCTGCATATCGCTTTCGCTGACACGAGCGTAAGACGGGTAGGGCATGGCTGGGTAAAGCGTACTACCGCTTTTGGCGACACCATGGCGCACGGCCTTGTCGAAGTCCTCGAAGCTGTAATCACCCAGGCCGGTCTTGTCCGGGGTGATGTTGGTGGAATAGATCACACCGATGGGGGTTTCCATCGGCAGGCCACCGGCGAAGGGTTTGCCGCCCTTGGCGGTGTGGCAGGCCACGCAGTCACCGGCACGAGCGAGGTATTCGCCCTGCTTGACCAGGTCGGTTTCTGCGGCGCTGATCGAGCAACTGCTGAGCAGCGCCAAGGTCGCGATAACGAATGTTTTCATGCTCATCGCTCCTTATGCCTGAACCAGCGGGCCGGGATTTTTCAGGTACTGCTCGCGAATCGCACGGGCCGACCAATAAGTCAGTGCCGCCACCAGGCCGGTAGGGTTGTAGCCCAAGCCTTGTGGGAAAGCGGATGCGCCCGGGACAAACACGTTGTGTACATCCCAGCATTGCAGGTAGCGGTTCAACGCACTGGTTTTCGGGTCGGTGCCCATGATCGCGCCACCGTTGAGGTGGGTGGTCTGGTAAGACGCAGTGTTGAAGTGCTCACCGACCTTCTTGCCCAACACGGCGATCGCCTTGGGGTTCATTGCCTGAGCGACCTTGCCCATCTTCTCGACCATGAAGCGGTTCATCTTGATGTCGTTTTCCTGCCAATCGAATGTCATCCGCAGCAATGGCAGGCCGTAGGCATCGCGGTAGACCGGGTCCAGATCCAGGTAATTACCCCGGTAGGATTGATGGGCGCCGTGGGCATCCATCGACACCTGATGGGTGTAGTAATCAGCGGTGGCGCGCTTCCAGGCACTGCCCCAGGCGGGCGTACCTGGAGGATTGGACGTGCCGGCGATCGGCCGGCTGCCGGCCTGGTTGACCCACATCGGCGAGCCGCCGACGAAACCGTGGGGGCCGTGGTCGAAGTTATCGGCGTTGAAGTCATCGATGGCCACACCGTTGCCGCCTGCACCGATGAAGTTATTGGTGTGCGTGTCTTTGTCGAAGAACGCCTTGATGGTGGCCATGTTCTGGTAAGCGAAATTCTTGCCCACCACGCCTTCGCCACTGATCGGGTCGTAAGGCTTGCCGATACCCGACAGCAGCATCAAGCGCACGTTGTGGAACTGGAACGCGCCAAGAATCACCAAGTCCGCCGGCTGCTCGCACTCGCGACCCTGGCCGTCGATGTAGGTCACGCCGGTGGCCTTGCTCTTGGTACTGTCGAGATTGACCTTGAGTACGTGGGAATTGGGCCTCAGTTCGAAATTCGGCACCTGCCGCAGCGCCGGCAGGATGTTTACGTTCGGCGACGCCTTGGAGTACATGTAGCAGACATAGCCACTGCAGAACCCGCAGAAATTGCATGGCCCCATCTGCGCCCCGTAGGGGTTTGTGTATGGCCCCGAAGTGTTGGCGGATGGCAGGTTGTAGGGTTTGTAACCCACCTCGGCAGCCGCCTTCTGAAACAGCTGTGCAGAGACGGTGTTTTTCTGCGACTCCAGCGGGAACGGGTTGGAGCGGTCCGGCGCATAAGGGTTACCGCCGCGGCCTTCACCCACCACTTGACCCTTGACGGTCCAGGCCTGGCCGGAGGTGCCGAAGACTTTCTCCGCGTAATCAAAGAACGGCTCCAGCTCTTCGTAACTGACGCCGAAGTCCTGGATAGTCATGTCCTTGGGAATGAAATGCTTGCCGTAGCGCTCTTCATAGTGGCTGCGCATGCGCAACTCGATCGGGTCGACACGGAAATGCACGCCGGACCAATGCAGGCCCGCTCCACCCACACCGTTGCCCGGCAGAAATGCGCCCAGCTGACGGTTGGGCAGGGCGACGTCATTCACGCTATGGCGAATGGTCACGGTCTCTTTGGAAATGTCCTGGAAGAGTTTTTTACGTACGCTGTAGGTCAGTTCGTCGATGACCTGGGGATAGTTGCCATCGGGGTAAGTGTCCTGCATCGGGCCGCGCTCCAGCGCAACCACGTTCAAACCCGCTTCCGTCAGCTCCTTGGCCATGATCGCGCCGGTCCAGCCAAAACCTACGATCACCGCATCGACTTTTTTCATGATGGTCGCCACGTTTATGCCCTCTCGCCGCGGATGGAAACTGCCGGGAAGGGGTATTGCTCGTTGCGTTCCACCCAATCCATGAAGTCGGCGCGCGCGCCGGGGAAGCCGATCAGGGTCCAGCCGACCATACCTTTATTGCCGCCGTGAATCGGGTCGCAGAAGAAACCTTCCTTGGTGTTTTGCAGCAACAGATTGAAGAACATCCTGGCCGGCACCGCCTCGAAATGGTCGGCCACTTCACCGCCGCCAGCTTCCAGGCGACGCAGCATGTCCTCCTGGGTAGCGCTGTCTTGAGCGGCAAAGACCTTGCCGTTGAACGCCTTGGACCATGCATCCGTCGCAGCAATGCCCAGGCGATAAATTTCCTTGGGCACCAGCTTGCTCTGCCAGCCCATCTCCGGTGCGGCATCGGCGTTGAACGGCCCCTGCATGTACCACAGCGCACCGCTGGCATAGGGCGTGTTCATCTGACGGTCGATGTACTCAGGCACACCCGCTTCAAGGGCGCCGGGGCCTTGGTCATCGGCAGGGATCAAGCGCGCGACTGCGGCGTGAATAAACGCCCATTCCTCAGCCGTGAAGTAGCTGGGTTCGTAGGCTTTTTCGCTAACTGCTGGCCTAGCCGGACTGGCCTGGACCGGTTCAGGCGTCGCCATCAGCATCGAACCACCCAAGCTGGTACTGGCAACCGTGACCACCGGGATCAAGGTCAAGGATTTGCGCAAAAAATCACGCCGGGGGTTGTCTTGATCTTGATCAGACATGGGTGCACCTCATCATGTGGTCACGGATTGATCAGCCGCTTCTAGCGAGCGGCTTGGGGAATATGAACAGCTATTGGATCCAACCTGTTCAGATAGATAGAACGCGGCTGTCATGAATAGTTACGAATGATAGCAGGCTAAGCATCAAGGGAATCGATTCAGCCCAGAAAACAGCGGCAGCGCTGCTCGCCGATCACGTTTCTTTGACGAACGCCTCACACGGCATTGACTCGACGTCACCCACTCTGACGACCACTCACCACCTCCTTTCGGTTACGTCGACCATGCTGAAACACCCCGTGTTACCTGCCCTGTGCCTGGCGCTCGTCAGTCTATTCGCCAATGTTTCTGTGCAGGCCGACGCAATCGTCACTTCCGTCCGGTCCCCCGAATGGGCCCAACCGATCGACGCTCACTACAACTTGCACCAGATGACGCCCACGCTCTACCGCAGCGGCTTGCCGGACAGCCGCGCGCTGCCTCTGCTGGAAAAACTGAACGTTGGCACCGTCATCAACTTCCTGCCCGAATCCGATGACAGCTGGCTCGCCGACTCCGATATCAAACAAGTGCAGCTGACGTATCGCACCAACCACGTAGACGATTCAGATGTATTGGCCGCATTGCGCGCAATCCGACAGGCAGAAGCCAATGGCTCGGTGTTGATGCACTGCAAGCACGGCTCGGACCGCACCGGCCTGATGGCGGCGATGTATCGGGTGGTGATTCAAGGGTGGAGCAAAGAGGATGCGCTGAACGAAATGACGTTGGGCGGGTTTGGCAGCAGTAATGGCTTCAAGGACGGTGTTCGTTACATGATGCGCGCCGATATCGACAAATTACGCACTGCCTTGGCCACCGGGGATTGCAGCACCAGCGCGTTTGCGCTGTGTTCGATGAAGCAATGGATTTCCACGACAGGCAGTGAGCAGAAGGAGTAGAAACGGATCAGGCAGCAGCGGTCCGGTTGAATGGACGCGCTGCCTGCTCTGGGTGTGCTCAGTCCTTTTTCAACTTCGGATTTGGAAAGAATTGCACCGCCTGCACCTTTGGGTCCGGCACTTTCAGCGCTGACGTATTAACCCGCGTGCCCAATTCCTTGGGCACCGACAAGCCTTGGTCATTGAGCGTATCGGTGTAGCCGCAGGCCACGCATTCGCGATGGGGCACGCTGTCCTCGGTCCACATTTTCAACTTATCCGGCTCGCTGCACGCGGGGCACACGGCCCCGGCGATAAATTGCTTTTTGGTGATCACAGGCCCTTCGCTCATGCTGCTGCATCCTCACTCAGGCCGCTGTGACGCAACAGTGCGTCAATGGACGGCTCGCGGCCGCGGAAATCGACGAACAGCACCATCGGCGCCTGGGAACCGCCACGCGCCAGGATCGCATCGCGGAACGCACGGCCGGTTTCAGCATTGAGCACGCCTTCTTCTTCAAACTTGGAGAAGGCATCCGCCGACAGCACTTCGGCCCATTTGTAGCTGTAATAACCCGCTGCATAACCACCGGCGAAGATGTGCGCAAAGCTGTTGGGGAACCGGTTGTAGGCCGGCGGACGCATGACCGAAACCTCGTCACGTATGCCTTCAAGCACCTGGGGCACGCTGCGACCATCGCCATGAGTGGCATGCAATTCGAAGTCGAACAGCGAGAACTCCAGTTGCCGCACCATCATCAGGCCGGACTGGAAGTTCTTCGCCGCGAGCATCTTTTCCAGCAGGTCCTGGGGCAGTGGTTCGCCGGTTTCATAGTGGCCGGAGATCAGCGCCAGGCCTTCCGGCTCCCAGCACCAGTTCTCCATGAACTGGCTCGGCAACTCCACCGCATCCCACGCCACGCCGTTGATCCCGGAGACACCGGCGTGTTCGACACGGGTCAACAGGTGGTGCAGGCCGTGGCCGAATTCGTGGAACAGCGTGGTGACTTCATCATGGGTCAGCAGAGCAGGCTTGCCGCTGTCGGCCGGGGTGAAGTTGCACACCAGATTGGCCACCGGGCTTTGCAGCACGCCATCGACAGTGCGGCGACGGTCGCGCGCACCGTCCATCCAGGCACCGCCGCGCTTGTTGGCGCGGGCGTACAGGTCAAAGAAGAAGCGCCCGACGTGCTGGCCGTTTTCCTTGATTTCAAACAGGCGAACGTCCGGGTGCCAGGTGTCGAAGCCTTTTTGCTCGGCGATCTCGATGCCATACAGGCGCTGCACGATAGCGAACAGGCCGCTGAGCACCTTGTCGATCGGGAAGTAGGCGCGCAGGGCTTCCTGGGAAACGCTGTAGCGCTGCTCGCGCAGCTTTTCGCCGTAATACCCGCTGTCCCAGCTCTGCAAATCGGCGCAACCCTGTTCGGCGGCGTAGGCCTTGAGCTGCTCCAGATCCTGGGCTGCAAACGGCTTGCTGCGCTTGGCCAGGTCACGCAGGAAGCTCAGCACCTGGTCGCTGGACTCGGCCATTTTGGTGGCCAGGCTCAGTTCGGAGAACGAGGCGTAGCCCAGCAGGCTGGCCAGTTCCTGACGCAGATCCAGGATCTGTTCCATCACCGGGCCGTTATCGTTCTGGCCGGCATTCGGGCCCTGATCCGACGCACGGGTGCAGTAGGCAGCGTAAATTTCTTCACGCAGGGCGCGGTCCTGAGCGTAGGTCATCACCGCATAGTAGCTAGGGAATTCCAGGGTGATCAGCCAACCGTCGAGGCCCTTGGCCTGAGCGGCGGCGGCCATCTGCGCCTTGGCCGAGTCGGTCAGGCCAGCGAGGGTGGCTTCATCGGTGACGTGCTTGGTCCAGGCCTGGGTAGCGTCGAGCAATTGGTTGGAAAACTTGCTGCCCAGCTCGGAGAGTTTGCTTTGCACTTCGGCATAACGTTTTTGCTGCTCGGGCGGCAGATCGATACCCGACAGACGGAAGTCGCGCAGGGAGTGTTCCAGGATGGTTTTTTGCGCCACATCGAAGCCTGCGGCTTCCGGGCTGTTGGCCAAGGCTTCGAAGGCCTGGAACAACTCGCGGTTCTGGCCCATTTCAGTGGAATAAGCACTCAATGCCGGCAGGCACGCCTCGTAGGCTTCGCGCAGTTCGGCGCTGTTGCACACGGCGTTGAG
This sequence comes from Pseudomonas sp. lyk4-R2A-8, assembly GCF_030209095.1. NCBI lineage: Bacteria > Pseudomonadati > Pseudomonadota > Gammaproteobacteria > Pseudomonadales > Pseudomonadaceae > Pseudomonas > Pseudomonas sp. lyk4-R2A-8. The sequence continues at coordinate 71,823 of NZ_JARVSS010000011.1, forward strand.
GTGGCTCACCGGGCTCCAGGCTGCGCCCAGGCGGTCATTGAGTTCATCCATAGCCAGGACCAGGCCTGCCCATGTCGGATTTTTCCCTTGGCTTTGCAGGATGCCTTCGATGGCAACGCGGTTGTCGGCGAGGATCTGTTCGATGGCCGGCTGAACGTGCTCGGCACGGATCGCCGAGAACGGCGGCAGGTCGTAGGGCTGCAGAAGAGGGTTGTTCGCGCTCACGGTGGGCACCTTGGCTGGAGAAACATGTAAGAACAAAGATGGGGCCATCTTAATTACAATCAATGCCCACCGCAGCTATCAGCAGAAGAGAGAGAAGCTATCGTGACCCTTCGCACCTATCAGAACCACACGCCAACCCTGGGCGCCGGGGCTTTTGTCGATATGTCGGCGGTGGTGATCGGCGATGTCGAAATCGGCCCCGACAGCTCCGTATGGCCGCTGACGGTGATTCGCGGCGACATGCACCGCATCCGTATCGGCGCGCGCACCAGCATCCAGGATGGCTGCGTGCTGCACATCACCCACGCCGGGCCCTTCAACCCCGACGGTTTTCCGCTGCTGATCGGCGACGATGTGACCATCGCCCACAAGGTCATGCTGCATGGCTGTACGGTTGGCAGCCGTATTCTGATCGGCATGGGCAGCATCGTGATGGACGGCGCGGTGGTGGAAGATGACGTGATCATCGGCGCCGGCAGCCTGGTGCCGCCGGGCAAGACGCTGGAGAGCGGTTTTTTGTATGTCGGCAGCCCGGTCAAACAAGTCCGTGCGCTGACTGACAAGGAACGCGCCTTTTTCACCTACAGCGCGGCGAACTACGTGAAGCTCAAAGACCTGCACCTGGCTGAAGGATTCGACCGATGAGCCTGCATTACTCCACCGTGCTGTTCGACCTGGACGGCACCCTCACCGACCCGCGCGAAGGCATCACCCGTTCGATCCAGTACGCCCTCGCCAAGTTGGGTATCGATGAACCGGACCTGACCCGGCTGGAACATTTCATCGGTCCGCCGTTACTGCAAGCCTTTATGCAGTTCTATGACTTCGATGAAGCCAGAGCCTGGGACGCGGTGAATTACTATCGCGAACGCTTCAAGGTTACCGGGCTGTATGAAAACCGCGTATTTGACGGCGTGATGCCATTGCTGGAGGCACTCAACCAGCAAGGGCGTCAGTTGTACATCGCCACCTCCAAGCCGTGGGAATTTGCCCGGGAAATTGCCCGTCATTTCGACTTTGCCAAGCATTTCAAGGTGATTTACGGCAGCGAACTGGACGGCACGCGCACCGATAAAGTCGAGCTGCTTGCGCACCTGATGAAAGAAGAGGGCCTGGACCCGGCCAGCACCTTGATGATCGGCGATCGCAAGCACGACCTGATCGGCGCCCGCAGCAATGGGCTGGATTCGGCGGCGGTGGGGTATGGTTTTGGCAGCTTTGAAGAATTGAATGCCGAAGCGCCGACCTGGCATTTCGAGACATTGGCCGCGATGCACCGGGCGTTTTTGCAGCGGCCTTAAAAATCGTCATCGGGGGCAAGCTGTGCAGCCTAAAAAGGTGGGACGGGGCTTGCCCCCGATGAGGCCCTACAGACCCACACCCTCCAACTGCCTCAACGCAGCCTTACGCTGCACCACCGGCAACTCGCCCAACTTTTCCACCGCGGCGTAGAACTTCACCCAATCCCCCTGTTGCTGCGCAAACAACGCCGCAAACGCCGGCACCCATTGGTCATACAGCCCGAACGGCAACAGCCTTGCGTTGTTCATAGGTTGGTTGACCCAGGCGTCATAGCGTTTGTCACCGGCCCATTGGGTGTCGCGCAGTTGCCGGTAGTCGCGGCGCAATTGCTCGAACTGCGCCGCTTTGGCCTGACGCATCACGTCCGGGGCCAGAGGCTGCGCGTAGAGGTTTTCCAGGCGATGGCGGGTGTCCAGGATCAAGCGGATAAACTGGTCACGTTGCTGCGCCTGTGCATCGCTGAGCGGTGGCAGGCTGCGCGCAGCCCGCCACTGGCGGGTGCCTTCCTGCTCGACAAAGGTGGCAAACGACTCGTTGAACTCAGTGTCGTCTTTCACATAGAAACGCTGGTGAGCGAGCTCATGAAAAATCAACGTGGCCAGCCGCTCGTCGCCCCAGTTCATCATCGAATTCATGATCGGGTCATCGAACCATCCTAAAGTGGAATACGCTTCCACGCCGCCGATCGCCACGTCCATGCCCTGTAACTTCAACACCGCCGCCTCGCCACGCGCCGCGCCCTGGTTGTAATAGCCGCGATAGGCCACACAGCCGGCGATGGGAAAGCAATGGTTTTGAGGCGTCAGAGAAAATTCCTGCGTGGCGAAGACATTCCAGACCACATAGGGGCGGCCGATGTCTGCGTACAACCGGTAACTCAGGTTGTCAGGCAGGTGCAGGTGTTCGCTGGCGAAGGTGCGCGCTTTTTGTGCTTGCACCAGGTGGTCGCGCAGTACCTGCGGGCGCGTCGGGTCACTTATTACCTGAGCCACCGGCTCGCGGGCACGTAATAACTGCCATTGGCCGCTCGCCAATTGGCTGTAGTAACTGACGCTGGAGCACCCGCCGAGCAGCACGGCCAACCCCCCTGTAAGTAAACGCCTGATCATGTTCCGACTGCTCCTGGATACCCTGTGCGCCAGACTGGCGTGCCGCGCGGGAATTTTCCACGTCCAGAGGTGTTTATACTCAAACGTCCCCCTGCATTGAGACTTTGCCATGCGCCTGTTCTTAGTTGCCGTTGTTGCCTTGCTCTCGAGTGCCTGCACAACGACACCGGTACCGCCCGCCGACCCGCATCAGGCATGGGTCGATTTCATCACCCCCACACCAGGCGCCAAACTGTTGATGGCACAGCGTCTGGACGGCAAGAATCTCGAAGACGGACGCTACTTCCAGATACCAACCGGCGCCCACGAGCTGATGGTGCGCTTTGACTTTGAGGTACCGGCGGGTGGCGGGCTGGGAGGGCTCAGCCAGATGCAATATCGAACCTGCTTCATGACGTTGCAGTACGACCACTTCCAGGCTGGCCAACGCTATGTGCTGGAAGGCCGCTCGCTGGCCTTTACGCCCAACATCCGACTGTATGACTCCGCCCGCCAGTTGCTGGCAGAGGAACGCAGTGTGAACTGCCTCTGATCAGTCGTTGTTCTTCTGGTAGATGATGCGCTTGGTGCCGTTTTCGCACGAGCCAACAATCATGGCACTGTCGTGGTTCTTGGCTTCTTCGGCGGTGATGATTTCCAGGGTGTAGGACGGAATCGCCTTGGCCTGGATATTCACTTCGATCTCTTTCCTGAGCTCTTCACAATCTTTTGGAGCGGCCACGGCCGATGTGGCCAACACACCGCAGATGATCGCCAAGGCAAAACGTTTCATGGTTGAAGCTCCCTGAATGCATTGCGCACGAGTGTGCGCCTAGGCTGCATAGGGTATAGGACCACAGGTGCGAAACGGGAGTTCTTATTTAACGCAGCACAAAGTGGGGGAGCAGGCTTGCCCCTCCCACCTTGGACCTGTTGTGTCAGTTAACCAGCGTGCCATCCAGAGTGATGGTTGCATTCAGAACCTTGGACACCGGGCACCCTTCCTTGGCCTTTTTGCTCAATTCATCGAATTGCGCCTGGCTGGCGCCTGGGATCTTGGCTTTGAGCGTCAGGTGTACGGCGGTGATCGCAAAACCCCCTTCGACCTGATCCAGCGTCACGTCGGCCTGGGTGTCGATGCTGTCGGCCTTGAGGCCCGCATCGCCCAGAATCATGGAAAACGCCATGGAGAAACAGCCCGCATGGGCCGCACCGATCAGCTCTTCCGGGTTGGTGCCCTTGCCGCCCTCGAAACGGGCCTTGAAGCCGTAGGGCGCTTCGCGCAGCACACCGGTTTCGGTGGAGATGGAGCCCACACCAGTCTTCAGATCACCTTCCCAATGCGCGGATGCCTTTTTAACAATACTCATAGCTTTCTCCTCGAACGGTGGTTTTGCTTCAGTAAGGTTCTGAGGATAGATGCTCGGGCAAAGTTCATCTTGTAAGAGAAACCCAGCAGTTTAGTAGGAAATTTCAGGCCAGCTATTGAATCTCGGGTATATGCCCTCATTGCATGGAGGATGCACATGAAGCGGCAGGTTTTGGTTCGTCTTAAAAGCCTGCGCCCTCAATTGGAGAAGCAGGCTTATGAAATCGCTGTCCGACGTTAAGTTTTCCGCCCTCGACCTGGTGCCCGTACGCGCCAATGGTAGCCCGGCACAATCGCTGCGCAATTCCCTGGACCTGGCTCAGCATGTGGAAAAGTTCGGCTACAACCGTTTCTGGGTAGCCGAACACCACAATATGGACGGCATCGCCAGCTCGGCCACTTCGGTGTTGCTGGGGTATCTGGCCGGTGGCACCTCGACGATTCGTGTCGGTTCCGGCGGTGTGATGCTGCCCAATCACGCGCCGCTGGTAATCGCCGAGCAATTCGGCACCCTTGAAAGCCTGTACCCGGGCCGCATTGACCTGGGCCTGGGTCGCGCCCCCGGTTCCGACCAGATGACCGCCCGCGCCCTGCGCCGTGAGCGCTCCGGCAGCGCTGACGATTTCCCCGAGGACGTGGCCGAACTGATGGCCTACCTGGGCCCGCGCACCCCCGACCAACGGGTTATCGCCGTCCCCGGCACCGGTACCAACGTGCCTGTCTGGCTGCTGGGTTCGAGCCTGTTCAGCGCGCAACTGGCCGGCGAGCGTGGTTTGCCCTACGCCTTCGCCTCCCATTTCGCACCCCGTTTAATGCACGAAGCGATTCGCGTGTACCGCAATCACTTCAAGCCTTCGGCTGTGTTGGACAAACCCTACGTGATGCTGGGCATTCCGCTGGTGGCGGCCGATACCGACGAACAGGCCGATTACCTGGCGACCTCCGTCTACCAGCGCATTCTCGCGCTGATGCGCGGCCAAAGTCTGGTGCAGCGCCCACCGGTGAAAAGCATGGATGGCCTATGGCTGCCCCATGAAAAGGACGCGGTCGGCAGCTTCCTCGGCCTGGCCATGGTCGGCAGCCCGGCGAAGATTCGCGCCAAGCTCGAGGTGCTGATCGAACAGACCGGCGCGGATGAGTTGATCTTCACCTGCGACCTGTACGAGCACGCGGACCGGATTCATTCCTACGAGTTGCTGGCGCAGCTGATGAAGGGCTGACCTAACCCCAGTCGAAAAAAAACCGACGCACCCGCGTCGGTTTTTTATGTCTGCAACACGGGGTTAACCGCGTTTGTAGACGATTTCCTTGGTGCCGCCCTCGCAAGTGCCGACCACTTTGGCGTCGGTAGAAGCGCCTTTGTCGACGACTTCCAGCGAATAGCCCGAAGCACCTTTGGCGTCGATTTTCGCCGCAATTTCACTTTTGAGGTCTTCACACGACTTGCCCGCCGCCAGGGCGGTACCTGCCAGGCTCAACAAACCTACGGCTAACAGAAGCTTCTTCATCCGTTACTTCCTTGCGCTGATCCAATAGAACGTGCCGACGCAGTGGCATCGGCACCCGAACGTTGTAGCGCAGGTTATGGCAATCGGCCAGTCAGCAAGTTCAACTCACAGGATCAACTGCTGGCAATTCGGAATCCCACCTTCAGAGTGACCTGATAGTGGGCGACCTTGCCATCTTCGATATGACCGCGCGTTTCAGTCACTTCAAACCATTCCAGGTGCTTGAGGCTTTTGCTGGCCTCGGCCAATGCGTTCTGGATCGCATCCTCGATAGTGGTGGTGGACGAACCTACCAGTTCAACTTTTTTGTAAGTGTGGTGATCGGTCATGGGGTTTCTCCTGAGGGATGTTTAAGAAGCCTAGCAGTCAATATCCGTACTGCTTCAGGCGACCGTTCCTACCTGAAAGTTCAGATTTACTGCACTTTCTGAAAACCCAGCAGTCGGTATCTACACACGCCACTCAATCACTTCAGGAGAATCCACATGGCTAACACTTCTTTACGCAAAGCGTCGCTGGAAAGCATGGAAGCCGAGATTTCGAGCCTGCTCAAGTCCCTTGAAAGCCTCAAGGACGATGCGTCGGATGAGTCGCGCAAAACCTTGAAGGCCCTGAAAAGCAATGCCGAGAATGCGCTCAAGCACTCCCGTCATCTGATCACCGATGCCTATGAAGAAAGCAAAGTGAAATTGCGCGAAACCGGCGTGGCAACTCGCGATTACGCGCAAGAGCACCCTTGGACCACTGCCGGCGTTGCCGTTGGCGCGCTGGGTCTGCTGGCGGCTTACTTGCTGTGCAAGCGCGGTGACTGAATCGGTTGGCGCGACAGCTCTGTCTTGAGCCATTGCGCCAGCTGCCGGGCGCGCCCATCCGCGGCGCGCTTGGGTAGCCACAATGCCAGGTGCGCCGGGGTTTCGCTGAACCCCCAAGGCGCCACCAGGCGACCGGCCAGCAGATCTTGCGCCACCAGCGGCTGCGGCGCGATCGCCACCCCCAGCCCGGCCACAGCCGCCTCCAGCAAATAATACAAATGCTCGAACCCTTGCCCGTGCTTCAACGCATTCGGTGCGATGCCGTATTGCTGCGCCCAACTGGGCCACGCCTGGGGCCGTGACGTGGTGTGCAGCAGCGCTTCACCGCACAACGCCGACGCAGGCGCCTGACGCAGACGCTCATAACCGCTGAATCGCGGGCTCATGACCGGGCCGATACGCTCACTGGCCAACTCGTATACCTGCATATCGGCCGGCCACGGCGGTTCGGCGAACACCAGCAACGCATCCAACCCCGGACGACGCGGGTCCAGATCACCATCACCCGCCGACAAGTGCAGGCGCAGGTCCGGCAAGTCAGCGTTCAGGCGGCCAAGGCGCGGAATCAACCAGCGTGCCAGTAAACTGCCCGAACAGCCGAGTACGAAGGGGGCGTCGGCGCCGGTCTGGGTGAGTTCCGCACACACGTCTCTCAAACGCTCGAACGCTTCGCCGCTGGCATCGCGCAGCCGCACGCCCGCATCTGTGAGTTTAAGGCCACGCCCCTCCTTGACGAACAGGCTGACGCCCAAGTGTGCTTCGAGCACCTTCAATTGGCGACTGACTGCCCCGTGGGTCACATGCAGTTGCTCAGCGGCCTGGCTGACGCTGTTGAGGCGCGCGGTGGCTTCAAACGCGCGCAGGGCGTTGAGGGGTGGAAGGTCTCGGCTCATCTGTGAGTTTTCCTGACAGGTTGCAGCGATCTTATCGGTTTTCAGCCGCGGATGTGAGGGGTAGAGTGGCCCACATTGCTTCCCACACGAATTCTTTCCTGGAGCGTCCCATGACTCAGTCCCAGACCGATCTACGCAACGGCCCAGACACCAGCGGCCTGTTTGGCGCGTTCGGCGGCCGCTACGTCGCTGAAACCCTGATGCCGTTGATCCTCGACCTGGCCCGCGAATACGAAGCGGCCAAGATTGATCCGGCGTTCAACGAGGAATTGGCCTACTTCCAGCGCGACTACGTTGGTCGCCCAAGCCCGCTGTATTTTGCCGAACGTCTGACCGAATACTGCGGCGGCGCCAAGATCTACCTCAAGCGCGAAGAGCTGAACCACACCGGCGCGCACAAAATCAATAACTGCATCGGTCAGATCCTGCTGGCGCGACGCATGGGCAAAAAACGCATCATCGCCGAGACCGGCGCCGGCATGCACGGCGTGGCCACCGCCACGGTAGCCGCGCGTTTCGGCCTGCAATGCGTGATTTACATGGGCACCACCGACATCGAGCGCCAGCAGGCCAACGTGTTCCGCATGAAGCTATTGGGCGCCGAAGTGATTCCGGTGGTTGCCGGCACCGGCACCCTCAAAGACGCCATGAACGAAGCCCTGCGCGACTGGGTCACCAACGTCGACAGCACTTTCTACCTGATCGGCACCGTAGCGGGTCCACACCCATACCCTGCAATGGTCCGCGACTTCCAGGCCGTGATCGGCAAGGAGACGCGCACGCAACTGCAAGCCCAGGAAGGCCGACTGCCGGACAGCCTGGTGGCGTGCATCGGCGGCGGCTCCAACGCCATGGGCCTGTTCCACCCGTTCCTGGACGACAAGAGCGTGGACATCATCGGCGTCGAAGCGGCCGGCCACGGCATCGAGACCGGCAAGCACGCCGCCAGCCTCAACGGCGGCGTACCCGGCGTACTTCACGGCAACCGCACCTTCCTGTTGCAGGACGACGATGGCCAGATCATCGACGCCCACTCGATTTCCGCCGGCCTGGACTACCCCGGCATCGGCCCGGAACACGCCTGGTTGCATGACATCGGCCGCGTCCAATACACCTCGGTGACCGACGACGAAGCCCTCGACGCCTTCCACAAATGCTGCCGCCTGGAAGGGATTATTCCTGCACTGGAAAGCGCCCATGCATTGGCCGAAGTGTTCAAACGCGCACCGACCTTGCCGAAAGATCACCTGATGGTGGTTAACCTGTCCGGCCGTGGCGATAAAGACATGCAGACCGTGATGCATCACATGGAACAGTCCCAGCAGGAGAAACACTGAATGAGCCGCCTGCAAACCCGCTTTGCGCAACTCAAGGAACAAAACCGCGCCGCCCTGGTGACTTTCGTCACTGCCGGCGACCCGGGTTATGACACCTCGCTGGCGATCCTCAAAGGGTTGCCCGGCGCCGGCGCCGATGTGATCGAACTGGGCATGCCCTTCACCGACCCGATGGCGGACGGGCCGGCCATTCAGCTGGCCAACATCCGCGCGCTGGAGGCCAAGCAGAACCTGGCGAAAACCCTGCAGATGGTGCGTGAGTTCCGCAAGGACAACGACGAAACACCGTTGGTATTGATGGGCTATTTCAACCCGATCCACAAATACGGCGTGCCTGCGTTCATCGCCGATGCCAAGAACGCCGGGGTAGACGGCCTGATTGTGGTAGACATGCCACCTGAGCATAACCGCGAGCTGTGCGACCCGGCGCAGGCCGCAGGCATCGACTTCATCCGCCTGACCACACCGACCACCGATGACGTACGCCTGCCGACCGTGCTCAACGGCAGCTCCGGTTTTGTGTATTACGTGTCGGTGGCCGGCGTGACCGGCGCCGGCGCCGCCACCCTGGAACATGTCGAAGAAGCCGTGACACGCCTGCGCCGCCATACCGACCTGCCGATCAGCATCGGTTTCGGCATTCGCACACCGGAACAGGCCGCCGCCATCGCCCGGTTGGCGGACGGTGTGGTGGTGGGCTCGGCGTTGATCGATCACATCGCCACCGCCGGCAGCGACCGGCAGGCGATCGATGGTGTGCTCAGCCACTGCGCAGCGTTGTCGGAAGGTGTACGTAACGCTCGTAAGTAAAGGCCTCAGGCTCCCGACTGATCTAGGCTAGGCTGAAGGTGGGCATTGCGCCCCACCTTCAACGCACTTCGTGCCTATTGCTGTCTAACCACCTCTGCAAGCCCCGCCGTTCTTGCGCTGTCGGTCGTTAAGTTAGTTGCATCAGAAGTCATTATCGTCTCCCACGGAGCACATCATGGCATTTGATCTCGTCCCGCCTTCAGACCCCCGTCATGCCGCCTTGCAGAAGGGTTTCAACCTGCGCTGGCCGCTGGGCAACGTCCAGGGCCAATCCTCGCCCAATGGCGCCAACCTTATCTACCTGTGCCACAACCCGCAGGACATCATCGACGCCGCCGCGCAAGCCTTGGCCATGCCCAATGGCCGCATCACGGTGCGAAGTGGCGGTCATTGTTATGAAGGGTTTGTCGCTAACGTGATGCCCGGAGTGCCGCACGAGAGCCTGTCGATCCTGGATATCGGGCAAATGAACCAAGTCGCCTACGACCCGTCCGGACAGATAGGGTCAATGCTGGTGCCGGGCTCACCTCGTCGCTACAGCGTCCGCCTGGAACCCGGTTGCCAGAACTGGGACACCACCGTCGCACTTTATAAGAGGGCAAATAAAACCCTGCCAAGCGGCTCCTGCTATTCGGTGGGGCTTGGCGGGCATATCTGCGGCGGCGGTTATGGGTTGCTGTCGCGCAAACACGGGCTGGTCTGCGACTGGCTGGACGGCGTTGACCTGCTGGTGGCCAACGTCAGTGGAACGGGCCTTGTGCCTGTGCATGTGTCCCGGGACAGCACCGATAGCGCTGAGCTGGACCTGTTCGCCGCTTGCTGCGGTGCCGGAGGTGGGCAGTTCGGCATTATTACCAGTTATTACTTCAAGGCCCTGCCACCGGCGCCCACGCAGGTGCTTTGGCTGGCATTGGAATGGGATTGGGCGCAACTGACCCGTCCGGCTTTGGAGCGCCTGCTGCGGGCCTATCAAAAATGGTTCGCGGACAATCAGGCAAACCCCAATACCTGGGGCCTGTCGACCAAGCTGGAGATGCGCCACCTCAATACCGGCAACGTGACGTTGGGTATTCACTATGTCGACAAGAACGGTCAACTCGATGACCGGGCGCCCTTCGACGACTTCGTGCTCAGCCTACTGACCGCCGTGGGCGTGAGCCCGAGGCAGTCGCTGGTGCCGTTCCACGTGGTGCATCAACCGCGCGATGGGCAAAGGGGGCGCCGCATTACTTCTCTGCAGGATGCCCGAAAAGCGGCGCGGCAACTGGACTGGCTGTACGCCACCCAATCGCTCAACGGCTCCGGTGACAATCAACGCGGTCGCTATAAATCGGCGTATCAGAAAGGCGAATTCACCCAGCGCGTGCTGGATGCGATCTGGGCCACGCTGAACTGGCCGGACCCTGAGCAGCAGTTGACCCAGAGCCTGATCCAGATCCAATCGTTCGGCGGGCGCATCAACGAGATGGAAGGCCCGATCCTGGCGCAGACATCCGCCGCTCAGCGCTCCTCGTACCTCAAGTGGCAGCCGCAATGTTACTGGCACACGGCGGACGACGGGGCGGACCAGGCCCACGCCGACTGGATCCGTGGGCTTTTCAACGCGGCATTCACCAACGGCGTGCCGGACGATCCGGAGTTCGAGGGCTGCTACATCAACTACCCGGACCTGGACATGACCTATCTCGGCGGCGATCCGGCGAATGGCAAGAACCCCTCGTGGTATGGGATCTTCTTCCCCAACACCATCATCGAGAGCCGCCTGCGCCGAACCAAGCAGCGATGGGACCCGTTGAATGTGTTCCGCAATGAAATGTCGGTGCCGCACGCGTAACAACGGGCGAGTCTGACGACTGTGACTGTGGCGAGGGAGTTGCTCCCTCGCCACTGCGATGACTGGCCTACAGCTCGATGCGCTCGACCTTGCCCACCAGCAGCACGTAGGACAAAGCCCCCAACAACGCCAGCACTGCAATGTAAGTGATCGCCGGCGCAAACGAATCACCGCTGGCGAGGAAGCCGATAACGATTGGCGTGGTAATCGCCGCCAGGTTGCCGATGAAGTTGAACACCCCACCGGTCAGGCCCAGCAACCGCGCCGGGGCGAGGGTGGAGACCAGCGACCAGGTGATCGAAGCCAGCCCATTGCCGAAGAACGCCACAGCCAGGAAGGCGATGACCAGCGGGGTCGATTCGACGAAGTTGGCGCCGATGATCGCCGTGGAGATCAGCAGCCCGCTGATGATCGGCAACTTGCGCGCAAAGCCCACGCTTGCGCCGCGACGGATCAGCCAGTCGGAAAACAGCCCGGAACACAGGACTCCGACGAATGCCGCGAGAAACGGCAGCGACGCGAGCATGCCGGACTTGATGAAGTCCATGCCGCGGTACTTCACCAGATACGTCGGGAACCAGGTCAGGAAGAACCACAGCGTGGAGTTCAGGCAGAACTGCCCCAGGTAAATCCCCCACAATTTGCGTTTGCTCAGGACAATCCCCAGGTCGACCCAGCTGAACGGCGCCTTGGTCTTGGCCGCTTGGGTGCTGAGGTCCACCAGCCCGCCGCCGTCGCGGATCAGGTCGATTTCGGCCTGGTTGATGCCTTTGAAATCACGTGGTTCGCGGTACACCGCGTACCAGATCGCCGCCCACAGGATGCCGACGCCACCGGTGACCACAAACACCATGTGCCAGCCATAGTGGTGCTGCAGCCAGGCCAGCACCGGCGTCAGAAACGCCAGCCCGACGAATTGACCGGAGGTGTAGAAGCCGATCGCGGTGGCGCGTTCACGCTCGGGAAACCAGCTGGTGACCACGCGACTGTTGATCGGGTAGGCCGGCGCTTCCAGCGCACCGACCGCCATGCGCAGGACAAACAGGGCGATGAAGCTGGCGGCAAAGCCGAGCATGACGGTTGCAATGGACCACAGCAGCAGGGCCACGGTATAGAGGATGCGCGGCGGCACCCGATCCACCAGCCAGCCGCCGGGGATCTGCATGGCGGCGTAGGTCCAGCCGAACGCCGAGAAAATCAGGCCGACATGCACCGGGTCAATGCCCAGGTCACTGGTCAGGGCGGGGGCCGCAATCGACAGGTTGCTGCGGTCCAGGTAATTGATCACCACGGTGATAAACAGCAGCACCATGATGAAGTAGCGCTTTCGGCTGGGCGTGACTAAAGGAGCCTGCCCGGTCAAGGATTCAGGTTGCATGGGGGAAGTCTCTTCTTATGTTTATTGAGGACAAGTCTTACTGAAGAAATCGATTTGATATGGGAGGGGCTTGCCCCCTCCCAGATTTTTTACCGGTTGTCTTCAGATGAGCATCACCACTCGGCGAAACTGCCGTCGGCGTGGCGCCAGATCGGGTTGCGCCAGCGGTGGCCGATGGCAGCCCGTTCGATCACGTACTCTTCGTTGATCTCAATGCCCAGGCCCGGCCCGTTGGGGATCTTGACGAAGCCCTGGTCATAGTCGAACACGCCGGGGTCGCGCACGTAGTCGAGCAGGTCGTTGCTCTCGTTGTAATGGATGCCCAGGCTCTGCTCCTGGATAAACGCGTTGTAGCAAACCGCATCCAGCTGCAGGCACGCCGCCAGCGCGATCGGGCCCAGCGGGCAGTGCAGGGCCAGGGCCACGTCATAGGCTTCGGCCATGTTGGCGATCTTGCGCGTTTCGGTGATGCCGCCCGCGTGGGACGCGTCGGGCTGGATGATGTCGACATAGCCTTCGCTCAGCACACGCTTGAAGTCCCAACGCGAGAACAGGCGCTCGCCCAGGGCGATCGGGGTGCTGGTCAGCGGCGCCAGTTCCTTGAGCGCTTCGTAGTTTTCGCTGAGCACCGGCTCTTCGATGAACATCAGCTTGTACGGGTCCAGCTCCTTCATCAGCACCTTGGCCATTGGCTTGTGCACGCGGCCATGGAAGTCGACGCCAATGCCGACGTTGGGGCCGACCGCATCACGCACGGCGGCGACGTTGGCCAGGGCCAGGTCGACCTTTTCAAAGCTGTCGAGGAATTGCAGTTCTTCGGTGCCGTTCATTTTTACCGCAGTGAAGCCGCGGGCCACGGCGTCTTTGGCGGCGCGGGCGGTGTCGGCGGGGCGGTCGCCGCCGATCCACGAGTACACGCGGATCTTGTCGCGCACCTGGCCACCCAGCAAGTCGCTGACGGACACGCCGAGGGCCTTGCCCTTGATGTCCCACAGGGCTTGGTCGATACCGGCCAGCGCACTCATGTGCACCGCGCCGCCACGATAGAAGCCGCCGCGATAGAGCACAGTCCAGATATCTTCGATGTTGCGCGGGTCTTTGCCGATCAGGTAGTCGGACAATTCTTCGACGGCGGCGGCCACGGTATGGGCGCGGCCTTCGACCACGGGTTCACCCCAGCCGGTCACGCCCTGGTCGGTTTCGATTTTCAGGAAGCACCAGCGAGGCGGGACGATAAAGGTCGTCAGTTTGGTGATTTTCATCTGTTATCTCTCTTGTAGATGCAGCGCCAGGGGCGCGGAACTTGAACTCAGCTCAGGGCTTTCCAGGCGGCGACATAAGCCTGGGCGCGGCTCGCTACCTGATCCACGGTCATACCCGGTTTGAACAACCCGGAACCCAGCCCGAACCCTTTGGCGCCGGCGTCGGTGAACACCTGCATGTTGTCCGGGGTAATACCGCCCACCGGCAGCAGCAACGTGCCCGCCGGCAATACCGCCAGCCACGCCTTGATCACCGCCGGGCTCATTTGCTCGGCCGGGAACAGCTTCAAGACGTCGGCGCCTTCGCCCAGTGCGGCAAAGGCTTCGGTGGGCGTGGCCACGCCCGGCGACAGGTACAGGCCAGCCGCCTTGGCAGCGCGCAAGACCTTGGCATCGCTGTGGGGCATGACGATCACCTGGCCACCGGCGGCCTTTACCTGCTCCACCTGCTCGGGCGTCAGCACGGTGCCGGCGCCGATCAGGCAATCGGCGGGCAGGCTGTCGCGCAGGGTGCGGATGCTGGTGTAGGGGTCCGGTGAATTGAGCGGAACTTCGATCACGCGAAAACCGGCGTCGTACAGCACCTGGCCGACCGCCTGGGCTTCGTCCGGGCGCAGGCCGCGCAGAATTGCGATCAGACCGTTTTGTGCGAGTGCTTGCTTGAGCATGTCAGGCCTCCGATACAGGTTGAGTGAGCCCGGCTGCCACGGCCAGTTGCCACAGGCCGTGCTCGGTGGCTTCTTCGGCCAAGCTGACATGGGCAAAACCGCAGAGGGCAAGGGCGCGTTGGTAGCGCGCGCATAAAGCGCCGGCGCCGACCAGAATGATCGGGGTATGCCGGGCGCGGTCGGGCAGGCCGGCCAGCTCATGACCGATCATCAGGCCGGAGAGGTAGTCCGGTTGCTGATCGGCCGCAAGTTCGCCGGTCAGGCCCAGGGTGCGGGCGCTGAACAGGGTCGACAGCAGACCGCGCTGGCCGTCCTGGGAGCGCGCCACTTGCACACCGCGATCAAAGGCGTCGGCCTGGAAGCGTTCGGGTGTCTGCTGCGTGCGGCCGAGGAGGCTGTGCTTGCCGAGAATCGCGAACACCTCGCCGGTCATGAAGGTATCGAAGTGGGTGATGCAACCACCGACCACCTCGACCCACTTGGAGTGGCTGCCGGGCAGGCCGATCAACACTTCACCGCCGGTCGGCAGGCTGCGCAGCACGCCCAGCACCTGGGTTTCTTCGCCGCGCATCACGTTGGGCAAGCCGCCTTGCTCGATCACGCCGGGTACGATGTGTACCGTCACGCCACGCAGGCTGCGTACGGCGTGCAGGGCTTTGCCCAGGCTGGCAACGTCCACCGGCGTATTGCGATACGCCGCTTCACTCCAGCCCTGGGCGCTGCCAACCATGCCGCACGCAATCACCGGCAAGTGTGGCTCGGCGTCGAGCCAGTCACCACACGCCGTATCGAAGGCCAACTCAAACCCGTCGGCGCAGCGCACGCCGGCAATTTCCCGGGCTTCTGTGGGCAAATGCATGATGCCCGACGCCAGCGAGCGTTGTTCCAGCACCACGCCTGCGGGGCCGAGTTTGTAAGCACGAAGGGAGCTGGTTCCCCAATCGAGCGCGATCAATTGCGCCTGCATCGCTTCACCTGAAAATGAGTGGGTGCTGAAAAAAGCAGATGGGCGACTATAAACCTATGCCGTGAAATATCTCAATATATAAATATGACTCCCATATAGTGGGAAATTGACGAGCAAAGTCCTACAAACCCTCGGGAATGTCAGCACTTGCATCCTTTAAGAAGAGGTTAGAAAACCGACAGATCCAACTCGCGCATCGCGCCCATCCAGATCGCGTAGTCGGTGTGGTCCTTCAAGTCATCGCCGGTATTGGGATGCAGGAACACCACCAGCCCATTTCGATGCAGCGCCAGCCACGGCAGCATCACGCCGATGTATTCGGCGTCAAAGGCCAGTTGGCAGCTCCAGTCGGGGTGAGGGCCAACGGGGCGTTCATGCACGCGGCCCATGCGCAGCGGGAAGAGCTTGGCCGCGTCCTCGCACAAGGCGCGCGCCTGCTCGAGCGTGTTGGCATCAAAGTAGATATGAGCGTGATAACCCTTGATACGGTGCATGACCGGCTCCGATGACGACGTGCGCCAGATGCTAGACCGCAATCGAGGGCAGGGCCAGTCCGGTCAGCGATTGCGCACTGCTGGCTTGCTCGGCCAGCAGCCAATCGACGAAGCGTTCCACCAGTTGCCCCCGGCGTTTGCGCTGCGGTTGCACCACGTAATAGCCAAAGCGCGAAATGACGGTGTCGCTGAACGGCCGGCACAGCCAGTTCTGTTCCAGCAGGTTATCCACCAAGTGACGCCAGCCAATGGCCACGCCCTGGCCGGCGATCGCCGCCTGGATCAGCAAGGTGTAGTTGTCGAAGCGCAACTGACCTGGCGTGGGCGCGGCGCTGAGGCCCAGCTCACGAAACACGCCGCTCCAGTCGAACCACTGGCTGTTGTTTTCCTGGCGCAGGTGCAGCAGGGGGCAGTCGGGCAGGTCCTGCACGCTTATTCGCGTAGCCTGAGCCTTGAGCCACTGCGGGCTGCACACCGGGAAGACTTCCTCGTTGAACAACCACAGGCTGTCACCCTGCTTGAAGCGACCATCGCCGAACAGCACCGCCACGTCGATATCGCTGCGCAACGTGGCGTGGTTGCGTTCGCTGGTCACCAGGCTCACATCCACCTGCGGGTTGGCCTGGTGGAAGCGGTGCAGGCGCGGCATCAGCCAGTAGGCGGCGAAGGCGAAGTCAGTGGCCACTTGCAGCACTTCGTGCTGGCTATGCTGGGTGATAACACCCAAGCCTTGGTTGATCGCCTGCAAGCCGCCCTGAACGTGCTCGAACAACAGCGCGCCGGCGTCGGTCAGTTCGATGCCACGGTAGATGCGGTCGAACAGGCGGATCGCCAATTGTTCTTCCAGGCGCTTGATCTGCTGGCTGATCGCCGGCTGGGTGGTGCCCAACTCCATCGCCGCGGCGGTAAAACTGCGGTGGCGCGCAGCGGCTTCGAATGCGCGCAGCAAATCGAGAGACAAATCACCCAACGCTTCATACATAAGCTGTGCTTATCCTAGACATTGCAATTCATGGGCTTTACCCCTTTTTACGTGGGCCGCATGCTCATTGGCATAAACACCGCCTATGGAATGCCGATAACCCATGAAGCGCAAGAACATTCTTTTCATCATGGCCGACCAAATGGCCGCGCCGCTGTTGCCTTTCTACGGCGCCTCGCCGATCAAGTTGCCCAACCTCAGCCGTCTCGCCGCCCAGGGTGTGGTGTTCGACGCCGCGTATTGCAACAGCCCGCTGTGCGCGCCCTCGCGTTTCACCCTGGTCAGCGGCCAGTTGCCGAGCAAGATCGGCGCCTACGACAACGCGGCCGATTTTCCCGCCGATGTACCGACCTATGCCCACTACCTACGCCGCCTCGGCTACCGCACCGCGCTGTCGGGCAAGATGCACTTCTGCGGCCCCGACCAATTGCACGGCTACGAAGAACGCCTGACCAGCGACATCTACCCCGCCGACTATGGCTGGGCGGTGAACTGGGACGAGCCGCACGTACGCCCCAGCTGGTACCACAACATGTCCTCGGTGCTGCAGGCCGGCCCATGCGTGCGTACCAACCAGCTGGATTTCGACGAAGAGGTGGTGTTCAAGGCCCAGCAGTACCTGTTCGACCATATCCGCGAAGACGGCAATCAACCGTTTTGTCTCACCGTATCGATGACCCACCCCCACGACCCGTACACGATTCCCAAGCCGTTCTGGGATTTGTACGACGACGCTGATATCCCATTGCCTGCTACACCGGCCCAAGGCGATCTCGACCCGCATTCCCAGCGTCTGCTCAAGGTCTATGACCTGTGGAACAAGCCGCTGCCTTTGGATAAGATCCGCGACGCCCGCCGCGCCTACTTCGGTGCGTGCAGTTACATCGACAGCAATGTCGGCAAACTTCTGCAAACCCTGGCAGACACCGGTCTGGCCGACGACACCCTGATCGTGTTCTCCGGCGACCACGGCGACATGCTCGGCGAGCGCGGCCTCTGGTACAAAATGCACTGGTTCGAAATGGCCGCCCGCGTGCCGCTGCTGGTGTACGCGCCGGGGCAATTCGCGGCGGGCCGGGTCAGCGCCGCGGTGTCCACCGCCGACCTGTTGCCGACCCTGGTGGAACTGGCCGGTGGCGAACTGGACCCACGCCTGCCGCTGGACGGCCGCTCACTGGTTCCGCATCTGCAAGGGCAGGGCGGCCATGACGAAGTATTCGGCGAGTACATGGCCGAAGGCACCATCAGCCCGCTGATGATGATCCGCCGGGGTGCCTACAAATTCATCTACAGCGAGGACGACCCTTGTCTGCTGTTCGATGTACACAACGACCCGCACGAGCGGGAAAACCTCAGTCAGTCACCGGAACACCGAACACTGTTCGAGGCGTTTTTGAGTGAAGCGCGGGCTAAATGGGACATCCCGGCGATCCACCAGCAGGTGCTCGCCAGCCAACGCCGTCGGCGCCTGGTGTTCGAGGCGCTGACCCACGGCAAGCTGAAGAGCTGGGACCACCAGCCACTGGTCGACGCCAGTCAGCAATACATGCGCAACCATATCGACCTCGACGACCTGGAGCGCAAGGCACGTTATCCACAACCCTGCCAAGACCAATAACGACAGAGGGAAGGCCATGCAAAAATTAACAGTAGTACTGGGCATCCTGGCGCTGAGCAGTGCCAACGTGTACGCAGACACCCGTTGCGAAACGGTGAAGATGGCCGACCCAGGCTGGAGCGACATCGCCGCGACCAATGCCATCACCGGATTTCTTCTGACGGGCATGGGCTACAAACCCAAGGTCGATACCTTGGCGGTGCCGATCACGTTCGGCGGGCTCAAGGACGGTCAGGTGGATGTGTTCATGGGCAACTGGATGCCCGCGCAGCAAGGCTTCTATGACAAGTTCGTGGCCAACGGCGACGTGGTGCAACTGGCGAAAAACCTCGACGGCACCGAGTTCACCCTCGCCGTGCCGGATTATGTATGGGACGCCGGCGTGCATGATTTTGCCGACTTGAATAAATTCGCCGACAAGTTCGACAAGAAGATCTACGGCATCGGCTCCGGCGCACCGGCGAATATCTCGCTGCAGGAGATCATCAAGAAGAATGACTTCGACCTCGGCCAGTGGAAACTGATCGAGTCCAGCGAACAGGCGATGTTGGCAGAGGTGTCGCGGGCGGTGAAAAGACAGCGCTTCGTCACGTTCCTCGGCTGGACCCCGCACCCGATGAACGTGCAACTGAAAATGCACTACCTCAAGGGCGGCGAGAAGTACTTCGGTGACACCGGCAGCGTCTACACCCTGACACGCAAAGGTTATGCACAGGCCTGCCCGAACGTAGGAAAACTGCTTACCAACTTGAGTTTTACCCAAGAGATGGAGAACAGCATTATGGCCGAGGTCGCCAACAACAAAGTCAGCAATGCCGATGCGGTGAAGGCGTGGATCAAGGCGAACCCGGCGGTGCTGGACAAGTGGCTCGACGGCGTAAAAACCCTGGACGGTCAGGAGGCGTTGCCGGCGGTAAAAGCCAAACTCTAAAGGCTGACATTGTGGGAGGGTCCCCTCCCACACATTTCAGTGTGTACTGATACTCTGATTCAAACCTTTTCAACCGAGTTATAAATGCCCCGGCTCAACCGCCACACACTCTTTCCCTTCCTCAGCTGGCTGACGCAGCAGACCCGGGCCAGCGTCGGCCGCGATGCGATGGTCGGGCTCAGTGGCGCGGTGCTGGCATTGCCGCAGTCGATTGCCTACGCGCTGATCGCAGGCCTCCCACCGGAATACGGGCTGTACGCCGCGATCATCCCGGTACTGATCGCCTGCCTCTGGGGTTCGTCGTGGCACCTGATCTGCGGCCCGACCGCTGCGATTTCCATCGTGCTCTATGCCAGTGTCAGTCCTCTGGCCGTGCCGGGATCGCAGGACTACGTCACCCTGATCCTGTTGCTTACATTTATAGCCGGCGTTTTCCAGTGGCTGCTGGGCATGCTGCGCTTTGGCGCGCTGGTCAATTTCGTCTCCCACTCCGTAGTGCTGGGGTTCACTTTGGGCGCCGCTGTGGTGATCGCGCTGGGGCAACTGCCCAACTTGCTGGGGCTGGATTTACCCAGCCAGGCCACGGCGATCAACAGCCTGCTGGCGCTGATCGA
The DNA here is from genome assembly GCF_030209095.1 of Pseudomonas sp. lyk4-R2A-8. Lineage (NCBI taxonomy): Bacteria > Pseudomonadati > Pseudomonadota > Gammaproteobacteria > Pseudomonadales > Pseudomonadaceae > Pseudomonas > Pseudomonas sp. lyk4-R2A-8. The sequence goes on from NZ_JARVSS010000011.1 coordinate 91,915, forward strand.
GCACAGTGGCGACTGGGACCACGCCTCCCTCGCCCTGGGCCTCGGCACATTGCTGACGGGGGCACTGCTCAAATACTGGAAACCGCGCTGGCCGACGCTGTTGATCGCCCTGGCCCTGAGCAGTGTGGTGGCCTGGTTGTGGCCGGCGATGTTCGCCCAGGTGGCGCGGGTCAGTTCATTCGTGGGCAAATTACCGCCGTTCAGCCCGTTGCCGATGGACCTGGACACGATCCTGCGTCTGCTGCCGAGCGCAGTGGCCGTGGGCATGCTGGGGCTGGTGACGAGCCTGTCGATTGCGCGCTCGCTGTCGGCTCGCTCGCAACAGTTGCTTGATGCGAATCAGGAAGTTCGCGCGCAGGGCTTATCCAACATCATCGGCGGATTTTTCTCCGGGTACCTGTCAGCCGGTTCGTTTACCCGCTCCGGCCTCAGCTATGAAGCCGGCGCCTGCTCACCGCTGGCCGGGGTGTTTTCCGCGCTGTGGGTGGCGCTGTTCGCATTGTTTGGCGCGGTATTGATCTCACATATCCCGATCCCCAGCATGGCCGCCAGCATCCTGCTGATCAGCTGGGGCCTGGTGGACCATCGCGGTATTCGCGCATTGTTCCGCGTCAGCCGCGCCGAATTTGCAGTGATGGGCCTGACCTGCGTCGCCACCTTGCTGCTGGAACTGCAAACGGCGATTTACGCCGGCGTGCTGGCCTCGCTGTTTTTCTACCTCAAGCGCACCTCGCAGCCGCGGGTCCAGCATTGGCGGGAGGGTGACGAGGATGTGCTGCGCGTCGGCGGCTCGATCTTTTTCGGCGCCAGTCACTACCTGCAGGTGCGCCTGCAGCGGTTGCAGGGCCAGCGTGTGGTGATCGAGGCACAGCAGATCAACTTTATCGACTATTCCGGGGTGGAAATGCTGCACCAGGAAGCGCGGCGCCTGCGCAGGTTGGGGCGCAGCCTGACATTGCGTCGGGCCAGACCGCAGGTGGTCGAGGAACTGAAGAAGCTGGAGGGGGCGGATCACTGCCCCATCCAGTTCGAAGACTGAGGCGAATGTCAGGCCAACTGTCGACGCAATTCAGCCAACACCGGCGCCGATGCCGGGCGCACACCCCGCCACAGGAAGAACGCTTCGGCGGCCTGCTCCACCAGCATGCCCAGGCCGTCCATCGAGACGGCGGCACCGTGCTGCGTGGCCCAGTGGCAGAAGGGGGTGGATTCCCTGGCGTACATCATGTCGTAGCAAAAGGTCCTGCCAGGTTCGATCAGGCTGCTCGCAATCGGCGGTAAATCGCCTGACAGGCTCGCGGAGGTGGCGTTGATGATCACGTCCACCGGCTCACGCAGCCAGTCGAAACCACTGGCGGACACCGGGCCCAGGTCGTCGAATGACTCGGCGAGCAATTCGGCTTTTTCCACGGTGCGGTTAGCGATGATCAACGATGAAGGTCGCTCGGCCAGCAACGGCTCCAGCGCCCCGCGCACCGCGCCGCCGGCGCCCAGCAGCAGAATGCGTTTACCGTTGAGGCTCAACCCCGCGTTGACCGTCAGGTCGCGCACCAAGCCAGCGCCGTCGGTGTTGTCACCCAGCAGGGTGCCATCGGCGAGTTTGCTCAAGGTGTTCACCGCACCGGCGCGCTTGGCGCGCTCGGTGAGGGTATCCGCCAGGCGATAGGCGTCTTCCTTGAATGGCACGGTGACGTTGGCGCCACGACCTTGGTGAAAAAACTCACGGGCGCAGCCGGTAAAATCCTCCAGCGGCGCGAGCATCGTGCTGTAGTCCAGCAGTTCGCCGGTCTGCTCGGCAAACATGCGGTGAATCAGCGGCGATTTGCTGTGGCCGATGGGGTTGCCAAAGACGACATAGCGATCCATCAGTTCGCCGCCTTGGGCGCCGCGATGCCGAGCCAGTCGCGGTCCTGCAGGAAGTAATCGGTCAGAAGCGCTTCTTCGCTGCCGGGCTCGGCTTTCCAGTCATAGCTCCAGCGCACCTGCGGCGGCAGCGACATCAGGATCGATTCGGTACGCCCGCCCGACTGCAGGCCGAACAAGGTCCCACGGTCGTAGACCAGGTTGAACTCGACGTAGCGGCCACGACGGAACTCCTGGAACTCGCGTTGTTGCTCGGTATAAGCCATGGCCTTGCGGCGCTGCACGATTGGCAGGTAGGCGTCGATGTAGGCGTCGCCAATGGCACGGATGAAGGCGAAGCAGGTGTCGAAGCCCCACTCGTTCAAGTCATCGAAAAACAAGCCGCCAATGCCACGCGGTTCGTTGCGGTGCTTGATATGGAAGTAGCTGTCGCACCAGGCCTTGTAACGCGCGTAGACGTCGGGGCCAAACGGCGCACACGCTCGTTCGGCCACGCGGTGCCAGTGGACGCAGTCTTCTTCGTTGCCGTAGTAGGGGGTGAGGTCGAAGCCGCCGCCGAACCACCACACCGCTTCTTCACCTTCTTTTTCCGCGATGAAAAAGCGCACATTGGCGTGGGACGTTGGCACATGAGGATTGTGCGGGTGAATCACCAGCGACACACCGAGCGCTTCAAACCCGCGACCGGCCAACTCAGGGCGATGGGCGCTGGCTGATGGGGGGAGGCCGCTGCCGAAAACGTGGGAAAAGTTGACGCCGCCTTTTTCAATCACCGTGCCGTTCGCGATTACGCGGGTGCGACCGCCACCGCCGGCAGGCCGGGTCCAGGCGTCTTCGATAAAGCGAGTGTCCGTCTCGAAGGTTTCCAGGGCGCTGCAAATGCGGTCTTGCAGGTCAAGCAGGTAGGCCTTTACAGCCTCGGTGCGGGTAGTCATGGCATCACCTTGAATCGGGCAAAGCTACGCGAGGCCATCAGGCGTCGGCGGCAAATGGGCGCACAGGATACCACCGCGCTTAATGAGCACTGCACTTAGGTGCGCGGCAGTTGACGAAGATCAAGCTTAGGAGTCCGATAGGAACCTTCGTGAAAACGACCCAAGGAGAAGTGCAGATGGCCAAGCGTATCCAGTTCAGTGCCCATGGCGGCCCCGAGGTACTTGAATATGTGGACTACACCCCGGCGGAACCCGGCCCACAACAAGTTCGCGTGCGTAATGAGGCGATTGGTCTGAACTTCATCGACACCTATTTCCGCAGCGGCCTCTACGCGCCACCCTCCCTGCCATCGGGGTTGGGCGCGGAAGGGGCCGGCGTGGTGGATGCGGTGGGCAACGAAGTCACCCAGTTCAAAGTCGGCGACCGCGTGGCCTACGGCAGCGGCCCGCTGGGCGCCTACAGCCAACTTCACGTGCTGCCCGCCGCCAACCTGGTGCACCTGCCTGATGGCATCAGCTTCGAACAGGCTGCTGGCGCCATGCTCAAAGGCCTGACGGTGCAGTACCTGCTGCGCCAGACCTATGAGTTGAAGGGTGGCGAGACCATCCTGTTCCATGCCGCCGCCGGTGGCGTGGGCTCGCTGGCCTGCCAATGGGCCAAGGCCCTGGGCGTTAAGTTGATCGGTACCGTGAGTTCGCCTGAAAAAGCGGCGGTGGCCAAATCCCTCGGCGCGTGGGAAACCATCGACTACAGCAAAGAAGATGTCGCACAGCGCGTGCTGGAATTGACCGACGGCAAAAAAGTCCCGGTGGTGTATGACGGCGTCGGCAAGGACACCTGGCTGACCTCACTGGACAGCGTGGCACCGCGTGGGCTGGTGGTGAGCTTCGGCAATGCGTCGGGCGCGGTGGATGGGGTCAACCTGGGGATTCTGGCGGCGAAAGGTTCGCTCTATGTAACCCGGCCGACCCTGGCGACCTATGCCAACAACCCGCAAAATTTGCAGGCAATGGCCGACGATCTGTTTGCGATGATCCACAGCGGCAAGGTACGCATTGATATCAACCAGCGGTATTCGCTGGCTGATGCGGCCAAGGCGCAGGCAGAGCTGTCTGGGCGCAGAACCACTGGGTCGACCATCCTGTTGCCTTGACGCACGGCGTTGCCTGGGTTGGGCCTGCTTCGCGGGCCAGCATGGGCAAACGCCCTCGCCACAAGCCGGGTGCGGGGGTCAAGACGGGCGAACCACCTCGCCCGTTGCCAGGTCGCGAATCAGGCTGGGGTTCTTGCGTCCGCCCAGGGCGCCACCCAGCACCAGGTCCACCTGGCCACGGAAGTACTGCTCCACGCGAATCCGCGTACGCGCGGCCGGACGGCCCTGCGGGTTGGCGGATGTTGAGATCAGTGGCCCCACCAGCGCGCACAAATCCCGCACCAGCGGGTGATCACTGACCCGCAACGCCACCGTGTCATGCACGCCGGTGACCCATTCCGGCAACAGATCCTGATGTGGCACCAGCCAGGTATTAGGCCCCGGCCAAGTGCTGGCCATGCGCTCGATCCAGGTATCCGGGAAGTCTTCGAACAGAAAATCGAACTGGCGGATATTGTCCGCTACCAGGATCAGGCCTTTGTCCACCGAGCGATTCTTGATCGCCAGCAGCCGATCTACCGCCTCTTCATTCCAGGGATCGCAGCCCAGGCCCCAGACCGCCTCGGTTGGATAGGCAATCACCGCGCCTGCGCGAATTTCTCGTGCGGCTTCCAGCACACGCCACCTGTTGACCATGGTTTTACTCTCCGACTAAAGCTCTGCGCAGTTTACCGATCTTCTTTGCAAAACCCAGCAGCACAAACGCTCAGCGGCGCGCGAACCAGCGCCCGTTTTCACAGATTACCTGACCTTCAAGCTCCAAGTCGGTCAGGGCCGCCAGCAACTGGGCCAAAGGGCGCCCGCTGGCAATCGCCAAGGCTTCGCTGGTGTGCGGCGCGGCGCGCAGCAGGGCCACCAGGGGATGGGTTACCGCAATCGGCGCCGGGCACGATAAGGCCTGCCAACCGCGCAAGGCCTCAAGGATATGTTCGATGGTTTCCACCAGTACCGCGCCGTCACGGATCAACTGGTGGCAGCCCTTGGCGCCAGGGTGATGAATGGACCCCGGGATCGCGTACACCTCACGACCCTGTTCGGCCGCCAGTTTCGCCGTGATCAGCGAGCCGCTGGCCATACTGGCCTCCACTACCAGCACGCCGAGGGACAGGCCGCTGATGATCCGATTGCGCCGTGGAAAGTTGGCGGCCTGGGGCGCGGCGTCCAGCGGGAATTCTGAAACCACCGCGCTGCCTTGGGCGATCATCGCCGCGGCAAGGCGACGATGGCGTTGTGGATAAAAATTTTCCAGGCCCGTGCCGAGTACGCCGATTGTCTGGCCGCCCACGTCGAGCGCGGCTTGATGCGCCGCGCCGTCGATACCCAACGCAAGGCCGCTGGTGATGACAAAACCGGCGCCTGCCAGGCTGCGCGCAAACGCAGCGGCGGTGTCCATCCCCGGGCGCGATGCACGTCGACTGCCAACCATCGCCAGTTGCGGTTTCTCCAGGATTGCAGGGTCGCCGGCGATGAATAACAGCGGCGGCGCGTCATAGATCTGGGCGAGCAAGGCGGGGTAATCCGGCTGGTCCCACATCAGCAAATGCTGGTCCGGGCGCTCAAGCCAGGCCAGTGCCTGGCTGGCCCCGTCGCGTATTTCATGACTGCGCCGGGCATCGGCGCTGATGGGCGGCAAGCCCAGGGATCGCCAGGCACCGGCGGGCGCGCTGATGGCTTTAGAGGCGCTGCCAAAGGCTTCTATCAGCAGGCGAAAACGCTTCGGGCCGACGTCAGGCAGCCTGTGCAGGCGCAGGCGAGCTTCCAGCTCTGACGGGGAAATGGCATAGCTGTTTATCGGATTCATTTGATCGTCCTTGACCGGAACAAGCTGTGGATAACTCTGTTGGTAACTTATTTAGCAACCTACTTATTGCGCAGCATGGACAGCCTCGAAACGGTCCATGACCGCCAACGACCGGGAGGCGCTGAGTACCAAAGCGAAGCTGAGCTTTTCATAGGTGCGAAACACCAGCAGCGTACCGGCGGGTGTGTCGGGAAGGGCTACGGACGAACCGCTGAATGGATCCCGGACGCGGGCACCGGCCTTGATCACCGTCAGCAACTGGCCTTCCACCAAGCCATCGCGGCGCCCTTTGTTCAGGGTCACGGCGTCGAGCACGCCGATTTGAGTGACACCTCGGGGGATATCAATGATGTGCCCTTCAACGGACGCCGCAGACGCCGGTGTCACCAGGCGTGCCGGGTCGACAGCCGGCTGGAGTCGCAGCAAGCGATCACCGGGGCGTATCTCTTGTGTCACCCGTTGCACCACCAGCGTGCTCAGATCGCTCGCGCTGACAAAGCGCGCAGTGCCGATATCGTCGGCGTTCACGCCTAGCAGCTCGCGCGTGCGCGGGTCGGTATAGGTCCTGCCGCGTCGCACAATGGCATAGCCGGGTTGGGCGGGATCCAGCACGCCGCGCGCATGCACGCGTTCACCATCAGCCCCCAGGACACGCCCGTTATCGGCGGCAATTACATAGGGCGCGGTGTCCAGGTCCTCGGGCGTATCCAGAATGCGGTTGTGCAATAAAAAACGCTGGATGGCCTGTTGTGTCGAAGGGTCGAGCGCCCGGCCTGGCGGCGGGATCAGCGCCATGGCAAACGGGGCCCACAGCAGCAAGACGAGTAGCGATTTCCTCATGGGGTCAATCTCCTTTATTATGTGCGTTCGCGTGAAATGCCTTGGCCATCGCGGCTTTCGAACGTTTCACACCGGCCGTGTGGGTCCATCCCACCGCCGATTTGCCTTTACCTCACATGTGCAGCAATTACGCTTATGGCTATTTTGAACATCCTCGAATTCCCCGACTCGCGCCTGCGCACGATCGCCAAACCGGTGGCTGTAGTGGACGACAAGGTTCGTCAGTTGGTCGATGACATGTTTGAAACAATGTATGAAGCTCCTGGCATCGGGCTCGCCGCGACGCAGGTCAATGTGCATCAGCGTGTCGTGGTCATGGACCTGTCGGAAGATCGCAGCGAACCGCGGGTGTTCATCAACCCCGAATTCGAACCGCTGACCGATGAGATGGGGGAATACCAGGAAGGCTGCCTGTCGGTGCCGGAGTTCTACGAGAACGTCGAACGCCCGCTGCGTGTGAAGATCAAGGCGCTGGACCGTGATGGCCAACCGTATGAACTGATCGCCGACGGCCTGCTGGCGGTATGCATCCAGCACGAATGCGATCACCTCAACGGCAAGCTGTTTGTCGATTACCTGTCCACGCTCAAGCGTGACCGGATCAAGAAGAAGCTGGAAAAAAAGCATCGCCAGCAAGCTTGATGCCCTTCTTCCAAAGGCTTGCTGCGGCAAGCCTTTTTCTTTTGTGACTGTTTTTAACCGAGAACGCCCATGACCGAGCCACTGCGCATTGTTTTTGCCGGTACACCTGAATTTGCCGCCGAACACCTCAAGGCGCTGCTTGCCAGCCCTTATGACATCGTCGCGGTGTACACCCAGCCGGACCGCCCGGCAGGGCGTGGGCAAAAACTGATGCCGAGCCCGGTCAAACAGCTGGCGCTGGAGCACAACATTCCCGTGCTGCAGCCGCCGACCCTGCGCAACGCCGAGGCCCAGGCCGAACTGGCGGCGTTGCGACCGGACCTGATGGTGGTAGTGGCGTACGGCCTGATCCTGCCTCAGGCAGTACTGGATATCCCGCGCCTGGGTTGCATCAACAGCCACGCCTCGTTATTGCCGCGTTGGCGCGGCGCGGCGCCGATCCAGCGCGCCGTGGAAGCCGGCGACCGCGAAAGCGGCGTGACCGTGATGCGCATGGAAGCGGGCCTGGACACCGGTCCGATGCTGCTGAAAGTCAGCACCCCGATCACCGCCGAGGACACCGGCGGCAGCCTGCACGACCGCCTCGCCGAGCTGGGCCCCCCGGCTGTGATCCAGGCCATCACCGGCCTCGCCGACGGCACGCTGCAAGGCCAAGTGCAAGACGACAGCCTGGCCACTTACGCACACAAATTGAACAAAGACGAAGCACGCCTTGACTGGGGCCGTCCGGCCGTGGAGCTGGAGCGCCTGGTACGTGCCTTCAACCCTTGGCCGATCTGCCACAGCAGCCTCAATGGCGAAGCTTTGAAAGTGCTGGCCGCCACTTTGGCCGACGGCAAAGGTGCCCCCGGTGAAATCATCGCCGCCAGCAAGGAGGGTCTGCTGGTGGCTTGCGGCGAACAGGCGCTGTGCCTGACCCGTCTGCAATTGCCCGGCGGAAAAGCGCTGAATTTCAGTGATTTGTTCAACAGCCGGCGTGAGAAATTTTCCCTGGGTAGCGTGCTCGGGACGGTCACCCAATGAACCCGCGTCTGGCCGCCGCCAAAGCCCTCGCCGCCGTTCTTAATGGCAAGGCATCGCTGAACAGTTCGCTGCCCACGCAGTTGGATAAGGTCGAGGATCGCGATCGCGGTTTCACCCAGGACCTGGCCTTCGGCACCGCGCGCTGGCAACCACGGTTGTCGGCGCTGGCCGCCAAACTGCTGCAGAAACCCTTCAAGGCGGCGGACGCGGATGTCGAGGCGCTGCTGCTGGTGGGTCTCTATCAACTGCTTTACACCCGCGTGCCGGCACATGCCGCCATCGGTGAGACCGTCGGCTGCGCCGACAAGCTGAAAAAACCCTGGGCCAAGGCCTTGCTCAACGCTGTGCTGCGCCGCGCCCAGCGCGAAAGCGAAGGGCTGCTGGCCGAGTTGGAGCATGACCCCGTGGTTCGCACTGCTCACCCGCGCTGGCTGCAGAAATCGCTGAAAGCTTTTTGGCCACAGGAGTGGGAAGCCATTTGCGCGGCCAACAATGCACACCCGCCGATGATCCTGCGGGTCAACCGTCGCCATCACCGCCGTGACGCATATCTGCAATTGCTGACCGACGCCGGGATAAACGCCGCGCCGTGCGTGTACAGCACCGACGGCATCGTGCTTGAGGCGGCTACCGATGTGCGCAGCCTGCCAGGCTTTGCCGAAGGCTGGATCAGCGTGCAGGACGAAGCTGCGCAATTGGCCGCCGACCTGCTCGACCTGGCACCCGGCCAACGCGTGCTGGACGCCTGCTGCGCGCCGGGCGGTAAGACGTGTCACATCCTGGAAGTGGAAAAAGACCTGGCCCACGTGGTCGCCGTCGATCTGGAGGCCAAGCGTCTGGTACGCGTGCGGGAAAACCTTGCACGCCTGGGCCTGAGCGCAGAACTGATTGCCGCCGACGGCCGCGACACAGCCGCATGGTGGGACGGGCAGCCGTTCCAGCGCATCCTGCTCGACGCACCGTGCTCCGCCACCGGTGTAATCCGCCGCCACCCGGACATCAAGCTCACCCGCCAAGCCGACGACATCGTCGCGCTGGCCGCACTGCAAGGCGAGCTGCTCGACGCACTGTGGCCGACCCTGGAAGTCGGCGGCATCCTGCTCTACGCCACATGCTCCACCTTGCCCACCGAAAACACCGAGGTCATCGAAGCCTTCCTCGCCCGCACCAGCGGCGCGCGGGAACTGGACCTCGCCACCGCGGCCGGTATCAAGCAGCCCCATGGCCGACAACTGCTCGCGCAGGAAGGCGGGCACGATGGCTTCTACTACGCCAAACTGATCAAGATCGCCGCCGCGCGCGGCTGACGGTTTAAGGGAGTGACCGGATGAAAATCATCATCCTTGGGGCAGGGCAGGTTGGCGGTACGTTGGCCGAACATCTGGCCAGCGAAGCCAATGACATCACCGTGGTCGACACCGACGCCGAGCGCCTGCGCAACCTGGGTGACCGCCTGGACATCCGCACCGTACAAGGACGCGCGTCGTTTCCCACGGTGCTGCGTCAAGCGGGCGCCGACGATGCGGACATGCTCGTCGCCGTAACCAACAGCGACGAAACCAACATGGTCGCCTGCCAGGTCGCTCACACGTTGTTTCACACGCCGACCAAAATCGCCCGGGTGCGCGAAGCGGCCTACCTGACCCGTGCCGGGTTGTTCGACAACGACGCGATTCCGGTGGATGTGCTGATCAGCCCGGAACAAGTGGTGACTCACTACATCAAGCGCCTGATCGAAATTCCCGGCGCCCTGCAGGTGATCGACTTCGCCGGCGGCAAGGCCCAGTTGGTGGCGGTAAAGGCCTACTACGGTGGGCCGCTGGTGGGTCAGCAACTGCGCCAACTGCGCGAACACATGCCCAATGTGGAAACCCGTGTCGCAGCCATTTTCCGCCGTGACCGGCCGATCCTGCCCCAGGGCGACACCGTGATCGAAGCCGATGACGAAGTATTCTTCATCGCCGCCAAAGCGAATATTCGCGCAGTCATGAGCGAAATGCGTCGGCTGGACGAGACCTACAAGCGCATCGTCATTGCTGGTGGCGGGCAAATCGGCGAGCGGCTGGCGGAGGCCATCGAAAGCCGCTACCAGGTCAAGATCATCGAGATGAGCCCGTCGCGCTGTCGGCATCTGTCCGACACCCTGGACAGCACGGTCGTGCTGCAAGGCAGCGCCTCGGACCGCGACCTGCTGATGGAAGAGAACATCGCCGACGCGGATATCTTCCTGGCGCTGACCAACGATGACGAAGCCAACATCATGTCCTCACTGCTGGCCAAGCGGCTGGGGGCAAAAAAAGTCATGACCATCATCAACAATCCGGCCTATGTGGACCTGATCCAGGGCGGCGATATCGACATCGCCATCAGCCCGCAACTGGCGACCATCGGCACCTTGCTGGCCCACGTGCGCCGTGGCGATATCGTCAGCGTGCACTCCCTGCGCCGGGGCGCGGCGGAGGCCATCGAGGCGATTGCCCATGGCGACTCAAAGTCCAGCAAGGTCATCGGCAAGGCCATCCGCGACATCGGCCTGCCGCCGGGCACCACCATCGGCGCAATCATTCGCGATGAAGAGGTGCTGATCGCCCATGACGATACGGTGATTGCTGCCGGGGACCACGTCATCCTTTTCCTTGTGGATAAGAAACACATCCGCGATGTTGAAAAGCTGTTCCACGTGGGTTTGAGCTTTTTCTGATCAAGGAGTGAACCGATGCTGGAGTCTCTGGAAAAGATGCTCGCAAAGGGCGTGGACAACTCGCTGCTGCGCTTTGGCTTGGGCAAGGGTTATCTGGATTTGAAGGACAATGCGAAGGCGGCGGAGCATCTGCACAAATGCGTCGAGTTCGACCCGAAATATTCGGCGGCCTGGAAGTTGTTGGGCAAGGCGCAGTTGGGGCAGGGTGATAACGCCGCAGCGCGACAGGCGTGGGAGAAGGGTATCGAAGCGGCCCAGGCCCATGGCGACAAGCAGGCCGAGAAAGAGATGGCGGTGTTCCTGAAGAAACTCGAGCGACAAACCTGAGCAGATCGAAAATGTGAGAGGGGCGGTGCGACGATTCGACTTACCCCTTCCCACATTGGGTGTGGCGTTGTTTTTCGATCAGCAGTGGGTCAGTACCACCGCGCTTCACCCGGCGGGCGTTTCTTGAAGCGCTTCATGCTCCACATGTACTGGCTCGGGTAGGCGCCGACATAGCGCTCCACTACCTTGCTCATCGCTGCGCAGGACGTGGCGGTGTCGGTGCTGTACATGTCTTCCGGCGCCGCTTCCAGAATCACCTTATAGCCCGAACCGTCAGGCAGGCGCAGGGCGTGCAGGAACACCCCCACAGCCTTGTGGCCGGCGAGCATGTTGGGCACGAATTTGCTGGTGAGCGCCTGAGTGGCGAAGAACGGTACAAAGATCCCCGCGGATTCCGCCGGCTCGGGGTCGGCGGGAATACCCACCTGGCCACCTTTGCGCACTTCCTTGATCACGCTCAGGATGCCTTCCTTGGTCGACGCAGCTACGCGGTTGCCCAGTTGCACGCGCTGCTTGCGCAGTAATTCGTCCACCGCTTTGAGTTTGGGCGGGCGGTAGAAAATGATCGGTTTGCACTGGCTGCAATAGAAGTGGTTCAACACTTCCCAGTTGCCCAGGTGGCTGGTGATGCCCACCACGCCTTTGCCCGAAGCCAGCGCCTCGTGCAGGACTTCCAGGCCTTCGACTTCACGCACCAGGTCAATGGAGCGTTGGGCCGGCCAGATCCACGCGCAGGCGCTTTCGGTCAGGGACTTGCCGATGTCCATCAGGCTGCGGCCGACCAGGCGCTCACGCTCGGCGGGGTCCATGTCCGGGAAACACTTGGAAAGGTTGATCCGCACCGTGTCGCGTGAGCGGTTGGGGGTTTTCCACATGATCCAGCCGATGGCCGTGCCGACCGCCTGGACAGCGCGCCAGGGCAGCAGGGCAAACAACCGGAGAGCGCCTACCAGCAAGGCGCCTTTAAACTTTTCCACAGGTCACTCCTGATCGTGTGTGGTGCGCAAAGCGCGCATTCTAACCGGCGATGGCCAACTGCGCGTAACGGTCACAGTCCTGGGTGTGATCCATGACCATGCCTGAGGCCTGCATGAACGCGTAACAAATGGTCGGACCGACAAAGGTGAAACCGGCTTTTTTCAAGGCTTTGCTCATCGCCTCGGCCTCGGGGGTGATCGCCGGAACTTCACTGCGGTCCTTGAAGTGATTGATCCTGGGCACGCCGCCAACGAATGACCACAACCACCCCACCGGATCTTCGAGCGCCAGCCAGGCCGCGGCGTTGCGCCGGGTGGCGTTGAGCTTCAGACGGTTGCGCACGATACCGGGGTCGAGCATCAGCGCGTCGATCTCGGCGTCGCTCAGGCGCGCCAGACGCTGGGCATCGAAGCCGAACAGCACCTTTCGATAATGCTCGCGTTTGCGTAAAACGGTGATCCAGGACAGGCCCGCCTGGAACCCTTCGAGCAATAACAACTCGAACAAACCCTGCGCATCGCGCAGCGGCGTTCCCCACTCCTGATCGTGATAAGCCATGTACAGCGGATCTTCAGAACACCAAAAGCAGCGTGGCATAAGGCTCCAGGGGATGGTGGCGCGGCCGAATCGGGTATACTCCCGCTCTTTAAATCGCAGCCCAAGTAACAGGTGAATTTCGTGAGCCAGCCTACGCCAGCCGTGCGTACCTTCCAAGACTTGATCCTCGCCCTCCAGCAATACTGGGCCGAGCAAGGTTGTGTGGTACTTCAGCCCTACGATATGGAAGTAGGCGCCGGCACTTTCCACACCGCTACCTTCCTGCGGGCCATCGGCCCGGAAACCTGGAACGCCGCTTATGTGCAGCCCAGTCGTCGCCCGACTGACGGCCGCTACGGCGAAAACCCGAACCGTCTGCAGCACTACTACCAGTTCCAGGTGGTATTGAAGCCCAACCCGGATAACTTCCAGGAACTCTATCTGGGCTCGCTGAAACACGTCGGCCTCGACCCCTTGGTACACGACATCCGTTTCGTCGAAGACAACTGGGAATCGCCGACCCTGGGCGCCTGGGGCCTGGGCTGGGAGGTCTGGCTCAATGGTATGGAAGTGACGCAATTCACTTACTTCCAACAAGCGGGCGGCATCGAGTGCTACCCGGTAACCGGGGAAATCACCTACGGCCTTGAGCGCCTGGCCATGTACCTGCAGGGCGTGGATTCGGTCTACGACCTGGTATGGGCTGATGGCCCGTTCGGCAAAGTGACCTATGGCGACGTGTTCCACCAGAACGAAGTGGAGCAGTCGACCTATAACTTCGAACACGCCAACGTCGACAAGCTGTTCGAACTGTTCGATTTCTATGAAAGCGAAGCCAAGCGCCTGATCGAACTCGATCAGCCGCTGCCGTTGCCGAGCTACGAAATGGTGTTGAAGGCGTCCCATACCTTCAACCTGCTGGACGCCCGCCGTGCCATCTCGGTGACCGCGCGCCAGCAATACATCCTGCGTGTACGCACCCTGGCGCGTTCCGTCGCTCAAGCCTACCTGCTGGCACGCGCCAAGCTCGGCTTCCCGATGGCTACCGAGGATTTGCGTGATGAAGTGTTGGCTAAGCTGGAGGCTGCACAATGAGTGCTCAAGATTTCCTGGTTGAACTGGGCACCGAAGAGCTGCCACCCAAGGCGCTCAATACGCTGGCCGACGCCTTCCTGGCCGGTATCGAAAAAGGCCTGCAGACCGCCGGCCTGAAGTTTGAAGCGAAAAAAGTCTACGCTGCACCGCGTCGCCTGGCGGTACTGCTGACCGCGCTGGAAACCCAGCAGCCGGACCGCAGCATCAACCTCGATGGCCCGCCACGCCAGGCCGCCTTCGACGCCGAAGGCAACCCGACCCAGGCCGCCCTGGGCTTCGCCAAGAAGTGCGGCGTGGAGCTGAGCGACATCGACCAGAGCGGTCCGAAACTGCGCTTCAGCCAGGTCATTACCGGCAAGCCGACCGCCAGCCTGCTGCCAACCATCGTCGAAGATTCCCTTAACGACCTGCCGATCCCCAAGCGCATGCGTTGGGGTGCGCGCAAGGAAGAGTTCGTGCGTCCGACCCAGTGGCTGGTGATGCTGCTGGGTGACCAGGTCATCGACTGCACTATTCTCGCCCAGAAGGCCGGTCGCGATTCTCGTGGCCACCGCTTCCACCACCCGCAAAGCGTGCGTATTACTTCGCCGGCCAACTACCTCAACGACCTGCGTGGCGCCTACGTATTGGCCGATGCCAACGAGCGTCGTGAGCTGATCAGCAAGCGCACCGAAGAGCTGGCCCGCCTGCAGGAAGGCACTGCCATCGTGCCGCCAAGCCTGCTCGACGAAGTGACCGCGCTGGTGGAGTGGCCGGTGCCGTTGGTGTGTTCGTTCGAGGAGCGTTTCCTCGATGTGCCGCAGGAAGCCCTGATCACGACCATGCAGGACAACCAGAAGTACTTCTGCCTGCTGGATGCGGACGGCAAGTTGCTGCCGCGCTTTATCACCGTGGCCAACATCGAGAGCAAGGACCCGCAGCAGATCATCGCCGGTAACGAGAAAGTCGTTCGCCCGCGCCTGACCGACGCCGAGTTCTTCTTCAAGCAGGACAAGAAGCAGAAGCTGGAAGACTTCAACCTGCGCCTGCAGAACGTGGTGTTCCAGGAGAAGCTCGGCAGCGTCTACGACAAAGCCGTACGTGTTTCCAAGCTGGCGGCCTACATTGCACCACGCATTGGTGGTGACGCAGCCTGGGCCGCGCGTGCCGGCTTGCTGTCCAAGTGCGACCTGGCCACCGAGATGGTCGGCGAATTCCCCGAGATGCAAGGCGTTGCCGGCTACTACTACGCCCTCGACGATGGCGAGCCGAACGATGTGGCCCTGGCGCTGAACGAGCAGTACATGCCGCGCGGTGCCGGTGCCGAGTTGCCGTCCACCCTCACGGGTGCAGCCGTGGCGATCGCCGACAAGCTGGACACCCTGGTCGGCATCTTCGGCATCGGCATGCTGCCCACCGGTAGCAAAGACCCGTACGCCCTGCGCCGTGCGGCCCTGGGGGTGCTGCGCATCCTGATCGACAAGAAGCTCGACCTCGACCTGACCCAGGCCGTGGTCTTCGCGGTCGGCCAATTCGGTGCCAAGGTCAAGCAGGCCGGCCTGGCCGAGCAAGTGCTGGAGTTCGTGTTCGACCGCCTGCGTGCGCGCTACGAGGACGAAGGCGTGGATGTTTCCGTCTACCTGTCGGTTCGTGCCCTGCAACCGGGTTCGGCATTGGACTTCGACCAGCGCGTACAAGCCGTGCAGGCGTTCCGCAAGTTGCCTGAGGCCGATGCGTTGGCTGCCGTGAACAAGCGCGTGTCGAACCTGCTGGGCAAGGCCGAAGGCATGAGCAACGTTGATGTCGACCCGGGCCTGTTTGCCGATGCCAAGGAGTTCTCGCTGAACTCGGCCATCGTCAAGGCAGAGAACGCCGTGAAACCGCTGATCGCCGAGCGCAACTACGCCGAAGCGCTGGCGCGCCTGGCGACCTTGCGTGAGCCGGTGGATGCGTTCTTCGAAGCGGTGATGATCAATGCCGAAGACGCAGGTGTGCGGAAAAACCGCTACGCCATGCTGGCGCGCCTGCGTGGTCTGTTCGTCAATATCGCCGACATTTCGACCCTGAGCTGACCATGCTGAAGCTGCTGATTCTCGATCGGGACGGTGTAATCAACTACGACTCCGACGCCTACATCAAATCGGTCGAGGAATGGATTCCACTGCCAGGCTCGATCGAGGCCATCGCGCAGTTGAGCAAAGCCGGCTGGACAGTGGCCATCGCCACCAACCAGTCCGGCATTGCCCGTGGCTACTATGACCTCGCCACCCTGGACGCCATGCATGCGCGCTTGCGCGCGTTGGTGGCTGAGCAGGGCGGCGAGGTGGGCTTGGTTGTGTACTGCCCCCATGGGCCGGACGAGTGCTGCGATTGCCGCAAACCCAAGCCGGGCATGTTGAAAACCATTGCAGAACATTACAACGTGCCGTTGGCTGGGATATGGTTCGTCGGGGACAGCCTCGGTGACCTGGAGGCGGCCAAGGCCGTCGACTCTCAGCCAGTTTTGGTAAAGACCGGGAAAGGCGAAAAGACCCAGGCGAAAAACCTGCCGGTAGGCACATTGATTTTTGACGATCTGGCGGCAGTTGCCGCAGAACTTATCAACAACTAGCCGCCCTCGACTTCCTGACCAAGGATTGTTCGGGAGTGCGCTGTTCAACAGGCGGGCCGTGTCCCGCAACGGTAAATGCCGCCATGTCGATCTTGCAGGCCATCAGAACCTTTTTCTTTTACCTGCTGCTGGGCACCAGTTCGTTTCTCTGGTGCACCCTGAGCTTTTTTATTGCGCCGTTCCTGCCGTTCAAGGCGCGCTATCGCTTTATCAACGTTTACTGGTGCCGCTGTGCGTTGTGGTTGGCCAAGGTATTCCTGAATATTCGCTTCGAGGTCAAGGGCGCGGAAAACGTCCCTGAGCAGCCCTGCGTGATTCTGTCGAACCACCAGAGCACATGGGAGACGTTCTTTCTCTCGGCTTACTTCTCGCCCTTGAGCCAGGTACTCAAGCGCGAGTTGCTGTACGTGCCATTTTTCGGCTGGGCGATGGCCATGTTGCGTCCCATCGCCATTGACCGTGACAACCCCAAGGCAGCGCTCAAGCATGTGGCCAAGAAGGGCGACGAGCTGCTCAAAGACGGCGTGTGGGTGCTGATCTTCCCGGAGGGCACTCGCGTACCCTACGGCACCGTGGGCAAGTTCTCGCGAGGTGGGACTGCTTTGGCGGTCAACGCCAATCTGCCGGTACTGCCGATTGCGCATAACGCCGGCAAGTTCTGGCCGAAAACCGGCTGGGCCAAACGCGAAGGCACGATTACCGTGGTCATTGGCGAACCGATGTATGCCGAAGGCGAAGGCCCTCGCGCCATTGCGGCACTGAATGATCGCGCCGCGGCCTGGAACGAAGCGCAGCAACGCGCCATGGGTTCACTGCCACCGGAGCCGATCGTTGTGGATACACCCGTCGTATGATGTTCTGTGGATAACCTGTGCACGGTTTGTTGGCGAATGGCTTCTTTTTTACGTTAAAGAGCTGATTTTATTAGATATTTCAAAAAGGGATAAAATCTCGAAAAAGGTGCATAAGTTTTTCCAGCTATAAAAAAACCGGTCTTGATGACCGGTTTTTTGTATTCGCCCCAAATGCCTCGCTTACTCCTCCAGCAAGGGCAACCGAAGGTTGAATACGGTGCCTTTACCCAATGTGCTTTCACAACTGATAACGCCCCTGTGACGCTCCACCACCGCCTTGACCATCGTCAGGCCCAGCCCCAGTCCTTCGCTGCCTTGGGCTGAATCAAAGCGCCGGTACTGGCTGAACAGTTCGGGCAAATCGTCTGGCGCTATGCCAGGGCCCTGATCGCTGATGCGGCATCCAAGCCAGCCGTCAGCAGCGGCATGACTCAACCTGACGGTGGTACCGGAAGGTGAGTACTTGACCGCATTCTCAAGCACATTGAATAACGCTCGAGTGAGCAGCGACTGATCGGCCAACACCATGCCTTCATCCGCCTCATCCAGGTCGTGGACCAAGTGGATGCCTTTGAGCTGAGCAATTACTGCCACTTGGTCGAAGGCATCCATCACCAACATGGCAAACAGCGTCGGCTGGAAGTGATAGCCATCGGCCTCGGCTTTGGCCAACTGCACGAATGACTCGGTGAGGCTCAACGCGCGTCGTACCTGCTGTTCGATCTGGGCAAATATTGGCGACTCGCTGCTGTGCACATCCAGCAATGCAAGGATCGCTGAGTGGGGGGCGCGCAAGTCGTGGGAAAGAAAGCGCAACATGGTTTCCCGATGCTGCTGGGCGTCACGCTCCTTACTCAGATCGGTAAGGCTTAATAGCCAGCCCAGGGCAAAATCGCCTTCGGCCGGTAGCAGGGGCGCAAGCTCCATGCGCAGGCTGCGCTGGTGGATATCGCGGAACTCGACCAGTTCCAGTTGCGCGAGGGCAGGGCGGACGCCGCCGTGCAGGGGTGGATAACCCAGGTCGGCCAGTTGCTCCAGGAGATTTTCAGCGACCAGGTCATTGCCGAACACATTCCGGGCGATACGATTGGCCAGCAGAATATTGCCTTGCGGATCGGTGATCAGCGTCGCCACCGGCAGGCACTCAAGGCCATCGGCCATGAAGCGCCGGGTATCTCGTGTGCGGCTGACCGCTTGCTCCAGCGCGAAGATGCGCGACTGCAACACGTCGCCTCGGCTGGCGGGCGCACGGCGGCGTTCAGGCAGGACCTTGGGCTCGTCGTCCAGGCGCGCCAACTCCCAGCCGAAATAGGCGAGAATTACACTCAGTCGGCGCCAATTCCAGATCAGGTAGCTGAGCAACAAACCGATCAGGCAAGCGGCCGGCGACCACCAGTGCCCCATGCGTAACAACGTCAAGGCGCCGACCAACGCGATGAACATGCAACCCAGCGTCATCCAGAGCGCATAGCGTGGCCGGTAGAGCAGCAACGCCAACAACAGCGCCACCAGTGAGGTCGCTATCAACGCCGCAAGCCATCCTGGAACATCTTCAATACTGCGACCTTGTAACAATCCATTGAGTACGTTGGCCTGAATGTCCAGCCCTGCGGTAGTACCAGCCGTGGAAGAGAGGGGTGTAACAAAACGATCCCCCATTGCAGACGCGTTTGCCCCCACCAGAATCAAACGGTCACGCAGTTGTGCCGGTGGCACCTCACCGTGCAATACGCTGACATAGGACACGCTGGGGAAGTGGCTATGAACAGGGATGGAGGGGATGCGGATCGCATGATCTCGGTGCCAGCGTTGCGGTGTCGATACCAGCGGCCCGCCGGGCATTTGTCGTGGTTCAACGGCCATTTGGTAAGCCAGCCAGGCAAGCTGCGGGACCATCGCATCAGCTGGTCCTTCACGCAGATACAGGCTGCGCACCACGCCATCGCTGTCGGCTTCAACATTGATATGACCCAAGCCCCTGGCACATTTGAGTAATGGCAGCCTGTGCGCTTCGGCCTGGCCGTCGCCTGTGGAGTCGTCCTGCACCAAAGGCAGCACCACGTTGCCGGCGTTGCATAGCGCATCCGCCAGACGCTTATCGCCAGCGGGTTCTTCGGGCTCACTGAAGATCACGTCGAACAGAATCCCGGCCGGCTGCGCAGCGCTGAGGCGATCAATCAGATCAGCATGCAGGGTACGAGGCCAAGGCCATTGCCCGAGTTTCTTGAGGCTGGGCTCGTCGATGGTCACCAGCAAAATACGCGGATCTACCGGCAACGGCGTAAAGCGCAGCAGGCTGTCATACAGCGGGTTACTCAAGGCCAGCCCAGGACTCACCGACAGGTAGGCAGTTATAGGCAGCAGCAGCAAACCGATCCACAGCCATTCACGCACCAACCCGCGGAACAAGCGCTGGGCATGGGTCGGTTGCCGCTTCTCGGCCTTACCCCAGAGCATCATAGGTCACCGCGCCGGTGTTGGAGGAGGGTACTAAACATTGTCGTGGTTTCACTTCTGCTCGCGGGAAGCCCATTCTCGCCCAATCGGAAAAGTTTTCCTGCACGATGTTCATTGAGGCTCCGCCGTGGCGACTTGAAAGCGGTGAGGTGAGGGCGGCTCCGCTATGTGCACCGAGGAGTCTACGACGGCACATGTGTCGGCTGAGCCTTTTCCTTACTATCGGGAGTCGGTATCTTTCCTGCCTGGGTAGAAACGTTTTCCAATGAGTTAAGCACTCTTGGAAATGAGCCTACCGAAGATCCAGGGGGGCGTTGGTTCTGAGCACAATTCTTCAGATTCAACGACCGGCATCTGCGCAGTACGTGCCTTGATGAGGACGACGGCTGCCGTACTCTTCAAGACGAAAGGACCCACCCATGCGTGTCGCAATACTGGATGACGAACCCGCGGAATTACGCCGGGTGGAACAGACACTGCGACAAATCCCAGGTACTGCGGAACAGCCTTGGGCCCTGCATTGTTTCGAGCGTGGGGAAGACCTGCTGCGTCAACTGCGACGGGAAACCTTCGATCTGTTGATCCTGGACTGGCAACTGCCGGACATCACTGGTATCGCATTGCTGCGCTGGACGCGCGAACACATGGAATCGCCGCCTGCTGTGATCATGCTGACCAGCCGCGATGCCGAAAGCGATATCGTCACCGCGTTGAACAGCGGCGCTGACGACTATCTCAGCAAACCCTTTCGCCCTAATGAACTGAAAGCCCGCGTCAACGCAGTGCTCCGCCGTCACGGCCTGCAGAAATCCGCCACACAGGAAGTACAGAGTTTCAACGATCTGACCTTCGACGATGCAGAACTGACGGTTACACGCGCAGGTAAGCCGATCAACCTCACCGAACGAGAGTACCGCCTGGCCAGCTGTCTGTTCGCCAACCTGGCGAGGCCGTTGTCCCGCGAATACCTGTACGAACGCTTCTGGACCCATGAAGAAATGGTCTCATCCCGCCCGCTGGATACCCATATCTACCGGTTAAGAAACAAGCTCGGTCTGACGGCGGATCGGGGTTGGCAACTGCTGACCATCTACGGATATGGCTATCGTTTGGAGAGTGTGCCGGCCCCTTCCTCCAGCTAGGAATGACGATGTTCCACGTGGAGCAATTGAAAAACCAGATTCAGCTGGTGAAAAAAAAAGGCCAACGCTAAGAAGCGCTGGCCTTTTTACTTCGACGAAGGGTAAACCGGAATTAGAAGTCCAGGTTCGATACCGCCAAAGCGTTGCTTTCGATGAAGTCACGACGAGGTTCAACCGCATCACCCATCAGGGTGTTGAAGATCTGATCCGCGCCAATGGCGTCCTCGATGGTCACGCGCAGCATGCGACGCTGGCTTGGGTCCATGGTGGTTTCCCACAACTGGTCAGGGTTCATTTCGCCCAGACCTTTGTATCGTTGGATGGTGTGGCGCTTGGTGCTTTCTGCCATCAGCCAATCAAGGGCTTCCTTGAATTCCTTGACCTGCTTCTTGCGTTCGCCACGCTGAATGTAGGCGCCGTCGTCGAGCAGGGTGCTGAGTTGCGCACCCAACGTCACCACAGTCTTGTAATCATTGCTGCCGAAGAAGTCGCGGTTGAAGGTGACGTAGTTCGACAAGCCGTGGGAAATCAGCTCGACCTCTGGCAGCCACACGTTACGTTCACGGTCCTCACGCAGGCTGGCTTTGTAGACCAGCCCGGATTTCTCTACCGTGCGCAGACGCACTTCGTACTGGGCCAGCCAATCCTGCATCGCTGCGTGATCGCTCAGTTGCTCCAGGCTGACGGCCGGCAGATAGATGAAGTGCTCGGTCAGCTCCTGAGGGTACAGGCGCGACAGTCGCTTGAGGGTCTTCATCACCATGCGGAAATCGTTAACCAGACGCTCCAGCGCCTCGCCGGAGATCCCCGGGGCCTCGTCGTTCAAGTGCAGGCTTGCATCTTCCAGGGCCGACTGCGTCATGTACTCTTCCATGGCGTCGTCGTCTTTGATGTATTGCTCTTGCTTGCCCTTTTTGACTTTGTACAGCGGTGGCTGGGCGATATAGATGTAGCCGCGCTCGATCAGCTCCGGCAACTGACGGAAGAAGAAGGTCAGCAGCAGCGTACGAATGTGCGAACCGTCGACGTCAGCATCGGTCATGATGATGATGTTGTGGTAGCGCAGTTTTTCGATGTTGTACTCGTCGCGACCGATACCGCAGCCCAGGGCCGTGATCAAGGTGCCGACTTCCTGAGAGGAAATCATCTTGTCGAAACGCGCCTTCTCAACGTTGAGGATCTTACCCTTCAACGGCAGGATGGCCTGGGTGCGACGGTTACGACCCTGCTTGGCGGAACCGCCAGCAGAGTCACCTTCCACCAGGTACAGTTCGGAGAGGGCAGGGTCCTTCTCCTGGCAGTCAGCCAACTTGCCCGGCAGGCCGGCGATATCCAGCGCGCCTTTGCGTCGGGTCATTTCACGGGCTTTACGCGCCGCTTCACGGGCACGCGCGGCGTCGATCATCTTGCCGACAACCAGCTTGGCCTCGTTCGGGTTCTCCAGCAGGAAGTCGGAGAAGTATTTGCCCATCTCCTGTTCAACTGCGGTCTTCACTTCGGAGGACACCAGCTTGTCTTTGGTCTGCGAGCTGAACTTAGGATCCGGCACCTTCACCGAAATGATCGCTGTCAGGCCTTCGCGCGCATCGTCACCGGTGGTGGCGACCTTATGCTTCTTCGCCAGACCTTCAGCTTCAATGTAGGTGTTGAGGTTACGTGTCAGTGCGGAACGGAAACCCACGAGGTGAGTACCGCCGTCGCGTTGTGGAATGTTGTTGGTGAAACACAACAGGTTCTCGTTGAAGCTGTCGTTCCACTGCAGGGCAATTTCCACGCCGATGCCGTCTTCACGCTGGATGTTGAAGTGGAACACCTGGTTGACCGCAGTCTTATTGGTGTTCAGATATTCAACGAATGCACGCAAGCCGCCTTCATACTTGAACAGTTCTTCCTTGCCGCTGCGTTCGTCCTTGAGGACGATACCCACACCGGAGTTGAGGAATGACAGTTCACGAATTCGCTTGGCCAGAATGTCCCAGCTGAAGTGAATATTCTTGAAGGTTTCAGCCGAGGGCTTGAAATGGATCTGGGTGCCGGTGGTTTCACTGTCGCCAACAATCTTCATTGGCTCTTGTGGTACACCATGGACGTAAGTCTGTTCCCAGATTTTGCCGCTGCGGCGAACGGTCAGGATAAGCTCTTCAGACAGAGCGTTCACCACCGACACACCCACTCCGTGCAAACCACCGGAAACTTTATAGGAGTTGTCGTCGAACTTACCGCCGGCGTGGAGCACAGTCATGATGACCTCTGCCGCCGAAACGCCTTCTTCTTTATGCACATCTACCGGGATGCCGCGACCGTTGTCGCGCACGGTGATGGATTCGTCCGGGTGAATGATGATACTGATGTCGTCGCAGTGACCGGCCAAAGCTTCGTCGATGGAGTTGTCGACCACCTCGAACACCATGTGGTGCAGACCGCTACCGTCATCAGTGTCGCCAATGTACATACCGGGACGTTTGCGTACGGCATCCAAACCTTTCAGCACTTTAATGCTGGTCGAGTCGTACGTGTTTTCTTCGCTCATGCCTTCACTCCCGATGGTCGTGGGTCTGGGTGATACGGCCTTGTTCCACGTGGAACAAAGCGACTGGCGTTTCCGTCTGCCAGCCTTCCCTCAATAATTCGTGGTCTACACAGGTGATAAACACCTGGCAGCGTAAGTCTTCCAACAAGCGGCACAACGAGCGACGATGTTGCTCGTCCAGTTCGGACGGCAAATCATCCACCAGATAAATACATTGGCCTCGCCGAGCCTGGCTAACCAAGTGGCCCTGTGCGATACGCAATGCGCACACCACCAATTTCTGCTGGCCGCGAGACAAGATATCCGCAGCGTTATGAGTGCCTAATCTAAGGCGCAAATCAGCACGTTGGGGTCCAGCCTGCGTATGGCCCATTTGCTGATCCCGCAGCAAGGAGGTCGCGAGCACTGCGCTCAGCTCACGCTCTTTGTCCCAACCACGGTAATAACTCAGCGTCAGCCCTTCGAGATCCAGCAACTCACTCAAAGTCTGCTCAAAAACTGGTTTTAATGCCTTGATGTAGGCGCGGCGGTATTCATCTATTTCGTCGCTGGCCAGGCACAGTTCACGGTCCCAGGCCGCTTGCGAAGCGGCGTCAAGTGTACCATGCCGCAGCCATGAGTTCCGCTGCCGCAGGGCCTTCTGCAGGCGCTGCCAGGTCGCCATAAACCGTGGTTCCACGTGGAACACTCCCCAATCGAGGAACTGCCTGCGGATCTTTGGCGCGCCTTCCAACAGCCGAAAACTGTCGGGGTTAATCAATTGCAGCGGCAGGATCTCAGCCAACTGCGCGGCACTCCGAGCATTTTGCCCGTCTATGCGAATTTGAAACTCCCCACCACGATCACGAGATATGCCCAGGCTGCTATGACCGCCTTCTGCGAGCTCAACCTGCCCAAACACTGTGCACGCCAGCTGTTCGTATTGGATAACCGGCAACAAGCGAGCGCTGCGAAACGAACGCGCAAGGCCCAACAAGTGAATGGCTTCCAGCACACTGGTTTTACCACTGCCGTTGGCGCCGTGGAGAATATTGATTCGGGGGGAAGGGGAGAAGGTCACCGGGTGCAAATTGCGCACCGCGGTGACCGAGACGCGACTGAGGGACATCTAGCTTCTGCTGGGCATGGTTACAGGCGCATCGGCATGACAACGTAAGCCGAGTCGTCGTTGTCGGATTCCTGTACCAACGCGCTGCTGTTGGAGTCCGAAAGGATCAAGCGAACTTGTTCGGTGGTCATTACGCCCAGGACATCGAGCAGGTAGCTGACGTTAAAGCCGATTTCCAGCGAGCCACCGTTGTAGTCAACGCCCACTTCTTCTTCCGCTTCTTCCTGCTCCGGGTTATTGGCCTGGATTTTCAGCTGACCATTGGCCAGTTGCAGGCGGATACCACGGTACTTTTCGTTGGAGAGAATAGCCGTACGACTGAATGCTTCACGCAGTGCCTGACGATCGCCCACCACCAACTTGTCACCACCTTTGGGCAGCACGCGCTCGTAGTCCGGGAACTTGCCGTCAACCAGCTTGGAGGTAAAGGTGAATTCGCCGGTGGTGGCGCGAATGTGGTGCTGGCCCAGCACGATGCTGACGTTGCCGTCCGGCTCGGTGAGCAAACGCGCCAGCTCGAGAATACCTTTGCGGGGCACGATAACCTGGTGACGATCAGGCTGGCCGATGTCGGCGCGCATCGAGCACATCGCCAGGCGATGACCGTCGGTTGCGACAGCGCGGATAACGCCTTCGGAGACTTCAAGCAGCATGCCGTTGAGGTAGTAACGCACGTCCTGCTGAGCCATGGCGAAGCTGGTACGCTCGATCAAACGGCGCAGCTTGCTTTGCTCCAGGCTGCAGGTCAGCGAGCCCGGGCCTTCTTCAACAGTCGGGAAATCATTGGCTGGCAGCGTGGACAGGGTAAAGCGGCTACGACCGGCCTTGACCACCAACTTCTGCTCATCGACTTTGATGTCGATCAGCGCATCGTTCGGCAGGCTTTTGCAGATGTCCATCAGCTTGCGCGCCGGAACGGTGATTTCACCGGGTTCGGCAGGTTCTTCCAGCTGCACACGGCCCACCAGCTCGACTTCAAGGTCAGTACCGGTCAGGGACAATTGCTGGCCTTCGACCACCAGCAATACGTTAGAGAGCACCGGCAAGGTCTGGCGGCGCTCGACGACGCCTGCGACCAGTTGCAGGGGTTTCAACAGGGCTTCGCGTTGAATGGTGAAATGCATGGTCTAGTCCCTTGCCTTAATAAGCTGCGCTGGTGTCATCACGTAGTCAGTGTACGCAGCAGGTTCTTGTAGTCCTCGCGAATATCCGCGTCGGATTCCTTAAGTTCATTGATCTTGCGGCATGCGTGCAAAACCGTGGTGTGGTCGCGACCGCCAAATACATCCCCGATTTCCGGCAGACTGTGGTTGGTCAATTCCTTGGAAAGGGCCATTGCCACCTGGCGCGGACGCGCCACAGAGCGCGAGCGGCGCTTGGACAACAGATCGGATATCTTGATCTTGTAGTACTCGGCCACCGTGCGCTGGATGTTATCCACACTCACCAGTTTGTCCTGCAGGGCCAACAGGTCCTTCAAGGATTCGCGAATCAACTCGATGGTAATGTCGCGCCCCATGAAGTGCGAGTGGGCGATCACCCGCTTGAGCGCGCCTTCGAGTTCACGCACGTTGGAGCGAATGCGTTGAGCGATAAAGAACGCAGCGTCGTGAGGAAGATCCACCTTAGCCTGGTCGGCCTTTTTCATCAGGATCGCCACGCGGGTTTCCAGCTCCGGCGGCTCCACCGCAACGGTGAGCCCCCAGCCGAAGCGCGACTTCAAGCGTTCTTCCAGACCTTCGATTTCCTTCGGGTAACGATCACTGGTCAGAATGACCTGCTGGCCACCTTCGAGCAGGGCGTTGAAGGTATGGAAAAACTCCTCCTGCGAACGTTCTTTGCGTGCGAAAAATTGGATGTCATCGATCAGCAAGGCGTCAACGGAGCGATAGAAACGCTTGAACTCGTTGATCGCGTTGAGCTGCAAGGCCTTGACCATGTCGGCCACGAAGCGCTCCGAGTGCAGGTATACAACCTTGGCATTCGGGTTCTTCTTTAATAGATGATTGCCCACTGCATGCATCAAGTGGGTCTTACCCAAGCCAACGCCGCCATAAAGGAAGAGTGGGTTGTAGCCATGCTTGGGGTTATCGGCGACCTGCCAGGCAGCGGCTCGCGCCAACTGGTTGGATTTACCCTCGACGAAATTTTCGAAGGTGAACGTTCGGTTCAGGTAGCTGGTGTGCTTGAGTGCGCCTTCGACCTGCACGGTACGCTGTTCGGCGCGAACCGGAGCCTGCTGGGAACTGGCGCCCGCCATCGGGTCGAAGCTGTCACGCGAAGGCTCTTCTTGCTCTGGCGCATTTTTCTGCGCCGACGATCTGGAGGTTGCCGGCGCTGCTGCAGGAGCCGAGGTCACCGGGGCGGAGGCCGCCTGAGCCTGGGACGCGGCAGCGGCCAAAGGTGCATTGGGTGCCGCGCGAGGCGCAGAGCTGCGTTTGCTGCCTATTAATAAGGAGAGCGCGGGAGCGAGCCCGTTGCCGTGCTCGTCGAGCAATTCAAGAACGCGGCTCAAGTACTTCTCGTTGACCCAGTCCAGAACAAACCGGTTGGGCGCATAGACGCGCAACTCGTCGCCTTCGGCTTCGACCTGTAGCGGACGGATCCAGGTGTTGAATTGCTGGGCAGGCAGCTCATCGCGCAAAAGCTCTACGCACTGCTGCCAAAGTTCCACTGACACGGATATCCCCTAAGTTGAAAGCCGGTGAGGCAAAAACAGCCGCCATTGTAGCGGCCAGCCGCCCACTTATCCACATGTAGGTTGCCCACACACCGGCCAAAATCAATGCCTTAACCTTGAAAAAGCCGACCGGCGGTCTGTGCATAAGCTCTGTGGATAAGCGGCCCTGAGCTCGTTGCACAAGTGGGGTCGAAAGTCTGTGGGTAACCGCGCTGTGGATAACACCCGCTTTCACACACAGCTTATCCGACAGCGCAGCACAGGCAGAGCACCGTTTCTCCCCCGTGTTGTCATTCTCTGTACAGCACGTGAAATATGGGCTGCATCCAGTTATCCACAGATGATCGCCTACCTAGCTTTTATAAGCTTTACAGAAAAGCTTTAAATAACTTCCTTCTTTATTTTTATATCTAGGTCGGCACTGATGGAGGCGCGGGCCAAGCAAAGCACGCTCGCGCTCCTGAAGATCTAATTGAAGGAAAAGCTGGTTGGAAATTGACCTAGAGGCTTGCTTTCTCTAGAATCGCCGGTCTCTTAAAACGGGGGCCATTCCGGCCCGTTGTGGACGAACCAGGTAACAACGCCATGAAACGTACTTTCCAACCCAGCACCATCAAACGCGCCCGTACCCACGGCTTCCGTGCCCGCATGGCCACCAAGAACGGTCGTGCCGTCCTGTCGCGTCGTCGCGCCAAAGGTCGTGCGCGTCTGGCAGTTTGATAATCCGGCACTGGTGGTGAGTCAGGACTTCAGTCGGGAAAAGCGTCTGCTAACCCCCCGGCACTTCAAGGCAGTCTTTGACTCCCCCACCGGCAAGGTTCCGGGGAAAAATCTCCTGCTCCTTGCGCGTAACAACGATCTGGATCACCCCCGTCTCGGGTTGGTGATCGGCAAAAAGAGCGTAAAGCTCTCCGTTGAGCGCAATCGCCTCAAGCGTCTGATGCGCGAATCGTTTCGCCTCCACCAGGACACTCTGGTTGGTTGGGATATTGTTATCGTCGCGCGCAAAGGCTTGGGGGATGTAGAAAACCCCGAATTGATTCAGCATTTCGGCAAGCTCTGGAAACGTCTGGCGCGTACCCACAAGCCAGCACCTCCAGGTAGCCCCGAAACTGTAGGGGTAGACAGCAACGATGCGTAAACTGGCACTCGTTCCGATCCAGTTTTATCGCTATGCCATTAGTCCTCTGATGGCAAACCACTGTCGTTTCTACCCCAGTTGTTCCTGCTACGCGTTAGAAGCCATAGAAAATCATGGTCTTCTGCGCGGTGGCTGGCTGACCTTTCGTCGTTTAGGTCGCTGTCATCCGTGGAATCCCGGTGGTTATGACCCGGTTCCACCTGTCCCTACCTCCCGTTCTTCTTCGATGGCCGAGTAATCATGGATATTAAACGCACGATCCTGATCGTCGCCCTGGCAATCGTGTCCTACGTCATGGTTCTTAAGTGGAACCAGGACTATGGCCAGGCTGCCCTGCCGACTCAGAATGTTGCCGTCAACACTGCACCTGCGGGTCTTCCCGACGCTGCAAGTGGCACAAATGCTGCCGCCAGTGATGACATTCCACGCGCAGCAGGCGAAGCCAAAGCGCCCGCCGAAGTTCCAGTTGCAGCAAGCACCGACCTCATCCAGATCAAAACGGATGTGCTGGACCTGGCGGTCGACCCGCAAGGTGGTGACGTTGCCAAGTTGACGCTGCCGCTTTACCCACGCCGTCAAGACCATCCGGAAATTCCATTCCAGCTGTTCGATAACGGTGGCGAGCGTGTTTATCAGGCCCAAAGCGGTCTGATCGGCGCAAATGGACCTGATGCCAGCCAGTCCGGCCGCCCAGTGTTCTCCTCGGAGAAGAAAAGTTATCAACTGGCTGATGGTCAGGACCAATTGGTCGTAGACCTCAAGTTCAGCAAGGACGGCGTCAATTACATCAAGCGGTTCACGCTCAAGCGTGGCCTGTACGATATCGTCGTTACCTACCTGATCGACAACCAAAGCGCCCAGCCTTGGAATGGCGCGATGTTTGCGCAACTCAAGCGCGACGCCAGCTCCGATCCTTCGTCAAGCACCGCGACGGGTACTGCGACTTACCTGGGCGCCGCCCTGTGGACAAGTTCGGAACCCTACAAAAAAGTGTCCATGAAAGACATGGACAAGGTGAACGAAGACAAGACCAAGCCAGCCATCACGTATAACGTGAACGGCGGCTGGGTTGCCTGGTTGCAGCACTATTTCGTTACCGCGTGGATTCCACAACCAGGCCAGAACAACGTGGTTCTGGCCCGCAAGGACACCAAGGGTAACTACATTATTGGCTACACCGGCCCGTCGTTGACCGTCGCGCCAGGTGCCAAGGCTGAAACCAGCGCTACGTTGTATGCCGGTCCAAAAAGCCAAGCGGTGCTCAAAGAGTTGTCCCCAGGTCTGGAGCTGACTGTGGACTACGGCATTCTGTGGTTCATTGCCCAGCCGATTTTCTGGTTGCTGCAACATATCCACAGCATCGTCGGTAACTGGGGCTGGTCGATCATCTTCCTGACCATGCTGATCAAAGGGATCTTCTTCCCTCTGTCGGCCGCCAGCTACAAGTCGATGGCGCGCATGCGTGCGGTGGCGCCGAAGCTGGCTGCGCTGAAAGAGCAACATGGCGATGACCGGCAGAAAATGTCCCAGGCCATGATGGAGCTGTACAAGAAAGAGAAGATCAACCCGCTGGGTGGATGCTTGCCGATTCTGGTGCAGATGCCGGTGTTCCTGTCGCTGTACTGGGTACTCCTGGAAAGCGTGGAAATGCGTCAGGCACCGTTCATGCTGTGGATAACTGACCTGTCGATCAAAGACCCGTTCTTTATCCTGCCGATCATCATGGGCGCGACCATGTTTATCCAGCAGCGCCTGAACCCGACACCTCCGGATCCGATGCAGGCCAAGGTGATGAAAATGATGCCGATCATCTTCACCTTCTTCTTCCTGTGGTTCCCGGCTGGTCTGGTCCTGTACTGGGTGGTCAACAACGTGTTGTCGATTACTCAACAGTGGTACATCACACGTAAAATCGAAGCGGCTACCCAAAAAGCCGCGGCGTAATTACTCTGTGGATAACCACTCAAGACGCCCCCTAGTGGGGCGTTTTGCTTTCCGTCCCTTTTGTTCTGGAACCTGTTGATGAGCGCTCCTCGTGAAACCATCGCTGCTGTCGCTACCGCTCAAGGTCGCGGCGGCGTCGGTATCGTTCGAATTTCCGGGCCGCTTGCCGGCGTGGCTGCCAGCGCCATCAGCGGGCGAGATCTTAAGCCGCGATATGCCCATTACGGTCCATTCCTGGACGCCGATAACGAAGTATTGGACGAAGGGCTGGCGCTGTATTTTCCAGGCCCGAATTCGTTTACCGGTGAGGATGTGCTTGAACTGCAAGGCCATGGCGGCCCGGTGGTGCTCGATATGCTGTTGCAGCGTTGCCTGCAGTTGGGTTGCCGCCTTGCTCGACCGGGGGAATTCAGCGAGCGCGCGTTCTTGAATGACAAGCTCGACCTGGCCCAGGCCGAAGCCATTGCGGATTTGATCGAGGCCAGTTCCGCACAGGCGGCACGCAATGCGTTGCGTTCATTACAGGGCGCTTTTTCACAGCGTGTGCACAACCTCACAGAGCAACTTATCGGCTTGCGTATCTACGTCGAAGCGGCGATTGATTTCCCGGAAGAGGAAATCGATTTTCTTGCCGATGGGCACGTTTTGGCGATGCTGGACAAAGTTCGAGACGAGTTATCCACAGTCCTGCGTGAAGCGGGACAGGGCGCTTTGCTGCGTGATGGTATGACTGTGGTAATCGCAGGACGTCCCAATGCCGGCAAGTCCAGCCTATTGAACGCCCTCGCGGGGCGTGAAGCCGCCATCGTGACTGAAATCGCAGGGACCACGCGGGATATCCTGCGCGAACATATCCACATCGATGGCATGCCATTGCATGTGGTCGATACCGCTGGCTTGCGCGACACCGATGACCACGTTGAAAAAATTGGCGTTGAGCGAGCACTCAAGGCCATCGGTGAAGCGGACCGGGTGTTGTTGGTGGTGGATGCCACGGCGCCCGAGGCTGCCGATCCTTTCGCTTTATGGCCGGAGTTCCTCGAGCAAAGGCCAGATCCGGCCAATGTCACGTTGATCCGCAACAAGGCCGACCTCACAGGGGAGGCCGTAGCGTTGGAAACCAGTGAGGATGGCCATGTCACCATCAGTCTTAGCGCCAGGTCGGCGGGTGAGGGGCTGGAACTGCTGCGTGATCATCTCAAAGCTTGCATGGGCTACGAGCAGACCTCCGAAAGCAGCTTCAGCGCTCGCCGGCGGCACCTTGAGGCGTTGCGCCATGCCAGCGCGGCTCTTGAGCACGGGCGTGCGCAACTGACCCTGGCGGGGGCGGGAGAGCTGCTGGCCGAGGATCTGCGCCAGGCTCAGCAGCTGCTGGGAGAAATCACGGGCGCCTTCAGCTCGGATGATTTGCTGGGGCGGATTTTTTCAAGCTTCTGTATCGGTAAGTGAAATGTTATCCACAATTGCTCTACCAGTTGTAGGAGAGGGTACCAAGCAAGGTGCGACTTTCCCCCCAGTAGCAACGGCCCGCATCGTTGCAACCCGACACGTATTCTTTATCGAAGAGGTTCTTGGCGTTTAAATCCACGGACCAGTTCTTGTCGATCTGGTAACCGATGGCGGCATCCACCAACGTGACACTCCCTGCGTCCAGCTTGCCGTACAGCGTCGGTGCGGTGTAGGAAAAAGTACTGTCGAAATAGCGCACGCCACCGCCCAGGGATAAGCCTTTGAGACCTCCTTCAAGGAAGCGATATTTGCTCCAAACGGAAGCCTGGTTGCGCGGCACACCGGTCATCTGATGGCCTTCGACCAGTGATGCAGCCGAGTCTTTGGTAATACGCGCATCCGTATAGGTATAAGCCGCCGTCAGATTCAGATTTGGCGTGAGGTTGCTGTTGACCTCCACCTCCACACCCTTTGCACGGCTTTCGCCCACCTGCCGATAACTATTGGTGGTGGCGTCGAGGTAGGTGTCGTCCTGTTTACGCAGGTCATACACCGACAGTGTCATTGCCGTGTCCCAGCCGATCGGTTCGTATTTAACGCCCACTTCGTATTGGCTGCTGGTGATCGGCTTCAATGGCGAGCCGGCATTCGAGATCTGCTGGACCGGTACAAACGCGGTGGAGTAGCTGACATACGGCGTCAAACCGTTGTCGAACTGGTACATCACCCCGCCCTGATAGGTGAATTTTCGATCTTCTGAGCGAGTATCGCTGGCGGTATTCACCTTGTCGCGAAATTCGCTGTCGACCCAGTCCTGACGACCGCCGAGTAAGAACAGCCAATGGTCGTATTTGCTCTGGACCTGTGCATAAACCCCTTTCATCTGTTGTTCAAGCAAGGTGTTTTGTACGGCGACGGGTGTCAGCGGATCGCGCAGGTACACAGGGTTTAACACATTGATGGTTCCCGCGAAACCCGCATCCCAGTCCTGATTGAACGAGGTGCGGTCATAGCTGGCGCCCAACAGCACGGTATTTTCCAAGTTGCCCATCTGGAATTTGCCTTCCAGCTGGTTATCCAGGGAGTACACCATCGACTTGTTGTAACGGTCGTAGGCCGTCATGTTCAACTGAGTGCCGAAGCCGCGATTATTCAGGGCGCTGGGCCAGGTTTCATGGCGGTCGATGCGCGATTGCATATAGCGTGAGTTCTGGCGGAACTGCCAGTCATCATTAAAGCTGTGGCTGAACTCGTAGCCGGTGCTCCAGCTTTCACGCTCGAAGGTATTCCAGTCCGGATTACCGAGCATTGTGTGCTTGGAGAGCTTGCCGTTGGGGTTTGTGAGCAAGGTGCCTGCAGCCGGCAGGCCGAGTTCCAGGTTGGTGTGGTCCTTCTGGTAATTGGCCAACAGCGTCAGGCTGTTGTAATCGTCGAAGTTAAGCGTCAAGGAAGGCGCGATATAGAGGCGGTCGTCCGGTACATGGTCGGTTTGCGTATCGGACTTGCGGCCCAGCATCACCAGTCTGCCGAGGACGTTGTCGTTATCGCTGAGCGGACCCGAGATATCCACACCCAGTTGGCGACGATTATTGGAACCATACCCCAGTTGCACCTCGCCCTGGGGCGTGGCCGTTGGATGTTTGCTCACCAGGTTTACCAGGCCACCAGGAGCGTTCTCGCCATACAGCAGGGAGGAGGGGCCACGGAAAACCTCGACCCGCTCCAAGCCATAGGGTTCGCTGGTGGTGTCGTACCGGTTGCCCTGCACACGCAGGCCATCTCGCAGCAGACCGTAGCCATAATCAGTGGCATTGAAACCGCGGATAAAGAACAGATCGCCTGCCAGACTGTCGCCGGCGGCAAAGGGGGGCGCGAAGATGCCGGGAACATATCCCAGCACTTGCGTCAGACTTTGCGCCTTTTGGTCCTTAATGCGTTGGCCGGTGACCACCGACACCGAGCGCGGTGTTTCCGACAACGGGGTACTGGTCTTGGTGCCGATCCGACTGTTTTGCGCCTTATAGCCTACATCTGCAGCGATATCCTGGTTGAAACCAGTTTGTTGATAAGTACTCACCGTCGTCGCCGCAAGGGTGAGTTGGCCCGCAGGAGCTGCCTGCAATACGTAGCTGCCGGGGGCTTGAACGGAAGCCGTCAACCCTGAGTTTTGCAGCAACAATGCGAATCCCTGATCGATCGAGTAATCGCCTTCAATACCAGGGGTGGTTAGCCGTGCGGTTTGCTCCGGGGAGAAAGATAGGATCACGTTCGCGCTGGCGGCAAACTGGCTCAAAGCCCTGTCCAGCGGACCGGCCGCAATGGAGAAATGCCGCACCGCACTGGCGGCCAAGGCGCCGGTGGCAAATACGGTGCCGGCTGTGGCGGCGGTAGCAATCAGCAGACCGTAGGTCAAGCCGTGGCAGGAAAGTCGCTGGCGTAGCTGGGTGGGAAGGCGCATTGGTGGATAGACCCTGAAGGTATCGTCGTAATTACCTGTAGGGCCGTTCCAGCTAGGAAAAAGATAACCCCCCGTGTGATTTTTTAATCAAACCATCGGTGTTATCGAAACCCAGTAGCGTGTGAAGTATTTCACATGGATAGGCAAGGTTGCCTGCAGGTTGGCCAACACTGCATCAGTGGCGTCCAGGCGGAACGTACCGGAGACGCGCAGGCGCGCCGAGACCGTGTCGCACTGCAGGACACCGGACCTATAGCGCGCCAATTCGTCGATTACATCCCCAAGCGGTGCATCCAGCACGATTAATTGCCCGTCGACCCAGGCGGCCTGAACGGCAGCATAAGGACGGATCGGACTCACCTTGAGCCGATCAAAGTCGGCGCTTTGGCCCGCATTGAGCAGCAGGCCGGAGTCGGGTTTGTCGGCCGGGGACACCTGTACTCGATCTTCCAATACGCCTACCCGAGTGGAATCGGCCAGCTGGCGCACAGTAAACCGAGTGCCCAACGCCTGGACCCGCCCCTGGCGAGTCTCAACATAAAACGGTGCCTGTGCGCCCAACCTGCCGGTGTGGATAAGCACCTCACCCTCGCGTAGGCGAATCAAGCGTTGCCGTTCGTCGACTATCACGTCAATCGCCGAGCGGGTATTGAGTTCGATTCGGGTGCCGTCGGCCAATTGGATATGTTGCCGCCCTCCAACCGGTGTGCAGTAGTCGGCCCACACTGTTCCAACGCGGCTATGTTGTTGGATGTTCCAGCCGAGATAGCCACTACCGCCCAGAACCAGCAGCCATTTGAGTACTTGCCGACGTTGCTGGGTGGTTGATAGCGCACGGCGAGTGACGTCCTGGGGCAGCGCACCCAGGCTGCGTTGCAGCTGTTCCAGCTGATTCCATGCAGCCAGATGGGAAGGATCGCGGTTCAGCCATTGCTGCCAGGCATGACGTTCGGCGGGGGTGGGAGCCTGGGACTGAAATTGCACATACCAAGTGGCGGCGGCTTCAAAGGTTTCGCGATCGGGAGCGGCCATCAGCTGCTGGCCAGGATCAATGAACATTCGGTAAACGCCCGGATCATGTGTTTCTTCACCGTGGTCAGCGAAACCTGTAATTGATCGGCGATCTGTTGATAAGTCAGCCCCTCGAACTGAGACAGCATGAAGATCCTTCGCGCGCGCGCCCCGAGTCCATGCAGGGCTTTATCCACAGCCGTCAGGGTTTCGATGATGATCGCCCTGTCTTCTTCACTGACAACGGTGGGATCTGGGCGCTCGGCCAAAGCCTCCTTATAGGCCTGTTCGATGGTATGGCGGCGATAACGATCAATCACCAGACCCCTGGCGATCGTGGCCAGGTAATCCCGCGGTTCGAGGATCTGGGAGGCATGTCGCCCACCTAAAATACGCACGAACGTATCGTGGGCAACATCGGCTGCATCGCAGGCGTTATGCAATTTACCTTTGAGCCACCCCTGTAACCACGTGTGGTGTTCCTCGTAGATGTTCTGAACAGCTGCCGTATGAGTAGGAGGGGACATAGGGGCGCAGTGGGCAGGTTAATGATAATCGCTATTATTAACTGCGGCGAGGTTGTCCCACAATAGGTCTTTCATTGAAGTGGTCTGCGCCGGATCCGAAGGCAACGGAGGCTTTCTCGTGGGCTGAATTCAGGATGAATGAAGAAAAAAGCCGGGTTAAGCCCTGTGGGTAAGCTGCTCTGTACCCGGTTGATAACAGGGCTTAAAAAGTCATGACAAACCCATCTGTGGATAAGTGATGGTTTAATCCACAGGCTTAAAGCAGTTACCCACCGCGCTCATCGGCACATGACCACAGACTTTTGAAACGCTGTACACAACGTATTTAGAGGGTTTTAGCAATCTATCCACAGAAATGATGCTCAGTAAAAATAAACATAAAAACAAAGATTTAATAAATTTCTCTCTTTTAATTTCTATTGTCTGTGATTCATCCACAGCTGGTTAAATTTTGTGCAAAGGGTTCTTTAGGAAGGGCTAAGTCCCTATACTTGCCGCCAAAGCTGCAAAACTCTTTCAACAGACAATTCCTGATTACCTACATAAGCAGGCACGAGGTGCGTGGTGGATTTCCCTTCCCGTTTTGAAGTGATCGTCATCGGCGGCGGTCATGCCGGTACCGAGGCAGCACTGGCGTCAGCACGCATGGGCGTCAAAACCCTGTTGCTCACGCATAACGTGGAAACCCTCGGTGCGATGAGTTGCAACCCTGCCATCGGTGGCATCGGCAAAAGCCACCTGGTCAAGGAAATTGACGCCCTCGGCGGCGCGATGGCCATGGCCACCGATAAAGGGGGTATTCAATTTCGCGTGCTCAACAGCCGCAAAGGCCCGGCCGTGCGTGCGACTCGCGCACAGGCCGACCGCATCCTGTACAAGGCCGCAGTACGCGAAACCTTGGAAAACCAGCCGAACCTGTGGATATTTCAGCAGGCCGCAGATGACCTGATTGTCGAGCAGGACCAGGTTCGCGGTGTCGTCACCCAGATGGGGCTGCGTTTCTTCGCGCAATCCGTCGTGTTGACCACCGGTACGTTCCTCGGTGGACTTATCCACATCGGCATGCAGAACTATTCGGGGGGCCGCGCGGGTGATCCACCCTCGATTGCTCTGGCCAAACGCCTGCGTGAATTGCCGCTGCGTGTCGGCCGCTTGAAAACCGGAACGCCACCGCGTATCGACGGACGTTCCGTGGATTTCTCGGTGATGACCGAACAAGCGGGCGACACGCCGATTCCAGTGATGTCGTTCATGGGTTCCAAGGAGCAGCACCCGAAACAGGTCAGCTGCTGGATTACCCACACCAATGCCCGTACTCACGAGATCATCGCGGCGAATCTCGACCGTTCACCGATGTATTCCGGCGTGATCGAAGGCATTGGCCCACGCTACTGTCCGTCGATCGAAGACAAGATCCACCGTTTTGCCGACAAGGAAAGCCATCAGGTCTTTATCGAGCCCGAAGGCCTGACGACCCATGAGTTGTACCCGAACGGGATTTCCACCTCGCTGCCGTTCGATGTGCAAATTCAGATCGTGCAATCGATTCGCGGCATGGAAAACGCGCACATCGTGCGGCCGGGTTACGCCATCGAATATGACTACTTCGACCCGCGTGACTTGAAATACAGCCTCGAAACCAAAGTAATCGGCGGTTTGTTTTTCGCCGGGCAAATCAACGGCACCACCGGTTACGAAGAAGCCGGCGCCCAAGGTTTGCTGGCCGGGGCGAACGCGGCACTGCGTGCACAAGGCAAAGACAGCTGGTGCCCGCGTCGCGATGAGGCTTACATCGGTGTATTGGTCGACGACCTGATTACCCTGGGCACCCAGGAACCGTACCGGATGTTTACCTCCCGAGCGGAATACCGTTTGATCCTGCGCGAAGACAATGCCGATCTGCGCCTGACCGAAAAAGGTCGCGAGCTCGGCCTGGTCGATGATGCGCGCTGGGCCGCCTTCTGCAAAAAACGCGAAAGCATCGCGCTGGAAGAGCAGCGCCTGAAAAGTACCTGGGTTCGTCCGGGCACCGAGCAGGGCGACGCGATTGCGGAAAAATTCGGTACGCCGTTGACCCACGAGTACAACCTGCTGAACCTGCTGTCCCGCCCGGAAATCGACTACGCTGGCCTGGTCGAAGTGACAGGCCATGGTGCAGAAGATCCACAGGTCGCCGAGCAGGTCGAAATCAAGACCAAGTACGCCGGCTACATTGATCGCCAGCAGGACGAAATCGCTCGCCTGCGCGCCAGTGAAGACACCAGGCTGCCTGTGGATATCGATTACACCGGCATCTCCGGGCTGTCGAAAGAAATTCAAAGCAAGCTGGGGATAACTCGCCCCGAGACCCTGGGCCAGGCTTCACGCATCCCCGGTGTCACCCCGGCAGCGATCTCGCTGTTGATGATTCATTTGAAAAAACGCGGCGCGGGCCGTCAGTTGGAGCAAAGCGCTTGAGTTCGTTGGTTACCTTGCAACACGCCGAAGAGTTATCCACAGGAGCGCGCCAATTGGGCGTGGACTTGACCGAAGCCCAGCACGAGTTGCTGCTGGGTTATCTGGCCCTGTTGATCAAATGGAACAAGGCTTACAACCTCACCGCAGTCCGCGATCCCGACGAAATGGTCTCGCGTCATTTGCTCGACAGCTTGAGTGTCATGCCGTTTATAAAAAACGGTCGCTGGCTCGACGTGGGCAGTGGCGGCGGCATGCCGGGCATTCCCTTGGCCATCCTGTTTCCGGATTCACAGGTCACGTGCCTGGACAGTAACGGCAAGAAGACGCGCTTTCTGACCCAGGTCAAACTCGAACTCAAGCTGGAAAACCTGCAGGTTATCCACAGCCGCGTTGAAGCCTTCACGCCAGAGCTGCCCTTCAACGGAATTGTCTCCCGGGCGTTCAGTAGCATGGAGAACTTCAGTAACTGGACCCGCCACCTGGGCGACCACGACACCCGCTGGCTGGCAATGAAGGGCGTCCATCCAAGCGATGAGCTGTTAGCATTGCCGGCAGACTTCCACCTCGATAGCGAACACGCCTTGGCCGTACCCGGTTGCCAAGGCCAACGCCATCTGCTGATACTGCGCCGCACGGCATGATTGGGAACACAAGCAAGAATGGCTAAGGTATTCGCGATAGCGAACCAGAAAGGTGGCGTGGGCAAAACCACCACCTGCATCAACCTCGCAGCATCCCTGGTGGCCACCAAGCGCCGGGTGCTGTTGATCGATCTTGATCCACAGGGCAACGCCACCATGGGCAGCGGTGTGGATAAACACGGCCTGGAAAACTCGGTCTATGACTTGCTGATCGGTGAGTGCGACCTGGCCCAGGCCATGCACTACTCCGAACACGGCGGTTATCAACTGCTGCCGGCCAACCGCGACCTGACCGCGGCGGAAGTGGTGCTGCTGGAAATGCAGATGAAAGAAAGCCGTCTGCGCAGCGCCCTGGCACCGATCCGCGAGAATTACGATTACATTCTGATCGACTGCCCGCCCTCGCTGTCGATGCTGACGCTCAACGCCCTGGTCGCCGCCGACGGGGTCATTATTCCCATGCAGTGCGAATATTTTGCATTGGAAGGTTTGAGCGATCTTGTGGATAACATCAAGCGGATTGCCGAGTTGCTCAACCCGAACCTGCAAGTCGAGGGTCTGCTGCGAACCATGTACGATCCGCGCCTGAGCCTGATGAACGATGTTTCGGCCCAGCTCAAGGAACATTTCGGCGATCAGCTTTACGACACGGTGATCCCGCGCAACATCCGCTTGGCCGAAGCACCGAGCTACGGCATGCCGGCCCTGGCTTACGACAAATCGTCGCGTGGTGCCATTGCTTACCTGGCACTGGCCGGCGAGATGGTCCGTCGCCAACGCCGCAATTCACGCACCGCTGCTGCCCAGCCAACTTAAGGAATCCCCATGGCCGTCAAGAAACGAGGTCTAGGACGTGGACTGGATGCACTGTTGAGTGGTCCGACCGTCACGTCGCTTGAAGAACAGGCGGTGCAGGCCGACGAGCGCGAGTTGCAGCACCTGCCCCTGGACCTGATCCAGCGCGGTAAATACCAGCCGCGCCGGGACATGGATCCCCAGGCGCTGGAAGAACTGGCCAATTCGATCAAGGCCCAGGGCGTGATGCAGCCCATCGTGGTCCGCCCGATCGGTGGTGGGCGCTTTGAAATCATCGCCGGCGAGCGCCGCTGGCGTGCAAGCCAACAGGCGGGCAAGGAAACCATCCCGGCAATGGTCCGCGATGTGCCCGACGAAACCGCGATCGCCATGGCCTTGATCGAGAATATCCAGCGTGAAGACCTCAACCCCATCGAAGAAGCGATTGCGTTGCAGCGTTTGCAGCAGGAATTCCAGCTGACCCAGCAACAGGTGGCCGAGGCGGTAGGTAAATCCCGCGTAACCGTGTCCAACCTGCTGCGCCTGATCGCGCTGCCGGAAGTCATCAAGACCATGTTGTCCCATGGCGACCTGGAAATGGGCCATGCCCGTGCATTGCTAGGTTTGCCGGAAAATCAACAGGTTGAAGGGGCGCGACACGTTGTCGCACGGGGGCTCACCGTTCGTCAGACCGAGGCCTTGGTTCGGCAGTGGCTCAGCGGTAAACCTGCACCGGTTGAAACGGCCAAACCTGATCCGGATATCGCGCGTCTCGAGCAGCGCCTGGCCGAGCGCCTGGGCTCTGCGGTGCAAATTCGCCACGGTAAGAAGGGCAAAGGCCAACTGGTCATCGGATATAACTCCCTCGATGAGCTTCAAGGCGTCCTTGCCCACATTCGCTGAAACATTTGCTTATGTAGCGCGTGATCGGAAATCACTACCCGACAGTTGAATAGGGGCTGAACCGCCCCTATACTCTGCGCGCATTTTGTCGGCACAAATTATGCCAAGTTATTGATTTCCGGCAGCCGACCATTGAGGAGCAAGAGTGATGGAAACCCGCACGCCAAACACGTTGCCGTTCCATCGCTTGGCCGTTTTCCCGGTTTTATTGGCTCAATTTGTCATCCTGCTGATCGCCGCATTGGCGCTTTGGTATTGGCATGGAGTCGTAGCCGGATATTCAGGACTCTGCGGAGGCCTGATAGCCTTGCTGCCCAATATGTATTTTGCTCACAGGGCCTTTCGGTTTTCCGGCGCCCGAGCAGCCCAGGCCATCGTCCGGTCTTTTTATGCCGGCGAGGCGGGGAAACTGATTTTGACGGCAGTGCTGTTTGCACTGACCTTTGCAGGTGTGAAGCCATTGGCGCCGCTGGCTGTATTCGGTGTCTTCGTGTTGACCCAACTGGTCAGCTGGTTCGCTCCCCTGCTAATGAAAACAAGACTTTCGAAACCTTAGGGCGTTTGAGGCAACCATGGCAGAAACAACCGCTTCGGGCTATATCCAGCACCACTTGCAGAACCTGACCTTCGGTCAGCTTCCCAACGGCGGCTGGGGCTTCGCCCACACCGCAGCAGAAGCCAAAGAAATGGGCTTCTGGGCTTTCCACCTGGATACTCTGGGCTGGTCGGTCGCATTGGGTCTGATCTTCGTCCTCATTTTCCGCATGGCGGCGAAGAAGGCGACTTCCGGTCAACCGGGTGCTCTGCAGAACTTCGTTGAAGTATTGGTCGAATTCGTCGATGGCAGCGTGAAAGACAGCTTCCATGGCCGTAGCCCGGTGATCGCACCGCTGGCGCTGACCATCTTCGTCTGGGTGTTCCTGATGAACGCCGTCGACCTGATCCCGGTCGACTGGATTCCTCAACTGGCCATCCTGATCTCCGGCGATCACCACATTCCATTCCGTGCGGTCTCCACCACGGACCCTAACGCCACCCTGGGCATGGCCCTGTCGGTGTTCGCGTTGATCATTTTCTACAGCATCAAGGTCAAGGGCATCGGCGGTTTCATCGGCGAACTGACCCTGCACCCATTCGGCAGCAAGAACATTTTCGTTCAGGCCCTGCTGATTCCGGTGAACTTCCTGCTGGAATTCGTCACCCTGGTCGCCAAGCCTATTTCCCTGGCCCTGCGACTGTTCGGCAACATGTATGCCGGCGAACTGGTGTTCATCCTGATCGCTGTGATGTTCGGCAGCGGCCTGCTCTGGCTTAGCGGCCTGGGCGTTGTTCTGCAGTGGGCGTGGGCTGTGTTCCACATCCTGATCATTACCCTGCAGGCCTTCATCTTCATGATGCTGACCATCGTCTACCTGTCGATGGCGCACGAAGAGAACCATTAAGACCGGTCTCGACCAGTCTGATGTCCTTCCCGGTGAAACGGGAAGGTGGCCCACCAGGGCTGATGAAACGATTTGTTTTACCGCTTTAAAATCTAAAAAACCTAAACCATACGACGTAAAAGTCGGGAGGAAAGATGGAAACTGTAGTTGGTCTAACCGCTATCGCTGTTGCACTGTTGATCGGCCTGGGCGCCCTGGGTACTGCCATTGGTTTCGGCCTGCTGGGCGGCAAGTTCCTGGAAGGCGCAGCGCGTCAGCCAGAAATGGTTCCAATGCTGCAAGTTAAAATGTTCATCGTCGCCGGCCTGCTCGACGCCGTGACCATGATCGGCGTTGGTATCGCTCTGTTCTTCACCTTCGCGAACCCCTTCGTTGGTCAACTCGCTGGCTGATCACTCGATTTCGAGTGATTGGGGTGTTGGACAACGAATGAGCGAGGTGTTGGCGTGAACATTAATGCAACCCTGATTGGCCAATCCGTTGCGTTCTTCATTTTTGTAGTGTTTTGCATGAAGTTCGTGTGGCCTCCGGTCATCGCGGCTTTGCACGAACGTCAGAAGAAGATCGCGGACGGCTTGGACGCTGCCAGCCGTGCAGCTCGCGACCTGGAGTTGGCCCAAGAGAAAGTGGGTCATCAACTGCGCGAAGCTAAAGCACAGGCAGCTGAGATCATTGAGCAAGCCAAGAAACGCGGTAACCAGATCGTCGAAGAGGCTGTTGAAAAAGCCCGCGTCGAAGCTGACCGTGTGAAGGCTTCGGCTCATGCCGAGATCGAACAGGAACTGAACGGCGTCAAAGACGCGCTGCGTGCCCAACTGGGTGCTCTGGCGGTCGGCGGTGCTGAGAAGATCCTTGGTGCCACAATCGATCAAAACGCGCACGCGGAGCTGGTTAACAAACTGGCTGCTGAAATTTAAGCGAGGGCGATCATGGCAGAACTGACCACGTTGGCCCGACCTTACGCTAAGGCAGCCTTCGAGCACGCCCAGGCCCACCAGCAGCTGGCCTCTTGGTCAGCCATGCTCGGCCTGGCTGCAGCCGTGTCGCAGGACGACACCATGCAGCGCGTGCTCAAGGCCCCGCGCCTGACGAGCGCAGACAAGGCCGCCACTTTTATTGAAGTGTGCGGCGACAAGTTCGATGTGAAAGTGCAGAACTTCATCAATGTCGTTGCCGAAAACGACCGACTCCCGCTTCTGCCGGAGATCGCCGCACTGTTCGACCTGTACAAGGCCGACGCAGAGAAATCGGTAGACGTTGAAGTGACCAGTGCTTTCGCATTGAACCAAGAACAGCAAGACAAACTCGCCAAGGTTCTCAGTGCACGACTCAATCGGGAAGTGCGCCTGCAAGCTTCGGAGGACGCATCCCTGATTGGTGGTGTTGTTATCCGTGCCGGCGACCTGGTTATCGATGGCTCGATTCGCGGCAAAATCGCGAAACTTGCCGAAGCATTGAAATCTTGAGTTTGAAGGGGCAGCAGAGCAATGCAGCAACTCAATCCTTCCGAAATAAGTGAAATTATCAAGGGCCGCATCGACAAGCTCGATGTGACCTCCCAAGCCCGTAACGAAGGCACTGTCGTCAGCGTATCTGACGGCATCGTGCGGATTCACGGTCTGGCCGACGTTATGTACGGCGAGATGATCGAGTTTCCGGGCGGCGTCTACGGTATGGCCCTCAACCTGGAGCAAGACTCCGTAGGTGCCGTTGTATTGGGCGCGTACACCAGTCTGGCTGAAGGCATGAGCGCCAAGTGCACTGGCCGCATCCTGGAGGTTCCGGTTGGTAAGGAACTGCTGGGCCGCGTAGTCGACGCACTGGGTAACCCTGTTGACGGCAAAGGTCCACTGGGCAACACCGAGACCGACGCGGTCGAGAAAGTTGCTCCGGGCGTGATCTGGCGTAAGTCGGTAGACCAGCCTGTACAGACTGGCTACAAGGCTGTCGATGCCATGATTCCTGTCGGCCGTGGCCAGCGTGAGCTGATCATCGGTGACCGTCAGATCGGTAAAACCGCTCTGGCCATCGACGCAATCATCAACCAGAAGAACAGCGGAATTTTCTGCGTCTACGTAGCCATCGGTCAGAAGCAATCGACCATCGCCAACGTGGTTCGCAAGCTGGAAGAAAACGGCGCCCTGGCCAACACGATCATCGTGGCTGCCAGTGCTTCGGAATCTCCTGCGCTGCAATTCCTGGCACCGTACTCCGGTTGCACCATGGGTGAATTCTTCCGCGACCGCGGTGAAGACGCGCTGATCGTTTACGACGATCTGTCCAAGCAGGCCGTGGCTTACCGCCAGATCTCCCTGCTGCTGCGCCGTCCACCAGGCCGTGAAGCTTACCCAGGCGACGTGTTCTATCTTCACTCCCGTCTGCTGGAGCGCGCATCCCGCGTTTCGGAA
The DNA here is from genome assembly GCF_030209095.1 of Pseudomonas sp. lyk4-R2A-8. NCBI lineage: Bacteria > Pseudomonadati > Pseudomonadota > Gammaproteobacteria > Pseudomonadales > Pseudomonadaceae > Pseudomonas > Pseudomonas sp. lyk4-R2A-8. Next base: position 136,348 of record NZ_JARVSS010000011.1, read on the forward strand.
GAGTACGTAGAGAAGTTCACCAACGGCGCAGTGACCGGCAAAACCGGTTCCCTGACCGCACTGCCGATCATCGAAACCCAGGCTGGCGACGTTTCCGCGTTCGTTCCGACCAACGTGATTTCCATCACCGACGGTCAGATCTTCCTGGAATCGGCCATGTTCAACTCAGGCATCCGCCCTGCAGTGAACGCCGGTGTTTCGGTATCCCGTGTGGGTGGTGCCGCTCAGACCAAGATCATCAAGAAGCTCTCCGGCGGTATCCGTACCGCTCTGGCTCAGTACCGTGAACTGGCGGCATTCGCCCAGTTCGCTTCTGACCTGGACGAAGCGACCCGTAAGCAACTTGAGCATGGTCAGCGCGTTACCGAGCTGATGAAGCAGAAGCAATACGCCCCAATGTCGATCGCTGACATGGCGTTGTCGCTGTATGCCGCTGAGCGTGGGTTCCTGACCGACGTTGAAATCGCCAAGGTCGGCAGCTTTGAACAAGCGCTGATTGCTTACTTCAACCGCGATCACGCCGATTTGATGGCGAAGATCAACGTGAAGGGTGACTTCAATGACGATATCGACGCTGGCATGAAAGCCGGTATCGAGAAGTTCAAGGCCACCCAAACCTGGTAAGCCGCAGCGGGAGCCGCAAGGCTCCCGCTTGCTAACCTGATAGGTGTTACATGGCAGGCGCAAAAGAGATTCGCAGTAAGATTGCGAGCATCAAAAGCACGCAAAAAATTACCAGCGCCATGGAAAAAGTGGCGGTCAGCAAAATGCGCAAGGCACAAATGCGCATGGCTGCTAGCCGTCCTTATGCGGAGCGTATCCGCCAGGTAATTGGGCATCTGGCCAACGCCAACCCGGAATACCGCCACCCCTTCATGATCGAACGCGCCGTTAAGCGTGTGGGTTATGTGGTTGTGAGCAGTGACCGTGGTTTGTGCGGTGGTTTGAATACCAACCTGTTCAAGGCCCTGGTCAAGGACATGGCGGTAAACCGCGAAAACGGCGTCGAGATCGATCTGTGTGTTGTTGGTAGCAAGGGTGCGGCCTTTTTCCGCAACTTCGGCGGTAACGTCGTTGCAGCTATCAGCCACCTGGGTGAAGAGCCGTCGATCAATGATTTGATCGGCAGTGTGAAGGTGATGCTGGATGCGTACCTGGAAGGCCGGATTGACCGCCTGTCCGTGGTATCCAACAAGTTCATCAACACCATGACCCAGCAGCCGACCGTGGAGCAATTGATTCCACTGGTGGCGACCCCGGATCAGGAACTCAAGCACCACTGGGACTACCTCTACGAACCAGACGCCAAAGAGTTGCTTGATGGCTTGATGGTGCGCTACGTGGAGTCGCAGGTGTACCAGGCGGTGGTCGAGAACAACGCAGCTGAACAAGCGGCGCGGATGATCGCGATGAAAAACGCTACCGATAACGCCGGTGATCTGATCAGCGATTTGCAGCTGATCTACAACAAGGCGCGTCAGGCTGCGATCACCCAAGAGATCTCGGAAATCGTCGGCGGCGCTGCCGCGGTTTAACGGTTCAAATATTCAGAGGATCCAGCTATGAGTAGCGGACGTATCGTTCAAATCATCGGCGCCGTTATCGACGTGGAATTCCCACGCGACAGCGTACCGAGCATCTACAACGCGCTGAAAGTACAAGGCGCGGACACTACCCTGGAAGTTCAGCAGCAGCTGGGCGACGGCGTGGTTCGTACCATTGCGATGGGTTCCACCGAAGGCTTGAAGCGCGGTCTGGACGTTATCGACTCCGGCGCTGCCATCTCCGTACCGGTCGGTAAAGCGACCCTGGGCCGGATCATGGACGTGCTGGGCAACCCGATCGACGAAGCTGGCCCGATCGACACCGAAGAGCGTTGGGGTATCCACCGCGCTGCGCCGTCGTTCGCAGAGCAGGCAGGCGGCAACGACCTGCTGGAAACCGGCATCAAGGTTATCGACCTGGTTTGCCCGTTCGCCAAAGGCGGTAAAGTCGGTCTGTTCGGTGGTGCCGGTGTAGGCAAGACCGTAAACATGATGGAACTGATCCGTAACATCGCCATCGAGCACAGCGGTTATTCCGTGTTCGCCGGTGTGGGTGAGCGTACTCGTGAGGGTAACGACTTCTACCACGAGATGAAGGACTCCAACGTTCTGGACAAAGTGGCGCTGGTTTACGGTCAGATGAACGAGCCGCCGGGAAACCGTCTGCGCGTGGCACTGACCGGCCTGACCATGGCCGAGAAGTTCCGTGACGAAGGTAACGACGTTCTGCTGTTCGTCGACAACATCTACCGTTACACCCTCGCCGGTACTGAAGTATCCGCACTGCTGGGCCGTATGCCTTCGGCAGTAGGTTACCAGCCGACCCTGGCTGAAGAGATGGGCGTTCTGCAGGAACGTATCACTTCGACCAAGGAAGGTTCGATCACTTCGATCCAAGCGGTATACGTACCTGCGGACGACTTGACCGACCCGTCGCCAGCGACCACCTTCGCCCACTTGGACGCCACCGTCGTACTGTCCCGTGACATCGCTTCCCTGGGTATCTACCCAGCGGTCGATCCACTGGACTCGACTTCGCGCCAGCTGGACCCGAACGTGATCGGCCAGGAGCACTACGACACCGCTCGCGGCGTTCAGTACGTGCTGCAGCGTTACAAAGAACTGAAGGACATCATTGCGATCCTGGGTATGGACGAGCTGTCGGAAGCCGACAAGCAGTTGGTAAACCGTGCTCGTAAGATCCAGCGCTTCTTGTCGCAGCCGTTCTTCGTGGCTGAAGTCTTCACCGGTGCTTCGGGTAAATACGTTTCCCTGAAAGACACCATTGCTGGCTTCAAAGGCATCCTCAACGGTGACTACGACCACCTGCCAGAACAAGCGTTCTACATGGTCGGCGGCATCGAAGAAGCGATCGAGAAAGCCAAGAAACTGTAATCCAGGCGCCCGGAAACGGGCGCTCATCAGGTTGAGGCAATCAGATGGCTATGACAGTCCATTGCGATATCGTCAGTGCGGAAGGGGAAATCTTCTCCGGTCTGGTAGAAATGGTGATTGCACACGGCGAACTCGGTGACCTGGGTATTGCCATGGGTCACGCGCCATTGATCACCAGCTTGAAGCCAGGTCCGATCACTCTGACCAAGCAAGGCGGGGAAAAGGAGGTGTTTTACATCTCCGGTGGTTTCCTTGAGGTTCAGCCGAACATGGTCAAGGTACTTGCCGACACCGTGCAACGTGCTGGCGACCTGGATGAAGCCTCCGCTCAGGAAGCCGTCAAGGCTGCCGAGAAGGCCCTGAACGAAAAAGGCGCAGACTTCGACTACAGCGCTGCTGCAGTCCGTCTGGCCGAGGCCGCAGCTCAGCTGCGTACTCTCCAGCAGATCCGCAAAAAGTAAGCGGCCACGCCGTCATGCTTCATGCGCGATTGATTAAAAAGGGTAGCCTCGGCTACCCTTTTTCTTTTTTGCAAAACACTTCTTTGGTCTGAACCCGGACCGCCCAGGATTGGTAGCCATTCATGTCTCTTGAAATCGTCATTCTCGCCGCAGGCCAGGGCACCCGTATGCGTTCGGCCCTGCCTAAGGTGCTGCACCCGGTCGCGGGTAATTCCATGCTTGGGCATGTTATCCACAGCGCTCGTCAGTTGGACCCGCAACGTATCCACGTGGTGATCGGCCACGGTGCTGATGTGGTGCGCGAGCGCCTGGCGGCGGATGACCTGAATTTCGTCTTGCAGGACAAACAACTGGGCACCGGCCACGCCACCGCGCAGGCTGTGCCGTTCATCACCGCCGACACGGTGCTGATCCTCTACGGCGACGTGCCGCTGATCGAAGTGCAAACCCTGCAACGCCTGCTAAAACATGTGGTACCCGGCCAGATGGGCCTGCTCACCGTTGAGCTGGATGACCCTACCGGCTACGGGCGTATCGTGCGCAACGCCGATGGCAAGGTTGCCGCCATCGTTGAACACAAGGACGCCAGCGAAGCCCAGCGCGCGATCACCGAAGGCAATACCGGTATCCTCGCCGTTCCGGCCAACAAGCTTGCCGACTGGATGAGCCGCCTGTCCAACAACAACGCCCAGGGCGAGTACTACCTCACCGACGTCATCGAGATGGCCGTGAATGATGGCCTGGTAGTCGCCACCGAACAGCCACACGACCCGATGGAAGTGCAGGGCGCCAACGACCGCAAGCAACTCGCCGAGCTGGAGCGTCACTACCAACTGCGCGAAGGCCGTCGCCTGATGGCCCAGGGCGTAACCCTGCGCGACCCTGCGCGTTTTGATGTGCGCGGTGAGGTCACCGTGGGCCGTGACGTGCTGATCGATATCAACGTGATCCTCGAAGGCCGCGTGATCATTGAAGACGACGTGGTGATTGGCCCGAACTGCGTGATCAAGGACAGCACCCTGCGCAAAGGCGTGGTGGTAAAAGCCAACAGCCATATCGACGGTGCCGTGATGGGCGAGGGCAGCGATGCCGGGCCGTTTGCGCGGTTGCGTCCTGGCACTGTGATGGATGCCAAGGCCCATGTGGGTAACTTCGTTGAATTGAAGAATGCCCATTTGGGAGAAGGCGCCAAGGCCGGTCACCTGACTTACCTGGGTGACGCGGTAATCGGTGCGCGCACCAATATCGGCGCTGGCACCATCACTTGCAATTATGATGGCGCCAACAAGCACCAGACCGTATTGGGCGAAGACGTGTTTATCGGCTCCAACAACTCGCTGGTCGCCCCGGTCAGGCTGGGTGATGGCGCCACGACCGCCGCCGGCTCCACCATCAATCAGGATGTGGATAACTTGCAGCTGGCCGTCGCCCGAGCCCGCCAGCGCAACATCGACGGCTGGAAACGCCCGGTCAAAATCAAAAAGACCTGAGTTATTCACAATATATAAGCAGCATAGCCTCAAAGTGGGAGGGGGCTTGCCCCCGATGGCGGTGGGTCAGTGGCAGATGAGCTGACTGACCCAGCGCTACCGGGGGCAAGCCCCCTCTCACATGTTCATATGTGTCGTTTAAAAAATCTGTTCCCGACGCTTGACGATACCCTCCCAATAGGTTTTGATTGCCTTCGTTATCTTTCGAAACGAAACTTATCACTACCATGTCGAAACGTAATACACCTCAACGACGCCACAACATCCTCGCCCTGCTCAACGAACAGGGCGAAGTCAGTGTGGATGAATTGGCCAAGCGTTTCGAAACTTCCGAAGTCACCATCCGCAAGGACCTGGCTGCCTTGGAAAGCAACGGTTTATTGCTGCGGCGCTACGGTGGCGCAATCACCATGCCTCAGGAATTGGTCGGCGATCCTGCCCAACCCGTTTCTGCGTACAAGCGCGCCATTGCTCGTGCTGCAGTCAAGCGCCTGCGCGAACACGCCCGCATCATCATCGACAGCGGCAGCACCACCGCCGCCATGATCCCCGAGCTGGGCCACCAGCCTGGTCTGGTGGTGATGACCAACTCCCTGCATGTGGCCAGCGCTCTGAGCGAATTGGAACACGAGCCGGTGCTGTTGATGACCGGCGGCACCTGGGACCCGCATTCGGACTCGTTCCAAGGCCAGGTCGCTGAGCAAGTGCTGCGGTCCTACGATTTTGATCAACTGTTCATCGGTGCCGATGGCATCGATCTGGAGCGTGGCACCACCACTTTCAACGAATTGCTGGGCCTGAGCCGCGTGATGGCCGAAGTCGCCCGTGAAGTGGTGGTGATGGTCGAATCCGACAAGATCGGCCGCAAGATTCCCAACCTGGAACTGCCTTGGGGCAGCGTCCATACCCTGATCACCGATGATCGCCTGCCGCTTGAGGCCCGCGACCAGATCCAAGCCCGCGGCATCACGTTGATATGCGCGGCAATCATCTAGGAGAAACACCATGTGTGGCATTGTTGGCGCAGTCGCTGAACGTAACATTACGCCCATCCTGATCGAAGGCCTCAAGCGCCTGGAATACCGTGGCTATGACAGCGCCGGTGTGGCCGTTTTCACCAACGGCGGCAAGCTTGAGCGCATGCGTCGCCCGGGCAAAGTCAGCGAACTGGACCAGGCCCTGGCCGGCGAGCCGCTGGTCGGTCGCCTGGGCATTGCCCACACCCGCTGGGCCACCCACGGTGCACCGTGCGAGCGCAATGCCCACCCTCATTTCTCCGGTGACTTGGCGGTGGTGCACAACGGCATCATCGAAAACCACGAAGTGCTGCGCGAACAGCTCAAGGGCCTGGGCTACGTGTTCACCTCGGACACCGACACCGAAGTCATCGCCCACCTGCTTAACCATAAGCTCAAGGACCACAACGACCTCACCAACGCCCTCAAGGCCACGGTCAAGGAACTGCACGGTGCCTACGGCCTGGCGGTGATCAGTGCCAGCCAGCCCGACCGCGTCGTGGCCGCCCGCAGTGGCAGCCCGCTGGTGATCGGCCTGGGCCTGGGTGAGAACTTCCTGGCCTCCGACCAACTGGCCCTGCGCCAGGTGACTGACCGCTTCATGTACCTGGAAGAAGGCGATATTGCCGACATCCGTCGCGAAAGCGTGGCGATCTGGGACATTAACGGCAATTCCGTCGAGCGCGAAGCCGTGCAATACCGCGACGGCGCCGAAGCCGCCGACAAGGGCGAGTTCCGGCACTTCATGCTCAAGGAAATCCATGAGCAACCGTCCGTGGTGCAACGCACGCTGGAAGGTCGCTTGAGCCAGAACCAAGTACTGGTCAACGCCTTCGGCCCACAGGCCGCCGAGCTGTTCGCCAAGGTCCGCAATGTGCAGATCGTCGCCTGCGGCACCAGCTATCACGCCGGCATGGTCGCGCGTTATTGGTTGGAAGAATTGGCTGGCATCCCGTGCCAGGTCGAAGTGGCCAGCGAGTTCCGCTACCGCAAGGTGGTGGTACAGCCCGATACGCTGTTCGTAACCATCTCCCAGTCCGGTGAAACCGCCGACACCCTGGCCGCCCTGCGCAACGCCAAGGAGCTGGGTTTCCTGGCCAGCCTGGCGATCTGCAACGTCAGCATCAGCTCCCTGGTGCGTGAGTCCGACCTGACCTTGCTCACCCAGGCCGGTCGCGAAATCGGCGTGGCCTCCACCAAGGCATTCACCACCCAGTTGGTCGGCCTGTTGCTGCTGACCCTGTCCCTGGGCCAAGTGCGTGGCACTCTCGCCGCTGGCGTGGAAGCCACCCTGGTCGAAGAACTGCGTCGCCTGCCGACCCGCCTGGGCGAAGCCCTGGCCATGGACAGCACCGTGGAAAAAGTCGCCGAACTGTTCGCCGACAAGAACCACACCCTGTTCCTCGGCCGTGGCGCGCAATACCCCGTGGCGATGGAAGGCTCGCTCAAACTCAAGGAAATCTCGTACATCCACGCCGAAGCCTACCCGGCGGGCGAACTCAAACACGGCCCGCTGGCCCTGGTGGATGACGACATGCCAGTGGTCACCGTGGCGCCGAACAATGAACTGTTGGAAAAGCTCAAGTCCAACCTGCAGGAAGTGCGTGCCCGAGGCGGCCAGCTGATCGTGTTCGCCGACGAAAAGGCCGGCATGACCAATGGCGAAGGCACCCACGTCATCAACATGCCGCACATCCACGACACCTTGTCGCCGATCCTCTACACCATCCCGCTGCAACTGCTGTCGTACTACGTGGCCGTGCTCAAGGGCACAGACGTTGACCAGCCGCGTAACTTGGCGAAGTCGGTGACGGTGGAGTAATCCGCCGCTTCCCGGAGACCCGCCCGTTCGGGTCTCCACTGCCAACCCTCCCTAAGGCACAAACTCCACCCGCAACCCCCGACTCGCACTGCGCCCCTGATCGTCGCTGACCCGCAACCGGTACTCCCCCGACTTCCCCGGTCGCCAATTCAGCGTGGCCTGTGGCGAGCCCTGGCCGATCAAGGTTTGGTCAGCAAACCAGTACAGGGTCACCGCATCGCTGGCCGCGTTCGCGTTCAGCGGGATGCTTTCCTGGGGCTGGGACAGGCGCAGTTGGTAGCTTACTTGGGTCAACGGCGAACGAATCTGCGGCGCTTCGCTCTGGTCGCTGATGCGGTTGGGCTGGCAGTTTTTCATCACATTGGGCGGTGTACGGCGCGGCAGGCCGGCGGCGCGGTACAGGCGTTGTACGTCGCTGGGCCAGAACTCGAAGACTTCCTCGCGGGTGTATTGCGGATCGAACGGTGGGCAGGCCGCTTTGCCGGTGCGGGTGTCGATCAGCACCGGGCGGTGCAGGTTGGACACGCGAATCGGTGAGACGCCAGGGATGTACCAGGTCCTGCGGGTTTGCGGGCACCAGCGGTTGGGCAGGTCGCCGGAGGCGGCGCAGACGTCGATGCGCACCAGTCCGGCAGGTGGCTTGTCGGCCTTGATGACGACGTTCGGCAAAGCCAATGGCAGGGCGTCGGCGATACGGAAGAACAGCGGCGCGGCGGTCTTGGCACCGATAAATGCAGGGTTGGGGCGCCCGTCGAAGTTACCCACCCACACCACCAGCACATACGGGCCCACCAGGCCGGCGCTCCATGCATCATGAAAGCCCCAGGACGTGCCGGTTTTCCACGCGGTGCGCCAATGGTGCGCGGGCAGGCCATCCGGACGCGGGTTGCGGCGCAGCATGTCGCGCACCATGAAAGCGGCCTGAGGGGTGAGCAATTGCACGCCTATGGATGGCGGTTGTTCCTGCACATAGCGCAACGGTCGCAGATGCCCGTCGCCCGCCAGCATTACGTATAGCCGCGCCAGCTCCTCCGGGGTCATCTCACCGCCGCCAAGGGCCAGGGCCAGGCCATAGTGGCTCTCATCGCGCAGGCCCTTGATGCCGGCGCGTTGCAACAAACCATACAACGACGGCGACTTGACCTGGCTGGCCAGCCACACCGCCGGGATATTGCGACTACGGATCAAAGCGTCCCGCGCCGTCAGCGGGCCGACAAAACTGCCGTCGAAATTTTCCGGCTGGAAGTAGCCGAAGTTACTGGGCAAATCCTTGAGGATACTCATGGGATGGATAATCCCCTGGTCCAGCGCCAGCCCGTACAGAAAGGGCTTGAGCGTCGACCCCGGCGAGCGTCGGGACAACACGCCATTGACCTGGCCGTGGATGCCTGTGGATAAGTAATCCGCCGAGCCCACCAACGCCTTGACGCTCTGGTCGCGGCTGTCGATCAGGATGGCCGTTGCGTTTTCCACACCCGTGCTGCGGCGCTCGGCGATAAAACCGCTGATCAAACGTTCAAGCAATTGCTGAAGCGGCAGGTTGAGAGTGCTGTTGATTTGCGTGCCGGTCTGGGAGGCCAGCAGCTGTTCGCTCAGGTGCGGCGCCAGAAACGGGATCTGCTGGCGGTTGCGTGCTTCAAGGGGCAGGTCGAGCAGACTGTCATTGCGCGGGTCTTGTGGATAAGTGTTGCGCCAGTCGGCCATCAAGCGCAGCCGGGCGTTCTGCAGCGACGGCCCGAAACGCGCCCGTCGCCCGGGTTGCTGGGGGATGACCGCCAGGGCCAGTGCTTCTGACAATGACAGCGTTGCCGCAGCCTTGCCGAAGTAGATGCGGCTCGCCGCTTCGGCGCCTTCGATATTGCCGCCCATGGGCGCCAGGTTGAGGTAAGCCTCAAGAATCTCGTGCTTGCTGTAGCGCGCCTCCAGCCAAAGCGCCAAGGCTATTTGCTGCACTTTGCCCGGCACCTGGCGGGTGTTCAGATCCCACAGGCGCCGCGCCAGTTGCATGCTCAAGGTCGATCCGCCCTGACGCTGGCCGCCGCTGTAGGTGGCCATGGCCGCACGCAGCAATGCCGCCGGATTGACCCCCGGATGCCAGTAGAAATTGCGGTCTTCCTTGAGCAACAAGGCGTCGATCAGTGACGGCGACATGCGCTCCAGCGGCAGCCACAGGCGATATTGGCCGTCATCCGCCAGGGTCATGCGCAGCAACGAGCCGTCATCGGCCAGCACCACCCGTGATGAGGTGACGGCCTGTTCCAACGAAGCATGGGGCCACAGCCGCAGCCCCGCCAGGAGCGCCGCCGCTGCCAGCAGCGGCGCCAGGCGTTTAAGGCTGGGTGATTTCAAGCTGGCCTACTTTGCCGCGTCCTTGCAGGGTGGTTTCGTACATGCCTTCGGCGTAGGCCGGTGGCGTGTTGAAGGTGCCCGCGTTGGTGGCGCGCACGCGGTACACGAAGGTGCCTGCGTCACGCAGCGCAGTGCCGTACAACACCACCCGATCATCACGCACATCCACGTAATCCGGCTGCCAGTTGCTCAGCTCGGTTTCACCGATGGGCGCCTGCCAGGTGTCGGCCTCTTGGCTGTCTTCACTGGACTCCACGTACTCGGCGTCGTCGCCTTCGCTTTCACTGTCCTCGGTGCTCGCCGCTTCCGGCTCCGGCGCCACGTTATACACAGGCTCGACACCGCCGGGCAGCAGGTCGACCACCGCCACCTGCTGCACCTGGTCGCGGTCGGTGGCGCGCAGACGCAGGCGCACCAGGAACTCTTCGCCCACCGCCACTGTGCTCAGCGGCTCGCCTTTGAGGTCGAGGTACTCGTGGATGATTTCCAGGCCATTGTTGATTGGCTTGAGCTTGGCACCCTCGTCGAAACCGGCTTCGCTGAGCATATAGAACGCCGCCGGGCCGTCGGACTTCTCCATCACCAGCTTCTTAGTGGCGGCCGGTACGGCAGCACGCGGCGGCTGGCCGGCCATGTCCAGCAGTTGTTGCTGCTTGTCGCTCAGCCACGCGGTGGCCTTGAGAGTCATGTCGCTTTGGGCGCGCTGGCCGTAGTTGTCCAAGGCGCGCAGCAGCAGGGCCGCCGACAGCGAGTTATAGCGCTGCTCATTGAGCCGCTTGCCGAGCTTATCCAGCAGTGCCGTGGGCACATCGTCCATCAGTTCAGGGAAGTGGCGCGCCAGCAGGTGCAAGTGTTCGGCATCGTGCACCAGCGGGTCGTAGTACAGGCCGTCGCTGTCCCACTTATCCACAAGGGTGCGCCATGGGATCTTGCGGAACAAGGCATCGGCCTGCCGATCCTGTTTGAGCAACTTGTAGCTGGCGGCCAGGTAAGCTGCGCCCAGGTCGTTCTGCCAGGTGTCCTTGAAGTAGCTTTCGTAACGTTCGCGGATATCGCTCAAGGCGCCGCTGACCAGAATCCCCTGACGGCTCAACAGGTAACTGGCGTAGGCGCGATTGCGCAATTCCGAAAGGCCTTCGCTAGGACCGTTGGCCAGGTCTGTCAGATAAGCATTCGAGCGTACCAACAGGTCTTCCGGTACCGGCAGCCCGTGCTCTTTGGCTTCGATCAGGAAGTCGGTGGCGTATAGGCTGGCGTACGGCGCCACGTCGGGGTTGGCAGCCCACAAGCCGAAGCCTCCGGCCTGGTTCTGGCGCTGGCGCAGCATGCGTACCGCACTGCCGAAGGCTTGCTCGGCCTCCGGTGCCGTGCCCCCCCAAATCAACGCCGGCATGGCCTTGGACACCAATTGTTCGGTGCAGGCATAGCCGTAGTCATCCAAGTAATGCTTGAGGCCGTTGGCCCATACCAGCGGCGAAGCAGCCACGCCCAGTTGCACGTCGCGCAGTTGGCCGAACAGTTCGCGGGTCGGTTTCAGTTCTTTGCTGGCGCTGTCGAAACGGCCCAGGCTCAGGGCCACGCGATGCTCGCTCAGAGGACGGATCGACGTGGTCTCGGCCACTTGAATACGTTTGCCGTCCGGCAGCACCGCGACAAAGCGCAGGTCTGCCGAACCCAGGGTTTCGCCCACTTTGATCCTGAACTGCGCAGTGCCTTCTTTGCGCGGTTGCAGGGCCAGCGTGCTGGCCTTGTCGCCCTGTACCACCAGACCGGTGCTGGTCTGCAGTTCAAACTTCACGTCCGCCGCCGCCTCCAGGTTACTGAAGACCCCGGCACTCACGTTGAACACATCGCCCGGTGCCACAAAGGCCGGTACGTTCGGTGTGATGACCAGCGGCCCGCGCACGTCGGTGTTGGTCTCGCTCACGCCGACGCTGTCGCTGTCCACCGACACCGCAAACAGGTGCAGTTTGCCGTTGAAGCTGTCCGGCACTTGATAGTGCAGCACGGTTTCGCCGGCAGGCAGGTCCACCAGACCCGACCACCAGGCCACCGGTGGCTGATGTTTGCGCTTGAACGGGTTGAGATGGTTCGCCAGGGCGCCTTCGGTATCGCCGCCGGGCGCGGCCCCACTGAGCAGACGGCTGAATTCCGGCAGGATCAGGTCAAGGATCTGACTGGTGCCGACCTCCAACGCGCGCTTCTGGAAGAAGAAACCCAATGGGTCCGGCGTCTGATAACGCGCCACCTGCAGGATGCCTTCGTCCACCGCGTACACCACCGCACGGCCCGGACGGTCGGCGGTGACCTTGATATCCAGGGTCTGCCCCGGCTCGATCTTCGCCGGGCCTTCCACCTTCAGCGCCATGCGTCGTGCATCCAAGTTGATGCTGAACGGCACCACACCGTAGGACAGCGGGCTCATGTACACCTCCGGCGAGCCCATATCGCGTACGAATTGCACGTTAACGTAGGCATTGCCCTCAAGCCCTGCCGGTACGCGGATATGTTGCACGCTGGTGGTGCTGTCGGCCTTGAACCACTGCTGGGTGTAGACCTTGTCGCGTTCGATGGTGATCAGGCCCGCGCCGGTATACGGCGCCCGCAGGCTGATGGCGATCTCGTCACCGGTGGCGTAGCTGGATTTATCCAGGCGCAATTGCAGCTCGGCGTTGCGCTCCAGGGAGCGCGAGGTATTGCCGTGCCCGGCCACGCTGTAGTCGATCTGGTTGAGCAGGTTACCGTTGGCATCCTTGACCTGCAGGGTGAAATCTCCCGGCGTCGCGGTGTTCAGTGTCTGCCTGGCGCCGTCCTTGGTCATCGCCAGCGGTGAGGCCGGTTGGCTGATGTTCTTGATGCGCGACTCGTACTTGTAGGTGCCGTTGGACTGTTTCACCAGCACCGAGACATAGCGGTGTTCCACCACTTCACTGGTCAGGCCATCTACCGCCAGCGGCGTGAGGTCCGGTGCCACGGCCAGCCATTGCACCTGGCGTGGCGCATCCTTGGCGACGTACGACAGCGAATCCTGACTTTTCACACCCACCAGGTAGGGCGCGGACGACACCAGCAAAGCACTTTGCGCGGCCACGTTACGGCCGCCCTCGGCTTCATACACCTGGGTCATCACTTGCAGGCGGTAAGTGCTGTTGGCGAAGCGTTGCAGGTTAAGGTCGAGCACGGCCTGGCCGTTATCGTCGAGGGTGCTTTCGGCCAGGTCTTCGGTGCTCGCATCTTGCAGGGCATCGTTGAGGCGGAAGCGATAATCGGGGTAGCGGTCGAAGGCCGCAAGGGTCGGGCTCAGGGACATCTTGCCGGTGACGCGACGGTCCGCCGCCGGCGCGCCGAACAGGTGCATGGCGGTGACCTTGGCCACCACTTGGTCAGGCGCGATCCAACCCGCCACCGGGGTGTCGTGCAGGCTCAGGCTGACCTTCATGCGGTCCGGTTCGAAGTCACGCACCTTGAAGCTGACACTGCCCAGGTCGGTGCGCGTCTGTTTCTGGCCGATCAGCTGCAAGGTCGCGGTGTAATCCCCGGCGGGCGCGACTTCGCTGCTGGGGAAATCAAAACTCTCAAAACCGCTGGCGGACAGTTTCAGCGGCTGGCGAATCACTTCCAGGCCGCGTGGGTCGGTGATTTGCAGTTCCACCGGCAGGCCTTGCAGTGCGCCCTTCCAGTTGCCGCTGCGCACGATCATGCCCAAATGCGCGGTTTCGCCGGGCCGGTACAGGCCACGGTCAGTGAACAGGTAGGCGCTGAGACGATCAATCGCGCCGTCTTCCTCCAAACCGCCTACGTCGAAGCGCGACAAATCCAGTTGCTGGGACTGACGGGCAATGGGCAGAAACGACTGGTCATTACCGCGAGTGACCACATACATGAGCGGCGTTTTCTCACGGCGCAGTTCATCGAGCTTGGCGAAATGCGCGTGGCCTTCGGCATCCGAGTGGCCACTGGCGACCGGCAGACCGTTGCGGCCGATGATGTCGACCTGCGCGTCAGCCACCGGTGAACCGTTGCCGATGGACTGCACATAGACATCATGGCTGCCATCGCTGGAACGCTTGGCGATGATGCCCAGGTCGGTCACCACGATAAACCGCAGGTCGCTGGTGCCGCTGCGGTCGTAGTCGAAGGTGCGTTCGGCCTGTTCGTCCTGGGGGCTGAGCTTGAGCACAAAAATACCGCGGCGGCCGCCATTGGCGGTGAGGTAGTGGCTCAGGTCCACATTGTCGTAGACGGTTTTCGCCGGGTCGTTGGACGACAGCGCAATGTCCAGTGACTGACGCTCGACCATACGATCGAAGTATTCGTTACCAAAGTTGGGGCGGGCGAAGCTGCCGCTGCTCTGGTCCACCAGATGCTGCAACTGATTAGGCAGCAGGCGCGCAATTTCCACATGCGCGCCAGGCACGCCACGGGCCATGAAGCCCAGGCGTTTTTCGCCATTGAGGCTGAGCAATGCGCCATCAGACAAGAACTGCAATGTGCGTGGATACGCCGGCATGCTCACCAGCGACGCCGTAGGATTCTTCGCCAGATAGCCGCCGATGGCTTCCAGGTTGGCGGGTACGCGCACATACAGCGCGCGGCCGGCCGGGGCCTTGAACTTGAAGGCGTGCAGGGTATTCAGCGGTTCGACGCTGGGCACGTGGGTCAGCGTGACCTTGGTGCTGCGGGCCAACAAGGCGTCATCGATCTCGTTAGTGTTATAGGGACGGGTGTCGTCCTCGGCTTTTTCGGGCAACAGCCAGGCCTGCACCTTACCGGCGATGGTGTCATCGGCTACGGCGCTGGAGCTGCTGAACATCAGCACCGGCTCGGGCTCGCCGCGTGCGTTATCCACAAAGCTCACTTCGGCGCCGGTGAACGTCAGGCGATAACGCCCGGGCACGGTCACTTCCGCTACCAGCGTTGCAGTGCTGGCGTTGCCACCGTCGCGGGCCTTGATGCCTTCATCCAACTTGGCGCTGACGGGCGTACTTTCCAGCGGCGTGGCCAGGGCGGCGGAGCGCACGTAGGCGTTGAGTTTATGCTCGTCGAAGGTGATTTCCGGGCGGTTGGGCAACTGCGCATCACGGTACGTCAGGCCTTTGCCGAGAATGACCGACACACGCTTGCGCAGGCTGTCTTCATCCACTGGGTGGGAAAAGTGGAAGGTGGCTACCAGCTGTTTCAGCGTCGGGTTGGACGGGTCTTGATACAACTCGTTTTGTCCCAGGGTGACGCGCAATGGCTGGGTGGAAAATTGCGCGCTGTATTGGTCGAGCAATACACCGTCGGCCAGCAGGTTTTTCTTTGCCAGGTCCAGGGTGTAATGGGCGTCGATGGGCCAGTCTTTTTCCGGTACGAATACCAGGGTGCGGTCATCCGCCCAGCGCCAGCTGCCGGCAACCTCGGGTTTAAGAGTAATGCCCTCGGTCACCGGTTTGCCGATCGCCGACAGCGGCGCCACGGATTCGCCGAAACGCACCTGCAAGTTATCCACAACCGGTGTTTGCTGGGTGTAGTCGGTCAGGTTCGGTTTGTGCAGCGAATAACTCGCGGTGTGCGGCTGCGGCAGGTGGGAATACCAGTGCCAGCCGTAGAACCCGGCAGCGGCGAGCAGCACAAGGCCGAGCACACCGGCAGCGGTCTGGCGTGGGTACGCGCGCGCTTTGCCCCCCAGGTTCGTCACGCCACGGCCGACGGCATGCAGCCACAGCGGCGGCTGCCAGCGACCGAAAACGGCCCCCACCACGGTCAGAAACACACCGACAACACGACGGCTGATGGCTTTGAGCGAATCGAACATGATGGGCATCCCTGGCTAAGTGCGGCGTATCTTACACGCGTCTTTGATACAAAAGATGTCGCCGATACGCCGCACGCGAGGATGTTTACGGGGTTAGTGAACGCTTATGCATTCCAGCGAGCGGTCGACCTGATCGTCCCCACGCTCTGAGTGGGAGTGCCGCCTGGGACGCTCCGCGTGCCGCCAAGCGCTGCAAGTTCTGACTATTGCGCACAGGTGACGCAGAGCGTCACGGGCTGCATTCCCACGCAGAGCGTGGGAACGATCTTTGAAGGGGCCGCTTCGCAGCCCAGGGCAGGCCTGCTCACCACAGCGAGCCCCCTCCCACAATTTGATCTTCGTTCGGCTTGCGGGGGTCAGGTCCACCAGTAGCGTACGAGGTGGAAGAAAATGGGGGCCGCGAAACACACCGAATCCAGCCGATCCAGCATGCCGCCGTGCCCTTCGATCATATGTCCCCAGTCCTTCACGCCCCGGTCACGCTTGATCGCCGACATGACGATGCCGCCAGCGAAGCCGAGCAGGTTGATCAGCAGCGCAATCAAAAACGACTGCCACGGATTGAACGGCGTGGTCCACCACAACGCCGCGCCGATCAGGGATGACAGCAGAATCCCGCCGACGAAGCCTTCCACGGTTTTGGACGGCGACAGGTTCGGCGCGATCTTATGTTTGCCGAACAGCTTGCCGCACACGTATTGCAGCACGTCCGACAACTGCACCACGATCACCAGGTAGGCGATCAGCAGCAGGTTGCGGCCTTCGTAGCCGGGAATGTCCAGTGTCAGCAGTGCGGGTACGAACGACACGCAGAACACCGCGATCATCAGGCCCCACTGCACCTTCGACGCGCGCTCCAGAAAATGCGTGCTGTCGCCGCCTAACGACGCGAGGATCGGCAGCAGCAGGAACACGTACACCGGGATAAAAATCGAGAACAACCCGTACCAGTCCGAGTAAATCAGCAGGTATTGCAGCGGCAGGGCCAGGTAGAACGCGGCCACCAGGGCCGGGTAGTCGCTGCGGCGGGTGGGGGTGAGGGTAAGGAATTCGCGCAAGGCGTAGAACGACACCGCATAAAACAGCAGGATTACCGCGCCGGTGCCGAGCCAGAAGGCGATACCGATCACCACCACCATGACCCACCAGGCGTTGATGCGCGCGTTGAGGTTGTCGATCACCGCGTTTGGCGTGCCACGGGTGCGCAGTTTGAGAATCAGGCCGATCAGCGAGGCCAGGACCAGGATCGCGCCGATCCCGCCGAACAACATCAGGGTTTGGCTATCCATCTCAGCAGTGCTCCGGGGCAAGGGCGAGCAGGGCATCGCGGGTGCGGGCGAGGAACAGCGCCTTGTCTTCGCCGTCTTGCAGTTGCAGGGGGGCACCGAAGCTGGTGGTGCACAGCAGGGGCAGCGGCAGGACGCGGCCCTTGGGCATGACCCGATTGAGGTTGGCGATCCACACCGGGATCAGCTCGGCCTGTGGGTAACTTTTCGCCAGGTGATACAAACCGCTTTTGAACGGTAGCAAGCCGTCCTCCAGATTGCGCGTGCCTTCCGGGAAGATGATCAGCGAGTCGCCACCTTCCAGCGCCGCCAGCATCGGTTGCAGAGGGTTATCCACAGGCTCTTTGCGCTCACGATCAATCAGCACACCGTTGAACACGCGGTTGATGATGTAGCGGCGCAGGGCGCTTTTATTCCAGTAATCGCTGCCGGCCACCGGGCGCGTGAACTTGCGCAGGTTCTGCGGCAGCGAGGCCCACAGGAGCACGAAGTCGCCGTGGCTGCTGTGGTTGGCGAAATAGATGCGCTGCACCGGCACCGGCGCGCAACCCAGCCACAGGCTGCGAGCGCCCGTGACAGTGCGGGCCATGGATGTAATCAGCGTGGCGACCACAGGTTCGAACATGGGGGTTCCTTATCCGGCGAAAGGCAGCCAAGGGCTGGTGAGGATCACGGCCAGGGTCAGCAGGGTTTGAGCGCCCAGCAGCCAGGCTTGTTTGCGCAGCAGTTTGAGGGCGCCGCGACGCCGTTCGGTCCAGGGCCGGCCGGCACGCTTGGGCGATTGCAGGCCCAGAGTCTGCAGAGCCTGGTCGAGGTCGACGGTACGCTCGGTGTCGCGGGCCAGGAGGTCGAACAGGTCGGCGTCGAAGGCCACCCGCAGCGCCCAGTACTTCTGCAGCAGCCCGAGCAGAATCATCCACAGGCTGAGCAGCAGGCAGATGGGTGAAACGCTGACCATCAACAGCTGCGCCAGGCCGAATAACACCCCGACCAGCGTCAGGCCTGTGGATAACTGGTCCAAGGAGCGGCCGCGGCGCAGCAGGCTGGCGACGACCTGAAGTTCCATATCAGCGGGCATGGGCCAAACCCTCAAGGGCTGAACGATGAGCGGGGTGCAGGACCACCTCGGTCCGCGCTGTACCAATCATAGCCAGTGCTTTATCTACTGTGGCGGCGCGGCCGCTGTGCAGCAGCCAGGCCGCAACAGCGGTGGCACTGCGCGAATAACCCAGGGCACAGCACACCAGCAGCGGACCTTCGATGCGCAGGCGCTCAATGGCCTGGGCCGCCTGCAGGCATTCGGCGGGTGTGGGCGCAGTCAGGTCCAGGACGGCGATGCATTGATAAGCCCGGCCCTGTGGATAAATCGGTAACTCAGCGCAGAGGTCGACGATGGCCTTGAAAGACGTTTGCTCGCTCGTCGTGGGTATTCGCCCGAGCCAGACGTTATCCACAATAAGATCCGGCTGTGGATGCTTGCGTGTCCATAGCCGTGAATTTATCCACGCCGCCGCCAGATAAGGCGCATACAGCCAGCGCGCGGCTGGCGTCAGTCGGCCATCGCTGCGCTTCTGAAACCCCACAGCGCCCAGCACGGCGTAATTGGCACTGACCAACCCCAGCGACACGGCTGGCCACAGCAGCCATAACCAGCCGCCACCCAGCTTCAAGGCCGCTGTCGCCAGGGCCAAGGCTCCCAGGCCGTAGCGCAACCCCAGCCGCCAACGTTTCGGGTTGCGAGCCAAACGTGCATTCAACAGCGGGCTGGGATGTTCCACCGGCCACAGCCATACGCACAGCCAGCCGGCGAGGGCGCCTGTGGGTAAGTCAATAAAGTGATGTTGATAAGTGGTCAGTACCGAAATACCGATCAAGGCGAACCAGCCATGTACCACCCAGCGCCACGCCCCTTGGGTGTGGCGCTGGTACATCACCCACAGGATCACCAGCAGTGCGATATGCAGCGAAGGCGCTTGGTTGAACGGCTTGTCGAAGCCAGCCAGCACGGCAAACAGCCAGCCGAATACGCCGTCCAGTTCCGGCCGCTCGAACGTGAAGCGCAGCGGCCAGATCAAAAAGCAGCTCACGGCGATGATCTGGGCGGACAGCAGGCGC
The DNA here is from genome assembly GCF_030209095.1 of Pseudomonas sp. lyk4-R2A-8. Classification (NCBI taxonomy): domain Bacteria; kingdom Pseudomonadati; phylum Pseudomonadota; class Gammaproteobacteria; order Pseudomonadales; family Pseudomonadaceae; genus Pseudomonas; species Pseudomonas sp. lyk4-R2A-8. The sequence goes on from NZ_JARVSS010000011.1 coordinate 155,623, forward strand.
AGGGCATGTTGTTTGAGTTCATGGCGGCTGTTGGGCAGCAGCAGGGAGAAGCCATACAGCAGGTCAATGGACCAGTAGGGCACGATGGTCCAGGCCCAGAACGGCATATGGCTTTCCCAGTCGAATACCAGCGTACCCACATCGCTGCGCTGGCTGGTGACCCAGGTGGCAAAGCCGTAGGTGCTGAAAAACAGCGGCGCCAGCAGCAGCAGCCACAGGACCGCAGGCTTTAACAGGCCGGGTTCGCGCATGGTCAGATCTTCTGTGCCAGGGACACGGTGAAAATGCCCCATTCATCCACGCGCTGGGTGATCTTGCGGAACCCGGCGGCTTCCACCAACTGGTCCATTTCCGCCTGGCTGCGACGGCGCATCACCCACGCCTGACCCTGGCGATGGCTGGTCAGCGCACGGGCGATCAGCTCCAGCTGCGGGTGCCATGGCTGGCCGGTGTAGACCAGATAACCGCCAGGCTCCACTGCCTCGGCCAGACCGGCCAGCGAGCCACCGACCATACCGTTGTCGGCGAACAATTCGTACAACCCGGACACCACCGCCAGGGTCGGTTCAGGGGTCAGCGCCGCCAAATCCAGGCGGTCGAACGCGTCGCCTTTCACGAATTGCGCGATATCCCCCAGGCCTTTTTCTCGGATCAATGCGCCACCGTCGCGCACGTTGATGTCGCTGTAGTCGCGCAGCAGGATCGATTCCGGCAGCGGCGATACACCCTGCAAAGCCTCCAGAATGTAACGGCCATGGCCGGCGGCGATGTCAACGATGCGCACCTCGCGCTGTTCATCGCGCAACCGGGCCATGGCCAGGCGCAGCAGTTCTTCGACGTTCAACTTGCGCTGGCGAATGCCGCGCCAGCCGATGGAATTGAGGTAGTTGGCGTCGATCATGCGCCCCAGGGCGCCTTTGCCCGTGGGAGTGTTGCGGTACACATAATCCAGGGTGCTGCCGGAGTCGAAACCGGTATCGAAACCCAGTTTGACGCCTTCGGACAGGTTCTTGCCCAGACCCATGCTCGCACGGGTCATGCGCCAGTACAGGTCGCGTGGGGAATTGTGCGGCAGCGGCGCGGCCAGGGATTCGGACTCGGCGCACGTGGCGCCCAGTTTGTCGGCGTCCAGCAGCGAGGCGCGGTCCAGCGGGTGCTCGAAATTCTTTAGGATAAAGCGCCGGGCGCTGCTTACCGCCACCGCACGGTCGCGTTCGCCGAGGGTGTCATGGAAGAACCCGGGCAGGATGTGCAGTTCTTTTTTCAGGCTGCCCAGGCGGTCGAAAAACTGCTGTTGCGGTTTGCGATGCACCACGAAGTCAGCGCCGGACACCAGCAGCTGGGTCGGCACCTGGATCGCCTGGGCGTCTGCGACCACCCGGTCGGCGGCTTCGTACAGGCCCAGCAGCACATTCACCGAAATCGCCTTGGTGATCAGCGGATCGCTGTCGTAGGACGCCACGCGCTCCGGGTCGTGGCTGAGGAACTTGGCCTTGACGTAGCTGTTGACGAAAAAGTTGCCGCGAAACTTGCGCATCAAGGCCAGGCCAGTTCGTGCGAACGGCACATACAGCTTGACCTTGAACGCCGGGGAAGCGAGCACCAGCGCGCGGATTTTCGGCGCGTAATCGTGTACCCAGGTGGCGGCGATCACCGCGCCGACACTTTGAGCAACCACGGCGAAGTTCTCTTGCTCAATGCCATAGGCGCCGCCGATGTGGTCGCAAAAGGTCTGCACGTCGCGCGCGCTGGTGGCGAAGCTGGGGCTGTCACCGCGGTCACCGGGCGACTGGCCATGGCCACGGGCGTCCCAGGCGAAGAAGTCGAATTGCGGCAGGTCGAGTTCATCGACCAGGTGCGCGATACGCCCCGAGTGCTCATGCCCGCGATGGAACAACACGATTGCCTTACGCGGCTCACCCCCCGCTGGGGCGGTGGCCGGCCAGTGCCGGTAGAAAAGCTCGACGCCATCATGGGTACTGAAGGTGTGCTGTTGCTGTTCGCGCATCGCAGAATCCTTTATGCAGAAGGGGAGGTGGTTTGAGCTTCTTTGAGGCCTTGGCGCACGCGGTTGACCAGGGTGTAGGCCAGCAGTGCGGCGACCAGCCACATCAGTGTGTCGACCCAACCGCTGCCCAGCCAGCCGAGCGCCACGCCGGTGGCCAGCACGCCGAGTACGAAGGCCCGGTCGCTTTTACCCATCGGCCCATCGTAACGGCGCGATGCACCGACCATCGGCCCGAGCACGCCAGCGTATTCGCTGAACACCGCCAGTAACGCCACCAGCAGCACCGCCGCCAGGCTGACGCCGGGGATCAGCGCAAATGGCAGGATCAGGGCGCTGTCGGCGATGACGTCGCACAGCTCATTCAGGTACGCACCCAGGCGCGATTGCTGGCCGAATTCGCGCGCGAGCATGCCGTCGATGGCATTGAGCGCCATGCGCAGGATCATCCACACCGGGATCAGCGCAAACAGCCACAGGTGTTGGGCAAAGCCGGCAATCAACAGGCCGACGAGCAGCGAAATAATGCCGGCCAGCACGGTGATCTGGTTGGCGGTGGTGCCGTTGTCGTAGAGGCGCTGCACGAGGGGACGCAGCAGGTTTTGAAACCGCGGTTTGAGCTGATAGATCGAAATCATGGGGGATGACGCTTCCTTGTCCGTGAGCCCGCTGGAGTGTGCCGATTATTCCGGGCCTGCACCAGCGATAGCGTGTGTTTATGGGGGGTTAATCACGCTCCTGACGGCAATGAAGGTCAAGGGTGGGCAATGTTTGAAGCAGGGGTTACCGAACAAAAATTTCACGCTGTGTGTTATATCGTAACGAATTGTGTACGAGCGGGCGTGTTGGGATGCAAGTGGATCTAGAAGCTGACGGCGCTTCGGTAGAGGGCCTGCCGCGTTTTCAGCAGGGGCTGTTCCATGCCCGGCGGTTGCGTCAGGCCGGTATCAGCCTGACGGTGCTGGCGGTGATCGGCTGGGTGCTGGCGTTGTTTGTCGCGCTGTTTGCGCCGCTGTCGATCTGGCCGGTGGTGCTGATCAATTGCGCCTCGGCGTTGCTGGTGCTGGTGGCGGGGTTGCAATCAGCGTGGTGGGTGGCGGATTGGCGCGCGCAGGCGCTGGAGCCGACCGTTGAGTCGGTCGAACCCGGCGGGGCGGCCAGCGGCTGGTCTGCACGGTTGCTGGAGCGTTTCGGCACTGGGCTGCTGGCCCAGGTCGGTACGCCGGTGTTGTGGCTGTGCGGCTGGTCGCTGCTGGCGCTGATCAGCGTCGCGGAGTTTTGGAACCTGGCGTTACCGGCCGCCCAAGTCGGCCAGTCCGCCAGCATCGGCGCCGCGTTGGCATTGGCCCTGGCGTTTGGCGTGCTGGTGTTCGAGCGTCGGCTGGCCCAGGAAACCGCCGCGCAATGGCCCGAAGCCGCGCAGTTGGCACAGTTGAGCCGGGTGGCGATCAGTTGCCTGGTGGTCAGCGCGGTTTGCCTGTTGTTCGCCGGTGAGGCATCGGTATGGCCGCTGCGTCTGGCGACCCTCGTGGGGTTGTTGCCGGCGCTGGTGGCGCTGGAGTTCTTGTTCAGGGCCGTGCTGTCGCTGTTCAGCCCGCGCCAGCCACGGCGGGAGCCGCGCCTGATGGCGCAGAGCTTTATCGCCAGCCTGCTGCGTTGGCCGCCGCGCCCGTTGCTGGCGTTGCAGCATGAATTGCACAATCGCTTCGGTATCGATCTGCGCCAGATCTGGGCGTTTACCTACATGCGCCGGGCGTTTTTGCCGGTGCTGGTGGTGGTTCTGGCGATCGGCTGGGCGCTGACCGGCGTGCATGAAGTCCCGCTGCAAGGCCGTGGGATTTATGAGCGCTTCGGTAAACCGGTCGAGGTGTTCGGCCCCGGGCTGCACACCGGGTTGCCGTGGCCATTAGGGCGTGTGTTGCCAGTGGAAAACGGCGTGGTGCATGAGCTGGCGACCAGTGCCAGCGACGCTGCGGCCCCGGCGCCGGCGCCCGCCGAAGGCCCGCCGCCGCTGATCGCCAATCGCCTGTGGGACGCCAGCCATGTGAACGACAAATCCCAAGTCATCGCCAGCCGCCGTGGCGACACTCAGGGCTTCCAAATCGTCAATATGGACGTGCGTTTCGTCTACCGCATCGGCCTCAGCGATCAGGCCGCGCTCGCCGCCACCTACAACAGCGCGGACGTGCCGATGCTGATCCGCAGCACCGCCAGCCGTATCCTCGTGCACGATTTTGCCTCGCGCACCCTCGACGAATTGCTCGGTGAGCAGCGCACCCGCCTGGCGGATGAAATTGGCCGTGCCGTGCAGGCAGATTTGCAGCGCCTGGACAGCGGAGTAGAAATTCTCGCCACGGTGGTGGAAGCCATCCACCCACCGGCCGGCGCCGCCAATGCTTACCACGCCGTGCAAGCCGCACAGATCGGCGCCCAGGCCCTGATCGCCCGCGAACGCGGCGCCGCCAGCGAGCAGACCAACCAGGCCCTGCTGCGCGCCAGCAGCGCTCGCGACCAGGCCCAGGCCAGCGCCCGTGAAGTGAATGCCGGGGCACAGGCTGCCGACCTGCGTTTCACGGCCGAACAAAAGGCTTACGCCACGGCGGGCCGGGCATTTGTGCTGGAGCAGTATTTCAGCCAGCTCAGTCAGGGCCTGGCCCACGCCAAGTTGCTCATTTTGGATCACCGTCTGGGCGCCGATGGCGCGCCGACCATCGATCTGCGTTCTTTCACTTTGCCGGCCGACCCCATTGCGCCGCGTAAAGCCGTGCAATAAGGAGTCTGTCTGTTGAGCGCTCATTCTCACGATCACGGTCATCACCACGGCCATCATCACCACCATCATCATGACGAGGAGCACGCCGGCGGCCCGTTCCCTTGGCGGCGTATGGGCTGGGCCGTGTTGCTGGTGCTGTTTGCGCTGGCGGCGGCGAGCCTGGTGCAGGTGCGTTCCGGCGAGGCCACGGTGATCACCCGGTTCGGCAACCCGTCGCGGGTGTTGCTGGAACCGGGCCTGGGCTGGCGCTGGCCGGCGCCGTTCGAAGCAGCGATCCCGGTAGACCTGCGCCTGCGCACCACTTCCAGCGGTTTGCAGGATGTGGGCACGCGCGACGGCCTGCGCATCATCGTGCAGGCCTACGTGGCCTGGCAGGTGCAGGGCGACGCCGAGCATGTGCAGCGCTTTATGCGCGCGGTGCAGAACCAGCCGGATGAGGCGGCGCGGCAGATTCGTACGTTTGTCGGCTCGGCGCTGGAAACCACCGCCGCCAGCTTCGACCTGTCCAGCCTGGTCAATACCGACGCCGGCCAGGTGCGTATCGCCGACTTCGAGGCGCAGTTGCGTCAGCAGATCGATCAACAATTGCTCGCCACTTACGGCGTGCGCGTCGCGCAGGTCGGGGTCGAACGGCTGACCTTGCCGTCGGTGACCCTTACCGCCACCGTCGACCGCATGCGCGCCGAGCGGGAAACCATCGCCACCGAACGCACCGCCGTGGGCAAGCGCGAAGCGGCGCAGATCCGTTCGGCCGCCGAGCGTGACGCGCGGATCGTGCAGGCGGACGCCACGGTCAAGGCCGCCGATATCGAAGCGCAGTCGCGGGTCGAGGCGGCGCAGATTTACGGACGCGCCTACGCCAGCAATCCGCAGCTGTATAACCTGCTGCGCTCGCTCGACACCCTGGGCACGGTAGTCACGCCAGGCACCAAGATCATCCTGCGCACCGATGCCGCGCCGTTTCGCGCGCTGGTGGACGGGCCCAAGGATGTTCAACCATGACCGAGCGTGACAGCCCGGACAGCCCCTGGATCCAGGCCGGGCGCTTGACCTTCATGGCGCTGTACGCGGTGACGGTGCTGGCGGCGTTGGCGTGGGCGTTTTCCAATGTGCGCCAGATCGACCCGCAGAACCGCGCCGTGGTATTGCACTTCGGCGGGCTGGACCGCGTCCAGAATGCCGGGCTGTTGCTGGCCTGGCCGCAGCCGTTCGAGCAGGTGGTGTTGCTGCCGGCGGCGGACCGTGTGCTCGAGCGCCGGGTGGAAGGCCTGCTGCGCTCGGACGCGGCGATCCAGGCCGACCGGGTGGCCAGTTTCGCCACGCCGCTCAGCGACGCCCTGGCCGGTTCCGGGTACCTGCTGACCGGTGATGCCGGCGTGGTGCAACTGGATGTGCGGGTGTTCTACAAAGTCACCGAGCCCTATGCCTTTGTGCTGCACGGCGACCATGTGCTGCCGGCGCTGGATCGCCTGGTGACCCGCAGCGCGGTGGCACTGACGGCGGCGCGAGACCTGGACACGATCCTGGTGGCCCGCCCGGAACTGATCGGCAGCGACAACGGCGCCGCCGAACGCCGCGAGCGCCTGCGCGGCGACTTGGTGCAAGGCATCAATAAACGCTTGGCCGAGTTGACCGCCAGCGGGCTGGGCCTGGGCATCGAAGCCACCCGTGTGGATGTGCAATCGAGCCTGCCGGGGCCGGCGGTGAATGCGTTCAATGCGGTGCTCACTGCCAGTCAGCAGGCTGATAAAGCCGTGGCCAATGCGCGAACCGAGGCTGAAAAACTCACCCAGGCCGCCACCCAGCAGGCCGACCGGCTGGTGCAAGTGGCGCACGCCCAAGCCAGCGAACGACTGGCCAATGCCCAGGCGCAGACCGCCACGGTGACCAGCCTGGCGCAGGTGAAAGACCCGGGCCTGCTGTTGCGCCTGTACCGCGAGCGTTTGCCGAAGATGCTCGGCCAGGCCGGGTCCGTGACCACGGTGGACCCCAAAGACGACGCCCGCTTGATCATTCAGGGAGCCGAACAATGAGCGCAGCGATGCTGACCTCCGCCGAGCAGCGCAGCGCAGCCCGGCAGTTGACCCTGGCGATGCTGGCCCTGGGCTTGTTGGTACTGGGGCTGGTGTGGCGCTGGCTGGCGCCGGACCAGAGTGGTGTGAGCCAACTGCTGCTGGGCGTCGCCTCGCTGCTGGTGGCGGTGCCGGTGATGCGTTCGGCCTGGTACAGCCTGCGTTTTCCCAGCCTGCATGGCATCACCGACCAACTGATCGCCCTGGCCATGCTCGGCGCCTGGGCCACCGGCGACCTGCTGACCGCTGCGTTGCTGCCGATCATCATGATCTTCGGCCATGTGCTGGAGGAGCGCAGTGTGATCGGCTCTCAGGAAGCGATCCATGCCCTGGGCAAACTGACCCGCAGCCACGCGCGCCTTGTGCAGGCTGACGGCAGCGTTCAGGAAGTGGACAACGGCACACTGAACACCGGCGATATCGTCGAAGTGCGCGCCGGTGACCGGGTACCGGCCGATGGCGTGGTGCTGTCGGGCCAGGCCAGCCTGGACACGGCGCCGATCACTGGTGAATCGGTGCCACTGGAGGTCAGCGCCGGTGTGCAGGTGTTCGGCGGGGCGATCAATCTAGATGGCTTGTTGCGTCTTGAAGTGACGCGTACCGGTCATGAGTCGACCTTGGGCAAAGTCATTGCATTGATGCAGAACGCGGAACGCTCCAAGCCGCCGATCACGCGGCTGCTGGAGCGCTATGCGGGCAGTTACATGGTGCTGGTGCTGCTGTTGGCGGCCGTTACCTGGTTTGTGACCAACGACGCCCAGGCGATGCTCGCCGTGCTGGTGGCGGCGTGCCCGTGCGCGTTGGTGTTGTCGGCGCCGGCCACGGCGATTGCCGGGATTGCCGTGGCGGCGCGCCATGGGATTTTGATTCGCAGCTCGGCATTTCTAGAGGAGTTGGCGGACCTGACGTCCCTGGTGGTCGACAAGACCGGCACCCTGACCTTTGGCACCCTGCGCCTGCAATCCATCGAAACCACTGCGCCTGATCGGCAAGTGTTGCTGAATTTGGCAGCCAGCCTGGGCTCGGCCAGCAGCCACCCGGTCAGCCGGGCGTTGGCGGGGTTGGCGACGCAGGAACAGATGCGGGTGTTGACCGACATCCGCGAACGCCAGGGCCTTGGGGTAGTGGCACAGACCGAGGAGGGCGAAGCGGCCTTGGGGCGCCCTGAGTTGTTCGAGCAATTGGGCATCGTGACCAGTGCCGTGCCGACCCATGACGGGCCGATCGCCGGGCTGGCGCTGAACGGGCAATTCCTCGCCTGGCTGCTGCTGGCCGACAGCATCAAACCGGAGGCCCGCCAGGCCCTGCAAGAGCTGCGCGAGCTGGGCCTTGGGCGTCAATTGCTGCTCACCGGCGACCGCCAGAGTGTCGCTGACAGCCTGGCGCTGGATGTGGGCATCAGCGATGTCGCCGCCCAGGCGCTGCCGGAGGACAAGCTCAACCGCGTGCTGGCCGAGATCGATAGCGGCTTCCGGCCGATGGTGGTGGGTGATGGCATCAACGACAGCCTGGCACTCAAGGCCGGCGTGGTCGGCGTGGCCATGGGCGCGGGCGGGGCGGATATCGCACTGGCCTCGGCGGACGTGGTACTGATCGGCAGCGATCTGCGTCGCTTGGGCACCTGTGTGCGCTTGAGTCGCCAGTGCCGGCAGACGCTGCAGGTCAATGTGATCATCGGCCTGGGCTGGACGCTGGCCATCGTCGTGTTCGCGGCCTTCGGCTGGTTGGGCGCAGCGGGGGCAATGATTGCGGCGCTGTTGCATAACCTCAGCACGTTATTGGTACTGGGCAATGCCGGGCGCTTGCTGCGGTTTCAGGAGCCGTTGCTGAAACCGGAAGAATAAATTTTCAGGAAAAGATGCGAGTGGCTGTAACGCCGATGGGGGGCCTCACTCTAGTGGCGTGTCAGGACCGAGCACTCTGCCCGGCCGACGCCACGACTGAACAATGAGGATGACCCCATGAATATCAAACAAGCCGTTTCCGGCGCTGCCCTGGCTATCGCTGCCGCTTCCCTGTTTGCCGGTGTTGCCACCCAGGCACAAGCGGCTGACGCGCCGGTTCATTGCTACGGCGTCACTGCCTGCAAAGGCATGAACGACTGCAAGACTGCGGAAAACGCCTGCAAGGGCCAGGCTGTCTGCAAGGGCCACGGTTTCAAGACCATGACCAAGGCTGAATGCGATAAGGCTGGCGGCAAAGTCGGCGAATAAGCGCAAGCCGGGTGTTACCGCAGCGTGTTTTGCGACCGCTGCGGACACTTTTCCTGGAGTCCACGATGGCCACCTCGCTTCCTTTCCTGGGCTACGGCCTGGGGTTACGCAACGAATATTACGAACAGATCCTTGAGCAATCGCCTGCGGTGGATTGGTTCGAAGTGATTTCCGAAAATTACCTGGTCCAGGGCGGCAAAGCCTTGTATTACCTGGACGCGATTGCCGAGCGCTACCCAGTGGTGATGCACGGCGTATCGCTGTCGATCGGCGGGCCTCATGCCCTCGATCTCGATTACCTGAAGCAGATTAAACAGCTCGCCGAGCGCATCCAGCCGGCGTGGGTGTCCGATCACCTGTGCTGGAGCCGCGGCAACGCGCACCATTTGCATGACCTGCTGCCTTTACCCTACACCGAAGAAAGCCTTTACCACGTGGCTGGCCGCGTTCGTCAGGTGCAGGACATTCTGCAACGGCCGCTGGTGCTGGAAAATGTCTCCAGTTACGTGCGCGCCCGATCGGACGAGTTCACCGAGTGGGAATTCCTCAACGCCCTGGCCCATTTGTCGGGGTGCCAGTTATTGCTGGACGTGAACAACGTTTACGTCAGTGCGCGTAATCATGGTTTCGACGCCTGGACCTTCATCCGCAACCTGCCGCCGCAGAGCATTCGCCAACTGCATTTGGCCGGGCACCTGGACTATGGCGACTATGTGGTCGATACCCATGATCATCCGGTGTGCGACCCCGTGTGGGCGCTGTATCAACAGACGCTGGAACACATCGGGCCGGTATCGACGTTACTGGAACGCGATGACCGTTTCCCACCCTTTCATGAGTTGCTCGACGAGTTGGATAAGGCCCGTGAGCTGGGAGCATCGGCCCTGGCCAGGAGAGCCCTATGCGCCTGATCGATTGGCAGTTGGCGTTCGAGCAGCACCTGCTGGCTGATAACTCGGCGCTTGAGCCTGGGTTTGCCGCCACGTTGCGCGGCGGGCCGACCCTGGATGTGGATACGGGCCTGGCGATTTATCACAACGCCTACCGTGCTCGGTTGCAGGAAGTGCTGCGGCATGACTTCAGCGCCATTCGTTACTGGCTGGGGGATGACGAATTCGCCGCACTGGCCGACGCCTATGTGCGCCGCTACCCGTCCGCGCATTACAGCCTGCGTTGGCTCGGCGCGCGGTTCGCCGCGTTTATCCTGGAGCACCTGGTGCCGCAGCACAGCGCGCCACTGGCCGAACTGGCGCGGTTGGAGTGGGCCTTTACCCTGGCGTTCGATGCGCCTGAGGGCGAACCGCTGAGCCTCGCGGAGTTGGCCGGGCTGGCGCCTGAGGCTTGGCCTGGCTTGCGCGTGGCGCTGGTTCCGTCTGTGCAACAGCTGTTGTGTCATTTCAACTCGGTGGCAATCTGGCGCGCCAGCAAGGACGAGACGACTTTCCCCGGCAGCCAGGCCATGGACCCTGCGCAGATTTGCCTGGTCTGGCGCCACGAACAGGTATGCCGCTATCGCAGCCTGGATGTTGCGCAAGCCTGCGCCCTGGCCGGCATGGTGACGACCGGTTGGTGCTTTGGCGAACTGTGCGCCGAACTGGAAGTCACTTATGCAGAGGGTGCCCCGCTGCAGGCTGTTACGTGGCTGAAACAGTGGGTCCAGGAAGGGTTGCTGCAGCGTCGAGACCCATAGTCGTGCTCGATGGAATCGATAGCCTCCTACTCGTCTTGGGATGGTCTACCCTCACAGCAGACGTCTGAAACAAGGGGGGACTACTCATGCTCGCGCAACTTCCACCGGCCTTACAGAATCTTCAGCTGCCGCTGCGTCTTCGACTCTGGGATGGCCATGAATTCAACTTGGGCCCCGAGCCCAGCGTCACCATCGTGGTCAAGGACCCCACGGTCGTGCCTCAGCTTTCCCATCCCACGCTCGATACCTTGGGCGAAGCCTTTGTGGTGGGCAAATTGGAGCTTGAGGGCTCCATCACCGAAGTGATCCGGGTGTGCGACGAGTTAAGTCACGCGCTGGTGGATGACGACGAAGGCAGTCGTCCGGTGCGCTCGATTCACGACAAGGCCACGGACGCGGCGGCCATTTCCTACCATTACGACCTGTCCAATGCCTTCTACCAGCTGTGGCTGGATCAGGACATGGCGTACTCCTGCGGTTATTTCGAAACCGGCAGCGAATCCATCGACCAGGCCCAGCAGGACAAATTCCGCCACCTGTGCCGCAAGCTGCGGTTACAGCCGGGCGAGTACCTGCTGGATGTCGGTTGCGGCTGGGGCGGACTGGCGCGTTACGCGGTGCGGGAGTTCGGGGTCAAGGTGTTCGGCATTACCTTGAGCAAGGAGCAACTGCAACTGGCCAGGGAGCGGGTCGAGGCCGAGGGCCTGCAGGATCAGATCGACCTGCAACTGCTCGACTACCGCGACCTGCCCCAGGATGGCCGCTTCGACAAAGTGGTCAGCGTAGGCATGTTCGAACACGTCGGCCACGCCAACCTGGCGCAGTACTGCAAGACCTTGTTCGGCGCTGTGCGCGAAGGTGGCCTGGTGATGAACCACGGCATCACGGCCAAACATACCGACGGCCGCCCGGTTGGGCGTGGTGCGGGTGAGTTTATCGAGCGCTACGTGTTTCCCAATGGCGAACTGCCGCACCTGGCAATGATGACCGCCGAGCTCAGTGAAGTGGGGCTGGAGGTGGTCGACGTCGAAAGCCTGCGCCTGCATTACGCGCGCACGCTGGACCACTGGAGCGAGCGCCTTGAAGACAACCTGGATGCGGCGTCCAGGATGGTGCCGGAGCAGGCATTGCGCATCTGGCGGCTGTACCTGGCGGGCTGTGCCTATGCGTTCGCGCGGGGCTGGATCAACCTGCACCAGATCCTGGCGGTCAAACCTCATGCCGACGGCAGCCATGAACTGCCGTGGACGCGGGAAGATATCTACCGCTGAACCAGGGGGGCAGATGTGGGAGGGGGCAAGCCCCTCCCACAGTTTTTCTACCGTGTTGGCTGTTAGAGAATCGGTGAGATCAAGCGCGCAATGCGCATCCCCAGGTGTTGCAACCGGCGGGTTTCGAGGCTTTCTTCCTGGCTGACCTCATGGGCTTGGGCAAAGTCGTTGAGCAACATGTGCTCCACCTGCTGGGCGAAGGCTTCGTCGACCGTCAGCAGCATCACTTCAAAATTCAGGCGGAACGAACGGTTGTCCATGTTCGCACTGCCGATGGCGCTGATTTCGCCGTCCACCAGCACCACTTTCTGATGCAGAAAGCCGGGGGTGTAGCGGAACACTCGCACGCCGGCGCGCACGGCTTCGATGGCGTACAGGCTGGAGGCGGCGTAGACGATGCGATGGTCGGGGCGCGATGGCAGCAGCAGGCGCACATCGACGCCGCGCAACACCGCCAGACGCAGGGCAGCGAACACCGCTTCATCGGGAATGAAATACGGGCTGGTGATCCACACGCGTTCGGCGGCGGCGTGAATCGCTTCGACGAAGAACAGCGAGCAGGTTTCATACGCGTCGGCCGGGCCGCTGGCCAGCAGCTGACAAAGCACGCCGTCTTCGGGGTAGGCGTCCGGCAGGATCAGCGGCGGCAGTTCCCGTGCAGCCCAGAACCAGTCTTCGGCAAATGACTCCTGCAGGCACGCCACCACCGGACCGGTCACTTGCACATGGGTGTCGCGCCACGGTGCCAGCGGCGGCTTCTTGCCCAGGTATTCGTCCCCCACGTTGTGCCCACCGACAAACCCCGTGATGCCGTCCACCACCACGATCTTGCGATGGTTACGGAAGTTGACCTGGAAGCGGTTGAGCCAACCGCTGCGGGTGGCGAAGGCTTTGATCTGTACACCCGCGTCACGCAGTGATTGCACATAGTGATGGGGCAGGGCGTGACTACCGATGCGGTCGTACAGCACGTGAATGGCCACGCCCTGTGCGGCTTTCTCCTTCAATAGCGCGTGTAATTGCCGGCCGAGTTCGTCGTCATGAATGATGAAAAACTGGAACAGCACGGCCGTTCTGGCGTTGCGAATGGCTTCGAAGATCGCGCTGAAGGTGGCCTCGCCATTGACCAGCAACTGCACTTGGTTGTTGGCCAGGCACGGCATGCGGCCCAGCTTGGGCATGGCGCGCAACGAGGCGTAGGCACTGGAGTGGCGTGCGGCCAGGGCCTCTTCGACCCACGGGCGCCAATTGAGCGCGGCGATGGCGCTGTGCATTTCCTGGTTGGCCTGGCGGCGCGCGTGGATATACGCATCGAAGGTGCTGCGGCCGAAAATCAGGTAAGGGATCAGGGTCAGGTACGGCATAAACATCAGTGACAAGGCCCAGGCGATGGAGCCTTGGGCGGTCCGCACGGTCAGCACCGCATGGATCGCGGCGAGGGTGCCGAAGAAGTGCAGGGTGGCGATAAAGTACGCCAGCAGGTGCGGGCCAAAAAAATCCATGGACGACGTTACTCCAGGCAATCCAGTGCCTAACAGACCATGTTCGGTCACGAATGTCGCTATTTTATTTGCCGTGCAACACTGGCTGTTTTGCGGCGTCTAACGCTCCACCTTTACCCAGGAGTTACCCGATGAATGCTCGTCTGCTGTGTATGACCATGGTTGTTGGTTTGTCGTTGCCCCTGGCGGCGCAGGCCCAGATGCTGGCGCCGGGCTTGTGGGAAGTGACCACCAGCAATATGAAAGTCGATAACCAGGAGTTGCCGGACCTGTCGCTGATCCTCGGCCAGCTCAAGCAACAGATGACCCCTGAACAGCGCGCCATGCTGGAAAAACAGGGCATTACCATGGCCGGTAAAGGCGTGCAGGTATGCCTGACCCCGGCGCAGGTGGCGTCCGATTCGATCCCCTTGACCGACCCGCAGTCGGGCTGCCGCCAGGAAGTGACCGACAAGACCGGCAACCAGTGGAAATTCCGCTTCAGTTGCCCGAAGGCCCAGGGCACGGGCGTGGCGACTTTCCAGAGCCAGAAAGAATTCACCACCACCGTCAACGGCACCTTCAACGCCACGGGCGTGCAGCAGAAGGGCAGTCTGGACAGTCATGCTCAGTGGCTGGGCAACAACTGCGGTACCGTCAAGCCGCGCGCCTGAAGGGGCTTGCGGATCATGGCTTGCCCAACGTGTTGCACAGGGTGTTGAGGTTGTATTCGAACAGACCGATAAAGGTGCTGGCCGGGCCTTCGGCGGCGAGGGCGTCGGAGTACAGCGTCCCGCCGATCTGCGCGCCGCTTTCGTCGGCGATCTGCTTGAGCAGACGCGCGTCCTTGATGTTCTCCATAAACACCGCTTTGACCTTGTCCTTGCGAATCTGCGTAATCAGCGCGGCGACTTCGGCTGCCGAAGGCTCCCGCTCGGTGGACAAACCTTGGGGGGCGAGGAACTGAATGCCATAGGCCTGGCCCAGGTAACCGAAGGCATCATGGGAGGTGACGATGCGGCGATTGCCCGGCGGCAGGGCGCCGAACCTGGTTTTGGCGTCGGCCAGCAGGCGGTAGATTTGTTTCAGATAGGCTTGGCTGTTGCGCTGGTAATCGGCTTGGTTTGCCGGGTCGGCCGCTATCAGGGCCTTGGTGATGTTGTTCACATAGATTTCGGCGTTGGCCAGGTTGTGCCAGGCGTGCGGGTCGGGGATGGTTTCGCCGTCCTCTTCCATGGTGTGAGAGATCACGCCTTTGCTGGCGGTGACCACGGTGGCCCGGGTTTCGGTACTCGCCACCAGGCGGTCCAGCCACGGCTCGAAGCCCAGGCCGTTCTTGATGATCAGCCTGGCTTTAAGCAGCGCCTTGGCATCGTCCGGGGTGGGCTCGTAGGTATGGGCATCGGCATCGGGGCCGACCATGTTGCTGATCTGGATGTGGTCGCCACCGATCTGGTGGGTGATGTCATCGAGAATACTGAAACTGGTGACGACTTGGAGTTTGTCGGCGGCCTGGGCCATCGACAGCGGTAGCAACAAACTGAACAGCACGAGTAGAGCGCGCATCGGCAAACACCTCATTGGGATGACAGCAAGGGCGGGCGGCGCAGCAAACCGTGCACCGGACCGAAGACCACAGACAACAAGTACCCGGCACCCGCCACCAGCACAATTGCAGGGCCGCTGGGCAGCGAGTAGTAGAACGACAGCAATAAGCCAAGCCACACCGACAGGCATCCCAGCACTGCCGATACCGCGATCAACACCGGCAGGCGTCGGCTCCAGAACCGTGACGCGATGGCCGGCAGCATCATCAACCCCACCACCATCAGCGCGCCGATGGCTTGGAAACCGATCACCAGGTTCAGCACCACCAGGGTCAAAAACAGCCCATGAGCCAAGGGACCGAGGCGGCTGACGGTTTGCAGGAACAATGGGTCGAGGGTGTCCAGCAGCAGCGGTTTGTAGATCAGCGCCAGGGCGATCAGGCTGAACCCGGACACCCACAACATACCGGTGAGGGTGGTTTCATCCACGGCCAGGGCGGAGCCGAACAGCAGGTGCAACAGGTCCAGGCGTTTACCGGCGATGCCGAGGATCAGCACCCCGGCGGCGAGGGAAATGGGGTAGATGGCGGCGAGGCTGGCGTCCTCGCGCAGGCCAGTGCGGCGGGTGATCCACGCCGACAGCCCGGCCATGCCCAGGCCGGCACCGAGCCCGCCGAGGGTCAGCGCCGGCAGGCTCAAACCGGCGAACCAGAACCCCAGGGCGGCGCCGGGCAGGATGCCGTGGGCCACGGCGTCGCCGATCAGGCTCATGCGCCGCAGAATCAGGAATACGCCCAGCGGCGCGGTGCTGCACGCCAGCACCAGCCCGCCAATCAGTGCGCGGCGCATAAACACGAAGTCGAGGAAGGGCATCCACAAGTGGGCGGCGAAGTGCATCAAGCCACCTGCATCTGGGGCTGGGGTCGGATGAGCTCTTTGCTCGGGCCCAACAAGCAGCCGGTGCTTTTGATCTGCAACACGTTTTGAGTGTGATGGCGCACGGATGCCAGGTCATGGCAGACCACCACCAAGGTGCGGCCCGACGCGTGCCAGGCGTGGATGTGTTTCCAGCACAGCGCCTGGCCCTCTTCATCAAGAGCGGCGTGGGGTTCGTCGAGCAGCAGCACCGGCGACTCCGACAAGCTCATGCGGGCCAACAACGCGCGCTGCAACTGGCCGCCGGACAAGGCCATTAACGGGCGCTGTTCCAGGCCGCTGAGGCACCAGTCTTCAAGCACGGCTTGCAGGCGCTGGCTGCGCCGTTGCGGGCTGAGTTGCACGCCCCAGAAACCGGCGGCGACCAGTTCCTGCAGGCTGATGGGAAACTGGCGGTCCAAGTGCTGTTGCTGCGGCAGGAACGCCAGGCCGCCACGTCGCGGCACGTTCACGCTGACCTTACCGGCCAGCGGCCTTTGCAGGCCGGCAATCACCTTGAGCAGGCTGCTTTTGCCGGTGCCATTGGCGCCGATCACGCCGGTGAGGCTGCCTTTTTCCAGGTTGAAATCTACAGGTGGCGTCAGCGGTTGGCCGGGAGCGCCCCAGCGTAAAGCGGTGCAGGTGATCATGCAGAGTGTCTCGTCCAGCGGCTTTCAGCCACGGCATCGTGCGCGTGCAGGCTTTCGGCGTGGATCACTTTGAGGTGAAAGGCGTTGATTGCGTCCGAGCGTTTCAAGGCGAGGTTTACGCGGCGAGCGGCGTCTTCGCAGAACATCAGGTTCTGACCGTTGGCGAGGGCGAAGGCTTGCTCGTCGGCGCGTTTCACTGCGGTTTGCACGGCAGTGCCGAGGGCGGCTTCAACCGTATTGATCAGCTCCAGCAGCGGCAGCTTTTCACCTTGCAGGTGCACGTGTAACTGCGCGCTACTGCGCTGGCTATGGGGCGTGGCGACAATGCCGTTGGCGCTGCCTAGCCATGTCAGCACCTCTGCATGCTGCAAGGACCTGTTGGCGAAGTCATCTACAAATTGCTGTTGAATCAACTGCCTGGCGAGCGCAGCCGAGCAAGGGCAGGTTGAGGAGTACGTCACGTCAATTTTTAGTTCCACGTGGAACATCTGGTTTTTCAGCTGCGCTTCAATGCTGACGGGATAGCTCTTCCAACCCGCCAATGGGCTGACCAACGCCGGGCGTTTGAGCAGCAGATCGGCGTTGAGGCGCAGATAAGCGTTCTTAGATAAACCTTCATGACTGTCGAGAAAACGCTGCAGTACAGTGCGCAGAAGTGCAGGCGTGAGCGGCTGCTGGTCAAGCATCTCCAAAGCCAAATACAAACGGGACATATGGATGCCGCGTGCGGTGCCATCGTCCAGGCTGACGCCGGCGTCGGCTGTGGCGCTCAGGCGCTGGTTATCAAGAAGGATGGGCAGGGCAATGCCGCACATGCCGACCCAGTCGAGTGGCAAGGCTTGGCGTGAAGCCTGCGCGGCAATGTCCGGCAGAGTCAGCGCGTTCATAAGCGGGTCCATCGTTGGAAATAATTAGACATGTTATAGTATAACAATCTCATCGACGATGAAATTTGTACGCCAGCCTTTGTTCAGCCATGTCGAGCAGGGACGCTCCTCTATTCGCGGTACTTGTCATGCACAGACGTCAGCTTCTCAACCTGCTCCTGGCCAGCCCACTTTTCGTCCTGCCGTTCACGGTCCACGCCACGCAGATCCGCAACGCGCGCTTGTGGCGTTCAGACGACAAGCTACGGCTGGTGTTCGACCTCAGCGGCCCGGTGCAGTACAAGACCTTCTCGCTGACCGCGCCGGAGCGTTTGATCATCGACCTGAGCGGCGCCGGGCTCAGTGGGGACTTCTCGCAGTTGGCGCTGCAAAACAGCGGCATCACCTCGATTCGCTCAGGGCATTTCGGCCGGAACGACACACGCATCGTGCTGGACCTGGCGGCGCCCATGCAGCTCAACAGTTTTGTACTGCCGCCCCAGGACGGCCAAGGGCACCGTCTGGTGCTGGACCTGACCCGCGCCACCCAGGCGCCCCGTCAAATCGCGGTTGAACCGGTGCCCTGGGTGGCGCCGGTGGACAAAGCCCATCCCAAGCGCGACATCATCGTAGTGGTCGACCCCGGCCACGGCGGCAAGGACCCCGGCGCCATCGGCTCCAAGGGTCAGCGCGAAAAAGACGTGGTGTTGTCCATCGCCCAACAGCTGGCCAAGCGCTTGAAGCGCGAAAAGGGCTTTGACGTGAAGCTGGTGCGCAACGACGACTTCTTCGTGCCGCTGCGCAAGCGCGTGGATATCGCCCGTCGACACAAAGCGGATATGTTCATCTCGGTGCATGCCGATGCTGCGCCACGGCTGACTGCGTCAGGCGCTTCGGTGTACGCGTTGTCCGAAGGCGGCGCCACCTCCGCCACGGCGCGGTTTATGGCCCAGCGTGAAAACGGCGCGGACCTGCTGGGCGCCACCACGCTGCTCAATCTCAAGGACAAAGACCCGATGCTGGCCGGGGTGATTCTCGATATGTCGATGAACGCCACCATCGCTTCCAGCCTGCAATTGGGCAGTTCGGTACTGGGCAGCCTGCAGAGCATCACGTCGCTGCATCAGAAACGCGTGGAACAGGCTGGGTTCGCAGTGCTCAAGTCTCCAGACGTACCGTCGATCCTGGTAGAGACCGGTTTTATTTCCAACGCTCAGGACGCGCAACGATTGGTGAACGCACGTCATCAGCAGGCTGTGGCTGACGGGCTATTCGAGGGCCTGAAAAATTACTTCCAGAAGAACCCGCCGATAAACAGTTATATGGCCTGGATGCAGGAACAGAAAAACGCCCGCGTCTAGCAACCCGTGAGGCGGCTGCAGGTAAAAGTAGCGCGGGCGCCGCCGGAGCTGGAAAACCGATTGACCGTCGTCCAACCCACCCGGCGTGTGTAACCGACCCACGCCTCACCGTCCGACGCCAGCCCGGTAAAGAACGTCAGTTGCCCGTAGCGGCTGTTGGTCTGCGCCCAGTAGCGCTTCCCGATCACCTCGAAGCCGCGCAGATATGTGGTACTGCCGGCCGTTGCCACGCTGTAGGCGTTGCCCAACGGGTCTACGCAGGCGAGCAGGTTGGCGCTGCGTGTGCAATTGGCCAGCAAGGTCGGCGCTTGGGCATTGGCCTGGCTCGCGAAGATCAGCAGGAGGCCGCAGAGCAAGTAGTTCATAAGGAATCTCGATATCGGCAGACGCCAGCATTGCTGTCTTCATCAGGACGAGCAAGAGGGTTGGCTTATTTGTGTTGTTATACTATAACATTAACAACAGCCCGATTCGAACGGGCGGCCTGATGAGAATGACCTGATGCCCAATCGTCTCCCCGTTACCGTGCTTTCCGGCTTTCTCGGCGCCGGTAAAAGTACGCTGCTTAACTACGTCCTGCGCAATCGCGACAACTTGCGTGTGGCAGTGATCGTCAACGACATGAGCGAAATCAACATCGACGGCAGCGAAGTGCAGCGCGACGTCACGCTCAACCGCGCCGAAGAAAAACTGGTGGAGATGAGCAACGGCTGCATTTGTTGCACCTTGCGTGAAGACTTGCTCGAGGAGGTGACCAAACTCGCCAGGGACGGGCGCTTCGATTACCTGCTGATCGAATCCACGGGTATTTCCGAGCCGCTGCCGGTGGCCGAAACCTTCATTTTTCGCGATGAAAACCAGCAAAGCCTGGCCGATATCGCGCGGCTGGACACCATGGTCACCGTCGTCGACGGCATCAACTTCCTGCTCGACTACCAGGCCGCCGAAAGCCTGGCCTCGCGCGGTGAGACGCTGGGTGACGAGGACGAACGTTCGATCACCGACCTGCTGATTGAGCAGGTCGAATTCGCCGACGTGATCCTGATCAGCAAGATCGACCTGATCAGCCGGCACGAGCGCGAGGAACTGATGGCGATCCTTGAACGCCTCAACGCTCAGGCCCGGATCATCCCGATGGTGATGGGTGAGGTGCCGCTGGAGCAGATCCTCAATACCGGGCGCTTCGACTTCGAACGCGCCGCCCAGGCACCCGGCTGGTTGCAGCAATTGCGCGGCGAGCATGTACCGGAAACCCAAGAGTACGGCATCGCGTCCACCGCTTATCGTGCGCGGCGCCCGTTTCATCCGCAGCGTTTCTACGACTTTATCGATCGCCCGTGGGTCAACGGGAAATTGCTGCGTTCCAAGGGCTTTTTCTGGCTGGCCAGCAAACACCAGGATGCAGGCAGCTGGTCCCAGGCCGGTGGCTTGATGCGCCATGGCTTCGCCGGGCGCTGGTGGCGTTTCGTGCCGAAAAATCAATGGCCGCAGGACGAGGAAAGCGTTGCGGCAATCATGGGCAATTGGCAGCCGGGCAGCGGCGATTGCCGTCAGGAACTGGTGTTTATCGGACAGCACATCGACTTTGCCCGACTGCGCGCCGAGTTGGATGCGTGCTTGCTCACCGATGATGAAATGGCCCTGGGTGTCGAGGGATGGCGCTTGCTGGCCGACCCTTTTGGCCCCTGGTATGAGGAGGTCGCCGCCTGATGCTGTCTGCATTGACGCCCTTGCGCCCATTGATTCGCCAGACTCGCGGCGAAACCCCGTTGGCACTGTCCGACATCCTTGAAGACGGGGTGAACCTGGCCCTGTGGCAGCGCCAATTGCCGCTGCATATCGCCGAATTCGGCGCCTTGCTGGTGGCGCTCAACGAGCCCGTGGCCGATTCGTGGGTGGTGGAACTCGGCAGTGAGGAGGCGGTGCCGAACTTGCAGGGGCTGGCGGCCAATTGCCGTGATCTTGAAGGCTACGAAGGGTTCATCGCCGATGTGTCATGGCTGGTCAGCGCCTTTGCCTGCCTGCTCGGTGCCCACCGCATCGGGGTGCGCCTGCGGTTGTTGGATAAAGCCATGTGCCCAAGGTTTCACGTCGACCATGTACCGGTGCGGCTGATCACTACCTATGCGGGGATTGGCAGCCAATGGTTGCGTGAAGGCATCATGGACCGCCGCCGATTGGGTCAACCCGCCGCCGAGCCCACCGCGCGCATTGAGCAGATCCACTGCGGCGAGGTGGCCCTGCTCAAAGGCAGCAAGTGGCACGGTAACGAAGGTCACGGCCTGATTCATCGCTCGCCCGCATTGAAGGCCGGTGAGCGCCGCTTGATTCTGACGCTGGATTGGCTGGCATAAGCGCGTAGGATCAAGCGCTCTCCATGGCCTGAATGAAGCCTTCCATGCTGCAGAACATTCCCACTCATGTGATAGCCGGGCCATTGGGCGCCGGCAAGACCAGCCTGATCAAGCACCTGCTTGCCCAACGCCCGCCAGGCGAGCGCTGGGCTGTGTTGATCAACGAATTCGGCCAGATCGGTCTGGACGCCGCGTTGCTGAGCCAGGATGACGACGGCATTGCCCTGGGCGAGGTCGCCGGTGGTTGTTTGTGCTGTGTGAACGGTGCGCCGTTCCAGGTAGGCCTGGGCCGTCTGTTACGTAAGGCCCAGCCGCATCGTTTGTTTATCGAACCTTCGGGGCTGGGCCATCCGGCGCAGGTGCTCAAGCAGTTGCGTGAGGCACCTTGGCAGGGCGTGCTGACGGTGCAACCCTGCGTGTTGGTCCTGGATGCCCAGGCTTTGGCGGCGGGCAGACCCCTGCCCGCGGCGCAACAGGAAGCGCTGGCCGGTGCCGGGCTGCTGGTGTTGAACAAGGATGAAGGTCTGGACGCGGCGCAGCGCCAGGCGGTTGAAGCGCGGCTACCCGATTGCCCGCGTTACTGGACCCACCAGGCGCGTCTGCCATTGGCTCGGCTACCGGGGTTGGATCAGCACGCGGGTGTGGCTGTGGATAACGTTGACCAACCCCAGGGCTTGGCCCAACGGCCGGCGATCTGGCGCGATCCCACCGTGCCGATCTGTTTGAGCCAGGCCCAGGAGGGCAACTGGAGTGTGGGATGGCGTTGGCATCCGAGCCAGCAATTCGACACTCAACGCGTGGCGGCGTGGCTGGCAGATCTCGCCTGGCGGCGCGCCAAGCTGGTTATCCACAGCCGTGACGGTTGGGTCAGCGCCAATGCGTTGGATAACAGCGCGCTTGCGTGGCAGGCCAGTGAATGGCGCCGTGATTCTCGTCTGGAATTGATCTTCAGCACGCCACAGGACGTGGCGGCATTGCAGGCCGGATTGGCGGCCTGCCGTTACTGACGGTTCTTGGTGCTGTGGTCCTGGCGCCACTGGCTCAGCTCAATGATCTCGGCGCTGGGCAAGGGGGTCTTGATCTCGAACGGGTAGGGCGCCAGTTCGATCTGCGCGCTATGGGCGCCGAACTGGGTGATGGTGCCGGGGTGGCGGGTCTCGCCGGTCACGGTGAACTCGAAATTGTAGACCCGCGCCAAGCGCCGCCGCCCATTGGCATCCTTTACAAAACCGATACGTTTGAGCGCCACCGCGCCGTCCAGCAGCTCGACGTCGAGCTTGGCGCAATGCTGCTTGACCCGCTCCAGCGCGCGCTCGCGCAAGCCGTGGTTGTGCCACACCCAGGCGGCACCGGTCGCCAGCAGCATCAACACGAACATGTTTCCCAGGGTCAGCATGCGATGAACTCCAACAAAGTGAGAGCAGCTTAACTGCGTCGCCGGTCTGTCGTACAGGCTGCGTTTAGTCGCATACTGCGCGGCCAGAATCCAAATGGCTTTACGGAAACCCCCTGCATGAAACGCACCCCTCATCTGCTTGCGATCCAGTCTCATGTGGTCTTTGGCCACGCCGGAAACAGCGCCGCCGTGTTCCCCATGCAGCGGGTCGGGGTGAACGTCTGGCCGCTCAACACGGTGCAGTTCTCCAACCACACCCAGTATGGACAGTGGACGGGAGAAGTGTTGGCGCCGCAGCAAATTCCTGCGTTGGTGGAAGGCATTGCGGCCATCGGTGAACTGGGTAACTGTGATGCCATTTTGTCCGGTTACCTGGGCAGCGCGGACCAGGGGCGGGCGATTCTCAGCGGCGTGGCGCGCATCAAGGCGATCAACCCCAAGGCTCTTTACCTGTGCGACCCGGTGATGGGGCACCCGGAAAAAGGCTGCATCGTGCCTCAGGAAGTCAGCGATTTTCTGCTCGACGAAGCTGCTGCGATGGCCGACTTCCTGTGCCCCAACCAATTGGAACTGGACAGCTTCGCCGGTCGTAAGCCGCGCTCGCTGTTCGATTGCCTCGCCATGGCCAAGGCGTTGCTGGCGCGTGGGCCCAAGGCCGTATTGGTCAAGCATTTGGATTACCCCGGCAAGCTGCCGGATGGTTTCGAGATGCTGTTGGTGACCGCCGACGCCAGTTGGCACCTGCGCCGGCCGTTGCTGGCCTTCCCTCGTCAGCCGGTGGGGGTGGGCGACCTGACGTCGGGACTGTTCCTGGCGCGTGTGCTGTTGGGTGACAGCTTGCTGGCGGCTTTTGAATTCACCGCCGCCGCGGTGCACGAAGTGCTGCTCGAGACCCAGGCCTGCGCCAGCTATGAACTGGAACTGGTGCGCGCCCAGGACCGCATTGCCCATCCTCGCGTTCGCTTCGAAGCGACACCCATCACTCTGTAAGCACACCGGGCCCACTGTGGGAGCAAGCCCACTCCCACAGGGTGAATGGGTTTACGGCCTCGGACTTACGGTGCGTCGGCCTTGATTTCCTGATAGCGCTTTTCCAGCTCCTGGCGGATCTGCCGACGTTGCTGGGCCTGCACGAAGCGGCGCTTGCCTTCGCTGTTATGTGGTTGCAACGGCGGGACGGCAGCCGGTTTGCGCTGGTCGTCCACCGCCACCATGGTAAAGAAGCAACTGTTGGTATGCCGCACCGAGCGCTCGCGAATGTTCTCGGTCACCACTTTGATGCCCACTTCCATCGAGGTATTGCCGGTGTAGTTGACCGACGCGAGAAAGGTCACCAGCTCGCCGACATGGATCGGCTCGCGAAAAATCACCTGGTCCACCGACAACGTCACTACATAGCGCCCGGCATAACGGCTCGCGCAGGCGTAGGCCACTTCGTCGAGGTACTTGAGCAAGGTGCCGCCGTGGACATTGCCTGAGAAGTTGGCCATATCAGGGGTCATCAAGACCGTCATCGACAGCTGGGCGTTTCCGGGTTCCATAGCTTACTCACGGGTTATAGGCATTGGTGGGGAAAGCACCTCTGCGGGTGCTGAACTCTTTACTGCGCTAGCCCTAACGGGACGCCGGTGGGCGGCTTGCCGTCACGCGTGGGCCGATCTGTTTCCATATATTGCACCGGCTTTTCGCCGGAAGTCGCGGTGTTAACCTTCAAAAGCCTTTCTAAGGGCATTTCTTACGTTTTAGGTAGATTTTTCCTTCAGCCTTTAAGGGTACGAGCTGAAGTGGGAAAACTGCCGGTACCCTCAAGGAGCCCCTCGCCATGCACGCCATCAGCTTCATTCAGGACTTGGCTGTGATCATGTTGGTGGCAGGGGTGGTGACCGTCCTGTTTCATCGGCTCAAGCAGCCGGTGGTGCTGGGGTATATCGTCGCCGGGTTTATTATTGGCCCGCACACGCCGCCCTTCGGGCTGATCCACGACGAAGACACCATCAAGACCCTGGCCGAGCTGGGGGTGATTTTCCTGATGTTCTGCCTGGGCCTGGAGTTCAGCCTGCGCAAGCTGTTCAAGGTTGGCGCCACGGCGTTTATCGCGGCGTTCCTGGAAATCATCCTGATGATCTGGATCGGCTACGAAATCGGGCGCTGGTTCGACTGGAGCACCATGGACTCGCTGTTCCTCGGCGCGATCCTGGCCATTTCTTCCACAACCATCATCGTCAAGGCTCTTAATGACCTGAAGATGAAAGACCAGCGTTTCGCCCAGCTTATTTTCGGCGTATTGATCGTGGAAGACATCCTCGGGATCGGCATTATCGCGCTGCTGTCGAGCATTGCCGTGAGCGGCACGGTCAGCTCCGGCGAGGTGTTTTCCACGGTCGGCAAGCTCTCGCTGTTCATGATTGTGGCGCTGGTGATCGGCATTCTGCTGGTGCCGCGGCTGTTGGCCTACGTGGCCAGATTTGAAAGCAACGAGATGTTGTTGATTACCGTATTGGGCCTGTGCTTCGGTTTTTGCCTGCTGGTGGTCAAGCTGGAATACAGCATGGTGTTGGGCGCGTTCCTGATCGGAGCGATCATGGCCGAGTCGCGGCAGTTGATTAAGATCGAGCGCCTGATCGAGCCGGTTCGCGACATGTTTAGTGCGATTTTCTTTGTCGCCATCGGCCTGATGATCGACCCCCAGATCCTGCTGCAATACGCCTGGCCGATCGCGGTGATCACGGTGGCCGTGGTGCTGGGCAAAATGCTCTCCTGTGGCCTGGGGGCATTTATCGCAGGCAACGATGGGCGCACTTCGCTGCGGGTGGGGATGGGACTGTCACAGATTGGCGAGTTCTCCTTCATCATTGCCGCGCTTGGGATGACGTTGCAGGTGACCAGTGACTTTCTGTATCCGGTGGCGGTGGCGGTTTCGGCGATTACAACCTTGCTTACGCCCTATCTGATTCGCGGTGCCGATCCGTTGTCATTGAAGATGGCGGCAGTGATGCCTCAGCGCATGAGCCGGGTGTTCGGTCTGTATGGCGAGTGGCTGCGCAGCATTCAGCCTCAGGGAGAGGGTGCGATGCTGGCGGCGATGATCCGCAAGATCGTCCTGCAGGTTGGGGTGAACCTGGCGCTGGTAGTGGCAATCTTCCTGGCCGGCAGCTATTTCGCCGCCCGTATCGGTGGCTATCTGGAGGGTTGGGTCAGCGATCCCAGCTGGCAGAAGGCGTTGATCTGGGGCGGCGCAGTGCTGTTGTCGCTGCCGTTCCTGATCGCGGCGTACCGCAAGCTCAAAGCGCTGTCGATGCTGCTGGCGGAGATGAGCGTGACACCGGAAATGGCTGGACGGCATACCCAGCGTGTGCGGCGTGTAATCGCCGAGCTGATTCCGATTCTGTCGCTGCTGGTGATCTTTCTGCTACTGGCCGCGTTGTCGGCCAGTATTCTGCCGACCAACAAGTTGTTGGTGTTGATCGCGGTGGTCACGGCAGCGGTGGCGGCGGTGCTCTGGCGCTGGTTCATCCGCGTGCATACGCGCATGCAGGTCGCGTTGTTGGAGACGCTGGATAACCATAAGGATACGCCGGAGCACTGAAGGGCCTGTGGACTCAGCTTTCCAGCCAGACGTCCCGCGCCCAGTGCCAGACCGATTCCCAGGTTTCTTCCTGGATGAGTTCTTCTTCAGCGGACCACAGCACCACGGTGCCGTCTTCCTCGACGCAGTAGTAGTCGTCGCCGTCCTGGCAGATCGGAATCAAACTGCGATCGACACCGGCATCCCATGCATTGGCGGCCACATCCGGCAGGTAGGTGTGGGATTGTGGGTCGGTGACGGTCACCGGCTCCAGGCTGCCGTAGACCACGTCGCTGACGGTCAGCAGGAACTCGCGGAAGACAAAGGGGATGTCGATGAACAGCTGTTCTTCGATTTCCACCAGCAGGTCTTCGTCAGGCAGTTCCAGCGGAACCGGGACCGGTTCGTTGGCTTCACGCAGTTGTTCGATGATTTCTTCCACGGCCGGGATCCTCTTGCTGATGGCGCGGGTTAATAGGGGCGTTTTATACAGTAGCTCGCTATAAGTGCAACCGTGAAATAGAAAACCCCGGACAGGTCCGGGGTTTCGGTGTTGCTGGCTCAAGCGAGTACGGATCAGCCGTTCTGGCGGATACCGGCGACCAGCCATGGCTGGTTGTCGCCCTGGGCACGTTCCATGTTCCAGCTTTCGCTGAACGCTTCGCCCTGGTCGAAACGCGAGGTTTTCGACACACCGCTGAAGGTCAGGGTGGCGATGGTCTTGTCGGCGCGGTCATCCACACCGTCAAGCTGAACGCGCAGGTCGTCGATGTAGGTCGACTGGAAACCGTCGCCCAGGTCGGCGCGTTCGCGCTTGAGGAACTCCAGCAGTTGCGGGGTCACGAACTCGGCGATCTTGTCCATTTCATTGGCGTCCCAGTGTTGCTGCAGGGACTGGAAGTGGCTGCGGGCCGCTTCGATGAAACGTTCTTCGTTGAACCAGGCCGGTGCATTGATCACCGGACGGGCGGCAGGTGCGGCCGAACCACCGAAGATCGAACCCATGGCCGGCTTCTGCTCGAACACTTCACGCTGCATTGGCGCGCCGGCCGGAGCCAGGTGCTCCTGTTGCTTGCGGCGACGAGCGGCGATGAAGCGGAAGATCACGAACGCGATGACCGCCAGGATCAGGATGTCGAAGATCTGCATGC
Source organism: Pseudomonas sp. lyk4-R2A-8 (assembly GCF_030209095.1). Classification (NCBI taxonomy): domain Bacteria; kingdom Pseudomonadati; phylum Pseudomonadota; class Gammaproteobacteria; order Pseudomonadales; family Pseudomonadaceae; genus Pseudomonas; species Pseudomonas sp. lyk4-R2A-8. The sequence continues at coordinate 182,933 of NZ_JARVSS010000011.1, forward strand.
CCTGGAAGCCGCCACCCATAAACATGGAGGCGAGCAGGCCACCGGCGGCGATACCTGCCAGTGGGCCCAACCAGCGCGAAGCGCCGCCGGCCTTGGCCGCAGCGCCAGCCGCACCGGCTGCGCCCGCAGTGGCTGCTGCACCGCCGGCACCGGCGGATGGGGCCATTTGGCTGGTCTGGTGAGTGGGCGCTGCGCCCGAGCTTTTGCCACCACCGAAGCGTTTGGCGTTGGCGTCGAGGCTCATCGTCAGGCCGATGCACAACGCCATGGCGATGCTAAGAAAACGTTTCATAAAGGGAATTCCCATTTGTGGATTGCACGCGCGCCATGTTGCACAGGTGTAATGACAGTGGCTAGCGACATAATGTTTCGGGCTTTTGCGTAGGACGAAATCCGAAGGGTCTGTAGGACTAATTACAGATATCGGCCCACCCACCACAAACCGCGCCTTGCCTGGTCCAGGTCAAATCGCTTCGAGCTTGGCGTAGCCCATCATCAGCCACTTGCTGCCCTCGGCGAAGTTCACCTGCACGCGGGCCTGGGCACCGGCGCCTTCGAAGTTGAGGATCACGCCTTCACCGAAGATCGCATGTTTGACCTGCTGGCCCAGGCTGAACGGCGTTTCCGGAATCTCGGAACCGGCGAACATGTTGCTGGAATTCTGCTGCTGGCCACCGCCGAACGGGCGACTGACGCTGTTGGACAAGCGCACTTCCTGAATCAGCCCTTTCGGCACTTCGCGTACGAAGCGCGATACCTTGTTGTAGGTCTCGCTGCCGTAGAGTCGTCGGGTCTCAGCGTAAGTCATCACCAGGTTCTGCATCGCCCGAGTGATACCGACATAGGCCAGGCGGCGCTCTTCCTCAAGGCGGCCAGGTTCTTCCAGGCTCATCTTGTGCGGGAACAGGCCTTCTTCCATGCCCACCAGGAACACGTAGGGGAATTCCAGGCCCTTGGCGCTGTGCAGGGTCATCAGCTGGATGCTGTCTTCGTGCTCGTCGGCCTGAGTATCGCCGGCTTCCAGCGACGCGTGGCCGAGGAACGCGGCGAGCGGGGTCAGCTCTTCGTCTTCTTCGGTGGTCTCGAAGGCGCGGGCCGCGCTCACCAGTTCCTCAAGGTTTTCCACCCGGGCCTGGCCTTTCTCGCCTTTTTCCGCCTCGTGGTAGGCAATCAGCCCGGATTGTTCGATCACGGTCTGGGTCATCAAGTGCAGGGGCATCTGCTCGCACTTGGCCGCAAGGTTCTCGATCAGTTCGACAAACACGCCCAGCGCCCCGGCCGCTCGACCGGTCAGGCCCTTGTTGGCGATCAGCAGGCGCATGGCCTCCCACATCGACACATCGGCGTGACGCGCGTGCTCGCGGATCGCTTCAACGGTTTTCTCACCGATGCCACGAGCCGGAATATTGATCACCCGTTCCAGCGCCGCATCGTTGCCCCGGCCTTCCAGCAAGCGCAGGTAGGCCATGGCGTTCTTGATTTCCGCGCGTTCGAAGAAGCGCTGGCCGCCATAGATGCGATACGGGATGCGCTCGCGCAACAAGGCTTCTTCCAGTACCCGCGATTGGGCGTTGGAGCGGTACAGGATGGCGATGTCGCTGCGCGCCAGGCCGGTTTTCAGGGCGCTTTCGATGGTTTCCACCACATAGCGCGCCTCGTCGTGTTCGTTGAAGGCGGCGTACAGATTGATCGCTTCGCCTTCGCCGCCGTCGGTCCACAACTCTTTGCCCAGGCGCCCGGTATTGTTGGCGATCAAGGCGTTGGCGGCTTTGAGAATGCCGGCAGTGGAGCGGTAGTTCTGCTCCAGGCGAATCGTCACCGCGTCCGGGAAATCCTCGGAATACTGGTAAATGTTCTCGATTTTCGCGCCGCGCCAGCCGTAGATCGACTGGTCGTCATCGCCCACTACCATCAGGCTGTCGCCGCCCTTGGCCAACAGGCGCAACCAGGCGTATTGCACGGCGTTGGTGTCCTGGAACTCGTCCACCAGGATGTGGCGGAAGCGCTTTTGATAATGGGCCAGCAAGCCCGGGTTATCGCGCCACAGGTCGAGGGCGCGCAACAGCAGTTCGGAGAAGTCGATCACGCCGGCGCGCACGCAGGCGGCTTCGTACGCCTCATAAATGCTGCGCATGGTGGCCAGGAACAAGTCGCCGCTGGCCTGGATATGTTGCGGGCGCAGGCCTTCGTCTTTCTGGCCGTTGATGAACCACTGGGCCTGACGCGCGGGCCAACGCTGTTCGTCCAGGCCCAACTCGCGAATGACGCGCTTGACCAGGCGTTGCTGGTCGTCACTGTCGAGGATCTGGAACGTCTGGCTCAGGCCCGCTTCCTGCCAGTGCGCACGCAACAGGCGGTGTGCCAGGCCGTGGAACGTACCGACCCACATGCCGGCCGGGCTGATACCCATCAGCTGTTCGATGCGGTGGCGCATCTCGGCGGCCGCCTTGTTGGTGAAGGTCACCGACAGGATGGAATGCGGGGACGCGTTTTCGACCTGGATCAACCAGGCGATACGGTGCACCAGCACTCGGGTTTTACCGGAGCCAGCACCGGCCAGGACCAACTGACGGCCAACGGGGGCGGCTACGGCCTGGCGTTGGGCATCGTTGAGGGAATTAAGCAAAAGAGAGAGATCATCGCGCATCGGCGCATTCTATGGCTCCCAGCAGAGTGGGGCAAATGCCAATGCCGGGCGGTCAACGCAAAACGTTCGGCGCACGCCGTGCACGGGTGCGGCGGATGACCGGTAAGTCAGGCAGTGCAGCCCGCGCGGTGTCTCGCTCAAGCCGTCTGGCCCACAGGTTTGCGTGGCGCGGCCGTGAGGTTTTTATGACGTGGAGCAGTTTGGCCGCAGCGCTTGCTTGTGTATGCTCCGTCGACGTTTCGGGCTCACCATTATAAGAACACTGCCTATGACCCTCAGCACCGATCTGCCCGGCCCTTCGGCGATGCCCGCGCAGGTTATCCACAAACAGTACGCCACCGAGCTGGCAGTCGAGCGCACGCGTCTGCTGTATCAGGGCTCGTTGCTGCCGACTCTGCTGATGTTGGTCAACGGGATGGTCTGCGCCTGGTTGCTGTGGACCCCTGCGCAATATTTGCTCGACAGCATCTGGCTGGTCTGGCTGCTGGCGCTGGTGGCACTGCGCGTGATCCAAGTGGCGGCGTTCGATTCGGCCATGCCCAGCCGCCAGGCCCAGCCGGTGTGGCGGCGCATGTTCATGCTCGGTTCGGCGGTCAGTGGCCTGACATTGGCGACTGCCGCCATCGCCCTGGCGCCGGTCAACAGCTTCATGCAACAGGCCTGGGTGTTTGGGCTGATCGGCGCGGCCACCTTGTCGGCCAGCGTGGCGTATGCCGTGAGTTTTCCCGCATTTCTGTCATTTGCCTTGCCCTGCCTGGTGCCTTCCATCGTCTATCTGTTCTGGAATGGCGAGCCGCAGCAACAAGGTTGGGGGGTGTTGGGCCTGATTCTGCTGGCGTCCTTGAGCCTGGTGGCGTGGCAGGTCAATCGCCTGATCCAGCGCGGGTTATTGCGCCGTTTTCAGAATCAGGCGCTGATCGAGCATCTGCAGCGGGCGCAGCAGCGCAGTGAGCAGTTGAATCATGAGCTGGTGCGTGAAGTCGAGCAACGGCGCCAGGTCGAGCAGGAGCTGCGCGATGTGCAGGTCGGCCTGCAGGATCGCGTGGCGCAACGCAGCCAGGAGCTGGACCTCGCCAGCCAGGCCCTGAATAAAAGCGAAGCCCGCCTGGCCATGGCGCTGCAGGCCAGTGAGTTGGGGTTGTGGGACTGGAACCTGCAAACCGACGAGGTGCACCACACTCAAATCAAAGAGCTGTTCGGCCTGGAGCCTGAATGCGTCACCGCTATGCTCAGCCACCTCAAGCCGCGCCTGCATCCCGACGACTTGCCGCTGCTCAAGCGCGCGCTGGTGGAGCATCTCAAAGGACGCAGCGAGGACTACCAGGTGGAATACCGGGTGCGGCACGGCGACGGTCACTGGGTCTGGATCGAAGACCGTGGCCGCGCGGTTGAACACGGGCGCGGTGGGCGTGTGACCCGTATGCTCGGCACACGCCGCGATATCAGCGCCGGCAAAGCCCTGGAAGAGCAGCAGCGCCTGGCGTCGACCGTCTTCGAGGCTGCCAGCGAAGGCATCGTGATTCTCGATCCGGACTATAAGCTGATTGCGGTCAACCAGGCCTTCAGCCGCGTCACCGGTTTCGAGCGCGACGACATGCTGGGTCGTAATGTCGTGGAGTTGCCCAGCAGCCGCGATGCGCGGCGTCATTTTCCGATGATCCGCCAGGCGCTGCTCAATCATGGCACCTGGCAGGGCGAGCTGGTTGAAACGCGCAAGAATGGCGAACTCTACCCGCAGTGGCTGCAATTGAACGTTGTGCGTGATGTGCGAGGAAATGTCAGCCACATTGTGGGGTTCTTCGCTGATCTGTCGGCGCGGCGCGAGTCCGAAGAGCGTATGCGCTACCTCACCCATTACGATGAGTTGACCGGCCTGGCCAACCGTTCGCTGTTCCGCGAGCGCCTGCGCGAGGCCCATCAGCGCGTGCGCCAGGGGGGCCGCAGCCTGGCGCTGCTGCACATCAACCTGGATCGCTTCAAACTGCTCAATGACAGCCTGGGGCATGAAGTGGCTGACCAGTTGCTGCAGAAGATGGCCCGGCGCTTGATCAATGCACTGCCCGAAGCCGACACCATTGCGCGGTTGTCCGGGGATGAATTTGCGGTGTTGTTCGATGCCTACGGCAGTTTGTCGAGCCTGGCGCGGGTGGCCACGCGATTGCTGGCCAAGCTGCGTGTGCCGGTCACGGTGGACGGGCATGAACTGGTGGTCAGTGCGTCGATGGGTGTCAGCCTGTTGCCGGACAATGCGCGGGAAATTTCCGCGCTGGTCAGTCAATCCAACATGGCCATGCAGCATGCCAAGCACTTGGGCGGCAATAACTTCCAGTTCTATACCGACAGCCTGCAAGCCAGCACGCTGGAGCGCCTGCAGCTGGAAAACCATCTGCGCAAGGCCATCGACGAACACCAGCTCAGCGTGTTCTACCAGCCCAAGTTATGCCTGGCCACCGGCAAGCTTAATGCTGCGGAGGCGCTGATCCGTTGGGAGCATCCGCAGTGGGGCATGGTGCCACCCAGCGAATTTATCGGCCTGGCCGAAGAGACCGGCCTGATCGTGCCGCTGGGCGAGTTCGTGTTGCGCCAAGCCTGCCGGCAGGCCTGCGAATGGCAACGCCAGGGGCTGGCGCCGATCCGAGTGTCGGTGAACCTGTCGGTGCATCAATTGCGTCAGGGCAAGCTGGTCAGCCTGGTGCGTCAGGTCTTGGAGGAGACCGGCCTGGACCCGCAATACCTGGAGCTGGAACTGACCGAAAGCCAACTGCTCGACAGCGTCGAACCGATCATCGCGACCTTCCAGCAACTGCGAGACCTGGGGGTGAAGCTGGCGATCGACGATTTCGGCACCGGGTATTCGTCCCTCAGTTATCTCAAGCGTATCCCGGTGGATTACGTGAAGATCGATCAAACATTCATTCGCGGGCTGGGCCAAGGTCGTGAAGACGCGGCCATTACCCGAGCGATCATCGCCATGGCGCACGGGTTGGCGCTCAAGGTGGTGGCCGAAGGTGTGGAAGATCAACAACAGCTGGATTTTCTGCGCGCCGAGCAATGTGACGAGGTGCAGGGCTACCTGATCAGCCGGCCGATGCCAGCCGACGGGCTCGCGGATTTGTTGCGGGGAAATGCGGATTTATCTTAGCGACGCCGACCGCGCCCGTGTGGCTACAAAGTGTGTGCCCTTTGAATCACAGGGCAGCAGGGCGATTTAGTGATGCGTTGGACGGGCAAAACGGCAATTCTTGTAGTATAACTACAAGCTTGCTACATCCCCTGGCCCTGCCAATAACAAGAGTCCTGCCCTTTGAACCTGTTGCAACATATCGCCCAGTCGCGCCACCTGTTACGCAAATCGGAACTCAAGGTTGCCGATCACGTGCTGCTTGACCCTGCGGCCGTGATGCACAGTTCCATGGCCGACCTGGCCCACAGCGTGGGCATCAGCGAGCCGACCATCGTGCGTTTTTGCCGCGCCATCGGTTGCTCCGGGTTCCAGGATCTGAAACTCAAGCTGGCCCAGAGCCTGGCCGCCGGCGCCAGTTTTGGCCAGTTCGCGATCCACGAAGACGATTCCGTCGCCGACTACAGCCTCAAAATCTTCGACACCACCTTGCACACCCTGATGGAAGTGCGCGAAAAGCTTGATCCGGTGGAACTGCAGAAAGCCGTGACAGCCATGTCCCAGGCCCAGCGTGTGGAATTCTATGGTTTCGGCGCCTCCGGTGCGGTAGCGGCCGATGCCCAGCACAAATTCTTCCGTCTGCTGCTCACGGCGGCGGCCTACAGCGATCCGCATATGCAAGCGATGTCGGCCGTGACCTTGAAGCCAACCGACGTGGCGATCTGCATTTCCCAGTCGGGCCGCTCCAAGGACTTGCTGATCACCGCCAACCTGGTGCGTGAAAGTGGCGCATCGTTGATCACCCTGTGCCCGAGCCAGACGCCATTGGCGGAGTTGTCCACGGTCAACCTGGCTATCGACGTGCACGAAGACACCGAGATCTACACCCCGTTGACCTCGCGGATCGCCCATCTGGTGGTGATCGATGTGCTGGCGATGGGCGTAGCCATGGCCCGTGGCCCGAGCCTGGTCAATCACCTCAAGAGCGTGAAGCGCAGCTTGCGCAGCCTGCGTCTGTCACCCAAGTCCGTCAAAGCCCTCGACGACTGAACACTGTACATACATCCCAATGTGGGAGGGGCAAGCTTCCTCCCACATTGGGATGCTCCTGTATGTCCAGAATCTTCATCAGGTTGTCATCGCCCCGTCATCCCTCGCGCCCATTCTGAGCTCCCCGCACTTGCATTGGGAGATTCCAAATGGCACGTCCCTACGAAGACAGCAACAGCGCCGTAAAGACCCGTCGTCAGCAGGAAGACCAGCGCCGCATGGCGTTCCGTCGCGCAATCGAAGACCGTTGTGAGGAGCGCCAGTTGCTCCAGAGCATCAGTGACTATCCGGAGCTTCATTGGCAGGCACCCGCGGCCGCCCAGCGAAGCGCTCAGCCAGGGCGCTGATCTGCTGTCGTTCGCTGCGGATAAAGCCCAGAAACGCATGGGCCACCGGTGACAGGCGCTTGGCCTTGGCCTGCACCAGGCACCAGCTGCGCAACAGCGGCAGTTCTTCCACCGGCAGCTCCTTGAGCCCGCCGGTGGCCAGTTCCAGGTTCAAGGCGTGGCGCGTCAACAGGGCGATGCCCAGGCCGGCCGCGACGCATTCACGCTGGGCTTCGGCCGACGCCACTTCCACCGTCTGGGTGAAGTGCACGCGTTTTTCCTTGAAATACTCTTCGCACGCCAGCCGCGTACCCGAACCGGGTTCGCGCAGCAGCAACGTGTAGGGCTCCAGGTCCTGCAGGCGCAGCGGCCCTTGCAGGCTCAACGGATGGTCCGGCAGCGCCACCGCGACGATGGGGTTGTTGAGGAAGGGCAGGAACTCCAGGCCCATGTCCTGAGGCACCATGGACATGATCACCAGGTCGTCCCGGTTGTCCGAGAGGCGGCGGATCACCTGGGCGCGGTTGACCACGGTCAATTGCAGTTGCACCTCCGGGTGCTGGCGCTTGAAGGCGGCGAACAGGTGCGGCACGAAGTACTTGGCGCTGGACTCCACCGCCAGCTTCAACTGGCCTTGCAGCGAGCCTTGCATGTCCGACAGCTGCATATCGAGGTTTTCCAGGCGCCCGAAGATATCGCGACTGGCCCGTTGCAGGGCTTCGGCGGCCTCGGTCATGTAGAGTTTTTTGCCGACATACTCGAACAGCGGCTGGCCGATCAGCTCTTCGAGCTGGCGGATTTGCAGGCTGACAGCCGGTTGCGTGAGTGACATTTCCTCGGCCGCGCGGCTGTAAGAGCGCAAATCGCACACCTCGTGGAATATCTGCAGCTGACGTAATGTCAGTCGCATCAATGACTTACGCATAATTTTGTCTCCACCTCCGAGGCCGTCCGGCCAACTATAAGTCTTTACTTATGCACGACCCAATAATTATTGATTTTTGTTAATCCCTTGCGCAGCTTAGTGTGTGTCTCGCGACTGGCCTGAAACATTTGGTCACGCGCCGACCCGGCTCCAGCGGGTCGAAGAACGCAGCAATCGGCTCAAGGGAATTTCCAAGTGATAAAAAAGATCCTGATCGCCAACCGCGGTGAAATTGCCGTCCGCATCGTGCGTGCGTGCGCCGAGATGGGTATCCGTTCGGTCGCGGTCTATTCCGATGCCGACCGCCACGCGTTGCACGTCAAACGGGCCGACGAAGCCCACAGCATCGGCGCCGAGCCCCTGGCCGGCTATCTCAACCCGCGCAAGCTGGTGAACCTGGCGGTGGAAACCGGTTGCGATGCGCTGCACCCCGGCTACGGCTTCCTGTCGGAAAATGCCGAATTGGCGGACATCTGCGCCGAACGTGGGATCAAGTTCATCGGTCCCGCCGCTGAAGTGATCCGCCGCATGGGCGACAAGACCGAAGCGCGCCGCAGCATGATCAAAGCCGGCGTGCCGGTCACCCCCGGCACCGAAGGCAACGTGGCCGACATCCACGAAGCGCTCACCGAAGGCGACCGCATCGGTTACCCGGTGATGCTCAAGGCCACGTCCGGTGGCGGCGGTCGCGGTATCCGCCGCTGCAACAGCCGCGAAGAACTCGAACAAGCCTTCCCCCGCGTGATCTCCGAAGCCACCAAGGCCTTTGGTTCGGCGGAAGTGTTTCTGGAAAAATGCATCGTCAACCCCAAACACATCGAGGCGCAGATCCTCGGTGACAGCTTTGGCAACGTAGTGCATTTGTTCGAGCGCGATTGCTCGATTCAGCGTCGCAACCAAAAGCTGATCGAGATTGCCCCCAGCCCACAGCTGACCCCCGAACAGCGCGCTTACATCGGCGACCTGTCGGTGCGCGCGGCCAAGGCCGTGGGCTACGAGAATGCCGGCACCGTGGAGTTCCTGCTCGCCGAGGGCGAGGTGTACTTCATGGAGATGAACACCCGGGTGCAGGTGGAACACACCATCACCGAAGAAATCACCGGGATCGACATCGTCCGTGAGCAGATCCGCATCGCCTCGGGCCTGCCGCTGTCGGTGAAGCAGGAAGACATCCAGCACCGTGGCTTTGCGTTGCAGTTTCGCATCAACGCCGAAGACCCGAAGAACAACTTCCTCCCAAGCTTCGGCAAGATCACCCGTTACTACGCGCCCGGCGGCCCCGGCGTGCGCACCGACACGGCGATCTACACCGGTTACACGATCCCGCCGTTCTACGACTCCATGTGCTTGAAACTGGTGGTCTGGGCGTTGACCTGGGAAGAAGCCATGGACCGCGGCCTGCGTGCCCTGGACGACATGCGCCTGCAAGGCGTGAAGACCACCGCCGCCTACTACCAGGAAATCCTGCGCAACCCGGAATTCCGCAGCGGCCAGTTCAACACCAGTTTTGTGGAAAGCCACCCTGAGCTGACCAACTACTCGATCAAGCGCAAACCCGAAGAGCTGGCCCTTGCCATCGCCGCCGCCATCGCCGCGCATGCGGGTTTATGAATAAACAGCGGCAAGTTGCAAGCGGCAAGCTGCAAGTAAAGGCAGATTGGCTTTTTCTTGCGGCTTGTAGCTTGAAACTTGCCGCTATGAGGAGATACCAATGACTAAAAAGATCTTCGTTACCGACACCATCCTGCGCGACGCTCACCAATCGTTGCTCGCCACCCGCATGCGCACCGACGACATGCTGCCGATCTGCGACAAGCTCGACAAAGTCGGCTACTGGTCCCTGGAAGTCTGGGGCGGCGCGACCTTCGACGCCTGCGTGCGCTTCCTCAAGGAAGACCCGTGGGAGCGCCTGCGTAAACTGCGCGCCGCGTTGCCCAACACCCGTCTGCAAATGCTGCTGCGCGGCCAGAACCTGCTGGGCTACCGCCACTACAGCGATGACGTGGTCAAAGCCTTCGTGGCCAAGGCCGCAGTGAATGGCATCGATGTGTTCCGCATTTTCGATGCGATGAACGACGTGCGTAACCTGCGCGTGGCCATCGAAGCAGTAAAAGCCGCCGGCAAGCATGCCCAGGGCACCATCGCTTACACCACCAGCCCGGTGCACACCATCGACGCATTTGTGGCCCAGGCCAAGCAAATGGAGTCCATGGGCTGCGATTCGATCGCGATCAAGGACATGGCCGGCCTGCTGACGCCGTACGCCACCGGTGAACTGGTCAAGGCGCTGAAAGCAGAGCAAGGCCTGCCGATTTTCATCCACTCCCACGACACCGCCGGCCTGGCCGCGATGTGCCAACTCAAGGCCATCGAAAACGGTGCCGACCATATCGACACCGCGATCTCCAGCTTTGCCTGGGGCACCAGCCACCCAGGTACCGAGTCGATGGTCGCCGCGCTCAAAGGCAGCGAATTCGACACTGGCCTCGACCTGGAGCTGCTGCAGGAAATCGGTCTGTACTTCTACGCTGTGCGCAAGAAGTACCACCAGTTCGAAAGTGAATTCACCGCCGTCGATACTCGCGTGCAGGTCAATCAGGTACCGGGCGGGATGATTTCCAACCTGGCCAACCAGCTCAAGGAGCAGGGCGCGCTCAATCGCATGGGCGAAGTGCTGGCGGAAATCCCGCGCGTGCGGGAAGACCTCGGCTTCCCGCCACTGGTCACCCCGACCTCGCAGATTGTCGGCACCCAGGCGTTCTTCAACGTGCTGGCCGGTGAGCGCTACAAGACCATCACCAACGAAGTGAAACTCTACCTGCAGGGCGGCTATGGCAAGGCGCCGGGCGTGGTGAATGAAAAGCTGCGGCGTCAGGCCATCGGCAGCGAGGACGTTATCGATGTACGCCCGGCCGACCTGCTCAAGCCGGAAATGACCAAGCTGCGCGGTGAAATCGGAACACTGGCCAAATCCGAAGAGGACGTACTGACCTACGCGATGTTCCCGGACATCGGGCGCAAGTTCCTCGAGGAGCGCGACGCAGGCACCCTGGCCCCTGAAGTGCTGTTGCCGATTCCCGAGGCGGGCAGCGTAGCCCGCGCCGGTGGCGAAGGCGTGCCGACCGAATTCGTCATCGACGTGCACGGCGAAAGCTACCGGGTCGACATCACCGGCGTCGGCGTGAAGGCCGAAGGCAAGCGCCACTTCTACCTGTCCATCGACGGCATGCCCGAAGAAGTGGTGTTCGAGCCGCTCAACGAATTCGTCAGCAGTGGCGGCAGCCAGCGCAAGCACGCAACAGCGCCGGGCCATGTGAGCACCGCGATGCCGGGCAATATCGTCGACGTGCTGGTCAAGGAAGGCGATGTGGTCAAGGCCGGCCAGGCCGTACTGATCACCGAAGCCATGAAGATGGAGACCGAGGTGCAGGCCGCGATTGCCGGCAAAGTGACCGCCGTGCATGTGGCCAAGGGCGACCGGGTCAACCCTGGCGAGATCCTGATCGAAATCGAAGGCTGATCCAGCCTTCGACACAACCGTTTAATCCTCGGGGGAGCAGGTGCTCCCCTTTTTTTTGCATTGGATTCAGCGGTTTAGAACGCCATCGTCCATTGCCCCGCCAGTCCCTGGTTGCGGCTGTGGCTGCCACGTTCGGCGGTATAGGTCAGGCCCACACTGTGTTCAGCCGACAGCGCCACGTCCAGGCCGGTGCGCACGGCCAGGCTGTCTCGCGCCAGTGAGGTACCGCTGATGGAGAACTCGCTGTTGACGTGTTCAGGTTCTCTCCAGGCCGAGGATTGTTTCACGCGGCTTTCGACGTTGCCGTACAGGTGCGTCCAACTGGCGCTCAAATGCGGCTTGAGGGCCATCTGGTTATCCAGCCTGAAGTCCCTGGCAAGGCGCAGGCCGAAGGTGGTGTTGAGGTTTTGCTGGGTCTGCGCCCGCACATCCAGCGCGCTGTAGCCGCCCTTTTCGCGAAAGCCCTGGCGGTGATAGCGCTGCAGACCCAGTCCGGCAAAGGGTTCGGCGCGCAGGTCAGCGATGACCAGCGGATAACCCAGTTCAGCGAATACATTCTGACTTTGAGCTTTGTAGTGGCCGGTGAGGCGTTCGCGATGATTGATGAAGTCGACATCCACGTAGCGTTTGTTCTGCCCTGCGTGACTGCTGTAAAGCGCGCCCAGGCGCAGCGCGAACGGGCCGTCCTGGCGTGCCGCATAGGTGCCCAGGTGCCAACTGTCCAGGTCACCCTTGAAGCGTTTGGCACTGAGGTCACTGTCGGATTTGCCGCCCACCACGCCGATCCGCCAGGCGTTGGCCAACGACCAGTCGGCGCCCAGCAACAGCCCTTGGCTACGCCGTTTGAGGCCGGCGCTGCCGTGCTGTGCGTCGAGTTTGCCGCCGCTGCCCACGCCTTGCACCCACACACGGCTTGCTTCTTCAGAGGTGTCCAATTGACGAATCGCCGCGAGCAGGCTGGCGTTCAATTGTTTCATGCTGGCCTGGGTGGCCGTGCCCAGGTTGGCGTTCTGGCTGCCCGCCAATTGTTCAAGCAATGCGCCGACGCGGCCCGGCTCCAGACCCGCCAGGTAATGCACGTATTGCCGCAGTTGGTGTTTGTCCCAATAGTCGAGCTGGTCCGAAGCCAGCAGTTGGCTGACTGCAGAGTCCAGCATACGGGCGACGTTCAGGCCATTACGGCTGGTGGCGCGGTTGGCGAAGCTGGCGTCCCGAGGCTTGGCAATGACCAGCCCTGAATGACCTGCCGCTCCGTTGCCGCTGAGCGGTTGCAACCACTCGCTGTCCGGCTCCATGTCGCCGCGAGTGTGTGCGTATGAAGCCCCGACTGTGCCCAGCGCCAGGATGATGGCGACTGCCAATTGCTTGTGTATGAACGGCATGCAAACCCACCTCGTGATGTATGAGGCGGGGAATTTAGCGAGGTGACAGAGGGATAACTGTCAGGCCGGGTGCTGCGGGTTTGCGGGAGATGTCTCTAGTGCGTTGCGATAAAACAATTCGTTAAATCTGCACAGCATTGAGTGCACGCCTGAATCAGGCGCGATCGACGCTCCTTCACCCCCGCCCCGCATAGCCCTTGCCGTAGTGCCGCTCCATGCGTGCCTGGATCAGCTCCAGTCCCAAGGACAATACCCAGTAGATGATCGCGGCGGTGGTGAGCATCTCGATGTAGCGGTAGCTCGAACGGCCGTAGGACTGCGCCAGGAACATCACCTCCCATACGCCCATCACCGAAATCAGTGACGAGTCCTTGAGCATCGAGATGAACTGGTTGGTGGCCGGCGGGATGATGGTGCGCATGGCCTGGGGCAGGGTGACGTGCCAGAAGATCTCCCGGTCGCGCATGCCCAGGGCCAGGGCGGCCTCCCGCTGGCCCTGGGGCACACCGAGGATGCCGGCGCGGAAGATCTCGCTGAGGTAGGCGCCATAGTTCAGCGACAGCGCAATGATGCCGGCGACGATTGCGCCCGGCACCACGCCCAGTTGCGGCAGGCCGAGGTAGATCAGCAGTATCTGGATCAGCAGCGGCGTGCCGCGAAAAAACGACGCATAGAAACTGGCGATGCCAAATGCCACGGCGCTTTTCGACAAGCGTGCGAGGGCGGTGACAAAGCCCAGCACCGACGATGCCGCCATCGAGCACAGACACAGGAACAGCGTCAGCGCCGCGCCTTGCAGGAAACCGTTGGGCGCCAGGTGCACGCCGATCAGGTTGGGCAGCTTGTCGAGGATGATCGAGAACTTCAGGTCAAAGCTCAGGAAGAAGCTGGCGAACAGGGCGAACAACGCCGCCCAGGTCAGGTACAGGCGTGCGCGAAAGCCGAGCAGCGCGCGCGCAGGTTTTGGCAGATGACTCATTGGCTGATGTCGGCACCGATCCATTTTTTCGACAGCGTGCTCAACGTGCCGTCCTGTTTCAACTGCGCAAAGACGTCACGCACTTTGCTGTCCCACTGCGGGTCGCCTTTTTCGATGGCCACCGAGTTGGGCTCTGCGTACAGCGGCTCGCCGGCCAGCTTGAAGCGCTTGTCCTGGTTCAGGCGCGGCTGGGCGGTGACCAGGTTGGTGAGGATCGCATCCAGGCGCACGCCGGCACCCAGGCCGAGGTCCTGGAACGCTACATTGTCGGTGTCGTATGGAGCGATCTGCACGTCCTCGAACGGGTACTGCAACTGCGTATCTTCGGCGCCTTCGATCAGCAGATTTTTATTCAGGTAGCTTTCATAGCTGGAGGCGCTGGTCAGGCCGACTTTCTTGCCGCTCAGGTCCTTGGCGCCGTGGATGCGGTCGTCCTTGGCGTTGACCACAATGACCGCAGGGGACGCGTAGTACTCCACCGGGAAGTCGAACACCTCGGCGCGGGCCTTGCTCGGGGTCATGGAACAGATGCAAATGTCATAGCGTCCGCTCCAGCGGCCGGCGGCGATCACATCCCAGGACGGCGTTTCCAGACGCAGCTTAACGCCCAGTTTCTGTGCCACGGCCTTGGCCACGTCGACGTCGAAGCCGTCGAGCTGGTTCTGATCGTTGAGAAAAGAGAACGGTGGGTAGCTTTCCATCAGCACGCCCACCAGTTCTTTTTTCTGTTCGATGCGGTCCAGGGTGGCGCCGCCAAAGGCTTGGGTTGAAGCAGCCAGCATCGTCAGGCCCAAGGCCCATAGCGGTTTGAATTTCAAAATGAACACCTGAATAAAAAAGAGGTTGTTATTAACCGAATGGTACGCATTAAATAGTTATAAGAACGACTCTCATAGTGAGTTATTTTCATAAGCATATGAGTAAAAGCTATATGGGCGCTGAAATCACAGTAATTCTCGACGGCGGCATGGGCCGTGAACTGCAACGCCGTGGCGCGCCTTTCCGGCAGCCGGAGTGGTCGGCACTGGCCCTGAGCGAAGCCCCGCAGGCGGTGGAGGCGGTGCATGCGGCCTATATCGACAGCGGTGCCGACGTCATTACCAGCAACAGTTATGCGGTGGTGCCGTTTCACATCGGTGAAGCGCGTTTTGCTGCCGAGGGCCAGGCCCTGGCGGCGCTGGCGGGGGAGTTGGCGCGCCGAGCAGTAGAGGCTTCGGGCAAACCCGTGCGCGTGGCCGGTTCGTTGCCGCCGTTATTCGGCTCCTACCGGCCCGACCTGTTCGAGCCGGCGCGGGTGTCCGAGCTGCTGACGCCCCTGGTGCAGGGCCTGGCGCCCCATGTCGACCTGTGGCTGGCGGAAACCCAGAGCTCCATCGCTGAGGCGCGAGCGATCCACGCTGGTTTGCCGAAGGACGGCAAGCCGTTCTGGCTGTCGTTTACCTTGAAAGACGAAGACACCGATGAAGTGCCGCGACTGCGTTCCGGCGAGCCGGTGGCGGACGCCGCCGAAGCGGCGGCGCAATGGGGTGTACAGGTGCTGCTGTTCAACTGCAGCCAGCCTGAAGTGATTGGCGCGGCGATCGATGCGGCTCGCCAGACCTTCGAACGCCTGGGCGTGCAGATCCAGATCGGCGCCTATGCCAATGCCTTCCCGCCGCAACCCAAGGAAGCCACGGCCAACGACGGCCTGGACCCGCTGCGCGACGACCTCGACCCGCCGGGCTACCTGCAGTGGGCGGCCGACTGGCAAGCGCGTGGCGCCAGCCATCTGGGCGGCTGCTGCGGGATCGGGCCGGAGCATATTGCGGTGCTGGCGCAGAAGCTGAACTGACGCTTAAAGCGCCTGGCGGCACTCCGCCAGGCCCTTGAGCTGCCCGGAAGCCGTCTGATTCGCCTGGGATAACCATTGCTCAAAAGCCGCCCCCACCACCGGCCATTCCCCGTCCAAAATCGAATACCACGCCGTATCCCGGTTCTGCCCCTTGACCACCATATGCTGGCGGAACACCCCTTCAAAACTGAACCCCAGGCGCTCGGCCGCGTATTTGGAACGGGCATTGCCGTTGTTGCACTTCCATTCCAGGCGGCGATAACCCTGCTCGAACGCGTATTTGGCCAGCAGGTACACCGCCTCGGTGCTTTTCGGCGAACGCTGCATCGGTGCGCCGAAGGTGACGTGGCCGATTTCGATGCGGCCCTGGGCCGGCACGATCGACATCAGGCTGAGGATGCCTTGTACATCGCCGCTGACACGGTCGATCACGCTGAAAAAATACGGGTCGCTGTTGGCCGCATGATTGTTCAGCCAGGCATCGAAGGCCGCGCGCTCGGCAAACGGACCATAGGGCAAGTAATCCCACAGCTTGGGGTCGGCGCCGGGGCCTTCCAGCGCTTGCCAGAGTTGATCGGCGTGGCGTGCGGGATCGAGTTTTTCCAGGCGGATAAAGCGCCCTTCGAGCAGTTGAGCCGAGGGCGCCGGAGCACCTTTCCAGTCGGCGAGGGAAGTGGACATGCTGCGCTCCTTAAAGACCTTTGCGAAATTGAATGAAACCCGGGCGCTCGGCGATCCGCTCATACAGCTGGATCGCGGTGGAGTTGGTCTCGTGGGTCAGCCAGTGCACCTTGCAGCAACCGTCGGCCTTGGCGGTGGCGTAGACGAATTCGATCAGTTTGCGACCGACACCGGTGCCGCGCTGGGACGGGTCCACCAACAGGTCCTGCAGGTAGCAGGAGTTCTCGATGCTCCAGTTGGAGCGGTGGTAGATGAAGTTGACCATACCCACCGCCTTGCCGTCCTGCCAGGCCAGCGCCGAATGAGTCGGTTCGCTGGGGTCGATCAAACGCTGCCAGGTACTGTGGCTCACCGCGTCCGGCAGTTCGGTGTTGTAGAACTGCAAATACGCCTGCCACAACGGCAACCACGCCGCGTGGTCGGCGGCGGTGACGGGGCGGATATCGATAGGACTCATTCTGTGGCTCCTTTGGGAATAAATCGGGCGAGGGTCTGGTCGCGCACGTCGCTGCTGGCGGCCAGGCCGTCGCGCACACCGGCGATATCCGCCGAGCTGCGGTTCTGGCTGAGTTTGCGTTTGCCGATCAGGCGCTCGATGGGCAGCGAGAAACCGACGATGGCCTTGAGCATGCCGTCGATGTAGTCGGCCGGGGCATCGCTGACGGCCCATGGTTGGGCGCGACGGCTTTCGTGGCGGTCAGTCAACGCACTGACCACCGCCAGCAAGCGCTCGGCATCGGTGAACACCTCGGCCTTGCCGTAGGCATGTACCGCCAGGTAATTCCAGGTGGGCACCACTTTGCCGTGCTCGGCCTTGGTCGGGTAGAACGATGGACTGATGTAGGCGTCGGCGCCGGCAAAAATCACCAGGGCTTCGCTGCCGTTTTGCAGGTCGCGCCACTGTGGGTTGGCCTTGGCCATGTGCCCGTACAACGTGCCGTTCGAGCCTTCATCAGGGTTGAGCAGCAGCGGCAGGTGGCTGGCTTGCAGGCCGTCGTCGCCCAGGGTCACCAGTTGCGCCAGGCGCGTGTGCTGGATCAGTTGCTGGATTTCGGGCAAGTCATCGAGGGCAAAGGCGCGCGGTGTGTACATGATTATTTTCCTTGGCGAATGGCGCCATCCTAGGCAGGCTAATGGTCTGTGGTAAGAGCCATCCAGGGTCAATTTCATAGGTCCAATATGCCGCCTGCGTCGCCGCCGTTGTCCTTCAACCCCGCCGGTATTGAGTTGGACCCTCGCCAGGGCCTGACACGCCAGCTCTACGACGCCCTGCGCCAACGTGTGCTGGACGGACGCCTGGTGAGTGGCACGCGCCTGCCCGCCAGCCGCGACCTGGCGGCGGCCTTGTCGATTTCCCGCAACAGCGTGGTGCGGGCCTACGATCAGTTGTACGCCGAAGGCTTTATCGAAGCGCGCGTCGGAGACGGCACCTATGTCGCCCAATTACCGACGGCGAAAAAACTATCCACAAAACCATCCACAGGGTTATCACCAGGCTTATCCCCAGCTTTATCCACAAATTGCGGAAATTCATCGGTTAATTCGAGCCTGAAAGTTATCCACAGCGCGGCGCTGGAGCGTCTGGAAACCCACCATTTGTCTCAACCGCCGGTGGGGCCGCCCAAGGCCTTTCGTGTCGGCGTGCCGGCCTTTGATCTGTTTCCGTTTGAGGTTTGGGCCAAGCTCAACGGGGCTTTCTGGCGCAGGCCTAACCTGGAGCAGCTGTGCTACGGCGACCCTGCCGGAGACGCTCGCCTGCGTGGGTTGATCGCCGCCTATCTGCGCAGTTCACGCGGCATGCAATGCACCGCTGAACAAATTGTGATCACCAGCGGCGCGCAACAGGCAATCAGCCTTTGTGCACAGTTGCTGGTGGCGCCCGGCGACGGCGTGGCGGTGGAAAACCCGGGCTACCGCGCCGCCGGGCATGCGTTCGCCCTGGCCGGTGCGTGCCTGCATGGCGTCCCGGTTGATGAGGAGGGGATCGACTGTGGCGTGCTCAACACCCTGGCCGATTGCCGCTTGGCCTACGTTACGCCGTCGCACCAATACCCGTTGGGCGTGGTGATGAGCCTGGCGCGCCGCCTGGAGCTGCTGGCCTGGGCCGAACGCACCGGCGGCTGGATCATCGAAGACGACTACGATGGCGAGTACCGCTACAGCGGCGCACCGCTGTCGCCCCTGGCCGCGCTGGACCGCAGCGGGCGCGTGTTGTACGTGGGCACCTTCGGTAAAGTGGCGTTCCCGGCGCTGCGCCTGGGCTACCTGGTGCTGCCGCCAGGCCTGGTAGAGGCCTTTTCCCGGCGTCGCGCCGTGGACATGCGCCACTCGGAAGTCAGCACGCAGGCGGTGATGGCCGAGTTCATGGCGGCCGGGCACTTCCAGCGCCATATTCGACGTATGCGGCGTGCGGCATTGAGTCGGCGCAATGCGTTGCTCGCCGGTTGGCCGCGCGGGTTGCCCGGCGTCGGCCAATTGCCCGGCGTCGCCGCAGGGCTGCACATCACCGTGCGTGTCGACAACCTTGCCCGCGAGCAGCAATTGCTTGCACAGGCCCATGCCGTGGGCGTTGAGATCAATGGCTTGAGCAATTACTGGCTGGCGCCCTCCACGCTGGCGCCGGACCAGGGCGCCGGCCTGGTGCTGGGCTTTGCCGCAGTGCCAGAGCCCGCTATCGCGCAGGCGCTGGAACGTTTACGCGAGGCCTGGCGGTGTTGATCGGCACCTACGATTTTGATGCGCCAGGCGCAGCCGCCGGCTTCAACTGGGGAAAAAACAGCGAACCGGCCAGCGCCGGGCTGATCTCGCTGCGATAAATCGCGATCTGGTCGCGGGCACTGACGTCCTTGCGTTCTACGGCGCCGCCAAGCTTCTGCTGTTCGCGGGTTTTGAGGTGCGCGGCGCCGAACGCTTCATCGGCGGCCTGGGGCGATGGGTAGTGAAAGTGCGCGTACCACAGCACGGCATTGTCCTTGGTGCCGCGAATCTCGTACTCGTCCAGGTAGTCCTTGCCGGGGCCTTTGAGGCGTCGCCGGGTGACGGTTTTTCTGATTGCCACTTGCCCCTCGTGATGCAGCCATTCCAGGCGGGCCGCGGTGGGCGGTTGCTGCTTGGTCATGTTGATTCGGGTGTCGGTACCTAACGCGAAGAGCCGCGTCGCATGATCGGCCAGGGCTTTTCTGAGGATGACCGCGGACGGGCGATCGCTCTCGATCAGATTGCGTTGGGTCAGCGCTTCCTCGATCTGATCGGCGGCCATTTCCAGGCGCATCGCGTATTGGTGGAACATCTCTTCTATTTCCACCGGAATGCACCCGGCCTTGCGCGAATGGTTGAGGATGCGCCGGGATTCGGCAGGCTCCGCATCCAGCAGGTCTTGTGCGCTGTTGAGGCTGGTGTCCAGGTCGATCGACTCGGGTTTCGGGGGGCGCGAGGCCGACGGTTCATGTTCCAGCCAGACGCCTGGGGTTTTCTCGTGGAAGGTGGCGATGACCTTGCCGGTCAGCGGTGCCTTGATGTCCACCAGATGGCTGTCGGCTTCGCGCGGTTCGCCCACGATCACGCCTTTGTAGCGGGTCTTGATGACTTTGCGTTGGGGCGTCGTCGGTGATCTGGATGGCCCGGGCTTGGGCTCCATGGCGCGGCGTTCGCGCAGCAGCCTGACCAAGTCCTGCGTGGCCTGTTGCTGAAAGTCATTGATGTAGCCGCGCAGCGTCTCCAAGGGCTCGCGCAGCAGGTGTTGCGGTGCGTCGGCATGCAGGTCGAGCAGGCGCTGGTCGCCGAGGGCGAATTGCTCAACCATGCTGTTGAGCACTTCGATGCGTTGATCCAGGGGCACGCCGCCGACTTTGCCGAGCAGCTCGATGAAGCTTTGGATGCTGATATCCAGGTCATCGATGATGCGGTTGAGCCGCTGCCGCGTTTCGGTTGTGTCCTCGGTAAGAGCGACGCACAGGAAACGCGCGACGGTGATTTGCAGCGCCTTGAGGTCGATCACCTGGATGTTGGGCACGCGTTGCCGGGTGCGCTGGATGACGTCGGCACCCGCTACACCCAGTTCTCCCAACTCCCGATAGCGCGAGTCGACGTATTCCATGCGCCGGATCATGTCCACATTTACGCTCGACATCGCCTGCGCCTGGTCCACCTGCTGCTGCGTTGTGACAGTCGCCGAAGGGTCGAGCACGTTCATGGTGGTTTCCATCGTGTCGCGAAAAGGGCCGACACGCTCTTCGATCACCGAGCGCGTGAGGATCAGCTGTTTGTTCAAGTAGCCGCTCATCAGGCTCTGGTAATTGGGCACGGTGTCGATGATGCTCAAGGCCCTGAGCTGACGGATGGGGGTGTCGTAGGCACCTACCCGCTCATCCGCCTGGCTGATGAACGCCTCGCGACGCTGGGCCGTGGACGGCCCCGGCTCCGAGCCGATGGCCACCTGCGCTTCGTACAGTTGCGATTGGGTGCGTTCATCATTTTCGCTAAAGGCAATGAGGTCCTTGCGCAGGCTCTCGATGCGCGAGGGCTTCTGCTCCTGAGCGGTCCGGCGACGGTTTCTGAAGCCACCGCCACGCAGGCGCAGGCGAGAATCGATGAACCACTGCCCGGCGCGGTTATTCACCAGCAGCGGGCCGGTGCGGGTTGGCTCCCTGGGATCGACGACCATCACGTTGTCATTGGCATCCAGCGTGACTTCGAACCAGCGCTGGGCCACCGGCGCATACCATTTTTCACTCAATGGGTAGAGGTACAGGTGGGTGCCGGCGCTGGTGTTTTGCTCGCCCAGCCCCTCGGGTTTGGGCACGGCGAAGCTGCTCAGCAGTGTGGCCAGGCGTGTCGGCGTACTGTGCAGCGGGCCGCTGACATTCAGAGGGCCTTGATGCGAGGGTGGCAATTGGCTGTCGGGAACGTCCGACTGGCGCTTCACAGGGACCTTTGCCGGTGCCTTTACCGGGGGCTTTTCGGTCTCCTCCAGCACCTCCATGCGCTCTGCGGCCAGAGGCTTGAGGGGTTCGTCCAGTGCCTGGGAGGGAGGATGGCGCAGCGTGATATGCAGCGTCAGCGCCATCCCCACATTGAGCAACATGTCCACCAGCGCGGTCCACGGGGCCTGCGCCTGCGGCGTGTCGACGACCCGTTCGGCCTGCTCCAGGTCGTCCATGATTTGCCAGATCCAGGCGGCGATGCCGAGGGTACGACCCAGGAACGGCAAGACGGCGGTCAACAGCTGCCAACCCGTGCGGCGAAACGTGTCCCAGCGTTTCTTCACATTGGATACCGATTGCCGAGTCGCCAGCTCAACCATCGCCTTGGCATTGGCGCTGAACAGCGTGTCCAGCGCGTCATCGCCCAGGGTTGCGTTGCTCAAGTCGATCGGGCCGCTCATCTGCAGCACGGTTGCCGGCTCGACCAGCAGGCGCGCGGCCGTCCAGGGTGACGGCAGAGTGTCGGGAAATACGTATTGCGTGTAGTTGAAATGCACCTCCTCAGGCAACCAGGCCAGCACCGACTCACGCAGCGCCGGGTCTTGCTTGATGGCGTACAGGAGGTTCTGGCGCGAGGGAAACTGCAGCAGCATCGGCTCCAGCAATGGGCGATACAGGATACACGGGCCGGCGCCAGGGTCCTTCGGCTCGATCACGTACATGTTGGCGACGATGTCGTGACCGTTGCCAGGGCGCAGCCTGGGAGCAAAGGCCAGGCGACGAATCACAGCCGGCTGCGCATCTACGTTGCGTTCGTGCGCCTCGGTTTGCATCACGGCGGCAACGTAGCGGAAGCCACGTTCATCCAAGCCATTTCGCCGCTGCAATTTCAACTGCAGGGCCAGCAACGGTAGTTGTACGCGTAAATGCGCGGTGTAGAGGCGTGAGCGTTGCGCCGATTGCTGCGGGTCATCGAGCAGTTTTTGCTTGATCAGCGCCGGGTAGGTCGCGCCGATATCAAGCCCCTCGATCACCTCCTTGAGGTAGTCATAGGACAGCCATTGCGGGGCGTCGCCGCCGTTGTAGGTCACGCTGACGACACCGATGGGCAGGCCGGTGAGGTTCTCCAGCGCCAGGTCGATCAGGTTACGCCGAGTGATGTCTTGCGCGCCGGGGATCGGGAAGGAACCCCAGATCACCGGCGAGCGGATTTCAATCTGCACCTTGTCCAGGTTCAGGGGCGCGTCCTGAGCACGGGCGTTGATGCGGCTCTGCAACTGTTCGCGGGCATAGTCGCGGATCGGCGCGATACCGTCGTTGAAGGCGCGTCCGTGCCAGTGGGCGTTGAGCTCGGCGAGGTCGATCATCAAGCGGCTGTAGGCTGCCATGTCCGCGTCCGAGGCGGCCGTCAGCCAGTCGGGTAAATGCTGGTGGATGTCGAAGATCCGCGAGAGATGCTCATCGCTCAGATCCTCAAGGCTGGGCATGATTCGGGAGACGGCCGAATGGCGCAGTGGCAACTCGGTTTGGTCCTGCGCAACGTTATCGCCCATCAGGCCGATGGCCTCGACCTGCAGGCCGATCAGTGTGCAGGCCAGGCTTTCGAAATAGTTGCCGTGGGGTTCATACAATCGCCACTGGATCTCGGCACCGGCGTACCGAGGGTCGAGCGTGCCCGGTAATATCTTCCCCAACTCGTCCAGTGAGTCATAGCGGCTGTAACCGTCCGTGAGCGAGAACGTGAGGATGGCCTGGCGCTCCTGGAGTGTGCCGATCAGCACGGCAATACCCAACAACCCCACGTGCGCGTGGCAGTCGGGCAACACTACATCGACGTCGATCAGGCACGCGCGAAGGTTGTAGGGGTCATGGGAGGCTCGGTTGGCACGGTCGGGTGCGTGGTACAGCAGGCGGGCCATCTTGCATTCGTCCTCATCCCAACCTTCAGCGGTGGTGACATTCCATGCTTTGCCCAGGGCGTTAGCGAATACTTTCCAGCGCACCCCTGCGCTGTTGTAGGACGTATTCCAGTAATTCAACTGCTGCTCCTGGAACGCGACGTACAGCAGCGTCGACAGCTCGTTCATCAGGCGCGCGATGGCGTCGATGGCAACCGGCAAATGCACCGGCGACCGCACGTTGGGTTGCAGGGTCAGGTAATGCTCGCCCTCGATGTAGACCAGCGGCTTGGGCATGAGCGCCTGGCGCGCGAGGATACTGGTGAGGGATTCGACCTGCGGCTCGCCGCGTTCAAGCGCCTGCTCTGTCACTTGCCAGCGCGGAGTGACCAGCATGCAGAAATCCGGATTGAGATTGAGCTTGGGGTACAGTTCTGCGAGGGCTTCGCGCAGCAGGTTGGAAGCCACTTCCCGGCTGGAGGGGCCGGTGGTCAGCTGGGTGAGCAGCCCGTAGCCTGAGGCGGTTGGCGTGGGGGTGGATTGAGTAGAGTCGTTGGGCATGTCAGCTCCTTGGTGATCACAGGCAGTGGACCTGCAAACTAACCACTCAAGGAACGCCGCAGAGGTAGATAAGTAGGCGGCCCGGCTTCCACTCGGGATTGCTGAACCGCCCTGGCCGTTCGATCAGAGATTGAAAAACAACCGGCGGGCCTGTTCCAGGTTGATTTCGCTGCGGTAGTAGTCAAGCCGTTGCTGCTGGTTGAACCCATTGACGGTATCGGCGGCTGCGCCCATCCGATGCTCGGCCGGGGTTTTCAGGCGTGCCGAGATAAACGTCCTGGGCGGCGTCCACGACGCCGAGTAATGGAAATGGGCATACCAGAGCACGTTATGCCGCGAGCGGTCGACGATGGTGTATTCATCCAGGTAGTCCTCCTGGACACCTTTGATCCGACGCCGGCTGATGGTCTTTTTAAGGGTGACTTCTTTGCGCTGCAGGAGCCATTCCACGCCCTCGACAGTGGGCGGTCGCTCTATGATCATGCGTCGCACCTGCTGGTTGGCTTCCAGGTAGAGGTCTGCCGTGGCCTCCTTGAGTTTCTGACTGGCGAGGGTGGCGGAGCGCAGTTCATTCTTCACTACGCCGGGCGATGACAAGGCGTGGTCGATGGCATGCTGGGTTTCCTCCAGCCGCAGGGCGTGCTGGTGATACAGGTATTCGATACCGACCGCAGTACGTGCCGGCTTGGCCGCTTGCTCGTGGGCGCGAGCCTTGAACGCGCTCAATCCGTCCAGAAAAGCCTGGGCCTGATCGAGGGATGCCGTAAGGTCCGGCGCCACAGGCGCAGGGGCAGCGGGTGCGGTGATGCGTCTGACCCACTGGGCCTGATCCTTTTTGTGGTAGGTGGCGATGATGTGTTGAGTGATGGGCGATTTGATGTCCACGAGGTCGGGCTCATGCCCGAACTGCGTCGAGCGCGGCTCGCCAATCAACAAGCCGTTATAGCGGGTGCGGATGAACATTTTACGTTGAGCCGGCGGCGTCGGCGGCGGGGTGGGGCGATGCCTGAGATTGTCACGTTCCAGGTGCAGCCGTGCCAGGTGCAACTGGGTGTCCTGGGAGTATCGGTGTATCTGCGCGCGCAGGCGTTGCAACTGTTCGGGAATGATTTCGGCGGAAAATTCCTGCGACAGGTCTTCCAGGCGCTCATCTACGACCGCAAACTGCTCAGTCAGGCTGCCGAGCGCTTCGATACGCTCGTCCAGGCGTGCTTCGCTTCGCTCGAAAAGCGTATCGTGCAGGGTCTGGGCTGCAACGTCGGCGGTGTTGACGATGTCATCCAGGGTCGACCACGCCTGCGGAGTGCTATTGAGCGACGAATCGCTCAGGCACAGGTTGCGTGACGTAGTTAATTGCAGGGCCTTAAGGTTTGAGCTGGTGTAACTGGGCAACAGTCCTTTGTGTTGGCTGATCTCACGGTAGCCTTGCTGGCCCAGTTCGCGCAGCTCTTCGAAACGCGACTCGACGTAATCAAGGCGTTCGATCATGTCCTGGTTTATCTGGCCGAAATGCTGCGCGTCCTCGATGTGCCGCTCTCCAGGCGACTCGGCCTGGTGTGTGACCTGATCCATTATTGTTCTAAGGCCTGGGGTGAATGTCTGCTGGGTTTCGCGGATACCGAACTCGGTTAACTCCAGCTGTGCCCTCAGGTAGCTCAGCGCTTTGGGCGGATAGTCGGCAAGGGGTTCGAAGACATTCAGTTTCTTGAGGTCCTGCAGGGCCGTTTCATAGTCAGAGCGTTGGCTGTCGAGTGCTTGCAGATAGCCTTCGCGCCTGGCAGCGGCCGACGTACCGGGTGCTTCTGTCATTGCTGTGCGGGCTTGCTCCAATTCAAGTGATGCGGCCTTTTTGCCTGTTTCGAATGTCTGCAGTTTGTCGCGCAGCTGCTTGGCTTTTTCCGTGGCCAGCAGACTCGCCCGCCGGCTTGCATGCTTGGGGCCGCCGCCACGCAATCGCAGGCGCGTGTCGATGAACCATTGGCCGGCTGCATTGTGTATCAGCGCCGGGCCGCTGCGCTCCGGTTGGTTGGGATCGATGATCACCACGGGCTCGTCCGCCTGCGCCGATACCTCGAACCAGCGTTGCCCCAGGGATACGTAATATTTCCGGCCTGATCGATAGAGGTGCTGGTAGGTGCCCGCTTCGGTAATGGGCTGGCCCAGGTTCTTGGGTTTTACCACATGGAAGCTGTCCAGCACGGTCGCCAACGGGCCGGGCAAGCGGTTGAGGG
This sequence comes from Pseudomonas sp. lyk4-R2A-8, assembly GCF_030209095.1. NCBI lineage: Bacteria > Pseudomonadati > Pseudomonadota > Gammaproteobacteria > Pseudomonadales > Pseudomonadaceae > Pseudomonas > Pseudomonas sp. lyk4-R2A-8. Next base: position 209,007 of record NZ_JARVSS010000011.1, read on the forward strand.
CACCGCTGGTACTGAGCGGGCCTGCTCGTTCAGTCGGCCGCGCGGATGCGGTCTGGAGGGGCAATCGTTTGATCAGCGGCGGTTTGACCGGCGTGCCGGGTTCGTGGGTAAGCGACTTGCCGATGCTCTGCCGCCGCGTGACGGTGTGCAAGGTGATCGCCATGCCAATGTTGAGCAAAACGTCAGTGAGGGCAGCCCATTGCGCAGGTTTGTCCTGCTGTTCGCTCGCTTCGACGAGCGCTTGCACTTGATCGAAAATCTGCCAGATCCAGGCGGCGGTGCCCAGGGTCGGGTTTAGGAAGGGCAGCACGGCATTGAGCAACACCCAGCCGATCTGCTTGAGCGTCGCCCAGCGGTTCTCCGCGTTGGAAACCGATTGTCGATCGGCCAGGCTGAACAGCGCCTGGGCGTTGGCATTAAACAGTGCACCCAGCATGTCGCTGCCGACGACGGGATTGGCCAGTGCCACAGGACCGCTCAAAATCAACACTCTGAGCGGATCTACCAGGTAGTTGAAGACCTCCCAGGGGGAGGGTACGTCGCCTGGAAAGACGAGGTTTGCGTAGTCGTCGCGCACGTCATCGGGCAGCCAGGGCAGTATCGAGCTGCGCAATGTGGACGACTGCATGACGTCATAGATCAGGTTGGCGGAGGAGGCGTATTGAATCAGTGGCGGGTTGAATAACGGGCGATAGAGCAGGCAGGGCCCGCCGCTCAGATTGCGCAGGCCGATCACGTACATGTTCGCCACGATGTCGTAGCTCTGGTCCGCGCGGCGAGTGGGGTAGAAAGCCAATTGGTGAAGGACGATATCCTGGCCATCGACCTTGCGGTCGTGTTCCTCGGCCTGCATCAGCGCGACGAGGTAACGGTAACCCTGCTCATCGATCCCGTCTTGCCGTCGCAGCTTGCTCTGCAAAGCCATCAACGGTAGCTGGATACGCAGCTGTTCGCTGTAGAGCTTTTTGCGACGGGCCGACTCATGGCGCAGCTCCAGCAAATTCTGTTTGATCAGGGCTGGGTAGGTTTGACCGACGTCGACCCGTTGAATGATGTCTTCGACATAATCGACCGTCAGCCAGTCGGGCAAGTTGGCACCGTTGCGCAGCTCTATGGTTTTGTTGCCCAGGGGCAGTGCGATGAGGTTCTGCAGGGCCAGCTCAACGAGGGTAAAGGAGGTGGTTTCAACACTCCCGGGCACGACGAACAATCCCCAGACCACCACGCTTTGCACCTTGAAGACGATTTTTTCCAACGGCACGTGCAGGGCGTCCGGATGATCCAGCAGGACCTGTTGCCTGATCTGCTCAAGCGCGTACTGCTCAATGCCGGGGATACCGTCCAGGTAGGAGGCGCCCATATTCAGGCTGTTGAGGGCCGCGAGATCTTTGAGGTGCTGAGCGAAGTTATTCTGGTCGCCGACCGAGGCGTTTTTCAGCCAGTCGGGAAGCGCATGGTGATACCAGTCGAGGTTGGGACCTTGGTGCGCTGGCGTGTAAATGGCACCCGGACCTGCATTCAATGCCTGATTAACTTGGGCCGAATTGCTCTGGAGCAAGTTCGAAAAATCCAGCGCGCCCACGGCTTCGACCTGTGCACTGATAAACACGCAGGCCAACTGATCGAAGAAGTTGCCCTGGGGCTCGGATAAACGCCATTGCAGCGATGTGCGATGCGTCTGCGACCCGGCATGCGTAGGCAGCGACTCGCCCAACTGGTCCAGAGAGTCGAATTTTTCGTAGCCGTTGCGCGGCGAGTAAGTGAGGATGATTGCGCGGCCCAGGTGCTCGCCCAGCAGCACCGCCAGCATCAGTGGGCTGAAGCGCGTGGCAGCGCCGTCCTCGACCTGTTCGATCTCGACAATGCAGGCTTTGCTCGCATAGGGGTCATCGATTTGCCGGGTGGCGCGGTCGGGGAAGCGATACAGTCGATGTGCCATGGCGCGATCGGTCTCATCCCATTCGTCCACCCGCGCAGTGCCCCAGCCGCTGCGCAGGGTGCTGGACAATTCCTGCCAGCGCGGGCCCTTGGCGTTGCTCTCGTTCCAGAAATCCACCAGGTACGCCTGAAACGCGCTGAGCATCACCGGTGCCTGGGTGTTGATGATCCTGGCGATGTCGGTCATGCGTACGGGCAGGTGCTCAGGTGGCGCGGTGACCGGCTGCCGCGTCAGGAAGTGCTCGCCCTCGATGCACAGCACCGGTATTTGGAGGACGGCTTGGCGCGCCAGCAGGTCGCTGAGCGCGCGATAGGTGGTCGGTCCGGCGACCGGTTGGCCCTCGATGAGTGTCCAGGTCGGCGAACCCATCAGGGTGCTGTCCGGGTCGATGTTCAGGTCCGGGTAGAGTTCGTTCAGCGCCTGGCGCAACAGTTGGGTGGCGGTGGCCCTGAAGGAGGGCCCGGCGTGGAATTGGGCGATCAGTTCCAAGGTCAGGTCACTGCGCCTGGGCTGCGGCTGGGAAGCGGAAGTTGAAGAGGTCATGGGGCGTTCCTGTGGTGCCGTTGCATGAAAAAACCCGAGTCAAAGGCTCGGGTTTTCCATGCTAGGCAGCGCCAGGTCAGCGGCGGGAGTGACTATGTATGGTGGAACGACAGTCAGCTCAGCTCGGCGCACAGGTCCAGTTCGACCAAGCGGCGGATCTCGGCATTAGGCAGACCCGCGCCGATCAGGGCATTGAGCTTGCCGAACGCCGCTTCACGGGTCATGCCGCCACCCGACAGCACGCCAACCCCGCGCAGGCGGCTGCCAGCTTCATACACGTCCAGCGCTACGCCACCTTCATGGCATTGGGTGATGGCGACCACCACCACGCCCCGGTCCTGTGCGCGCTGCAGGCTGGCGAGGAATGCCGGGTTGTCGCTGGGCCCGGTGCCGCTGCCGTAGCATTCCAGGATCAGTGCTTGAATGCCGCTGTCGATCAGGCTGTCGAGCAGCACCGCTGAAAGGCCGGGCACCAGCGGCAGCACGCCGACGTTCGCCAACGCTTTCTGCTGGCGATAGTCCAAAGCATCCGGAATCGCATCGGCCTTGGCTGCGCCGCCCTGGCGCTGCAGCGCCGCGAACGGATGACGGCCGAAGCTGCGGATCTTCGCGCAACGGGTCGGCGCCATCAGCGCACCGTGGAAGTACAACTGCACCCCCGGCGCCAGGCCTGCGCCCAACGCCGTCAGGGCGCCGCTGACGTTTTCCCAGGCATCGCTGTCGGGCACGCCCGCCGGCAGCATGGAGCCGGTGAACAGCACCGGCGCCGGCAGCCCCAGCAGTTGAAAACTCATGGCGGCCGCGCTGTAGGCCAGGGTGTCGGTGCCGTGCAGGATCAGCACCGCGTCGCAGCCTTCGTCCACCGCCCCGACCACCGCTGTGCGCAGGCGCTGCCAGTAGGCCGGGGTCATATTGGCGCTGTCGATCAGCGGGGACATTTCGCGCAGGCGCCAGGAGGGCAGCTTCGCCCCGGCAAAGTGCTCGCGCATGCGCGCTTCGAAACCCGAAGCGGGCGCCAGGCCATTGGCGCTGGCCTGCATGCCGATGGTGCCGCCGGTGTAGAGCACCATGATGTTATTGGCTGGGGACATCGAGAATTCTCCTGAACGAAAAACGCCGCCGGGCCCCGAGCATGCCCAAGGCCGGGCGGCGTGTCATCTATCTACGCTCAGCGTTGCGCTTGAGCGTTCAGTTCACCCGACACCTTTGCCGCCGGCTCGGACTTGACCGGGTTGGCCGGCCAGGCCTTGCGGTCCAGGTCCAGATCCGGGAACTGGCTGGAATCGAACACCGGGGTCTTGATGCCCGCTGCGCGCTGGTCGTCGTAGTCCTTGAGAATGCGCATGGCGATCTTGAACAGGAACGCCAGGGCAAACAGGTTAACGAACGCCAGCATGGTCATGGTGATGTCGGCGAAGGCGAATACGGTGCTCAGGTTCTCGATCGAACCCCAGAAGATCAGCACCAGCACCAGCGTGCGGTAGCCCATCAGCACCTTGCGGTTGTTGCCCACCAGGAAGCGCAGGTTGCTCTCGCCGAGGTAGTAGTTGTACATGATCGAGGTGAACACGAATAACGCCAGGGCCACCGAGATAAACATGCGGCCCCAGTCGCCGACCACCGCCGCCAGGGAGTTCTGGGTCAGGGCAATGCCGTCGCCTTCAAAGCCTGGGGTGTAGAAACCGGAGAGCAGGATCAGCAGCGCGGTGCAGGTGCAGATCACGAAGGTGTCGAGGAATACGCTGAACGCCTGAACCACGCCTTGGGCGATCGGATGCTCAACCGAAGCGACTGCCGCCACATTGGGCGCACTGCCCAGGCCGGCTTCGTTGGCGAACACGCCGCGCTTCACGCCCATGATGATCGCACTGCCTACCAGGCCGCCGAAGGCTTGGTCGAGGCCGAAGGCGCTCTTGACGATGGTCGCGAGCATGGCCGGCACGTGGTCGAATTGCAGCACGATCACGTACAGGGTCACGGCGATGTAGACCAGGGTCTTGACCGGCACCAGCAGGTCGGCGATCGAGGCGATGCGCTTGATCCCGCCGATGAACACCAGGCCCAGCAAGACCGCGAGGGCCAGGCCGGTGTAGGTGGTGTCCAGGCCGAACGCGTTATTCAGCGAGTGCGTCACGGCATGGGCCTGCAGGCCGTTGAAGGCAAAGCCGAAGGTCACCAGCAGCAGGAACGCCATGACCATGCCCAGCCAGCGCTTGTGCAGGCCGTGCTGGATGTAATAAGCCGGGCCGCCACGGTAGGTGCCTTCGGCGTCGGTGCGCTTGTACAACTGGCCGAGGGAGCATTCGATAAAGCTCGAGGACATGCCCACCAGTGCGGTGACCCACATCCAGAACACGGCGCCCGGGCCGCCGAGGGTCACGGCAATGCCGACACCGGCGATGTTACCGGCGCCTACGCGGCCGGCCAGGCTGAGCATCAGCGCCTGGAACGAACTGAGCTGGCCGGAGCTGCTCTTGAGGCTGTCGCGAAACACCGAAAACATGTGGAAAAAGTGGCGCAGCTGTACGAAACGCGAGCGGATCGTGAAATAACCGCCGAGCCCGACAATGAGCACGATCAGTACTTTCCCTGAGAGGAAGTCGTTGATGACTTCGAGCATGGAGTGTTCCTCGCTGATTTTTCTAATGGCAAACGCAGGACGGTTCAAAAACGTCGCATCGCACCAGGCAGTGCGCGACGGTTCGACCCCATTCCTTTTGCGGGTTGTTATTCATGCGGTTTCGCGGGTTATCCCGGCTTCGTTACCGACAGCCGCAGACGCGAAGAGGGGCGGCACTATACCTAGGCGAACGTGATCCGTCTGCCCGGGCCGATTAAAGGTTTCAGCCAGGCGGTTACAGGGGCGGTGGGTAAGCGGTGCGATATTGGATTTTTTATGGGCGTCATTTCACAACCTCGAAGCAAAAAAAAGGGCCTGAAGAACGAGCCTTCAGGCCCTCAAAAGGTGAGAGGTGTCTAGTCCCTCAACCTGGTGAGCGGTGCAACAAACGCTTAGGCCTTCAATGGGACCAAACGTGGAGCGATCATGTTTTCGGGGCGCAGGATGTCGTCGAGCATGGCGTCGTCGAGCAAGCCTTCTTCGCGCACCAGTTCCAGTACCCCGCGGCCGCTTTCAAGGGCGATGCGCGCGATACGGGTGGCGTTTTCATAGCCGATATAAGGGTTCAGCGCGGTCACCAGGCCGATGGAGTGCTCCACCAGTTCGCGGCAGCGGGCTTCGTTGGCGGTGATGCCGACGATGCAGTGCTCGCGCAGCATGTCCATGGCGCGTTGCAGCAGGCGGATCGAGTCGAAGATCTTGAAGGCGATCAGCGGCTCCATCACGTTCAGTTGCAGTTGGCCGCCTTCGGCCGCCATGGTCAGGGCCAGGTCGTTACCGATGACCTGGAACGCCACTTGGTTGACCGCTTCCGGGATCACCGGGTTGACCTTGCCGGGCATGATCGAGCTGCCTGGCTGGCGCGCCGGCAGGTTGATCTCGTTGATCCCGGTGCGTGGGCCGCTGGAGAGCAGGCGCAGGTCGTTGCAGATCTTCGACAGCTTCACTGCCGTACGCTTGAGCATGCCGGAGAACAGCACGAAGGCACCCATGTCGGAGGTGGCTTCGATCAGGTCGGCCGCCGGAACCACGGGCTGGCCGCTGATGACGGCCAGGCGCTGTACGGCCAGGGCCTGGTAGCGCGGGTCGGCGTTGATGCCGGTGCCGATGGCGGTGCCGCCCAGGTTCACTTCGGTCAACAGTTCCGGCGCCAGGGTTTTCAGGCGGGCCAGGTCTTCACCGAGGGTGGTGGCGAAAGCGCGGAATTCCTGGCCGAGGGTCATCGGCACGGCGTCCTGCAATTGGGTGCGGCCCATTTTCAGCACGTGGCTGAACTCTTCGCCCTTGGCGGCGAACGCCTGAATCAGGCTGTCGAGGCTGGCCAGCAGCGCGTCGTGGCCCAGCAGCAGACCCAGGCGGATCGCGGTGGGGTAGGCGTCGTTGGTCGACTGCGCCATGTTCACGTCGTTGTTGGGATGCAGGTACTGGTATTCGCCTTTCTGGTGGCCCATGGCTTCCAGCGCGATGTTGGCGATGACTTCGTTGGCATTCATGTTGGTTGAAGTGCCGGCGCCGCCTTGAATCATGTCCACCACGAACTCTTCGTGGAAATCGCCGCGGATCAGACGGGCACAGGCTTCGCTGATGGCGGCGTGCTTGGCTTCGCTGAGCTGGCCCAACTCGCGGTTGGCATCAGCGGCGGCTTGCTTGACCATTGCCAGGCCGACCACCAATTTCGGGTAATGCGAAATCGGAACGCCCGAGAGGCGGAAGTTGTTCACCGCTCGCAGGGTCTGGATGCCGTAATACGCTTGAGCAGGTACTTCAAGTACGCCAAGCAGGTCTTTTTCTGTGCGGAATGATGCAGCGGAGGACATGACGGAAATCATCTCGATATGGACCCGGAACTGGCCGGAACGCTGCGAATGCTAGGCTTGTACGAATTTTTGGGCCAATGCTGTTAAACACTGGCCTATGCATAAACGGCATAATGTCAGTGTGACCCGGCTATCATGGCGGGCGTGTGTGCCAAAATGGTGCGTTCCCGTGGGAGGCAGTGATGAACCTTGAGAGCAAGTGGCTGGAAGACTTCAGCGCCCTGGCCGCGACCCGTAGCTTTTCCCAGGCCGCGGAGCGGCGTTTTGTCACCCAGCCGGCGTTCAGCCGACGCATCCGCAGCCTGGAAGCGGCGTTGGGCCTGACCCTGGTCAACCGCTCGCGTACGCCGGTCGAGCTGACGGCGGCGGGGCAGTTGTTCCTGGTCACCGCACGCACCGTGGTCGAACAGTTGGGTGAAGTCCTGCGTCATTTGCATCACCTGGAAGGCGGGCAGGGCGAAGTCATGCAAGTGGCCGCCGCACACTCCCTGGCGCTGGGTTTCTTCCCGCGCTGGATCGCACAACTGCGCAACGAAGGCCTGAACATCGCCACGCGGCTGGTCGCCACCAACGTCGGCGATGCGGTGCACGCCCTGCGTGAAGGCGGCTGCGATTTGATGCTGGCGTTCTACGACCCCGATGCCGCCATGCAGATGGACGCCGAGATCTTCCCGTCCCTGCACCTGGGCAACACCGAAATGCTCCCGGTGTGCGCCGCCGACGCCGACGGCAAGCCGTTGTTCGACCTGGAAGGCGAGGGCAGCGTACCGTTGCTGGCCTACAGCGCCGGCGCTTTCCTCGGCCGTTCGGTGCACCTGTTGCTGCGCCAGCGCGCCCTGCGCTTTACCACCGTGTACGAAACCGCCATGGCCGACAGCCTCAAAAGCATGGCCCTGGAAGGCCTGGGCATCGCTTGGGTGCCGCAGTTGAGCGTGCGTGCCGAACTGGCGCGCGGCGAGCTGGTGGTCTGCGGCGGGCCGCAATGGCATGTACCGCTGGAAATTCGCTTGTACCGCTGTGCGTTGGTGCGCAAGGCCAATGTGCGGTTGTTGTGGCGCAAGTTGGAAGGTGGTGCGGCGCAGAACACCTGAGCCCAATCTCAAGCCGAATGCAGGGCAAATGTGGGAAGGCGCTTTGTGGTGGTTTGGCTGACTTGAAAGTCAATAAAACCGCCGCTTTCACCACTGGACAGATGGTCGTTCCAGGGGCTGTTTATCTTAATTATTACGGTATACTGCGCGGCCTTCGGCCGGTCCAACCGGCCAACATTCGTACAACAAGCCACGCCGGATTTCCCGCGTGGCTTGTTGTTTTTTGACGCGCCTGCGGGCGCCCAGAGAGAAGAGGCACGACGATGAGTGCATTGGTTGGCGTGATCATGGGCTCCAAGTCCGATTGGTCCACCCTTAGCCACACCGCCGATATGCTGGAAAAACTCGGCATTCCGTACGAAGTGAAGGTGGTTTCCGCCCACCGTACCCCGGACTTGCTGTTCCAGTATGCCGATGAAGCAGAATCCCGTGGCATCGAGGTGATCATCGCCGGCGCCGGTGGCGCAGCGCACCTGCCAGGCATGTGTGCGGCCAAGACCCACCTGCCGGTGCTCGGTGTGCCGGTGCAATCGTCGATGCTCTCGGGCGTGGATTCGCTGTTGTCGATCGTGCAGATGCCGGCCGGCATCCCGGTGGCGACCCTGGCGATCGGCAAGGCCGGCGCGATCAACGCCGCGTTGCTGTCCGCCAGTATCCTGGGCGCCAAGCACCCACAGTTCCACGCGGTGCTGAAAAAATTCCGTGCTGAACAGACAGACAGCGTGCTGGACAATCCAGACCCACGCATCGCCTGAGGTTGTAGACCATGAAGATCGGTGTAATCGGTGGCGGCCAGCTGGGCCGCATGCTCGCCCTGGCGGGCACCCCGCTGGGGATGAATTTCGCTTTCCTGGACCCGGCGCCGGACGCCTGTGCGGCGGCTCTGGGTGAACACCTGCGCGCTGACTACAGTGACCCGGACCACCTGCGCCAACTGGCCGACGAAGTGGACCTGGTGACTTTCGAGTTCGAAAGCGTTCCGGCGGAAACCGTGGCCTTCCTGTCGCAGTTCGTGCCGGTGTACCCCAGTGCCGAGGCCCTGCGCATCGCTCGCGATCGCTGGTTCGAAAAGAGCATGTTCAAGGACCTGGGCATCCCGACGCCGGACTTCGCCGATATCCAGTCCCAGGCGGACCTGGACGCCGCGGTCGCTCGCATCGGCCTGCCGGCCGTGCTGAAAACCCGCACCCTGGGTTACGACGGCAAGGGTCAGAAAGTGCTGCGCAGCGAAGCGGATGTGGTCGGTACTTTCGCCGAACTGGGCAGCGTCGCCTGCCTGCTGGAAGGTTTCGTGCCGTTCACCGGTGAGGTCTCGCTGATCGCCGTGCGCGCCCGTGATGGCGAAACGCGCTTCTACCCGCTGGTGCACAATACTCACGTCAACGGCATCCTCAAACTGTCGGTGGCCAGCACCGACCATCCATTGCAGGCCTTGGCCGAAGACTATTCCAGCCGTGTGCTCAAGCAGCTGGATTACGTCGGCGTGATGGCGTTCGAGTTCTTTGAAGTCGACGGCGGCCTCAAGGCCAACGAGATCGCCCCGCGTGTACACAACTCCGGGCACTGGACCACCGAAGGCGCCGAGTGCAGCCAGTTCGAGAACCACCTGCGGGCGGTGGCGGGCTTGCCGCTGGGTTCCACGGCCAAGGTGGGCGAGAGTGCGATGCTCAATTTCATTGGCGTGGTCCCGCCGGTGGAGCGCGTGATCGCGATCGACGACTGCCACCTGCATCACTACGGCAAGGCCTTCAAGGCCGGGCGCAAAGTCGGTCACGCCAACCTGCGTTGCCAGGACCGTGCGACGCTGCAGGCGCAGATCCTCAAGGTCGAAGCGCTGATCGCCGAGCAATAAGCCTCGGCGCGGCGGGAACCATTGGGCCCCGCCGTCTCTCTGATTGCAGGATGGTAAAGCCTGGCTAGGCTTTGCCGTGACACACATTCATTCAGAGGGAAATGCCATGGGTATCATCGGAACCATCTTTATCGGCCTGATCGTCGGTCTGCTCGCGCGTTTCCTCAAGCCAGGCGACGACAGCATGGGCTGGATCATGACTATTCTGTTGGGCATCGCCGGCTCCCTGGCCGCGACCTACGGTGGCCAGGCGCTGGGTATCTACCAGGCGGGTCAAGGTGCCGGCTTCATCGGTGCGCTGGTCGGCGCGATCATCCTGTTGGTGATCTACGGCCTGATCAGAAAGAAGTAATCAGCCGACAAAGTCCTCTGCGCTGCGCAGGCGCAGAGGGCTAGAATGCTCGCCACTTGTACTTGCCGAGCCTCTCCATGCGCCGTTTTCTATTGATTTTCCTCGTGCTGGGCACTGGCCTGGCGCACGCCGGCGAACTGCCGGAAACCGACTGGCTCGACCTGATGCCGCTGTCGGACCAGAAGGCCCTTGAGGCCATGCCCGAGATCGACCACAACTCCCCTGAAGCCCAGGGCACCTTTACCGACAAAGGCGGCTTGAAGCAGAGCAAAGGCCTGCCGGCGGTGATGTATTCCACCAAAACCGTGGCCGCCATGAACGGCAAGAATATCCGCATCGGCGGTTATCCGGTTCCGCTGGAGACCGACGCCAAGGGCCGCAGCACACTGTTCTTCCTGGTGCCGTACCCAGGCGCCTGTATCCACGTGCCGCCACCGCCGCCAAACCAGCTGGTGCTGGTGCGTTATCCCAAGGGGTTGAAGCTGGACGATATCTACACGCCGCTGTGGGTTACCGGCACGTTGAAGGTGGAGACGGTGAATAACGATTTGGCGGATGCGGCCTATGCGCTGGACGCGGGCAAGGTGCGAGTAGTCAAGGAAGCCGATCTCTAAGCCTCAACACAAATCAATGTGGGAGAGGGCTTGCCCCCGATAGCAGGGTGCCAGTCACCCTCGAGCTGGCTGACTCACCGCTATCGGGGGCAAGCCCCCTCCCACAATGGGACTTTTTGTCTACAGGGCGATGCCGGCGATGCTGACGCCCAGGGTATGGCGTTCGTTGGGCGCCAATGTCACCACATCATCCAGCACATTCGCCGTCTCGATGCACAGCATGTTTTGCCAGCCGTCGTCGGCCATATCGTCGAAGGCCTTGGCCCGCTCGGTCCAGGGGTTCCAGATCACTGTCGATGTAGAGCCCTGGGCCGTGAGTTGGATGCGGCGCTGCCAGTCTTTGTCGACGATGCTCACCTGCGTCGGCGTGTCGAGGTAGATGCGGTCGGTCTCGGCGCTGAAGTGCAGCGGGCCGGACTGGGTCTTCGTGGTCCAGCCGTCGGCGGTGTCGATATACGTCGTGCCGTCCAACCCTTCGACCTGCACGTGGCGCACATCGCTGACGGCGAAGTAGGTATGCAGCGCCTGGCTGAGAGTCACGGTGTCGGTGCCACGGTTGTGGCTGGTCAGGCGGATGTGCAGTTGCTCGTCCAGCAGCAGACTCAGGGTAAGTTCGACCTGATGGGGCCAGCCGGGGAAGCCGCCCGCAGGTACCGGCAGCGCCAGGTCGATGCGCAAGGCGTCGCCCTCAAGCTCGGTTCCGGCCAATTCCCAGCGTGCGGTGCGCGCAAACCCGTGGGCGCCGGCTGGTTGGTCGCTCCGGCGCATCGCTTTGACGCTGTCCGGGTTGCGGTCGAACACGCCAAACCACGGCCAGCACACGGGCACGCCGGTGCGGATGCCTTTGCCTTGCTTGAACACGGCGGCGGGGTTCGGCCAGATCAGCGGCTGTTCGCCCTCGCGCTGGTAACTGAAGATATGCGCACCCTGCCGGGCCACCATCAGCTCGGCGCCGTTGTGGCGGATGCGCCAGCAGTCCAGCTCGTCGATTGTCACGGTTTCAACGTGTGGCGTAGGCATACGAAGCACTCTCAATGGCAGGCAATGGGGCAATTGACCGTCAAAATCCGATGAGGTTTAACGCGCGCGCGACGGTACCGAACGGGTGCGGCCGCTGCCGTCGATGGCGACGAACACAAACACCGCCTCGGTCACTTTGCGCCATTCGCTGGACAGCGGATCGTCGCTCCACACTTCGACCATCATCTGGATCGAGCTGCGGCCGATTTCCAGGGCCTGGGTATAAAAGGACAATTGCGCGCCCACCGCGACCGGCACCAGGAACGCCATGCGATCGATGGCCACGGTAGCCACGCGCCCACCGGCGACCTTGCTGGCCATGGCGGTGCCGGCCAGGTCCATCTGCGCGACCAGCCAGCCGCCGAAGATGTCGCCAAAACCGTTGGTTTCACGCGGCAGAGCCGTGATTTGCAGGGCGAGATCGCCTTGCGGGATAGGATCTTCTTGTTCGAGTTCGATCATGCCGAGGGTGCCTCTGACCCGTGACGCTTCATGGGTATTTCAAGTGGATAGCCGTCTTTGGGAAAAACGTTTCAGCACCATACCCCGCCTGATGCGTTTCTCGTAAGGCGTACTAAAGGGAAACTCTGCCAAAACGGCTGGGTGGCGCCAACGTCGTTTTGGCACAGCAGCCCTCAAGACTGCGGGTCTGGCGCGTGCAAGGGGCGAGTATATCGACACCCATGCGCTGCGACGACCTCCCGTCGCTCATTTGGTCGGCATTTAGCCGCTGTAATGGAGCTTTTTCCGGCAACTGTGCTTCTGGTGTGCTTTTCCAGGCGATTTGCTATCTTGCCGAACCCGTCCTGGCGCAGCCAGCACCCCGGATCTGCCGTTCTGACTAATAAGAGAAGCCTTGCCATGTCCTCCGTGCCTGCAAGCAGTGCGCAACCTTCGCGCCCGCTGACCCGCAACGACTATAAAACCCTGTCGCTGTCCGCCTTGGGCGGGGCGCTGGAGTTCTACGACTTCATTATTTTCGTGTTTTTCGCCACCGTGGTCGGGAAGCTGTTCTTCCCCGTCGATATGCCCGAGTGGCTGCGCATGATGCAGACCTTCGGCATCTTTGCCGCCGGCTACCTGGCGCGTCCTCTGGGCGGCATCATCATGGCGCACTTCGGCGACCTGCTGGGGCGCAAGAAGATGTTCACCTTGAGCATCTTCATGATGGCCGTGCCGACCTTGATCATGGGCTTGCTGCCGACTTATGCGCAGATCGGCCTCTGGGCGCCGCTGCTGTTGCTGCTGATGCGCGTCATCCAGGGCGCGGCGATCGGCGGCGAGGTGCCGGGGGCGTGGGTATTTGTGTCCGAACACGTGCCGCCACGGCATATCGGCTACGCCTGCGGCACCCTGACCAGCGGCCTGACCGCCGGTATTCTGCTCGGATCGCTGGTCGCCACCGCCATCAACACCCTGTATAGCCCGGAACAGGTGTCGGACTACGCCTGGCGTATCCCGTTCCTGCTCGGTGGCGTGTTTGGCCTGTTGTCGGTGTACCTGCGTCGCTGGCTGCATGAGACGCCGATTTTCGCCGAGATGCAGCAACGCAAGACCCTGGCCGCCGAGCTGCCGCTGCGCGCGGTGCTGCGTGACCACCGTGGCGCCATCGTGCTGTCGATGCTGTTGACCTGGCTGCTGTCGGCCGGCGTGGTGGTGGTCATCCTGATGACCCCGACCGTGCTGCAGACCATCTATCACTTCAGCCCCACCGTTGCGCTGCAAGCCAACAGCCTGGCCATCGTGACCCTGAGCCTGGGCTGCATCGGCTCCGGCGCCCTGGCCGACCGCTTCGGCGCCGGGCGCGTGCTGACCGCCGGGTGTGCGTTGCTGCTGGCGACCTCCTGGACGCTCTACCACAGTCTCATCACTCATCCCGACTGGCTGTTCCCGCTCTACGCCCTGACCGGTCTGTTCGTCGGCACCATCGGCGTGGTGCCTTACGTGATGGTCAAGGCCTTCCCACCGGTGGTGCGCTTCAGCGGACTGTCGTTCTCCTACAACGTGGCCTACGCAGTGTTCGGCGGGCTGACGCCGTTGGTGGTGTCACTGCTGATGAAGGAAAGCCCGATGGGCCCGGCTTACTACGTGGCCGTGCTGTGTGTGATGGGGATGTTGGTGGGTGGGTATCTGTGGAGGCGTGGGCGCTGAACCCTGCTGACACGCAACGATAATCTGTGGCGAGTGGGCAAGCTCGCCACAGAGGTTGCTTGCTACAACAATTACAGGGTATTTCAAAAACTGCCGCGCGCTACCTCCTCGCCTCACATTCTCCCGTATTCAGGGCACTGCACCCCGCCCTCGGTCTTTGCTCCCCATACTGGCCTTTCATCTAATTGTCACATTCCAGACATAGAGTGTTCACACGGCCTACCGATACTTGGCCCCGATCCAACTATCCCTATCTGCTAGGAGCAAGGCATGAAACTGAAACGTTTGATGGCGGCAATGACGTTTGTCGCTGCTGGCGTTGCGACCGCCAACGCGGTGGCCGCTGGTGTTGACCCGGCGATTCCGGCGTATGTGAAGACCACGGGTGTGTCGGGCAACTTGTCCAGCGTCGGTTCCGACACCCTGGCCAACCTGATGACCCTGTGGGCTGAGGGTTACAAAAAGGAATACCCGAACGTCAACATCCAGATTCAAGCTGCCGGTTCCGCCACTGCGCCACCTGCGCTGACTGAAGGCACCTCCAACCTGGGCCCGATGAGCCGCAAGATGAAGGACACCGAACTGGCGGCCTTCGAGCAGAAGTACGGCTACAAGCCAACCGCTATCCCGGTGGCCGTGGACGCCCTGGCGGTGTTCGTGCACAAGGACAACCCGATCCAGCACCTGACCATGGAGCAGGTCGACGCGATCTTCTCCTCGACCCGCCTGTGCGGTGGCAAAGCTGACGTGAAAACCTGGGGCGACCTGGGCGTGACCGGTGACCTGGCCAACAAGCCGGTGCAACTGTTCGGTCGTAACTCGGTATCCGGTACCTACGGCTACTTCAAGGAAGAAGCCCTGTGCAAAGGCGACTACAAGCCTAACGTGAACGAGCAACCAGGCTCGGCGTCGGTCGTGCAGTCGATCAGTTCCTCGCTCAACGGCATCGGCTACTCGGGCATCGGCTACAAGACTGCCAGCGTGAAGACCGTGGCCCTGGCCAAAAAAGGCAGCACCGACTTCATCGAAGACAGTGAAGAAAACGCCCTGAACGGCAAATATCCGCTGTCGCGCTTCCTCTACGTCTACGTCAACAAAGCCCCGAACAAGCCGCTGGCTCCGCTGGAAGCTGAGTTCGTGAAGCTGGTTCTGTCGAAACAGGGCCAGGAAGTTGTGGTGAAAGACGGCTACATCCCACTGCCAGCCAAAGTTGCCGCCAAGGCACTGGCTGACCTGGGTCTGCAGGAAGGCGGCAAGTAAGCCACCGGTAAAATCGCCTTGAGCCCGCCGCTTGGCTGGGTTCAAGGCCGGGCAGGTCCGAAGGAGCTGGACCTTGCCTCCTAATTTCTAGTCCGCTGCCAGCCCTGCTACGCGGCGGATTTCCTGCGTCACTGCATTGTCATCTTTCTGTCATACAGGATCGCTAGGGTGTGCGCATGAATGATCTGGCCAATTCCACCATGACGACGACTTCTCCTCCCAAGCGCATTGATTTCAATACGCCTGAGCTGCAACGCAAGCGCCGCATCCGCGCGCTCAAGGATCGCTTCACTCGCTGGTATGTGCTGGTCGGCGGCCTTGCCGTGCTGGCCGCCATCACCCTGATCTTTTTCTTCCTGGCCTACGTGGTGGCGCCGTTGTTCCAAGGTGCTTCGTTGACCAAGGAAGACGCTCTCACGCCCGCGTGGATGCAAGACGCCGGCAAGCCGTTGCTGATCTCCCTGGAAGAACAGAACCAGGTCGCCATGCGGGTTTCCGACAAAGGCCAGGCACTGTTCTTTGAAGTGGACACGGGGGCCGAGCTCAAGCGCGTCGACCTGCCATTGCCGGTCGGCGCGAGCGTAGCGTCCATTGGTGAAGACCAGCCGGGCAGCCCGCTGGTGATTCTCGGTTTGTCCAATGGCCAGGCCATGGTGTTCCGCCACACCTATAAGGTTTCCTACCCGGACGGCAAGAAGACCATCACTCCCGCCATCGAATACCCCTACGGTGAAACGCCGATCGTACTGGACGATGCCGGTCGCCCGCTGGAGCACGTAGCGCTCAACGCCACCGATTCCTCGCTGGTAGCCGCAGGCTCGGCCGGTTCGCACCTGAACGTGCTGACCCTGAGCCGCGAAGAAAACATGATGACCGGTGAAGTCACCAGCGAGCAGAAGCGTATCGAGCTGCCGCAGATGACCGAGCCGGTGAAGGCGATCTTCATCGACCCGCGCCAGCAATGGCTATACGTGATCAACGGCCGCGCCCTGGCCGACGTATTCAGCCTGCGCGACAAGAGTCTCAACGGTCGATACAAATTGTTGGAAGATGGCAACGCTGAAATTACCGCCAGTACGCAACTGGTGGGCGGCATTTCGCTGATCGTCGGTAACTCCAAGGGCGGCCTGGCCCAGTGGTTCATGGCCCGCGACCCGGACGGCGAACAGCGCCTCAAGCAGATCCGCACCTTCCAGATGGGCACCGCGCCGATTGTGGAAATTACCGCCGAGGAACGTCGCAAAGGCTTCACCGCCCTGGATGCCGCCGGCAAGTTCGGTGTGTTCCACAGCACCGCGCACCGCACCCTGCTGGTGGACCCGGTGGTCGACGGCCAGGGCGTGTTCGGCCTGTCGCCACGAGCCAACCGCGTCATCGTGGAAGCTGGCGGCAAACTGCAGCCGTTGGTGCTGGACAACCCGCACCCGGAAGTCTCCTGGAGCGCGCTGTGGAGCAAGGTTTGGTACGAGAACTACGACGAGCCTAAATACGTCTGGCAATCAACCGCCGCCAACACCGACTTCGAACCCAAGATGAGCCTGGCGCCGCTGACATTCGGCACGCTCAAAGCTGCGTTCTACGCCATGCTGCTGGCCGCGCCGCTGGCCGTTGCCGCCGCGATCTACACCGCATACTTCATGGCCCCGAGCCTGCGTCGCAAGGTCAAGCCGGTGATCGAGCTGATGGAAGCGATGCCGACGGTGATCCTGGGCTTCTTCGCCGGGCTGTTCCTGGCGCCGTATGTCGAGGGGCATCTACCGGGGATTTTCAGCCTGCTGATGCTGTTGCCGATTGGCATCCTGGTGGCCGGTTTTATCTTCAGCCGCCTGCCTGAATCCCTGCGCCTGCGTGTGCCCGATGGCTGGGAAAGCGCGATCCTGATCCCGGTGATCCTGTTCGTGGGCTGGCTGTCGCTGTACATGAGCCCGTACCTGGAAACCTGGTTCTTCGGCGGCGACATGCGCATGTGGATCTCCCACGACCTGGGCATCACCTACGACCAGCGCAATGCTCTGGTGGTGGGCCTGGCCATGGGTTTTGCGGTAATCCCGAACATCTATTCCATTGCCGAAGACGCCGTGTTCAGTGTGCCGCGCGGCCTGACCCTGGGCTCCCTGGCCCTGGGCGCCACGCCGTGGCAGACCATGACCCGCGTGGTGATCCTGACCGCCAGCCCGGGCATCTTCTCGGCGCTGATGATCGGCATGGGCCGCGCCGTGGGCGAGACCATGATCGTGCTGATGGCCACCGGCAACACCCCGGTGATGGAGATGAACCTGTTCGAAGGCTTGCGCACCCTGGCGGCTAACGTTGCGGTGGAAATGCCCGAGTCGGAAGTGGGCGGCAGTCACTACCGCGTGCTGTTCCTCTCGGCGCTGGTGCTGCTGCTGTTCACCTTCATCATGAACACCCTCGCCGAGCTGATTCGTCAGCGTCTGCGCAAGAAATACTCGTCGCTTTAAGAAAGGTAGAAGTCTGTGAAACAGAACTCCCTGAATGGATGGTTCAAGAGCGGCGCCCCCGGCGTCTGGATCAGTGGTGGCGCGGTATCCATCGCGGTCATCATGACCATTGGCCTGCTGGCTGTGATCGCGGTGCGTGGTCTGGGCCACTTCTGGCCGGCCGACCTGATCCAGGCCAATTACAACGTGCCGGGCCAGGCCAACCACATCGTTATCGGCGAAGTGGTGCAGAAAGAAGAAGTGCCGCGCGAACGGCTTAAAAGCGCAGGCCTGCCGGTGCCCGACGAGGGCCCGGAGTTCATGACCCGCGAGCTGATCAAGGTCGGTAACAGGGACTTGAACGGCAACGACTTCACCTGGATCGTCGGCGAGTGGTTGCAGGACCAGACCAAGCCGAAAGAGCTGATGACGATCGAGCGTCGTGAGTGGGGCAACTTCTACGGCACCCTGGTCAACGTCAAGCAGGACGGCAAGGTCATCGCTGAAGGCGAGGCCGCGTGGCCGGAGCTGCAGGCGCGGGTCGAGCGCGTCAACAAGCTGGCCGCTCAGCTCAAGAGCCTGGAAAAAACCGATATCGGCGCGATCAACGCCGGCCTGGAACGCATCCGCCTGCACGGCCGCAAGCTGGAGCTGGAAGGCAAGCTCGACGCCGCCGCCCAGGCCGATATGGACGCCGACCGCGCCGAGCTGAATGCACGCTACCAGGACATCGAAGCACGCCTGGCCGACCTGCACGCGCAATTCAATCGCGATGCGCTGACGGCCCGTGACGGCAATGGCAAGGAAGTGGAAATCGGCATCGGCAAAGTGGTGCACGCTTACCAGCCCAACGCCATGGGCACCATGACCAAGATCGGCTTCTACTTCAGCAAAGTCTGGGAATTTCTCAGCGATGACCCGCGGGAAGCCAACACCGAAGGCGGGATCTTCCCGGCTATTTTCGGCACCGTAATGATGACCCTGATCATGGCGATGATCGTCACCCCGTTCGGTGTGCTGGCGGCGGTGTACCTACGCGAATACGCCAAGCAGAACACCCTGACCCGCATCATCCGCATCGCCGTGAACAACCTGGCGGGTGTACCGGCCATCGTCTACGGCGTGTTCGGCCTGGGTTTCTTCGTGTATGTATTGGGGGGCTCGGTCGACCGCTTGTTCTTCGCCGAAGCACTGCCGGCGCCGACCTTCGGTACACCGGGCCTGCTGTGGGCCTCGCTGACCCTGGCGCTGCTGGCGGTACCGGTGGTGATCGTGGCCACCGAAGAAGGCCTGGCTCGGATCCCGCGCACCGTGCGTGAAGGTTCGCTGGCGCTGGGCGCGACCAAGGCGGAGACGCTGTGGAAGATCGTACTGCCGATGGCCAGCCCGGCCATGATGACCGGCATGATCCTCGCCGTGGCCCGCGCCGCCGGTGAAGTGGCGCCACTGATGCTGGTAGGCGTGGTGAAACTGGCGCCGTCGCTGCCGCTGGACGGCAACTACCCGTACTTGCACCTGGACCAGAAGATCATGCACCTGGGCTTCCATATTTATGACGTCGGCTTCCAGAGCCCCAACGTCGAAGCCGCGCGACCGCTGGTGTACGCCACCGCGCTGTTGCTGGTGCTGGTGATCGCCACGCTCAACCTGTCGGCGGTGTGGATTCGTAACCACCTGCGCGAGAAGTACAAGGCGTTGGACAGCTGAATCTATTAGCCACAAGCGGCAAGCTACAAGCCGCTTTTGCTCAAATCTTGCAGCTTGCAGCTAAAAGCTTGCAGCTTCGAACGGAGTGAGACCATGCAACACGAAACCCATTCCCACGGCATCAACATGTCTGCCCTGGGTCGCGACAAGCAGAGCCTGAGCCTGGCCCAGGAAACCGTGGCCATCGAAGTGCCGGGCCTGAGCCTGTACTACGGTGAAAAGCAGGCGCTGTTCGATGTCAGCATGAACATTCCCAAGCAGCGCGTGACCGCCTTCATCGGCCCGTCGGGCTGCGGCAAGTCCACGCTGCTGCGTACCTTCAACCGCATGAACGATCTGGTGGACGGCTGCCGCGTGGAAGGTGCCATCAACCTCTACGGCAGCAACATCTACCGCAAGGGCGAGGACGTGGCCGAGCTGCGTCGCCGGGTCGGCATGGTGTTCCAGAAGCCCAACCCGTTCCCCAAGACCATCTATGAAAACGTGGTCTATGGCCTGCGCATCCAGGGCATCAATAAAAAGCGCATCCTTGACGAAGCCGTCGAGTGGGCGCTCAAGGGCGCGGCGCTGTGGGACGAGGTCAAGGACCGCCTGCACGATTCGGCGCTCGGTTTGTCCGGCGGTCAGCAGCAACGGCTGGTGATCGCGCGAACCATCGCCGTGGAGCCGGAAGTGCTGCTGCTGGACGAACCCTGCTCGGCCCTTGACCCGATCTCGACGCTGAAAGTGGAAGAACTGATCTACGAGCTTAAATCCAAGTTCACCATCGTCATCGTGACCCACAACATGCAACAGGCGGCGCGCGTTTCCGACTACACCGCGTTCATGTACATGGGCAAGCTGGTGGAGTTCGGCGACACCGATACCCTGTTCACCAATCCGGCAAAGAAACAGACCGAAGACTACATCACCGGTCGCTATGGCTAGTTGGGGCAGCTGCAAGCCGCCAGTTTCAAGCGGCAAGTAAAAGCAGTTCAACGGAACGACACACATCAGCTTGCGGCTTGTAGCTTGCGGCTTACAGCTTTTGCGGAGCAAACGCATGATTAGCAAAGAAGGCCTTACCCATCACATCTCTGCGCAGTTCAACGCCGAGCTTGAGGAAGTGCGCAGCCACCTCCTGGCGATGGGCGGGCTGGTGGAGAAGCAAGTCAACGATGCGGTCACCGCGCTGATCGAGGCCGACTCGGGCCTGGCCCAGCAGGTGCGGGAAATCGACGACCAGATCAACCAGATGGAACGCAACATCGACGAAGAATGCCTGCGCATTCTCGCCCGTCGCCAGCCGGCGGCATCGGATTTGCGTTTGATCATCAGCATCTCCAAGTCGGTGATCGACCTGGAGCGCATCGGCGACGAAGCCACCAAGATCGCGCGTCGTGCCATCCAACTCTGCGAAGAAGGCGAAGCGCCGCGTGGTTACGTAGAGGTGCGGCACATCGGCGACCAAGTGCGCAACATGGTGCGCGATGCCCTGGACGCGTTTGCTCGCTTCGACGCCGACCTGGCACTGTCGGTGGCCCAGTACGACAAGGTCATCGACCGCGAATACAAGACCGCCCTACGCGAGCTGGCTACCTACATGATGGAAGACCCGCGCTCTATCTCGCGGGTCTTGAGCATTATCTGGGTGCTGCGTTCGCTGGAGCGCATCGGCGACCACGCGCGCAATATCTCGGAGCTGGTGATTTACCTGGTGCGTGGTACCGACGTACGGCACATGGGGCTCAAGCGCATGAAAGCCGAAGTTGAGGGCTCAGCCGACCAAATCCCTAATGTTCCGGGCGAACCTGACGATAAGTAAGTTGCCCGAGAAATTAACGCCCGGCCTTTGGTCGGGCGTTTTTGTTTGTGGCATCTGAATTATTTGCGCGGCGGGTGAAAGAAAGTCCCGACGTGACTGCAGAGTTTTTGGCAAAATGCCATCAGTCAGGCGTTCTGCGTGCCGCGGTTTTTATAGGATAAAGGGTCGATGAGTAAAGTCAGTGTATTGGTGGTGGATGACGCCTCGTTTATCCGCGACCTGGTGAAGAAGTGCCTGCGTAATTACTTCCCCGGGATCAAGCTTGAAGATGCGGTGAACGGCAAGAAGGCCCAGACCATCCTGATGCGCGAGTCGTTCGACCTGGTGCTGTGCGATTGGGAAATGCCGGAAATGTCCGGGCTGGAGCTGCTGACCTGGTGCCGCGAGCAGGCCCATCTGAAGGCCATGCCGTTTGTGATGGTGACCAGCCGGGGTGACAAGGAGAACGTAGTCCAGGCGATTCAGGCCGGCGTGTCCGGCTACGTCAGCAAGCCGTTTACCAACGAGCAATTGTTGAACAAGGTCAAGCAGGCCCTGCACAAGGTTGGCCGTCTCGATGCTTTGGTCGCCAGTGCGCCAACCAAGATGAATTCGGCGTTCGGTAATGACTCGCTCAGCGCCCTGACCGGCGGTAAGCCCGAAGCCGTCAAGGGCGCCGCCCCCGTCGCCGCTGCCGCGCCCAATCGTGGCCTGCTCAACACGCCACCGGTACAAGCGCCGGCCGCATCGCCGGCCCAGTCCGGGCGTGGCCAGGGCCAGTTGCGGCTGTCCAGCGGCACTCAGCAATGCGTCATCAAGGCGCTGAGCATCAAGGAAGCGCTGCTGGTAGTACGCCGTGGCGAGATCCTGCCACAAGTGCTGGAAAGCGCAGTGCTGGACCTGGAACAAGGCGAGAACGCCGAAGTGGCGCGCCTCAACGGCTACCTGCACGCCATCGTCGCCTTCGAGCCCAAGCCGGACAGCGATTGGCTGCAACTGACCTTCCGCTTCATTGACCAGGACGCACAGAAGCTGGACTACATCTCGCGCCTGATCGCACGGGGCACGGCGCAGAAGCATTTTGTGCCGGGTGCCTGATTCTCAAGCGGCGCACGTGTGAGTGTGAGAGCCGGCTTGCTTGCGCATAAGGGGTGTCAGTCCCGGATCAGTGGCTGACACACCGCGTTGCGAGCAAGCCCGCTCCCACATTTGATTTTCATTGCAGCATACAACGTTGCCATGAGTGCTCAGCCCGTCGGCGGCCTAAGCCGGCTTTGCGTCGGGCAACTGACGGTCAATCCAGCAGCAGCACCTTGGCCAGTACGATCTTCGGCCCTTTCATCTTCTTGATGATGATCCGCAGGCCCTCAACCTCCAGCACCTCTTCTTCCTCCGGCACGCGCTTGAGCGTGTCGTAGATCAGCCCGGCCAGGGTCTCGGCTTCGATGTGGTCCAGGTCCACGCCCAGTAGGCGTTCTACCTTGAACAGCGGGGTGTCGCCGCGCACCAGCAGCTTGCCCGGCTGGTACGCAAGAATGCCGCGCTCGGCCTTGCGGTGTTCGTCCTGGATATCGCCGACCAGCACTTCCAGCACGTCTTCCATGGTCAGGTAGCCGATGATCTTGCCATCAGCTTCTTCCACCAGAGCGAAGTGAGCACCGCCCTTGCGAAACTGCTCCAGCAACTGCGACAACGGCATATGCCGAGACACGCGTTCCAGCGGACGGGTCAGCTCGGCCAGGTTGAAGGATTCGGGGATGTGGTCCAGTGCCGCCAGTTCCAGCAGCAGGTCCTTGATGTGCAACAGGCCCACGAACTCATTGCGCACCGCGTCGTATACCGGGTAGCGACTGAACTTGTGGCGGCGGAACAGCGCGAGAATTTCCTTGAGCGGAGCGTTGAAGTCCAGTGTCACCAGGTCTTCACGGGAATTGGCCCAGTCCACCACTTCCAGCTCGCCCATTTCAACGGCCGATGCCAGTACCCGCATGCCTTGGTCGCTCGGGTCCTGGCCACGGCTGGAGTGCAGGATCAGCTTGAGTTCTTCGCGGCTGTAATGATGCTCGTGGTGCGGGCCTGGCTCGCCTTGGCCGGCGATACGCAGGATCGCGTTGGCGCTGGCGTTGAGCAGGTAGATCGCCGGGTACATGGCCCAGTAGAACAAGTACAGCGGCACGGCCGTCCACAGCGACAGCAACTCGGGCTTGCGGATCGCCCAGGACTTGGGCGCCAGCTCGCCGACCACGATGTGCAGGTAGGAAATCACGAAGAACGCCGCAAAGAACGACACACCCTTGATCACTTCCGGCGACTCTACGCCCACCGCGCCCAACAGCGGCTCGAGGATGTGCGCAAACGCAGGCTCACCGACCCAGCCCAGCCCCAGGGAGGCGAGGGTGATACCCAGCTGGCACGCCGACAGATAAGCGTCGAGCTGGCTGTGTACGGTGCGCAGGATCTGCCCGCGCCAACCGTTGGTGTGGGCGATGGCTTCAACGCGGGTCGAGCGCAGTTTGACCATGGCGAATTCCGCCGCAACGAAAAAACCGTTGAGCAGTACCAGGATCAGAGCAAAAAGAATCATGCCGAAGTCGGCGAAGAGTGTGGCGAAGGTGATACCAGGGGAAGGGTCCATGATGGGGTTTTGCAGGTTCCATGTGTTCAATAAGGGGTGACATGCACGCCTGAAAGGCAGGCGCAAGTCGGCCAATGTAGCGGCTGACGGGGCGCTTGCCTAGTGCCCGCCGCCGGGTGGGACATGGAATGTATTTCCCGAGACGCTGAAGATCCACCGTGGAAGGGGGCTTGCCCACGATGGCGGTGGATCAGTTATGGATAAGTTGACTTCACTCCCGTCATCGGGGGCAAGCCCCCTCCCACATTAGTCTTATGGTGTTTTTGGGTTATTCATCTAGGCCGATCGCCCGCGAGCGGGTCATCTGAGCGGGCGGAAAGTGGCAGGTGAACGTACTGCCATGCCCCAGCACGCTGCTGATCTCCAGGCGCGCGCGATGGCGCAGCAGCACGTGCTTGACGATGGCGAGGCCCAGCCCGGTGCCGCCGGTGTTGGAGTTGCGGCTGGAGTCG
The DNA here is from genome assembly GCF_030209095.1 of Pseudomonas sp. lyk4-R2A-8. NCBI lineage: Bacteria > Pseudomonadati > Pseudomonadota > Gammaproteobacteria > Pseudomonadales > Pseudomonadaceae > Pseudomonas > Pseudomonas sp. lyk4-R2A-8. The sequence continues at coordinate 233,284 of NZ_JARVSS010000011.1, forward strand.
ACGCGGTAGAAACGCTCGGTCAGACGCGGCAGGTGCTTGGCATCGATGCCGATGCCGGAGTCCTGCACGCTCAGGTGCGCGCCTTGCTCGTCGGCCCACCAGCGGATGCGAATGGTGCCCTGATCCTGGGTGTATTTCACCGCGTTGAACACCAGGTTGGAGAACGCGCTGCGCAACTCGCCTTCGCTGCCCTTGAGCAGCACCGCCGGGTCGGCTTCCAGACTGATCTGCTGCCCGCGCTCGCCCGAGAGGGCCTTGGCGTCATTCTTGATGGTCTGCAGCAGGCTTTGCACCGCCACCGGATGGTTGTCGGAGGGGTAGTCGGTGGCCTCCAGCTTGGCCAGCAGCAACAGGTCGTTGAGCAGGGTCTGCATCCGCGAGCCCTGCTGCTGCATCTGCTGCAGCGCGCGGCTCCAGCGTGGGTTGATCTCATCGACGTTATCCAGCAGCGTCTCCAGGTAACCGCAGATCACCGTCAAAGGGGTGCGCAGCTCGTGGGACACGTTGGCGACGAAGTCCTTGCGCATCTGTTCCAACTGGTGGATACGCGTGACGTCACGCACCAGCATCAGGTGCTCGTTGTTGCCGTAACGCGTCAGGTACAGCTGGATACGCACACGGTCGTTGGTGGGTGAGGGGATTTCCAGCGCTTCGTCGTAATTGTCCTGCTCGAAATATTCCTTGAAACGTGGGTGGCGTACCAGGTTGGTCACCGGTTGGCCGCTGTCCTGGGGCGTCTTGAGGCCCAGCAGGGTTTCGGCGGCGCGGTTCCACCATTCCAGGTTGCCGTCGCTGTCGAGCATGATCACAGCGTCTTTGAGGGCCGCGGTGGATTCCTGCACGCGGTCGATCACCGCCTGCAGGCGCCCGCGTACCCGCTGGTCGCGACGTTGCAGGTGGTAGATGCTGTCGAACACTTCGCCCCACAGGCCGTAGCCGTCGGGTGGTGCTTCGTCGGGTTTGTGCTGGCGCAGCCATTCATGCAGGCGTAGCAGTTGCTTGAGGGTCCAGGCCAGGTACAGGCCGATGCCGATCGCCAGGCTCCAGCCGTAATAACCACTGATCAGGCCCACCAACAGGCAACCGGTGACCAACAGGAGCATGTGGCGGATCAAGGTGCCATGCCAATTCGAATTCACTTGAAAATACGTCCTTGGGGCAGCTTCAAGGTGCAAGCTGCAAGCTTCAAGTTAGAGCGATGCGGCGTTCTCTTGCCGCTTGTAGCTGACTGCTTGCTGCTCAACTTTTGGTCGAAAACCGATAGCCGGTACCGCGCACGGTTTGTACCAGATTCTCGTAGGCATCACCCAAGGCTTTGCGCAGGCGGCGAATATGGACGTCCACGGTGCGTTCTTCCACATACACGTTGCCGCCCCACACCTGGTCCAGCAGTTGACCGCGGGTGTAGGCGCGTTCCTGGTGGGTCATGAAAAATTGCAGCAGGCGGTATTCGGTGGGGCCCATCTCGGCCGGTTTGCCGTCGATGGTCACGCGGTGGCTGATCGGGTCCAGCAGCAGGCCGCCGACTTCAATCGGCGCTTCGCCGTCGGTAGGGCCGGCACGGCGCAACACAGCCTTGAGCCGTGCGACCAGTTCCCGTGGGGAAAAGGGTTTGGTGATGTAGTCATCGGCACCGACTTCCAGGCCCTGGATTTTGTTGTCTTCTTCGCCCTTGGCGGTAAGCATGATGATCGGGATATCCCCGGTCAGTTCGTCACGCTTGAGGCGTCGGGCCAACTCAATGCCGGACGTGCCGGGCAGCATCCAGTCCAACAGGATCAGGTCCGGCTTGCGGTCGACGATAATGGCATGGGCCTGCTGAGAGTTCTCTGCCTCCAGGCAGTCATAGCCGGCCATTTCCAACGCAACGGCGATCATCTCGCGGATGGGCGCTTCGTCGTCAACAATCAGAATGCTCCTGCCAACCATGCTCAAAATCCTCTTGTCATTTAACTGTCTTGCGCCGCATTAGATAACGGAATTATTGCAGTCGTGTGACAGTAATTTAGTCGCCTGGGCAATTAGCGGCACTCTGGACTACCCTTTGGGTCCGAATCCTGACAACCACAAAAGGAAGGTTCCGATGACTTACAGCACTGTTTCCTGGAAAGCCCTGATGGTAACGGCAGCGTTGACCCTGCCAGGCCTGGCGTTCGCGGCGGAGCCGGCGATGACCCAAGGTGGGTTGTTGGTGGATCACAAGGGGTTGACCCTTTACACCTTCGACAAGGACGCCGATGGCAAGTCCGTGTGCAAGGACCAGTGCGCGACCAACTGGCCGCCGCTGAAGGCAGAGTCCACTGACAAGTCGACAGGCGATTGGACGGTCATCACCCGCGACGACCAGACCAGCCAGTGGGCCTACAAAGGCAAGCCGGTGTACACCTACAAGGATGACAAAAAGGCCGGTGACAAGTCCGGCGATGGCAAGGGTGGCGTGTGGCATGTAATCAAGCCCTGATTTCTGGGCGCTGCTCAAACCATCGGGGGCAAGCTCCCTGCCACATTTGAATGTCTTCACACATCAAAAGGTGGGAGGGGGCTTGCCCCCGATGAGGCCCGATCAGACAGCGCAAAAACCTCAGCGAAACGCGTAATCCGCCACAATCCCGAGAAAAATCGCCAGCCCGGCCCAATGGTTGTGCAAGAACGCCTTGAAGCACTTCATGCGATCGCGATCGCGGGTGTACCAGGACTCCCAGGCAAAACACCCAGCCGCCGCCAATAAGCCCAGGTGGAACCAGCCCCCCAGGTCAAACCGTGCGCCGGCCAGCAACAGGCACGCCAGTGAAAGGCCTTGCAGCGTCAGGATGATCACGCGGTCAGCATCGCCAAACAGAATGGCGGTGGATTTCACGCCGATCTTCAAATCGTCATCGCGGTCAGTCATGGCGTAGTAGGTATCGTAGGCCACCGTCCACAGCAGGTTGGCGATATACAGCAGCCAGGCCGTGGCGGGCAGATGACCGGTCTCGGCAGTGAATGCCATGGGCATGCCCCAGGAAAACGCCGCCCCCAGCACCACCTGCGGGTAATAGGTGTAGCGCTTCATGAACGGGTAGCTGACCGCCAGCGCCAGGCCGCCCAGCGACAGCCAGATGGTGGTGGCGTTGGTCAGCAATACCAGCAGGAAACTGATCAGCATCAGTACCGCAAAGAACACCAGCGCCTCTTTGGAACTGATTTTGCCGCTGGCCAACGGGCGCTGCGCGGTGCGCTTCACATGGCCGTCGACCTTGCGATCAGCCCAGTCGTTGATCACGCAACCGGCAGCGCGCGTCAGCGTAACGCCCAGCACGAAAATCACGATATTGATCAGCGAGGGCGAGCCCTTGCCGGCAATCCACAATGCCCACAGTGTCGGCCACATCAACAGGTAGATACCGATGGGCTTGTCCATGCGGGTCAACTGAACGAAGTCCCAGGCCCTGGGATTCAGGCGGTTCAGGGATTGGAGGAGGCGTTGGTACATCAGCGGTTCTCCGAAGGGGCGTGCAGTGCATCCCAGAAGCTCGGCAGGAAGACTTCCGCCACCAGCACGCTCAGTGCGCCCCGGTCGAAACGTGAGCGGCGGGCCCATAACCCATCGACCTGATCCACCGTAGGCAGCCAGTGCCGGGGGTAGTGGCACACTTCAATGGCCTGGCGGGTGAACGCGCGGTCGCAGAACAGCAATTCACCCAGCGAACGGCTGCCCAATTCGTCCATCTGCAGCCCGTCGCCCTGCAAGGCACTGCGCGCCGCCACGCTGCGGGCAAATACCCAGGGCTGGCCATGCCCGCGCAGATACACCTCGCGTACCCAACCGATACTGGCCGGGGGCAGCTCCAGCGCGGCGCACTCGTCCTCGCGCAGCGGCTGCCAGCCCTCCAACAGCGGCGTCACGCTGAAGCCACCGTTGGACAACCCGGTCAACCGCCGCGTCAGTGAGCCTTCGTCGAACAACCAGTCGAGGGTCGACGGCGCGGGCGCAGGGTTCAGAAGGCTCTGGGGCAGCCATCGGCAGACAGCGGGGCGGGTGAGTGAGTGCGGCACGGCGAGTCAGTATTGGCAGCAAAAGAGGCGGCGAGCTTACCATGGCGTCCCGGTCTTTTGCCGGGCTCAACCGTCCCGTTGAGTCGATCGCGCTTGCATCTGCAGGCCCCGATCAGTACAAAACGCCCTGAGCCGCGTGGCAACGCTGGATCCATCGACCGCCGGCCAATATGCCTGGACCCTGAGGAAGCGAGTAATGAAGAAGTGGCAATGTATCGTCTGTGGCCTTATCTACAACGAAGCGGACGGCTGGCCTGATGACGGCATCGCGCCGGGCACTGCTTGGCAGGACGTCCCGGAAGACTGGCTGTGCCCGGATTGCGGCGTGGGCAAAATGGATTTCGAAATGATCGAAATCGGCTGATCTGAAAATTAAGAAACGTACTACAAGGAGAAAGGAATGAACGCACCTGTCGTGATCATCGGCACAGGGTTGGCCGGTTACAACGTGGCCCGAGAGTTTCGCAAGCTCGACAGCGAGACCCCATTGCTGCTGATCACCGCGGATGACGGGCGCTCCTACTCCAAGCCCATGCTCTCCACCGGTTTTGGCAAGAATAAGGAAGCCGATGGCCTGAGCATGGCTGAACCTGGCGCCATGGCCGAGCAACTTAAGGCCGAAGTGCGTACCCACACCCGCGTCAGCGGCATCGACCCTGGCCACAAGCGCCTGTGGATCGGCGAGGAAGCGGTAGCCTACCGTGACCTGATCCTGGCCTGGGGCGCCGAAACCGTGCGCGTACCGGTCGAGGGCGACGCCGCCGAGCTGATTTTCCCGATCAACGACCTTGAAGACTACGCGCGCTTTCGCGCCGCTGCCGCCGGCAAGCGCCGCGTGCTGGTACTTGGCGCCGGCCTGATCGGCTGCGAATTCGCCAATGACCTGATCCTGGGCGGCTATGAAATCGACCTGGTCGCGCCGTGCGAGCAAGTCATGCCGACCTTGCTGCACCCGTCAGCGGCGGCGGCGGTGCAAGCCGGCCTGGAAAGCCTTGGCGCGCGTTTCCACCTGGGCCCGGTGCTCAACCGCCTGCAACGCACGGCTGACGGCCTGGAAGCGCACCTGTCTGACGGCGAAGTGATCCACTGCGACCTGGTGGTCTCGGCCATCGGCCTGCGCCCACGCATCGACCTGGCCGCCGCCGCTGGCCTGCAGATCAACCGCGGCATCATGGTTGATCGCCACCTCAAAACGTCCCACGCCAACATCTACGCCCTGGGCGACTGCGCCGAGGTCGACGGTCTTAACCTGCTGTACGTCATGCCCCTGATGACTTGCGCCCGCGCCCTGGCCCAGACGCTGGCCGGCAACGCCACGGCCGTCAGCTACGGGCCGATGCCCGTCACCGTTAAAACGCCGGTCTGCCCGCTGGTGGTCTCCCCTCCGCCACGCGGCGCCGAGGGCGTGTGGAGCGTCGAAGGGCAGGGCGCTGATATCAAGGCGCTGTGCCGCGACGCCAGCGGCCGGCTGCTGGGCTACGCGCTGACGGGCACCGCCGTGATGGAAAAACTCGCGCTCAACAAAGAACTTCCGCCGTTGCTGGCATAAATACCGGTCGTTCTGTCGGATTCAGCACATTTTTCCACTTAGAAAGGTCGCCGCCAGACTGGCGCGGCGTTCGAGGGCATGCCATCCTCACTTCCGTCTGCCGCAGAGTAGAGCCTGCGGCGCTTTGGGCGCCGCTCCGTCAGAGAGCGGCACGGACATAACAACAAAAAACCGTCAAAGAGGCTTCACTTATGCGTAAACCAGAACTCGCAGCCGCCATCGCTGAAAAAGCCGATCTCACCAAGGAACAGGCCAACCGCGTCCTTAACGCCGTTCTCGAAGAAATCACCGGCGCCCTGCACCGCAAGGACAGCGTCACCCTGGTGGGCTTCGGCACCTTCCTGCAACGCCACCGCGGCGCCCGCACCGGCAAAAACCCGCAAACCGGCGAGCCTGTGAAGATCAAGGCGAGCAACACCGTTGCGTTCAAGCCGGGTAAGTCGCTTAAAGACACTGTTAACGCGTAAGGGCGTTACCGTCTCGAAGGGGGCGGGGTGGTAGGGAAAAATGGGCACGCCGACTGGGTTGGGTGCCCATTTTTTGTGGGGTGCTGTACGGCGTTGGGCTTTTGATCTGGAGATAAAGGGGCGAATTATTTTATTGATCAAATAGATCCTTCCCGTTGGGACGCACTCAGACTTGAATACCCTTGGAGCAGTCTATAAATCGAAGACCCTTTAGCTGGGATGCTTCGCACTGCTGCTTGAACTGTTGGGAAACAAAGATGCGTTGTGAACTTTCCTTCGCCCTTACGATATGGTGACTGCCTAAAGTCGCAGACGGCAAGCTTTGAAGGGTCGTGAAGGCCAGCGGACCGTCAGGCATAAAGCTGAAAATGGGACCATGCTGAGAGTTATTCAAATCAATACAAGGTAATGTCTGGACCACGTTGAATACATAGTAGCCGTCCAGCTTCTCTTCTTTTAGGTAAACGTCAGCAGGAAAAAGCTGGACGTCTTCAGGAAAGTCACGTAGCACGTTAGCCAGTGCCTCACTTACAAATTCGATCGTGTCACTTTGAAGAAGATCGAAAGACAGCAGGCGAGACGTGCTGACCTTTTTTTTATTTCTAAAGGTTGGAGTTTTAGTGATTGATAATTGTTGTTCCCCGCTGATGAAAAATAGATGGTCGGGAGAAGCTTTCTGGTCGTATTTGAACCAGTAACTTTCCGAGTATTGTTCACTGATTTCTAATAAGTGCATATTATTTCCCGCAAGAACCTAAGGGGTAAGATTTATTTAAAGTCCCTATCCGGATTAAATAGATTCGTCCCCTTTATTGTTAACTTTATGCCTGGTTTTTATAGGGAGTAAATGATTGATTGGCGATGTAGAAGCCTAGCCCTTTGTCACCTTTGAACCGGTTTTCTATCATGGCATCAGCCAAATCTTGGGAAATCAAAAGGTCGCCAGAATCACGCTCACGGGCAATCCCATCCATTCCTGCGGCGGTATCACGAAGCCAAATTTCATTGAAGTACAGTATTGAGCCACTGTCAGAGAGCTCCGGTACCGACTTGCTGTGATCAACAGCGCTAATCGCTTGGGCAGCATTGACGATGTAATAGCCGTCATCCACGGCCTCTCCGTTTGCAGTAATACTAGCGGGTTTCAAGAGCTGAATATGATGGTTAGCTTTCTGCATGAGAAAATCTGCCAACCTCTGGCTCACCAACGGTATGTCACCCAGCAACCATAAGCAGTCATACGCCAATAGCTTTTTCTTTTGGCATGGGAAAAATATTTTTGGTCTATCCATGTCGGCGGGATAAGGCTCGCCTGACAGTAGCGATAAATAATCAAAGTTCGATCCCGCAGTCTCATACGAGCCGATCTCGGCATCGTATGAGCCCAGCAGTTTTTCGCTGTGATAGATAGGCGCTTTCCAGCTTAAGATCATTTCTAGATATCCTAATTATAATGTGCGCCTGGGCGCGCATTTTTATTCAATTGTCTCTCGCCAGAGCGGAGTAATCTTCGCTCATCGGACACGATTTTATCTAGGGCTTTGCGGTATTGGGCCTGATCCCAGTTTTCACGTTTGCCAACCTTTTGTACTCGATCCATTTTGCTTCCAAGGTTTTGATTGACCCTGGCTGCATGGCGTCCTTGGTGAATAGACCGACGTCCGTCAGTCATCGCCCGAGTCTTGTTGGGCAGGAATATTTTATTTTGCCGACTTTGCAAATCGAATCCTGCCAATTTAAGCAGAGGGTGATTTTTAGTACTGGCATGCTTGTCGCTCAGTATGTGGTGGTCTTGGTATCCCTGTTTTTTCAGGCGTCCAATGCGTCGGTTTATGGATGAGGTACAGCTCCAGCCCAGTGGGTCAACCCATCCATATGGATTGGCGGCATACAAATAAAGATTGATGCCCCCCTCCAACCCAATCGGATCCGGCGTAGTAAACCGCCCCACATCCGGATCATAAAACCTGAACGTGTTGTAGTGCAGCCCCGTCTCCCGATCCAGGTACTGCCCCTGAAACCTCAGGTTCTGCTCTTCAATGTAATAAGGCTCGCGCACCTCTTCCAGCGTGTTGCCCCACACCCGATATGTCGCCTGCCAAACCGTGTGTCCATCCGCTTCGGTGAGTTGTTCCGGCAAGCCGTTCAGGTCGTTGTGGTAATAGCGGATTTTTTGCAGAGGCCCGGTGCCGTCAACACGGGCAATAGGCTCGTAGCCTTCGTCTTGGTAAATGTAAAGACTGGTCTGACTGTGTCTATGCTCCTGCAACAACCGCAGGCCATCCCACACAAAACGCGTTTCCCCCAGCGGATACCCGTCACCGCCGTGCTCGGTTTTCGCGATGCGTCGGCCCAGCGGGTCGTAGGTCATTCTGACCACGCTGCCGTTTTCATTGCGTACTTCGATCAGACGGCTTTCGGCGTCGTAGGCAAAGCGTTGCAGGCCGCGCGCGGTGCTGCGTTTTTCGATTGTGCGGCCAAAGGCGTCATAGCGATAACGCTTGTCTTGGTAGGTCAGCAGCTTGTTGTGCACCACCAGCCCGGCACCCGCCTGCGGGCCGTCCAGCAGGTTGGCGGCGGCGTCGTAGGCGAAGGTTTCGCGTTGGCCGTGCAGGCTGTCCTGGCTGGCGATGATGCGGCCGGTGGCGTCGTAGTGCAGCAGTTGGCGGTGTTGTGTGGCGGGCTGCTGGTCGAGTTTGCCGATCAGGTTGTCGGCGGGGTCGTATTCGAATTGTTTCTGTGCGGCTGCCGGTAGCAGCGACGGTTGGCCCGCCAGACGACGTTGACGTGCGCGCAGACGGCCGCTGCGGTCGTATTCGCTGCGGGTGCTGAGCTGGCCTTGGGTGCGCAGCACTTCGCGGTGCAGGCGGTCGCGTTCGAAGTCGCTGATCACCTGACCGTCGAGGTTGATCTGATGCAGGTGGCCGCTGCCGTAGTACAGGCGGTTGAGCCAGCGGGCGTCGGGCAGTTGGGTCTGGATCAGGTTGCCGAGTTCGTCGTAGTGGTGGTGCAGGCTGCCCGCCGAGCTCTGTTCGGCGAGTAACTGGCCAAGGGCGTCATAGGCGAAACTTAGGGCCTGGGTATTGCCTTGCAGGTCGGTGAACGTCACCGCGGTCAGCTGGTCCACGGCGTCGTAGCTGTAATCGGTGCGGCCATCGTCGGTGGTCTTGGCGATCAGGCGGCCAACCGCGTCGCGCTCCAATCGATGCACGATGGGCGCGGGCGGTGTCTCGGGGACGACGGCCAAGCCGCTGCCATACGGGGCCGGAACAGCGGTCACCGCAATCACATTGTCCAGCGGATCGTAGTGGTAGCACTTGGCGCTGCCATCCAGGTCCTGCTGCTCGGTCAGTCGGTCCCCGGCGTCCCAGGCAAACCGATAACGCTCGCCGTTTTCGTTGATCAGCGCTTGCAGGCGCCCATAGCTGTCATAGCCGAACTGCACCTGCCGACCATGGGCGTCGATGCGCTGGCGCACCTGGCCGCGACGGTTGTGCTGGTACAGGGTGGTATGCCCGGCCGGATCGGTGTAACCCACCAGTTGGCCGCTGGCGTTGCGCTGGTACTGCTCGGTGCGCCCGTCCGGCAATTGGCTGCTGAGCAGGCGCCCCTGGGCGTCATAGCTGAACAGGGTGCGCTCGCCGAGGGCGTCGGTGATGATCTGCAAGTTGCCGCGCTCGTCGTAGCTGAAGCGCGTTGGATAGCCGGAGCAATCCACGTGCTCGACCAACTGCCCGAACGGGTTCCAGCGCAGCGTCTTGCTTTTGCCGGTGGCGTCGATGATTTCTACGGGCTGGCCGTGATCGTCATAGCGATAGCGGGTGACATAGCCCAGCGGGTCGGTTTCGGCGATGCAGTTGCCGCGCTGATCGTAGCGATACGCCCAGCTATTGTCGGTGGCGTCGGTCTCCACCAGTGGCAGTGCCCAATGCTCAAGCCACAAGGTCGAGTCGCTGCGGCCCAGCGGGTCAGTCTCGCCGATCAGGTTGCCGGCGTCGTCGTAGCTATACGTATAGCGCCCGCCCAGCGGATCGGTGGCACTGAGCAATTGGCGCTCGTCGTTCCACTCGAACAGCCAGGTTTGCCCGAGGTTGTCGCTGTACCGAACGATCTGGTGCTGGGTGTTCCAGTGGCGGGTACTGACGCGTTGCAAGCCGTCGGTAATCCGCGTGATACCGGCCTGCAAGTCATAGTCGAACTGGTAGGTGTCGCCTTCATCGGTCCAGTGCCGGACCACGCGCCATTCCGCGTTTTCAACCAAGGCCCACTCGTAAAAGCAGCGCAACCCGGTCGGTAACTGGTGTTCCACCATGCGCCGGCCAGCATCGTAGCTGAAGCGCCGCTGCACCTGGCCAGTGGCATCGCGGACCTCAGCCAGGTTGCCGATAGCGTCGTAGCCGTAGCTGACCAGCACTTCGCGGCGCTGGTCGGGGTACAGCCGTTCGAGCCGCACCACGTGGCCTTGATCGCGGATCAACTCCACTTGCACCAGATCGAACGTATCGCGCAGCCGGATCAGCCGCCCGGCGTCGTCATAATCGACGTGAATGCGGTTTTCGTTACGGTCGCCGAGTTGGCTGAGGCGCAGCAACGCCGGGTTGGCAGAGGGTTCAAACAAGCGATACAGCCCGTCATCGCTCTCGATCAGCAACTGCCCGTTGAGATGTCGGCGCACGGCCAGCCCCTCACCGGCGCTGAACACCGCGCCGCCCAGGGGGATGCTGCCCATGTCGATAGGCCGGCCCTGTTCATCGGTGTAGATCAGTGTTTCACCGCCGTCGGGGTGAGGCTGGATGGCGACGCACACTTCATACGGCACGCTCCAGCCTGGGCCGAACAGGCTGCCCGTGCGTTCGTCACGGCTGTTGTAGAACCGCTGCCAATCAATCGGCAGGATGCCGGGCAGGACGAAGTCCAGCTCATCATCGCCGCCCAACACCTTGGCGCCGGTGGCCGCATGCACCGGGTTCGACGAGCCCATCGCCGCGTTGGCCATCGCCCCCATCGCACTGCTGACGGCCATCGAAGCCGCGCCGCCGATCAACATACAGGGCAACTTGCTGAAGAACTTGCCCTTGCCGCCCTTGAGCATCAGCAACGCCGTCACCGCCAGCCCGACGCCCGGTGTCTTGCCGCTGCGGATCTCACGCACCACCACCGAGCCGCCGCCAATCGTCACGTTGGAGGAGATCAGCCCCGACGACACCACCGTCGCGTCGCACGTACTGCGGTCACCGCTGCGCACCGCCGGCTGGCCATTGATGGTGACTTTTTCCGAACCCTCGGCCAGAAACTGCGGCGGCATCGGCGGATGCTTTGTGCACGTCACCTGATCCAGCGGCTTGGGTTCGGCGCCGGGGGCGGGCGTGGCCACCGTGGGGCGCCACATCTGCGAGAAGAAACTCTCGGCCATGTCCAGGAAGCTGGCTTCCGGCTCGGGCGCGGGCTCTTCCAGCTCAGTGCCGGCGGGTGCGACGTGAGAGGTGATCGCCCCGGCGGCGCGCGCGGCCGGAATATTATTGGTCAGGGTGTTGGTGGAACCGGTGAGGATGTTCGCCTGCACCGTGGGCGGAAACAGGGCGTTGCTGAAGCTCTCGCATAAATTCGATAAGCCTTTGTCCGCGCCGGTCTTGCTCATGGCCAGGCCGACAACCGTGCCCACCACGGCGCCCAACAGGAAACAACCGAGCCCGCCGGTGGCCACGGTAATCCCGGTGGCGGCAACCACCGCCGCGGTCGCCACCGCCGTGATCGCGATGTTAGCCGCCACTTCCAGCACACCGCCGAGGATGTCGGCCATCATCGAGGTGTGGGAGAGCGCATCGCCCATGCGGGCGGCCCAGAGTGCGTCAGACATGCAGGCAACTCATCAGGAAATAGCGTCGAACGACAGCGAATTTTTAATCAGCGCCCAATGCGCCGCCTCGGCATCCCCAAGCTTGTCCGCCTTCACATAACTCAAGGCGAGCATCTTGCGCGTGCCCGGTATCACCAGCGCCAGCTGATACTGGAACACCTTGTCGTTGCCCTTGTTGAACTGGCTGCGCAGCTCGATGCCTTCCACTTCCTGCGCGGCGCCCAAGCGCACGTCCACGCCCGGTTGATAGCGCAGCTCCTGCACTTGTTTTTCCAGGCGCTGGAGTTGGTCGTTGAAGTTGCTGTGCAGGGTTTCGCCGTCGGCCAGCAGGCTGCGGCTGACGATCAGGGATGTGCCCAGCTCAGGGAATTTGAGGATATTGATCGTCGCGTCCTGCAGCTCGCTCGCCGGCAGTTGGAACTGGAATTCGTTGATTCGGTACGTCATGGCAAACGGGTCTCGTCAGGAGCTTTTCGGCGCGGGGAACGCGGCTTTGATATTGGCGTCGATGCTGGCTTTCTGGCCCTGTCCATCGGGCGTGGCGCCAGGGCCGCCGCCGTTATTGAGGTGCAGCACGCCCTTGGTATTGAACTCGGCGTCGCCGCTGGCATAGAAGCTGATGTTCACGCCGGTGAGGTTGATCTGCCCGCTGGCATTCAACTCCAGGATGCTTTCGCCGCAGACCAGGCGCAGGTTTTCGCCCACCTCGATCACATAGCTCTGGCTGATGCTGTCGGTCTTGCGCTGGCCCACCGAGAGGATGTCTTCCTGCTTGACGATGCGCAGGCGGTTGTTGCCGATGGTCACCGTCTCGTTATGGCCGATGCTTTTGTTGCGGTCATGCCCGACGGAGTGGCTCTCATCCACCTCCACCACAATGTCCTGGTTACGCTCGGCATGGATATACAACTGCTCCAACCCCTTCTTGTCCTCCATACGGATTTCATTGAAGTTGGCTGGCGTGCCGCCCTTGCTCGAACGACTTTTCATGCCGCTCTGGGTCGCGTTCTCGGGCAAGTCATAGGGCACGGTCTGCTCGGCGTTGTACACGCGGCCGGTGATGATCGGCCGGTCCGGGTCGCCTTCCAGAAAGCTCACAATCACTTCCTGGCCAATCCGTGGAATCTGCATCGAGCCCCAGTTCTTGCCGGCCCAGGATTGCGACACACGAATCCAGCACGAGCTGTTTTCGTTGGATTGGTCGTGACGGTCCCAATAGAAATGCACTTTCACGCGGCCGTACTGGTCGGTCCAGATCTCCTCGCCTTTGGGGCCGACCACCAGCGCGGTCTGCGGGCCTTTGACGATGGGCCGGTGAGTGGTGGCCAACGGGCGGAAGCTTTGCTGGGCGTCGATGCAGGTCAGGCTGCTTTCGAACTGCGCCGAGGCCGAGCCGCCGCCGCTTTCGAGGTTTTCCTGGACGATGTAGTAGCGGATGCCAACGATCAGGTATTCGCGATTCTGGTCCTGGCGGCTGAAGCCGGTGAGGCTGAACAGGTGGCCCGAACCCAGGCCGCGCGCATTACCGGCAAACTCGATTTGTTCGTGCAGGGTTTGCAGCGCTTCGATGCGGGTGCGCGCGTAGTGTTCGCCGTCTTCGCTTTGCACGTAGGTGCCGGGGTAGTCGTACAGCGGATAGTCGCCGGCAGTGTGCGGGCGCGGCATGGCCGAGCGCACGTCGATGCTGGCGCTGGGGCGCTGGAAGTCATAGTCGTTGAGCTCCAGCGAGCCCGGCTGCACCTCCTGCGCCAGGTGCCAGTTATGCATGTGGTCGCGTTCGCGCTGTTGCTCGTCCTTGGGGTAATACGGCACCGACGCGTAGCCCGGCACCGTGGTGTGGGCGCCGTAGGCGTCGGCCAGCACCAGCACATGGCGGTCCTGTTCATGGCGGAAGAAGTAGTAGATGCCTTCCTGTTCCATCAGGCGGCTGACGAAATCGAAGCTGGTCTCGCGGTACTGCACGCAGTATTCCCACTCGCGGTACGGCCGGCTCAGGGCGTCTTCGAAGTCGGAAAAGCCCAGGTCGCGGAACACCTGCTTGATGATCTGCGGGATGCTCAGGTTCTGGAAAATCCGGCAATCCGAGGTGCGGGTCAGCAGCCACAGCCACGGGCGCAGCGTCACCTGGTAACTGGCGAACTGGCCTTGGTCGATGTTCTGGCTGCAGCGCGCGACGATACCGTGGAAGTGCCGCTCGCCGCCGTCCGCCAATTGCAGGCCGACGCTCATGGGTTTGCCGAGCAACTGGTTGAGGTCGATGTTGGCGTCCAGGGACGTCAGCTGCAGCTCGTAATTGAACAGGCGGCCAAGCTCTTCACCGCCGCCCATTTCATTGAGCAGCAGCACATCCGGCCCGAGAGGGCTGGTGATCTTGGCCAGGCGTGAGGCTTGGTTGAATAGCATCGAAGTACCCTAATAACTGAAGGAACCCAGTCCAAATGTGGGAGGGGGCTTGCCCCCGATAGCAGTGTGTCAGTTGATGCATGCAGTGACTGATTCACCGCTATCGGGGGCAAGCCCCCTCCCACATTTAAACCTTATTTCAACAGTCGTTATTCGGCGTCGTTGAAGTCGTAGTGCAGCTCATTATCCCGACTGCTGATCCGCACCCCCGCCAGTGCCTTGCCTTCGAGCATGCGCGTGAGGAACTCACGGCTCATGTCCGGCAGCAGGCTGTTGGTGAGGATGGTGTCGATCATGCGTCCGCCGCTTTCGGTCTCGGTGCAGCGCGAGACGATCAGGTCGACCACCGCGTCGTCGTAGTCGAAGGCAACCTTGTGGGTATTCTCCACGCGCTTTTTGATGCGGTTCAGTTGCAGGCGGGTGATCGCCTTGAGCATTTCATCGCTCAGCGGGTAGTACGGAATGGTTACCAGACGGCCGAGCAAGGCAGGCGGGAAGATCTCCAGCAGCGGCTGGCGCAGGGCCTTGGCGATTTCTTCCGGCTCGGGGATGTTCGCCGGGTCTTTGCAGACCTGGGAAATCAACTCGGTACCGGCGTTGGTGGTCAGCAGGATCAAGGTGTTCTTAAAGTCGATCACACGGCCTTCGCCGTCTTCCATCACGCCCTTGTCGAACACCTGGAAGAAGATCTCATGCACGTCCGGGTGGGCTTTTTCCACCTCGTCCAGCAGCACTACGCTGTAGGGCTTGCGCCGTACCGCTTCGGTCAGCACGCCGCCTTCGCCGTAGCCGATGTAGCCCGGTGGCGCGCCCTTGAGGGTCGACACGGTGTGGGCTTCCTGGAACTCGCTCATGTTGATGGTGATCACATTCTGCTCGCCGCCATACATGGCTTCGGCCAGGGCCAGGGCGGTTTCGGTCTTGCCCACGCCGGAGGTGCCGGCCAGCATGAACACACCGATCGGCTTGCTCGGGTTGTCGAGGCCGGCGCGGGAGGTCTGGATGCGCTTGGCGATCATCTGCAAGGCATGGTCCTGGCCGATGATGCGTTTTTTCAGGTGCTGATCCAGGTTCAGCACGGTTTCCAATTCGTTGCGTGCCATGCGGCCCACCGGAATGCCCGTCCAGTCGGCGACCACCGAGGCTACGGCCTGGTAATCCACGGTCGGCAGGATCAACGGAGTTTCGCCTTGCAGCGCAGTGAGGCGTTGTTGCAAGTCGACCAATTGAGCGCGCAATTCGTCGTTGCCACTGTCCACCACCCCGGCCTTTTCACGCAGCGTTGCTCGGGTCGCGAGCAACTCATCCACCAGGGTTTTTTCTTCGGCCCAACGGCTTTCGAGAGTGGCCAGACGCTCACGTTCGGCGCTCAGCAAGGCTTCGCTGTTGCTCTGGCGCGCGCCGGTGTCGATGCCGATGGCGTGCTCGCGGGCGATGATCTGCAGCTCGGTTTCCAGGGCTTCGATGCGACGACGGCTGTCGTCCACTTCCGCCGGTACCGCGTGCAGGCTGATGGCGACGCGGGCGCAGGCGGTGTCCAGCAGGCTTACGGATTTGTCCGGCAACTGGCGCGCCGGAATGTAGCGGTGGGACAGCTTCACCGAGGCTTCCAGGGCTTCGTCGAGGATCTGCACCTGGTGGTGCTTCTCCATGGTCGAGGCCACGCCGCGCATCATCAGCAGCGCCTTGTCTTCCGACGGCTCGGCCACCTGCACCACCTGGAAGCGGCGGGTCAGGGCCGGGTCTTTCTCGATGTGCTTCTTGTACTCGGCCCAGGTGGTGGCGGCCACGGTGCGCAGGGTGCCGCGCGCCAATGCGGGTTTGAGCAGGTTGGCCGCGTCGCCCGTCCCGGCGGCGCCACCGGCACCCACCAGGGTGTGGGCTTCGTCGATGAACAGGATGATCGGCTTGGGCGAGGCCTGCACGTCTTCAATCACCTGGCGCAGGCGCTGTTCGAACTCGCCTTTCATGCTGGCGCCGGCTTGCAGCAGGCCCACATCCAGGCTGCGTAGTTCCACGTCCTTGAGCGCGGGCGGCACGTCACCGGCGACAATGCGCAGGGCGAAGCCTTCGACTACGGCGGTCTTGCCGACGCCGGCTTCACCGGTGAGGATCGGGTTGTTCTGGCGGCGACGCATGAGGATGTCGACCAACTGGCGAATTTCTTCGTCACGCCCCACGATCGGGTCGAGCTTGCCGCTGCGCGCCTGCTCGGTCAGGTCCACGGTAAAACGCTTGAGCGCTTCCTGCTTGCCCATTGCGCTGGGTGCCATGGCGCCGCTGGCTTCGCCTGGGACGGCTCCGGCGTTGAAACCGTCGCTGGCGGTCAGGGCGTTTTCCGGCGAGTCGCCGACGTATTCGTCAAAGCGCTCGCTCAGGGCCTCGGCCTTGATTTTGTCGAACTCGCCGGACAGGCCCAGCAACGCATGGCGCAGGCTCGGCGTCTTGAGAATGCCCAGCACCAGGTAACCGGTGCGCACCTGGCTTTCGCCGAACATCAGGCTGCCGTACACCCAGCCGCGTTCCACGGCTTCTTCCACGTGGGACGACAGGTCGGTGATCGAGGTCGAGCCGCGCGGCAGGCGGTCCAGGGCTTCGGTCAGGTCGCGGGCCAGGCGCGCCGGTTCGACGTTGAACTGGCGGATGATGCGGTGCAGGTCCGAGTCCTGCAGTTGCAGCAACTGGTGGAACCAGTGGGCCAGTTCCACGTAAGGATTGCCCCGCAACTTGCAGAACACGGTGGCGGCTTCGATGGCTTTGTAGGCCACGCTGTTGAGTTTGCCGAACAGTGCGGCGCGACTGATTTCACCCATGCTCTGGATTCCTTGAGGTGGTGGCTTGATCGGCGTAATGCCGGGCCAGGATTAAGTCGTTGGCGTCAACCGCAGGTTGGCCGAGCCACGTGTTGAAGCCCAGGCGGAACTGGCCGTTAAGCCGCAGCGCCGGGACTTCGGGTTGTTGCAGGACCAGGTTCAGGTCCCAGTCCAATTCGTGGCCCAGGTACTCGGCCACCCATGCCACCAGTTCGTTGAACGGCTGGTGGCCGGGCAGCATGCCCATGTAGTCATCGAGCGTGAGCGGGCCCAGGCGGATACGGAATTTATGCTGGCGGTCCCATACATGGCTGCCCAGGCACAGGTCCACGCCCAGCCGGGTGGCGTTGACGCCCACACGGCTGCGTTCGGGCAGTTCGAGCCATTGGCCGACGTATTCCTCGATCTCTACCGGCAGGCCGAAGTACTCGCTGAGGATGGCTTTCAGCCCGTCCGGATAGCGGGTCTGTGCCGACAGGTGGCCGCTGTAATGCAGCTTGGCCGTGTCGGGAATCAGCCCCTGGTTGAGCAGGCTCGGCATGCCGCGACCGCTCAAGGCGGCGAGGCGCGCGGACCAGTAGTCATCGTCCGGGCGGTCGTGGCTGACCGTCGGCCGCGCCTCGGCCCAGGCCCGGTAAAACAGGCTGAGCAGGCGATGGTGGAACACGTCCAGGAACGCTTTGCTGGTGCTGTCGGCGTTGTTGCGCTGACGCTCGCGCACGTATTCGGTGATGTGCAGCGGCAGCGGGCCGTTGGGGCCGCCGAGGCCGAAAAAGAACTGCTCCAGCCGCGCCGGCCGGCCATCGCCGCCCGGCGCCACCGAGGCCAGGGTTGCCGGGGCGAAGGTGCAGTCGGCCTGTTGCCCAAGGCGCAACGGGTCGTCCGCCAGACGCAGGGAATGGCCCAGGCGCGGCAGGTGCGGTGACTCGCATTCGATGCGCCGCAGGGCCTGGAAGAAATCGTATTCCCAGGGCTCCTGGTGCATCGCTTCCAGGGTACTCACAGGGTCGGACGACGTCCGGGCTTGGCTTTCCATCGCATGATCTCGCCGCGTTCGGTGGTACGGATCACCGTCTCGGTAAAGCTGTTGATCGACACGTAGCGTGCCAGGAAGCGCTCCAGTACCGCACCGAGCAGGAATACGCCGGTGCCACGAAACGCGTTTTCATCGAATTCCAGTGTAATTTCCAAGCCTCGGCCAAACACGATCGGGCCGGGCATCGGCAGGCGCCGGGTCACCGCTTTGCTGCTGACTTCGCGCAGGCCTTCGATCTGCAACTGCAGGGCGGCGTCGTTGCTGTCGCCATACAGGCGCAACAGTTCGCGTAAGGCGCCGGCGCCCTGGCCCTGTTCGCTCAGGGACAGGTAATTGAGCGACAGCTGGCTGATCAGGCGCCACGCCTTGGCGTCATGGGCATGGCTGGCACGCGGGCGGCTCGGGCCGGCAACGCAGCGCACGGCCAGTACCGGCGCGCTGTCGGCCAGGGTGAAGTCGGTCTTGCCGTTGCCCACGCTCATGAACAGCGGCAGGTCGCGGTTGGTGCACAGCGCGGTCACGCCGAGTTGGCGCAGGTCGTGGCGATACGGCGCTTGTTGGCTGTCCACCAGGCTGACGAAGGTCTCGCTGCCCACATACGTGGAGCGCGGGCCATTGCGGCGCTGGTCGCTGGAGAGCACGCGGGGCTCGCGCCGCACCGTGTAGTAAGCCTTGTCACGGCCATAGCGCGATGGGTCGCGCACCGCATAAAACGGCAGGAACGGCTGCTCCGGCCCGGTGCCATGGCCGGTCAGGCCGGTGAGGGAATGCACCTCGAAATCCATCGGCCGGGTGCGGTCGGCGATCACGTGGTGTTCGTTGACGCGGTCGGACAAGTGAATACGGTCCAGGCGCTTGGGGAACAGGTTGATCGCCGGGGTGCAGAACGGCAGGAACTGCGCCGCGCCGACGCTGCCTTCCAGGCTCGGCTCGTGACGGTCAAACAGTACGATCAATTCCAGCTCCTGGCCGTCGCAGCGCTTGACCGCACGGCTCAGCTCGGCGAACTCCACGAACAGGAACCGCTGGGGCAGGGCGAAGTATTCCTGCAACAACCGATAACCCTGGAACGCTCGCGCCACTACCGGCATGGCCGCATCGGCGTCGTCGAACCCGCGTGAGCGCAGTGCGTCCTGCGGTAGACGCTCGACCCAATCGCCACCGGGCTTGCGTGCGAATACCGCGCAGGCGTTGCCCAGCAGTTGTTCGTAAAGGCGGAACGGTTGCTCGTCGGCACCGCTGAGGTACAGCGGCAGGCTGTCCAGATCGAGGCTGTTGAACGGCAGTTCGGCGCCGGTGCGCAAGGTCAGGCGCAGACCGGCCTTGGCCTTCGGCTCGCTGGCGGCCAGGCGCCCGAGCACGGTGGCCGGGTTGCCGAAGTACTCGGCGTTGCTCACCTGCAGTGGCCACAGCGTTACCGGGTGCGCGGTGCGGTACTCGCAGCAGGTCTGGGTCTCGCGGCCCAGGGCGGCGCGCAGGACGGTGTCGCGCGGCAGCGGGAAACCACCGACCAGGGAACCTTCGTCGGGGTCGGTCTGCAACTGCACCACGGTCATCGACGGCGTCGGCGCCAGGTAGTGCGGGTAGGCGATTTCCAGCAGGTTGTGGGTGAACGTCGGGTACTCGGCGTCGAGCTTGAGCTGCACGCGGGCGGTGAGGTAGGCAAAGCCTTCGAGCAGGCGTTCGACGTACGGGTCGGCGCAGTCCATACCGGACAGGGTCAGCCGACTGGCGATCTTTGGGTATTCCTTGGCGAACTCGGCGGCGCTTTCGCGCACGTGGTGCAATTCCTGGTTGTACAGCTCCAGCAGGCGCGGGTTCATGGGCGCCTCCGCTGGTCGGCATTGACCACGCGTACATGGCCGGATTCCAGGTCCAGGTCGGTCTGCAGCAGCAGGCGCAACGGCACCGGTTGAGCCCACAGGTCGCCTTCGATTTCGAAACTCAGGGCGTTGTGGTTCATCTCGCCCTGGCCGACCCGGGCTTTGACGCGCAGGGTATGGCGCAGAATGCGCGGTTCGAATGTGGCGATAGCCTGATAAATCAGGGCCTCCAGCGCTTTGATATCCACGCTGGACACGCTGTTGCCCGCCAGCGCCGGCAGGCCGTAATTGACCACGGAGGTGCCGGCCGGGGTGTGCAGCGTTGCATCGGCGTCGAGCAACGACGTGGTGTTAAGCAGCCACGCCAGGTCGCGCAGCACCGAGGCTTTCAATTGAGTCAGGGACAGCACGCGTTTGTCGGCGCTTTCCTTGGGGTTGGTTGGGTCGTCGTCGGTCAGCCGATCCAGCAGGGACGGTTGCAGACGGTCGCGGGAAGCGATTTCAGTTACCACCAAAGCAGCTCCACGGACGGATTGCGAGAGGAACAAGATGCTGCATGTGAGGCTGTAGTGCCGTGGCGCGGGGCCACGGCACAAGGGCTATCAGCGCTTGGTGTTGGAACGGATGTTCCAGCCAAACTTGACCGCGCCGCCGTCTTTGGTGCCGTCGGCTTTCTGCGGCTGGTAGTCCACCATCACTTGGGCGAAGTTCAGGGTGACGTTCTCGGTCAGGCGGTCATCGGTGCCCGAACCGCCGGTGCTCAGCGACGTTACCAGCACTTCTTCCAGGTTGATCACCATGTACTCGACCTGGCTTTCACCACCGGCCTTGCGCACGGTCAGCTTGACCTTGTCGATGTGCTTGCCGCTGGCGCACAGCATCATCAGGTTTGGCGACGCCTTGTCGACGTACTTGGTCAGCGACAGGTCCTGGATGTTCACCTTGCCCGCGCCGCCGCCACCGCCAACGTGCATGTTGCCGGACTGGGACATGCCCCAGCTCCAGTTCAGCACGTCGATTTCGTCTTTGTGGGCCTTGTCCATGGACTCGCCCTTGATGTCGCCGATCTTGATGAAAATATCAACAGCCATGTTTTCTCCCTGTGTGGCTCTTGCCACTGAATTTGAGTGACTCCAAATGGGCAGTGCTTTTGTGTGGGTGGGGCTTGCCCCCGATGCAGGCACCTCGGTGTGTCAGTCACACCCCAGTGATGCTATCGGGGGCAAGCCCCCTCCCACAGAAGAGCCAGCTCATCCGTGGGTCAGGCGCTTTTCGCCGAAGGCAGCTTCGACACCAGACGCAACGACACGGTCAGCCCTTCGAGCTGGTAGTGCGGGCGTAGATAGAACTTGGAGTTGTAGTAACCCGGGTTGCCTTCTACTTCTTCGACGATCACTTCGGCGGCTGCCAATGGGTGCTGGGCCTTGGTGGTTTCGGTGGAGTGCGCCGGATCGCCGTCCACGTAGTTGAGGATCCAGTCCTGCAACCAGCGCTGCATCTCGTCCTTCTCTTTGAAGGAACCGATCTTGTCGCGCACGATGCACTTCAAGTAATGAGCGAAACGGCAAGTGGCGAACAGGTACGGCAGGCGCGCGGCCAGGTTGGCGTTGGCGGTGGCGTCCGGGTCGTCGTATTCGGCCGGTTTCTGCAACGATTGCGCGCCGATGAAGGCGGCGAAATCGGTGTTTTTCTTGTGCAGCAGCGGCATGAAACCGTTCTTCGCCAGTTCCGCTTCACGGCGGTCGCTGATGGCGATCTCGGTCGGGCACTTCATGTCCACGCCGCCGTCATCGGTCGGGAACGTGTGGGCCGGCAGGTTTTCCACTTCACCGCCAGATTCAATGCCACGGATGCGCGAGCACCAGCCGTAGTGTTTGAACGAACGGTTGATGTTCACCGCCATCGCGTAAGCGGCGTTGGCCCAGGTGTACTTGGAGCTGTCGGCGCCGTCGGTGTTTTCTTCGAACGCGAAGGCTTCCACCGGGTCGGTCTTGGCGCCGTACGGCAGGCGCGCCAGGAAGCGCGGCATGGTCAGGCCGATGTAGCGCGAGTCTTCCGATTCGCGCAGCGAACGCCAGCCGGCGTATTCCGGAGTGGTGAAGATCTTGGTCAGGTCGCGCGGGTTCGACAGTTCCTGCCACGAGCCCATGCCCATCACGGTCGGCGACGCCGCGGCGATGAACGGGGAGTGCATGGCCGCGCAGACTTTCGACAGCTCGCCGAGCAGTTCGACGTCGGGTGGCGACTGGTCGAAGTAGTAGTCGCCCACCAGGCAGCCGTATGGCTCGCCGCCGAACTGGCCGTATTCTTCTTCGTACATTTTCTTGAAGATCGGGCTCTGGTCCCACGCAGTGCCCTTGAATTTCTTCAGGGTCTTGTGCAGGTCCGGCTTGGAGATGTTGAGCACACGGATCTTGAGCTGCTCATCGGTCTCGGTGTTGTTGACCAGATAGTGCAGGCCACGCCAGGCGCTTTCCAGCTGCTGGAAGTCCGGGTGGTGGATGATCTGGTTGACCTGGGCGGTCAGCTTGGCATCGATCGCGGCGATGATCGATTCGATCGACTTGATCGCATCGTTGGACACCAGGTCGGTCTGCGCCAGGGCTTGTTCGGCCAAGGTGCGCACGGCGGTTTCCACGGCTTCGCGGGCACGTTCGGTCTTGGGTTTGAATTCCTGCATCAGCAGGGATGCGAACTCGCTGGTTTCTTCAGTAGCGCCCAGGCTCTGGACGCCTTCGCGTGCGGTGTTGTCGGTCATGATTACTGATCCCCTGCAGGCTTCGGCGCGCTGGCAAGTGCCTGAAGCAGTGCCGGGTCCTTGATTGCCTTCATGATGATTTCTTCAGCGCCGGTCTTGCCGTCCATGTAGGTCAGCAGGTTGGCCAACTGAGTGCGGGCTTCGAGCAGCTGGTTCAGCGCGTCGACCTTGCGGGCCACGGCGGCCGGGCTGAAGTCGTCCATGCTTTCGAAGGTCATGTCCAGGCTCAGGTTGCCTTCGCCGGTCAGTTCGTTCGGCACGTGGAATGCCACGCGCGGCTGCATGGCCTTGAGGCGGGAGTCGAAGTTGTCGACATCCACTTCAAGGAATTTGCGGTCGGCCACCGGCGCCAGAGGCTCGGCAGGCTTACCGGCGAGGTCGGCCATCACGCCCATCACGAAGGGCAGCTGGACCTTTTTCTCGGCGCCGTAGAGCTCGACGTCGTACTCGATCTGCACTCGAGGCGCGCGGTTGCGCGCGATGAATTTCTGAGAACTTTGCTTCGCCACGTTGCTGCTCCTGGTCGCTTGAGCGACGGTGTTGTTACTGCACAGCCGGGCGGTTTATTCGCCGTCCGGGCCACGCAGGTTTTCAAATTGGGACATGCCGTCGGGAATCAGGTTGCGCACGATTGCTTCGAAATCGGCATGGACCAGATTTTTGGCCCGGTTCAATAACACCGGCAGCGGGCTCGAGGGCTCGTGCCGGGTGTAGTACGCGAGGATCTTGTCAAGGCTGCGCAGCACGTCGTCGCGGCTGGCGATATCGCCGACCGGGCGTGGCGCCGCTGGGGCAGGGGCGAAGTCGGCCGAGGGGGCATTGTCTTCACTGACGGCCTCGGGTTCGCTGCTGCTGTCGGTGCCCGGCACCGCTTGATTGAGTATTTGCAGCGCTTGCTTGAGCGGCTGCTTCAACGCGCTGAGGTCCACGCCCTGGGCGGAGCCGACCTGCTCGTTGACCTGTTGTTCAATGGCTTCGCAGGCAGCCCGCGCGGCGCTCAAGGCCTCGCGGGTGGCTTGCAGGTGATCGGGGTCGCTGTCGAGGAACGCCGCGTTGAGTTGCTGGGCGCCCAGTTGTTCATCCGGGAAGTGCATCAGGCCGCTGGCGTTGAGCGCCGCGCGCAGGCTCACCGGGCCGAACGTGCGCGAGCGGGTGAGGATGCTTTCGCGCAGCAGGCGGATGGTTGCGTCGCTGGTCAGGCCGGCCAGTGCATTGATGCGCACGGTGGGGTCGTTATCGTCGTCGGCGTCCAGGCGCGGGTGCAGGTCGGCCCAGTATTGGCGCAACAACGCGTCGATCAGCGTGAGGACTTCGGCCAGCCCGGCCACGCCTTGCAGGGCCAGGGAACTTTGCAGCAGAAAGTGAGTGATGCGCAGGTCTTTGCTGCGCTGCAGCAAGTCGAGGCTCTGCTGCTGGATGCTGCGCCATTCCGGCGGTTCGGCGGGCAGGATGGCATCACCCATGCTGCGCTCGGGTTGCCCCTTGGCGTCACGCTCAAGCTGGAGAAAGTCCGCGTCATATTCCATGTCTTCGCCACACGGCGAGTTCGCGGAAACGGCGGCGAGCAGCAAAGGCACATCCACTGAAATCGATCTCCCTATCCGCCCGTTAAGATGACGGGCTATTCATGCATTAGTTGCGCAAGGAACTTTGCATGTTTTCTTGGTCATATAAGCACAGTGCTATTAATGTGCCATCATTGGTGTTCAAGAAGTTGTGCATTTTTGGTGTAGTACTTATGCCTTGTCAAGGTAAGCTATTCGCCCTCTGTGACAGATGTGCGGTGCTTAACAACCTGTGCGACTGACGGGTCGAAGCACGCACCGAGGCAGGATTTTTGTCAGGCGGCCCAGTTAACATCAGCGATCATGCTGACAACAGCGGGTTGTAAAGGGTCGATTGCATGGCCCGATGGGATTTCCCGGGAATGTTCAGCCCGGGAATCGACTGCGCGCGAAGTATCAGCAAGGAGGCAAGATGTCGCTGTGTTTGACTATCACTAGTTATCACAAGATTACCCCCGGGCAGTGCCCCGAAAAGTCCATGAACCAGGGCTCGATGGCGATCGGCCGCAGCTCGGATAATGACTGGGTATTGCCCGACCCCGAGCGCCTCGTGTCTTCGCAACACTGCGTTATTCAATACAAAGACGGCCGTTATTATTTAACCGATAACAGCACCAACGGCGTGGAGTTGGTCAACGCCGGCATCCGCATGCGCCGCGGCAACAGCGAGCTGCTGCAGGATGGCGAACTGATCCGTATCGGCGATTACGAAATCCAGGCACGCATCGATTTCAGCGTGCAAGCCGTTGAAAGCCAGCCCTTTGCCGGTGAGTCGCCGAACAGTTTCGAAGCGCTGATGGGCGCCGTGGCCGGCCCCGTGACGCCCGCGCCGATGCCGCAGCCAGCGATCGCGCCGCAGTTCCAGGGTGCGTCGTCGATGGACACCCTGCCGGACCTGTTCGACTTCCTCAGCCCCACCGCCGTGCCGCCGCCGACCGTGGCCGATCATGTGCCCAGTGAACAACACGACTTCCGCCCGCCGACGCCGGTGAGCGTGCCGGTGCCCGAGGCGCCGGTGGCGTCCGGTTCAGTGATCCCCGAAGATTGGGACCTGCTCAGCGACGCGCCGCCGCCGATTATCAGCGCGCCGGCACCGACTCCATCGCCGCCACCGCCAGTGACGCCATCCGCGCCCATGCCCGAGGTGGCACCGCCGGTGGTCAATGCCGGGCAACCGGACCTGCTGCAAGCCTTCCTGCGCGGTGCCGGCCTCGACCAATTGCGCCTGGATAAGGCCGACGCCTGCGCGCAGATGGAAAGCATCGGTCGCAGCTACCGGCTGATGGTCGAAGGCTTGATCGACGTCCTGCGCGCCCGGGCCAGCCTCAAAGGCGAGTTCCGCATGCAGCAGACCATGATCCAGCCCGCTGAAAACAATCCGTTGAAGTTCGCACCGAATGCCGACGAAGCGTTACTGCTGCTGCTGCGTCACGGCAACCAGGCGTTTATGGCGCCCGATGTCGCGGTAAAGGAAAGTTTCGACGACCTGCGCGCCCACCAACTGGCGGTGATGGCCGGTGTGGAAGCGGCGATCAAGCACCTGCTCAAGCGCTTCGAACCGGCGCAACTGGAAGAACGCATGGGCAAGCCCGGTGGGCTGTCGAGTATTTTCAACGGGTCACGCCAGGCCCAGTACTGGCAGCAGTTCACCGAGCTCTACGGCAATATTTCCCGTGAGGCCCAGGAAGACTTCCAGGACCTGTTCGGCCGCGAGTTCAGTCGGGCCTATGAAGAACACAGCGCACGACAGCGGCGCTGAACCGCACACACGGATTAACGGATAGCTAAGTACGTCATTGAGGACGCAGGATGATTCCCAGGTTTTTACTCGCAGTCGCCACCGCGCTTCTGCTGACGGCGTGTGCCAAAGACGCCGCCAAACCCGAAGCCGCCGCCGAGGCTGAAGCGGATACGGCTGCGGTCGAATTGCACTTTCACGCCATTGCCGGGCTCAACCCCGGCGCCAATGGCCAGGCCGCCCCGGTGCGCGTGCGGATTTTCGAACTGAAGAATGCCGCCACCTTTGCCCGCTCCGACTATTTCGCCCTGGCCGACCGTGCGCAATCGACCCTGGGCCTGGACTTGTTGGACCAGGACGAAGTGATGGTGCAGCCCGGTCAGCAACTGAGCATTCAGCGTGACCTCGACCCGTCGACGCGCCAGATCGGCTTGCTGGTGGGCTACCGCGAACTCGATCGCGCGCAGTGGCGCACGGTGATCAATGTGCCGGCGCGTCAGTACACCGAATACCAGATCAGCCTCGATGTGCGCGCGGTGCGCGCCGACGTCGTGGTTACCCCATCCAGCCCTGCCCAATAAGCAATCGGAGCCCCCATGTCCTGGAACAATCGCGTGGTCTGGTCGGAAGGCATGTTCATCGGAACGCAGCACTTCCAGCAGCATGACCGTTACCTGGAAAACCTGATCGACGCCCGCAGCCGCCCGCTGTCCGCCGGTGCCTGGGGCTTTTCCGAGTTGCTGATCGACCAGGGCCTGTTGGCCCAGGGCAAGCTGGCCATCGTCTCGGCGCGGGGCCTGCTGCCTGACGGCACACCGTTCAATATTCCCCAGGACGACCTGGCGCCCAGCCCGCTGAACATCGATGACAACCTGCGCGACGGCCTGGTCTACCTGGCCTTGCCACTCAAGCGGGCCGGCGTGCGCGACACCGTCGACGAGGGCGAAGCCCTGGAAGCCGCGCGTTACGTGAGCCAGGTGCGCGAAGTACGCGATGACAACGCACCGTTCGAAAACCGCGCGCCGGTGGCCGTGGGTTCTCGGGCGCTGCGCCTGCTCACCGCCCAGGATGGCATCAGCGATTACGCCGCCATCGGTGTGGTACGCATCAAGGAAAAACGCGCCGACCGCGCGCTGGTGCTCGATGACAGCTACATCCCACCGGTGCTGGACGTGGCCGCGAGCAAACCGCTCACCGCGTTTCGCAGCGAATTGCTGGGCCTGCTGCACCAGCGTGGCGAGGCCCTGGCCGGCCGCGTGGTGGCCTCGGGCGCCGGCGGCGCCTCGGAGATCGCCGACTTCATGCTGCTGCAACTGGTCAACCGCGCCCAGCCGCTGATCCAGCATTTCAGCCAGTTGAGCCCGCTGCACCCGGAGCGTTTCTTCAGTGAACTGGTGAGCCTGGCCGGGGAGTTTTCCACGTTCTCCACCTCGGGCCGTCGTCCTCAGGAATACCCGCAATACCAGCACGACGATCTGGCCGTCAGCTTCGCCCCGGTAATGGCGGCATTGCGCGAAGCGTTGTCGATGCTGATTGACAGTAAAGCCACGCCAATCCCGATTGTGGAAAAAGCTTATGGCATCCACGTGGCAATGCTGGCCGACAAAACCCTGCTCGACAACGCCAGTTTCATCCTGGTGGTGCGTGCCGATGTACCCGGCGAAACCCTGCGCGCGCGCTTCGGCCAGCAGAGCAAGGTAGGGTCGGTTGAACACATCCGCGACATGGTCAACCTGCAGTTGCCGGGCATCGGTCTGGTGCCGTTGCCGGTGGCGCCACGCCAACTGCCGTATCACGCAGGCTCGACTTACTACGAGCTGGACCGGGGCAGCGAGCACTGGCAGCAACTGAGCAACTCCGGTGGTTTTGCTTTCCACATCGCCGGGCAGTTCCCGGGCTTGAACCTGGCCTTCTGGGCGATCCGAGGATAATCCGCGATGCATCCCAATGATGACGACCGCACCCAGTTCATGCCGCGCCCGGGGGGCCGTGCGCCGGAACCCGCGCGTGCAGAGCCCGCGCCTTTGTCAGTGCCGGCCGCGCCGATGCTCACCGGCAAGAGCCAGGGCCTCAACCCGCTGGAAAGCGCCGCCGGCCCGTTGCTGGCATTGCTGACGCGGCTGCGCAACACCATCGCCCACCCGGCGCCGGCCAGCCTGCGCGCGCAACTGTTGGCCTACCTGCGCCAGTTCGAAGAGCGTGCCGAGGCCGCCGGCGTGGCGCGCAACGAAGTGCTGCTGGCGCGCTACGCGCTGTGCACCGCTCTGGATGAGGCGGTGTTGAGCACGCCGTGGGGCAGCACCAGCGAGTGGGGCAAGCAGAGCCTGTTGATCACCGTGCATAACGAAGCCTGGGGTGGTGAAAAAGTCTTCCAGCTGCTCGACCATTGTCTGCAAAGCCCACGGGAGCGCCTGTACCTGCTGGAGCTGTTGTACCTGTGCATGTGCCTGGGCTTCGAAGGTCGCTACCGCGTGATGAATGACGGCCGCAGCCAGTTGGAAGCCCTGCGCGAACGCACCGCCGCAGCCATTCGCAGTGCCCGTGGCGAGCACGAGCGCGAGCTGTCGCCGCATTGGCGCGGTGTGACCGTGGCGCGAGATCGCCTGGCGCAATTCATGCCGCCGTGGATCGCCGTGGCCATCGGCCTGGCGCTGCTGCTGGCGCTGCTGTTCGTGTTGCGCATGCTGCTGGCGGCGCAGGCCGAACCGGTGTTCAAGAATATCCATGCCCTGGGCGAGATCCCGGTGCAGGCCATCGACCGTCCGGTGGCGCAGCCCAAGGTCATTGAGCGGCCGCGTCTGGCCGGCTTCCTGGCGGAAGACATCAAGGCCGGGCGCGTCGCGGTAGAAGACAAGGTCGACCGCTCTGTGGTGACCATTCGTGGCGACGAGTTGTTCGCGTCCGCCAGCTCCAGCATCGTCGATGACTACCAGCCGTTGATGCTGCGCATTGCCGACGCCGTGCGTAAGGTCAAGGGCCAGGTCCGCGTCACGGGCCACAGCGACAACCGTCCGATTGCCACGCTGCGCTTCCCGTCCAACTGGGCGTTGTCGGAAGCGCGGGCCAAGTCGGTGCTGGAGATTCTTGCCGCCAAGACCGGCCAGGCCGAACGCTTCAGTGCCGAGGGCAGAAGCGACACCGAGCCGCTGGCCACCAACAGCACAGCCGAAGGCCGCGCCCGCAATCGTCGGGTTGAAATCACCGTATTGGCGGAGGGCGTCGAGTGAAGGCGTTTTTCAGTTTCATGATTCGCTGGGTGATCCCGGTGCTGGGCCTGATCGCCCTGAGCCTGATCATCTGGTTTGTCGGGCCGCTGCTCGACGTGCTGGTGCCGGAAGGCCGCCGCTGGGCGTTGATCGTCCTGATGTTCGCGGTGTGGATCGCCTACCGCGTGTTCCGCATTATCCAGGCGCGCCGCCAGGCCGCCGAAGTGATGCGCAGCCTGGCGGCGGATACGCCGGTGGACCCCAACAGCGTGGCCACCGCCGAAGAACTCGCCACCCTGCGCCAGCGCATGGACGAGGCCCTGACGCTGCTCAAGAAAGCCAAACTGGGCGGCGACGAGCGGCGCAACCTCTACGAACTGCCGTGGTACGTGATCATCGGCCCGCCGGGTTCGGGCAAGACCACCGCGCTGGTCAACTCCGGCCTGCACTTTCCGCTGGCCGCGCAGCTGGGCGCCGGTGCGGTGCGCGGTGTCGGCGGTACGCGTAACTGCGACTGGTGGTTCACCGACCAGGCCGTACTGCTCGACACCGCCGGTCGCTATACCACCCAGGACAGCAACTCCACGGTGGATAAAGCTGCGTGGCTGGGCTTTCTCGACCTGCTGAAAAAACAACGCTCGCGCCGCCCCATCGACGGCGCATTCATTGCGATCAGCCTCTCGGATCTGCTGCTCGGCACCGACGCCGAGCGCGCCGCCCACGCGGCGGCGATTCGCCTGCGGATCCAGGAGCTGTATACGCAATTGGGCGTGCGCTTTCCGATCTACCTGATGCTGACCAAGCTCGATCTGGTCCCCGGCTTCATGGAGTTCTTCGACAACCTGAGCAAGGAAGAGCGCGCCCAGGTGTGGGGCATGACCTTTGCCCTGGACGACGGTAAAAACAATGACAGCCCGCTGGCGCACCTGCAGAGCGAGTTCGCCGGACTCGAACAGCGTCTCAACGAGCGCCTGGTGGAACGTCTGCAACAAGAGCGCGACCCGGCGCGGCGCGACCTGATCTACGGCTTCGCGCAGCAATTCGGCGCCTTGAAGGATTGCCTGCAGAGTTTCCTTGAGGGCGTGTTTAAACCCAACGCCTTTGAAGAGCGTGTATTGCTGCGTGGCGTGTACTTCACCAGTGGCACCCAGGAAGGCAGCCCGATTGACCGCCTGATCGGCGCCATGGCCCAGAGCATGAACCTGGACCGCCAGCACCTGGCGCGCCAGAGCGGCACCGGGCGCAGTTATTTCATCGAAAAACTCTTTACCGCCGTGGCCTTTGCCGAGCGTGGGCTGGTGGGTGTGAACCCGAAAGTCGAACGCCGGCGCAAGTGGATTGCGCGCGGTGTACTCGCGGCCACCGTGGCTTTGGTGATCGTGGTCAGCAGCCTGTGGTGGGTGAGCTATCGCGCCAACCAGGCCTATATCGCCCAGGTCGACCAGAAGGTCGCGCCCCTGGGCCAGACCGTACAGAACCTCAGCCCGGCGCAGCGCGACGTGCTCGCGGTGCTGCCGCTGCTCAATGCGGTGAAAAACCTGGCGGGGGATTCGCCGAGTTGGTCCGAGGGCCTGGGGTTGTACCAGGGCGACATGCTCGAAGCCGAGTCCGCCAGCGTCTACCGCAAATTGTTGATCGCCGTATTCGCCCCGCGACTGGTGACGCGCATCGAGGAGCAACTGCACGGCGGCGGCAACTCCGACTTCCTCTACGAAGGCCTCAAGGCTTACCTGATGCTTGCCGACAGCGAGCATTACGACCCGGATTTCATCAAGGCGTGGATCGCCCTGGACTGGGACCGCAACCTGCCACGGGATCTGCCGGCCGATCAACGCCAGGCACTGGCCGGGCATTTGCAGGCCCTGTTCGAACGGCATCCGCCGAACGCACGCCTGGACCCACGCCTGATCGACGACCTGCGCCGCCAACTGCAACAGTTGCCGGTGGCGCAGCGTGTGTATGACCGGGTCAAACGCCAGAAACTGCCCGAAGGCATCCCGGACTTTCGCATCAACGAAGCCGCCGGGCGTGATGCCGCGCTGGTGTTCAGCCGCAAGAGCGGCAAGCCCCTGGGCGAGCCGTTGAGTGGGTTCTTTACCGCCAAGGGTTATCGTCAGGCATTCCTGCTGAGCAGCCTGAACCAGACCGGCACGCTGGCCGAAGAACAGTGGGTGCTGGGCCGCGAGCAGGCCGATCAGCAGAACGTGGTGAGCCTGGCCGCCGATGTGCGCCGCCTGTATTTCCAGGACTACCAGCGCCAATGGGACGCCTTGCTCGCCGACATCGACTTTGTGCCGATCACCAGCGTGGCCCAGGCCGCCGATGTGCTGCGGGTGATTTCCGGGCCGACCTCGCCGCTGAAAAAGCTGCTGGTGGCGGTGGCCAAGGAAACCGACCTGCAAGCCGAAGAACGCCAATTGGCGGCCAAAGGCGCGCCGGTGGAAGGCGGCGTCGACAAGCTCAAGGAGCGCCTCGGCAGCTTGCTGGGTCAGGAGCAACCCACAACCAACGCGCCGGCGGCGACGGACGATCCGGTCACCGCGCACTTCGCCGAACTCAACAGCATCGTCAGTAAAAATGAAGGCGAGCCGGCGGCCATCGACGGCCTGTTGGCGGACATGAATGCGCTGTATGTGCAGGTCAGCGCGATGGTCGGCGCCAGTGGCGACGCGCTGCTCGGCGAGGCCAAGAACCAGGCAGCGGCTGCGGCTACGCGCGTCAGCCTGAATGCCGAACGCCAGCCGCCGCTGGTGCAGGGCATGGTCAAGTCGGTGGTCAACTCCACCACCAACAGCATGATGGGCGGGGTGCGTAACCAACTGAACGCGGCCTGGGTCAGCGAAGTGGTCAACGTGTATCGCCAGTCGCTGGCGGGGCGTTATCCGATGTCGCCCGGCAGCGCGCGGGACGCCACGCTGGATGATTTCGGCCAGTTCTTCGGCGTCGGCGGGGTGATGGACAATTATTTCCGCAAATACCTGCAGCCCTACGTGGACACCTCCGCGCAAACCTGGCGCTGGCAGCCGGGCGCGGCGCAGAAACTGGGGATCGCGCCGGGCGTGCTGCAGACCTTCCAGCGCGCCGCGACGATTCGCGATGCGTTCTTCCGCTCCGGGGGCACCCAACCGATTGTGCGTTTCGAGCTTAAGCCGGTGTCGATGGACCCAAGCATCACCCAGTTCCTGCTCGACCTGGACGGCCAGCAACTGAGCTACGACCATGGCCCGAGTCGTCCGGTGGCGATGCAATGGCCGAACCCCGGCAGTATTGGCGTGGTGCGTATCTCCATCATGCCGCCGTCGGCCAGTGGCCGTTCCGGCGTAACCCTCGACGGCCCGTGGGCCTGGTTCCGCCTGCTGGAACAGTCGGACCTGACCCCCGGCAACTCACCGGACCGTTTCAACCTGCGCCTGCGCGTCGATGGCGCGAGCATCGCTTACGAGCTGCGCGCCAACAGTGCCTTCAACCCGTTCAAGAGCCGCGTGCTCAGCGGCTTCAGCCTGCCGGAGCGGCTATGACGACGTTGGGCTTCTACGGCAAATTGGCCAGCCGTGGCGATTTCGTCAGCCGCGCCTTGCCCCAGAGCTTTATCGGCCCGTGGGACAGTTGGCTGGCGGCGGGGTTGCTCGCCAGCCAGAACAGCCTGGGCGCTGGCTGGCTCAATGCGTACCTGGTCAGCCCGCTGTGGCGCTTTGTGCTGGCGCCGGGCGTCTGCGGGCCGGACGCCGCCGCCGGGGTGGTGATGCCGAGCATCGACCGGGTCGGGCGGTACTTCCCGCTGGCGGTGGTGGCGCTGCTGGATCACAACACCAACCCCGCCTCGCTGGTGGGCGGGCCGGACGCCTGGTTCGAGCAGGTCGAAGCGTTGCTGCTGGGTACCCTGGACAGCGGCGCGACCTTTGAAGGCTTCAACGAGGGGCTCGACCGTCTGGGTGTGCCGACCGCCGAGCCGCGCGCCCTCGACGGCCGTTTCGCCGGTCTGCAGCGCGTCGTCGCGACCGAGCCCCAAGGCCGCCTGGCCGCGCTGGCCGAACAGGCATGCGAAGGCGCCAGCCTGTGGTGGGGGCGCGGCTCGCAACAGATTTCTCCTGGTTTATTGCGGTGTCAGGGCCTGCCTGCCGCCAGCGATTTTGCGCAGTTTTTGCTCGGACAAGAAGGTGTGGTGTAGATGGGGTCGACGTACAAATCCGCGAGCAAAAGCCATGTGGGCATGGTGCGGCAGGTCAATGAAGATGCGTGCCTGGACCTGCCGGAGAACCGCCTGTGGGTGGTGGCCGATGGCATGGGCGGACATGCGGCGGGCGATTACGTCAGCAGCCTGATCGTCGACAGCCTGCGCAACGTGCCGCTGGGTCGCTCGCTGGATGAATACACGGCGGCACTGCGCAACGACCTGGTCCGTATCAACGCCGCCGTGCGCGAGGAAACCGCCAATCGTGGCGTGACCATGATGGGCAGCACCGTGGTGGTCTTCGCTGCCCGTGGCCTGCGCGGCGTGTGCCTGTGGGCCGGCGACAGTCGCCTGTATCGCCTGCGCGACGGCGTGCTCGAAGGCATTTCCCGCGACCACAGCTACGTGCAGGACCTGCAAGACAGCGGTTTGCTCAGCGAAGCCGACGCTCGTGTGCATCCGCGCGCCAACATCGTCACCCGCGCCATCGGTGTGGAGGCGCACCTGGACCTGGCGGTGGTCGACTTGTTGATCGCCCCCGGCGACACTTACCTGCTGTGCAGCGACGGCCTCAACAAAACCGTCGAAGACCATGAGATCCGTGAAGTGCTGGGCCATGACGCGCCGGATGAAATCGTGCGCAGCCTGGTGCATCTGGGCCTCAACCGAGGCGCGCCGGATAACATCACCGCCATTGTCGTGAAGGTATCGGCATGAACATCCTGATTCCGGGTTATGACATCGAAGGCGAGATCGGCGAAGGCGCCATGGCCACTGTGTACCTGGCCACCCAGCGTTCGCTGGAGCGCAAGGTGGCGTTGAAGGTGATGGCGGCGGCCCTGGCGGCCGACCCGAGTTTCTGCGAGCGCTTCCTGCGCGAGGGCAAGACCCTGGCGCGCCTTTCGCACCCGCACACCGTGACCATCCATGACATCGGCAATGTCGGTGAGCTGTACTACATGGCCATGGAATACCTGCCCAACGGCACGCTCAAGGAGCGCATCGCCGCCGGCATGACGCCGGAGCAGGGCGTGACGCTAATCCGCCAGATCGCCTCGGCGTTGGGTTACGCCCATGCCCAGGGCCTGGTGCACCGTGACGTCAAGCCGGCGAACATCCTGTTCCGCGCCGACGGCACGGCGGTGTTGTCCGACTTCGGCATCGCCAAATCCCTTGACGACCGCACCCAGTTCACCCAGGCCGGTTTCGCCGTAGGCACCCCGAGCTACATGAGCCCCGAGCAGGCACGCGGGCAGGAGATCGACGGGCGCGCCGACCTCTACGCCCTGGGCGTGGTGCTGTATGAAATCCTGGTTGGCGAGCTGCCGTATAACGGCACCGATGCGCTCTCCACCGCCCTGGCGCACCTGACCGAACCGTTGCCGGAGTTGCCGGTGCACCACGGACGTTATCAAGCGGTGTTGCGCAAACTGTTGGCCAAGGACCCCGCCGATCGCTTCCCGGATGCGGCGGCGTTGCTGCTGGCGCTGGATCAACTGCCGGCCGATTCGCCGGAGGCGACCCTGGTGCGCCCGGCGCCGTTGCCGCTCAGTTTCGATCTGGCGGGGATTACGCCGCAATCCATCGAAATCCCCACCGACAAGCCCCAGCCCGCGCCGCCTCCGGTGCGTCAGCCGGTGGTCACGCCAACCCAGCACGGCGAGCAGCGGCGTGGACCGGTGCTGGCCTTGGCGGCCGTGGCGGTCGCGGTGGCATTGGCCATCGGCGGGGGCAGTTACTGGTGGATGAGTCGCAGCGATACGCCAGCGGCCGCGCCCACCGCCAGCCTGCCGAAACCGCCAGCGACGCCGACCGCGCCGCCAGAGGCGAAACCGGCAGTGGCCGAAGCGGACGGCGGCGGCCGCCCGTTGCTGATGGCGGGCAAGAAAACCCTGTTCCAGCGCGTGCTGAGCAAGCCTGGCGCGAAACTCTCCAGCGATGCCGGCGGTGCACCGGGCAAAACGCTGCCGGCGTTCTCCGTGCTCTACGTGTACCAGCGTAAAGACATCGACGGCCAACCGTGGGTGCGCGTCGGCGCCGCCACCGATGGTCGCAGCGACGGGTGGTTACCGGCTGCCCAGGTCAGCGACTGGAAGCAGAGCCTGGTGCTCAAGTTCACCGAACGCTCGGGCCGTGCGCCGGTGATGTTCCTGCGTCAATCCGGCGAAGTCGAGAAGTTGCTCGCCGACCCCGCCGCCGCCAAAGGCGTGCTGGTCAAGGCGCAGAAAAACCGCGAAGACAACGGCCAGGTGCTGGCCCTGGAACCGTCCGCCAGCGCCGTGCCGCAGAACCAGTTCTACCTGCTGCCGATCTTCGATTCCAAAGAGAGTTTCGACGAAAACGGCCAGCCGGTGCAGTTGCTTAACGTGGCCTCCATCGACCCAGGTAGCAGCCCGGTGGCCAAGCCGTCGACGCCGGTGCTCAACGCCAACGCCGATGCATTTCGCACCGCCGTGGTACTGGTGGTGGACACCACCGTGTCGATGCAGCCCTATATCGACCAGGTCCGCGACGTGGTGCACGAACTGCAAACCCGTATCGCCGAACGCGGCGAGCTGGACAGCGTCAGCTTCGGGCTGGTGGGTTTTCGCAACAGCATCAAGAAAACGCCCGGCCTGGAATACGTGGCCAAGACCTTGATCACCCTCGACCAGGGCCGCGACCCGCAGCGTTTTCTCGACATGGCGCGCCAGGTCAAGGCCTCGACGGTTTCCAGCCATTCGTTCAACGAGGACGCGTTTGCCGGGGTGATGCAGGCGGTCGAAGGCATGGACTGGTCCGGCTACGGTGGCCGCATCATCCTGTTGGTAACCGACGCCGGCGCGCTGCGCAAGAACGACCCGTTCGCCGCCACCCAGATGAACGAAGCCGAAGTGCGCCAGGCCGCGTTGGGCAAGCAGATCAAAATCTACGCCCTGCACCTGCGCACCGACGCCGGCAAGAAAACCCACGCCGGCGCCGAAAGCCAGTACCGCATCCTTACCGCCGACGCCAACCCACAGATCGGCGACCTTTACACACCGGTGCCCGGCGGCGATGTGCGCAAGCTGGGCGAGCGTGTGGATGAGATCGGCACGGTGTTCGCCAACCTCGTGCACCAAGTGCGCAGCAATACGCCGCAAGCGGTGCCGACACTCAGCGCCGCGCCGAGCCTGGCGGACAAATCCGCGGCGGTCGGTTATGCGATGCACATGGACTTTCTCGGCCGCAAAACCGCGAGCCAGGCGCCGCAACTGGTCAGCGCCTGGACCGCCGACCGCGACCTGACCAACCCGGCGCTGCCGGCGTTCCAGGTGTGCGTGATGCTGACCAAACTGCAGCTCAACGACCTGCAGCAATCGCTGAAACTGATCGTCGACGCGGCGCGCAAAACCCAGACCTCGCCCAAGGACTTCTTCCAGGAAATCGCCAGTGCGTCGGCTTATATGAGCCGCGACCCGCAGGCCCTGCGCAAGGGCGGCAATCTGGCCGACGGCGGCATCCTCGGCGAATACCTGGAAGGCCTGCCGTACCGCAGCAAGTCGCTGAACATGACCCAGGATTTGTGGTTGTCATTGAGCGTGGCCGAGCAGGAAGACTTCATCGACGAGCTGGATTCGAAAATCCGCCTCTACGAAACCTTCCACAACGACGTGGCCAACTGGGTCCGCTTTGGCGATGCCGAGCCGGGTGATGCGTTGTACCGCGTGCCATTGTCGACGCTGCCGTGATGCTGAACCTGAGCGCGGTGCACAAGAGCCGGGGCGCCGGCAGCCAGCGCTACAGCCTGGTGATTCCGGCACTGCACCTGCGCGCGGGCGAGCAAGTGGCGATTGTCGGGCCCAGCGGCTGCGGCAAAAGCACCTTGCTGGACCTGCTCGCACTGGTGCTGGCGCCGGATCAGGTGGGCCGGTTTGAGTTCAATCAGCAGGATATCGCCGGGTTGTGGCGCGCCGATCAGCAATCGGCCCTGGCCCGGTTGCGCAGTCAGCACCTGGGTTATGTGCTGCAGACCGGTGGGCTGCTGGGGTTCCTGGATGTGCGCGGCAATATCGCGTTGTCCCGCCAACTGCTCGGCCTGAAGGACGACGGCAGCGTGGCGCGCCTGGCCGAACACTTGGAGATCAGCGATCAGTTGGCCAAGAAACCCTCGGCATTGTCGGTGGGCCAGCGCCAGCGCGTCAGTTGCGCCCGGGCCCTGGCCCACGCGCCGCAACTGGTATTGGCGGATGAGCCCACGGCGTCTCTCGACCCGCTGAATGCCGAGCGGGTCATGCAAGCGTTGCTGGCCCAGGCCCGCGAACACCGTGCCGCCTGTGTGATCGCCACCCACGATGAGCCCCTGGCGCGCGCCAGTGGCTTGCAGGTGCGGCGTATTCGTTGCCGGCGCGACAGCGACGGCGGCGTCACGGCGACGCTGGGGGAGGCCGGCTGATGCGCTTTCCTTTGGTGGCGTCGCTCGCCTGGCAGGACTACCGCAACGACACCTGGCTGTCGGCCTGCTCGGTGCTGGCGCTGGTGGCGGTGATCGCGCCGTTGCTGGTGTTGTTCGGCCTGAAATTCGGACTGGTCAGCAGTTTGACCCAACGTTTGGAGACGGACCCGGCCACCCGTGAAATTATTCCGCTGGGCGGTGGTCGATTCAGCAGCGAGTTTATCGAGCAACTGGGTCAACGGCCGGACGTGGCGTTCGCCATCCCGCGTACGCGGCAGATTGCGGCGACGGCGCAGGTGGGCACTTTGGTGCTGGAGATGCTGCCGACCGCGCCGGGCGATCCCCTGCTCGGCGGCTTGCCGGTGCCTCGGGGGCTGGAGCAGATCGTCCTGAGCCACACCGCCGCCGAGAAACTTGCGGCGCGGCCCGGTGACTGGCTGGAGACCAGTTTCGCGCGGCAAGTGGCCGGGCGTGTCGAGGCCCGCCATACACGGCTGCAGGTGCTGGCGGTGTTGCCCCTGGAGGCGTTTGCCCGCGACGGATTGTTCGCCGGGCTGGGCCTGCTCGAGGCGGCGGAAGATTATCGCGACGGCCGGGCGGTGCCGGCGCTGGGATGGGAGGGCGAGGCCGTGGGCACGAATGAGCAGCGCGTCTACCCGGCGTTTCGTTTGTATGCGCGTAGCCTCAACGACGTGGAACCGTTACGGGTGTTTTTTGCCAGACAGAACATGCTGGTGTCGACCCAGGCATTGAACATTGCTCAGGTGCAATCTCTGAGTCGTAACCTGTCCATCGTGTTCTGGATCATCGCCGGGTTGGCCTTGGCCGGGGCGTTTGCGGCGATCTTTGCCGGCGCCCTGGCCGCTGTCGCGCGCAAGCGACGGGAGTTGTCGGTGCTGCGCCTGCTGGGTTTTTCCACCGGCGCGCTGTTGCTGTTTGTAGTGCTGCAGGCGCTGTACAGCGCAAGCCTTGCCGCCGTGCTCAGCGCCGGGTTATATGGCCTGGCCGAGGCGGGGTTGAATCAATTATTCGTGCAGGTGCCGGGCGAACACGCCAGCCACCTGCTGGCGCATCACTATGGCCTGGCCCTGGTTGCCGTGCTCGGCATCAGCGCCGTGGCGGCGGCGTGTGGCGGTTGGCGCGTGGCGCGTATCCAGGCTTCTGAAGGGATCAGAGATGTATAAGTTATTGGGCGCCTGTGTGGCGCTGAGCCTGGCCTCGCTGGCCTGGGCCGATGAAGCCAGCGACAAACTCGACAACCCCAAACCGTTGCCGGATGACGTGAGCCTGCCGCTGCCGTGCGAAGGCAATATGGTCTTCCGCTACGCCTATGTGCTGGCCCAAGGCACTCTGGACGACCGCGAGATCAGCCTTGGCTATCCGTTCAGTGAAGGCGAAGCGGGTTATCAACAGTCGTTTATTTCCGGCTACCGTCGCGACTTTATCAACGGTCAGTTCACCCTCAAGGACCTGCCCAAGGACTGGAGCAAGGTCATCACGCCGTTGATGCCCAAGACCGACGCCAAGACGCCGCTCAAGCCGATGCTGTACTTCATCGGCAAGTACGAAGTGACGGCGCGCCAGTACGCCCAGGTGATGGCCCAGGCGCAATCCCTGGCCAGCGGCGAACCGGCTCCGGCCTGTGATGCGCCGACCGGCATGGCCGCGCGTTTGCCCAAGGTGAAGTTATCGAGGTTCGAGGCCGAACGGTTCTCGGCGGTCTACAGCGCCTGGCTGCTCAAATATCACCGCGATGCGCTGCCGGTCAGTGGTCGCGGTTCGTCCGAGGATGATGGCGGTGTAGGATTTGTGCGCCTGCCCACCGAAGTGGAGTGGGAATTTGCCGCCCGTGGCGCCCAGGCCGTGAGCCGGCAGGACCTGGAAGGCCGCCTGTTCCCGCGCCGCGCCGAAGGCAGCGACAGTGACGGCCCGCTGGGCGACTACGCCGTCTTCAACCAAGTGGCCGGCGGCACCGGCCAGGCGGCGCGGTTGATGCCCATCGGCACCAAGCTGCCCAACCCGATCGGCATGTTCGATGTGATTGGCAACGCTGCGGAAATGGTCCAGGAATCCTTCCAGCTGGTCCACGCCGGGCGCCGCCAGGGCACCTACGGCGGGTTTGTGGTCAAGGGCGGCAACTACCTGGAAGGCGAGGGCACGTTGTTCACCGGCATGCGCCGCGAGTATCCGCTGTTCGCCGCCGATGGCACCGAGCAAAGCAACGAGACCACCGGTTTCCGCGTGGCGATTGGCGCACTGTCGGCGCCGCGTTCGCGCTACAAGGAGCTGTTTGCGCAGTGGCAGAAAGAAGGCCGCCTGGCTTCGCTGACCGACGCCATCGACGACGCTCAGGACCCGACTAAGCGCCTGGACAGCATCATCGCCGCCAGCGTCGACCCCAAGTTGCAAGCCGAATTGGGGCTGGTCAACGAGGAGCTCAAGCGCAACGTGTCGCTGATAGCCCAGCAACGCGAAGAGGCGGCGGGTAATCTGATCCAGTCGGCAGCCCTGGTGGCCGAGACCATCAGTAACTACAACATTCGTTTGATGAACCTGCAGAAGAGTCGTCAGCAGGCCGTCGACGCCAAGGACGACGCCAGTGCGCAGCTGTTCGCCACGGCCATCGATAACGGCCGCAGCGCGCTCGATGGCGCAGTGGCGATCTATATTGACAACCTGGCCACCGGCACGCGCTATACCGATGCGGTGATCCAGGCGCAGTTTCAAAGGATCAAGGAAGAGTTGGATCGCAAGCCGGTGCTCGGTAAGAGCCTGGTGACGCGCGCAACACTGTTCGTTCGCCATGTCGGCAACTACCGCAAGCAACAGCGGGCCGACCCGGCAACGATCTTGAAGGAATTGCTCGCAGCGAGCGGTCAGCGGTCTTGATCGTTGGCTGTATGGCGAGCTTGGAAGGGACTCAGGCGGCATGGGCCGTGCTGGGCAAGTCAAACTTAGAAGAGAACACAACTTATGCTTTTTTCCCGTAAGGCGGTTTCCAAGCGTCACCTGCTGCTGATCGCAGCCGGTTTCAGCACCGTGCTGACAGGTTGCGCCACGTCGCCAGCCTCCAAGGTCGCGTCCAGCACCAAGGTCGAGTATTACCCAAGCTGCTACGAGCCGGTGCAGCACCTGCGTGCGACCGATTCGGACATGACCAAGTCGGTTGTGACCGGCGCGGCCATCGGTGCCGCCGGCGGTGCACTGCTCGGCGTGTTGAGCGGTGACAAGGAAAAACGTGGCCGTAACGCGGCCATCGGCGCTGCCGGCGGTGCCCTGGCCGGCGGCGCGGCGGGTTACTACACCGAGCGTCAGAAGCAGATTGCCGACGACAACCAGCGCATTGCGTCCTACGCGGCTGACGTCAACAAGAGCGCGTCCGACATCGACCGCAGCACCGCCTACGCCAAAGCTTCGCAGCAGTGCTACCAGAGCGCGTTCACCAAGCTCGTCGCGGACCGCAAGG
The DNA here is from genome assembly GCF_030209095.1 of Pseudomonas sp. lyk4-R2A-8. NCBI lineage: Bacteria > Pseudomonadati > Pseudomonadota > Gammaproteobacteria > Pseudomonadales > Pseudomonadaceae > Pseudomonas > Pseudomonas sp. lyk4-R2A-8. The sequence continues at coordinate 274,585 of NZ_JARVSS010000011.1, forward strand.
CCAAGACCGTCAACGACACCGAAGGCCGCAAGCGCCTGGCGGAAATCGTCGCCGGCCTGAAGGAATCCAACGACCTGATCGTGGCAGTCAACGGCAAAGCTGCTGAAGACCTGAACAACTACACCCAGGCCTACGAGAAAGACCTGCAACAGGTGGGCGTGCAGCGCAACGACGTGGTGACGGTGGCCACCGCCGATACCACCCCGGTCGTTGCTCCGACCAAGGGCAAGAAGGCTGTCAAACCGGCCAAGAAACCGGTATTGCCGGTGGTGCCGAAAGAAGCCGTCGCGACCGAGAAAACCCTGCAGACCGCGCAGACCAAGCAAGCTGAAAGCAAGCAGGTCGCCAACGCCGGTAAGGCACAGATCGAAGGCACCTGCCGCGATCCAAACCTGGCCGACTGGGCGCCGGTGCCTTGCCCTAACGTTTAAGTAACATGTTGCTATAAGCGCTAAACGCCAGCCGATCTCCCGCTAAAGCGTGAGATCGGTGGCGTTCTTCCGGCAAATCGCTACACTGCTGCGGCCATTCAATAATTACACCGAGGCCGTGTGCATGAAATTTCGTCTTCTGTTGTGGGTGCTGGGCCTGATGATGGGCAAAGCCAGCCGCACCAACCCTGCCTTTCAGCAACAGCTGGGTGACAAAGACCTGGCGTTTCAGTTGCAGACCCTCGACGGCAAGGTTGCCCGTCACTTCATTGTTAAAGACCAGCGCATCACCAGCCGTTCGGGTGTTCACCCGGCGCCGGCGTTTGCCATTGCCTTTAAAGATGCCGCCTACGGCTTCGCCACGATGCAGGCGAAGAACAAGCAACTGGCGTTCATGACGGGGATTCAGGACAAGTCGATCCAGATCAAGGGCAACCCGGCGCTGGTGATCTGGTTCCAGGGCTTGACCAAGTACTTGAAGCCGAAGAAAAAGAAATAGGGCTTTTCAGCTAGGCCGAGTTGGATTCATCGGGGGCAAGCCCCCTCCCACATTTGGAATGCATTCCTATGTGGGAGGGGGCTTGCCCCCGATTGCTATATGACAGGCGCCACATTCAACCCTGAGTGAATTGCGAGGCCAATTCGCGCAGCAAGACTTCGGCGTCCAGTACTTTACCCACCACTTCGTCAGCTTTGTCCCGGCTCAAGCCCAGACGCTCAAGCAGCGCATCCGGGATGGTTTCGTCCGGCCCGGAACCGATCCCCCGGCTGCGCAGCAGGCACACGGCCAGGCACACCAGGTTCGGGTACTCGGCGTAGTTGCCGTCGTAGGTCGGGTCATGCTGAAAACGCAGGGCCGTGGACAGTTCGTCCGGCATGTCCCAATAGCGCATCAGCCAGGCGCCGATCTGCTCGCGGCTGATGCCCAGCAGGTGCTGCTCCACATAGCTGTGGCACAGATGCGGGTTGACTTCCAGATGCCGACAGATCAGCGAGAAGTGCGGCGGGAATACGTGGGCCAGCAGCAGATAGCCGAAGTTGTGCAGCAAGCCGGCCAGGTAAGTCAGGCCGGCTTCAGGGCGCTGCGCCCTTGGCATGGCGCGGGTCAGGCCTTCGATCACGGCGGCGGTGTAGATCGATTGATGCCAGTACGGCGTGGCCTGGTGTGGGTTGTCCTTGGGCAGGCTCAGGGTTTTGCCCAGGGCCAGGCCGAGCGCCAGGTTGATCACCAGATCGAAACCCAACACGCGCACGATAGCGTCTTCCACGGAGCGGATCTTGCCCGGCGACGCGTAGTACGGCGACGCGGCCCAGCTCACCACTTGCGCCGCCAGGGCGGGGTCGGTTTCCACTACGCCGGTGATGTCGTCGATGGTCGCGTTGGGGTCGACTCGCAGCTTGATGATCTTCTGCGCGGTGTCGGCCAGCGGCGGAATCTCGATGGTTGCTTCCAGGCGTTGCTGGATACGGCGCGCAGTGAAGGCCTGCATCGCCTGGGTGATTTCCTCGCGGTCATCATTGGGGCGGTCGAGGTTCGGGCGAATATTGCTCAGTGGCTCGCCGAACTGCGCGGCGCTGGCCTTGGTGAGCAGGGTCTTGAAGGCTGCGGTGTCGATTTGCAGCAACAGCCCGGCTTCGCCCGAATGCACCAGCAGGCTCGGTTGATTGAGCAGGCTGCCTTCATACAGACAGGGCGAACTGGTGAGCGGCGGCAGGCCTGGCAGCAGGCTCAGGTTGTGTTTATCCAGCATGCGCTTGACGCGCTCCGGCGCCACGGCGGTGAGGCGACGGCCGGTGAGTTCGGCGAGGCGGTTGAGGTCCAGTAACTGGCTCTGCGGGAACAGCACCATCAATGCGCCCACCGCATCTTCGAGCAGCACGGCCTGGACCTTTTGCGCAGGATTCAGGCCCGGTTGTTCGGCGACTTCCGCGTAGCTGACGGCTAGCTTGGCGAGCAGGTCCCGAATGACCGGCGGAGCGGTCAGCGGGGCTGTGGCATGGGCAACTTCTGACATGGCCTGATCCAATTTCGTACAGTCATCGAAGTATAACCAGCTTGGTACAAGTGTTGGTCGGATAAGTGCTGTTTGTGACCAGGTTGGTGATCCGCGACGGTTTTTCCTTCGACAGCGTTAAACCTGGCCGTATTGCTGGCCGTGTCGCAGCCAGCGGTCCAGCAACGGGCTGACGTGATCCGGCCAGCGTTCCAGCAGGGCTTGGGCGGCATCGCGCACGGCGGGCAGCAGGTCGGCGTCACGCATCAGATCGGCTACCTTGAATTGCAGCAGGCCGGTCTGGCGGGTGCCGAGCATTTCACCGGGGCCGCGCAGTTCGAGGTCTTTTTCGGCAATCACAAAACCGTCGTTGGTTTCGCGCATGATGCCCAGGCGCTGGCGGCCGATCTGCGACAGCGGCGGGTGGTACAGCAGCACGCAGTGGCTGGCGGCGCTGCCTCGGCCCACGCGCCCGCGCAGCTGGTGCAACTGCGCCAGGCCCAGGCGTTCGGGGTTCTCGATGATCATCAGGCTGGCATTGGGCACGTCCACGCCAACCTCGATCACCGTGGTGGCGACCAGCAGTTGCAGGTTGCCGGCCTTGAATTCGGCCATCACCGCCGCTTTTTCCGCCGGTTTCATACGGCCATGGATCAGCCCGACCTTGAGCTCGCCCAGGGCGCTGGTGAGGTCTTCATAGGTAGTCCCGGCGGCCTGACAGGTCAGTTCCTCGGACTCTTCGATCAGGGTGCAGACCCAATAGGCCTGGCGGCCTTCGGCGCAGGCACCGCGCACGCGTTCGATCACCTCGACCCGCCGCGTGTCGGTGACCAGCACGGTGTTGACCGGCGTGCGGCCGGGCGGCAGTTCATCGAGGATCGAGGTGTCGAGGTCGGCGTAGGCGCTCATCGCCAGGGTGCGCGGGATCGGCGTGGCGGTCATGATCAGTTGGTGCGGGCTCATGCGCCCGCCCACGCCTTTCTGGCGCAGGGCCAGACGCTGTTGCACGCCGAAGCGGTGTTGTTCGTCGATGATCACCAGGGCCAGGTTCTTGAACTGCACTTCGTCCTGGAACAGTGCGTGGGTGCCCACCACCATCGGTGCGCCAGCGGCGATCTGCTCCAGCGCGGCGGCGCGGTTCTTGCCCTTGAGCTTGCCGGCCAGCCAGGCGACTTCCAGGCCCAGCGGCTCCAGCCAGCGCTTGAAAGTGATGAAGTGCTGTTCGGCGAGAATCTCGGTAGGCGCCATCAGCGCCACCTGGTAACCGGCTTCCAGCGCCTGCAGCGCGGCGAGGGCGGCGACCACCGTCTTGCCTGCGCCGACGTCGCCCTGGATCAGGCGCAGCATGGGTTCCTGCTGGCTGAGGTCGTAGGCGATTTCGTTGCCCACGCGCTGCTGGGCGCCGGTCGGCGCAAACCCGAGGTTGGCCAGGTATTGCGCGGGCAGGCGCGTGGCCTTGGGCATTGCCGGCGCGCGCAGCGAGCGCATGCTTTCGCGCAGGCGTTGCTGGGACAGTTGGTGGGTCAGCAGCTCTTCGAAGGCCAGGCGATGCTGGGCCCAATGATGACCCAGGGCCAGCTCGTCCACGTCGGCGTCGGCGGGCGGGTGATGCAGGTAGCGAATCGCATCGGCCAGCGGCGCCAGTTGATAGTCGCGGGCCAGCTCCAGGGGCAGCCAGTCCGGCAGGCTGGTCGGGCCGAGCATCGTCAGCGTCTGCATGCACAATTGGCGCAGGCGTTGTTGAGTCAGGCCTTCGGTGAGCGGGTAGATCGGAGTGAGGGTGGTGTCTACCGGCGGCGGTTCGTCGCCGGTGATTGCACGGTATTCCGGGTGGTAGATTTCCAGGCCCGAGGCGCCGGGGCGGGCTTCGCCGTAACAGCGCACGCGAGTACCGCGTTTAAGGCCTTCTTTCTGTGCATTGCTGAAATGGTAGAAGCGCAGGCTAAGGCCGCCGGTACCATCCTGCAGGCGCACCACCAGGCTGCGGCGCTTGCCCATTACCACGTCGGCGCCGCTGACCGTACCTTCGACCACCGCGTCCTGCCCAGGGCGAAGCTGGCCGATGGGCACCACGCGAGTGCGGTCCTGATAACGCAGGGGCAGGTGGAACAGTACGTCCTGAAGGTTCTCCAGGCCGACCTTGGCCAACTTCTCGGCCATGGCGTCCCCGACACCCTTGAGTGCCGTCACCGGCACCTGCGACAGCTCAGTCATACGACGGATCAGCTCGCGGCGGCAGGCGGCTTGGCCACCGAGCACAGGCGGACCGAGTCGGCGAGGATCTCAATCGCCTTGGGCCGTGGGAAACTGGCGCGCCAGGCGATCGCCACGGTACGGAACGGCACCGGTGGCGTCAGTGGGCGCACTTCGATCACGCCAGGGGCGTAATGATGACTGTCCACCGCCGACAACGGCAGGATCGAGATGCCCAGGCCCGAAGCGACCATGTGGCGAATGGTTTCCAGGGAGCTGGATTCCACCGTGGTGTGCTTGGCGCCGTCGTTGCCTTTGGTGAGGGTCGGGCAGGCTTCCAGCACCTGGTCGCGGAAACAGTGGCCTTCGCCGAGCAGCAGCAGGCTCTTGTCGTTGAGCAGAGCGGCGTCGATGGTGGCTTTTTTGGTCCACGGGTGGGAAGCGGGCATCAGCACCTGGAACGGCTCGTCGTAGAGCTGCAGGGTGAGCACATCCGCTTCGTTGAACGGCAGGGCGATGATGATTGCGTCCAGCTCGCCGTTGCGCAGTTTGTCGCGCAGTACGTGGGTGAAGTTTTCTTCGATATACAACGGCATCTGCGGCGCGACGCGGTGCAGTTGCGGGATCAGGTGCGGGAACAGGTACGGGCCGACGGTGTAGATGGCCCCGACCTTGAGCGGCGCGGTGAGCTGGTTCTTGCCGGCCTGGGCCAGCTCGCGAATGCTTTGCGCCTGTTCCAGCACCTTCTGGGCCTGGGCGACGATACCTTCGCCTACTGGCGTGAGGCGCACGGCGCTCTTGCTGCGCTCGAAAATCAGCACACCGAGTTCGTCTTCAAGCTTTTTCACGCCCACCGACAGCGTCGGCTGGCTGACATGGCAGCGCTCGGCCGCATGGCCAAAGTGTTGCTCTTGGGCGAGGGTCACGATGTAGCGTAATTCTGTAAGAGTCATAGCGGGCGTCCATGAGGTTGCGAGCCAAGCATACCGGCTGCAATCGATAGACGCACGTTATCAGAAGTTTGTAAGGGATTGAGTGGGAAGTGCCGAGGATTTTCCTGAAAGTGGCGAGGGTTACCCCTCGCCATGCTCATGTTCAGCGACGACGCTTTTCGATGTTGTACACGAACGGTGCAACGATCTCGATGCTGCCGCTCTTGACCATATCGGCCGGCGGTTTGGGCAGCGGCTGGGCACGACGGATCATGTCCAGGGTGGCGCGGTCCAGGTCGGCGTTGCCGGAGAGCCCCACCAACTCGTACGACAGCACATTGCCTTCAGCGTCGACCACGAACTTCAGGCGGTTCAAGCCTTCCTTGCCACGTGCCTGCGCGCCTGGCGGGTACTTCTTGTACTTCTGCAAGTGCGCCAGCAAAGTGCCTTCCCAGGACGCCTTGGCCGCGAGCTGTTGCGGCGACGGCCCCGGAGCAGGCTGTGCCGATTTCTGCGGTGGCGCCTGGGTCGGCGGCGTATCGCTCGGCGGCTCCTCGGACGGTTTCTCCTTGGGTGGCTCGGGCTTTTTTTCCACCGGCTTGGGCGGCTGGGGTTTGGGCTTGGGCTTGACCGGCTTGGGCACCTGGATCGTCGGCTTGGGCGCCTCGGCCATTTTCGGCAGCGGCAACTCTTCCACCGGCGCGGGCGGTTGCGGCGGCGTCACCACCTTCGGCGGGGCCGGCGGTGGTGGTGGCGCAGGCGCAGGCGCAGGCGCCAGGTCGATGACCATGGCCGCCGGCGGCAATTGCACCGTACGCGGCGCCGACCAATGGAGTGCGATGGCAATCGCGATGGCATGCACGCCCAGCACGACGGCGAGGCTGGTGCCATAACGCGTCAGTTTGTGGCGCGTCGTGATCATTTCTTGGCTGCCGTCTCAAGTCCAACCAGGCCAACCTTGAGGTAGCCGGCCGCGCGCAGGGCATCCATCACGCTCATCAGATCGCCGTAGTCCACGCCTTTGTCAGCCTGGAAGAAGATCGTCGTGTCTTTCTTGCCTTGGGTCTTGGCGTCGAGCACCGGGCCCAGGGTTTCGGTCTTGACTTCTTCTTCACCCAGGAACAGGCGTTGATCCGCCTTGACGCTGAGGAAGATCGGCTTTTCCGGGCGTGGCGCCGGTTTGGCGCTGGAGGCGGGCAGGTCGACCTTGATGTCCACAGTTGCCAGCGGTGCGGCCACCATGAAGATGATCAGCAGCACCAGCATCACGTCGATAAACGGCGTGACGTTGATTTCGTGGTTCTCGACGAGTTCGTCGTCGCCTTGATTCAAATGCAGGCCCATGGCCGATTACCCCACTTTCACCATGTGCGGTTGCGAGCTGCGCTCGGTAGGCAGGTGATCGAGGTCGCGGCTGACCAGCAGCAGAACCTCCGCCGACGCGTCCGATACCTGAGCCTTGTAGCCGGCAATCGAACGGGCGAAGACGTTGTAAATCACCACCGCAGGAATCGCGGCGACCAACCCGAGGGCGGTTGCCAGCAAGGCTTCGGCGATGCCGGGGGCAACGACGGCGAGGTTGGTGGTCTGGGTTTTGGCGATGCCGATGAAGCTGTTCATGATGCCCCACACGGTGCCGAACAGACCGACGAACGGCGCAGTTGAACCGATGGTCGCCAGCACGCCGGTGCCGCTGCTCATGTTGCGACCGCAGGCGGCCACCAGGCGCTCCAGGCGGAACGCTACGCGCTCCTTGATGCCTTCTTTTTCGCGGGTGTTGGCCGACAGGCGCATCTCTTCCAGCGCATCGTGCACCAGGGTATTGGCCAGGGTGCCTTTCTTGGTGGCGCTTTCGCTGGCTTCCTTGAGGGTGGCGGCCTTTTTCAGATGGACGATTTCAGTGCGCAGACGGCGCTTGGCGCCCAACAGCTCGAAGCCTTTGGCAATCCAGATGGTCCAGGTGATGATCGAGGCAATGGCCAGGCCGATCATCACGGCCTTCACTACCACGTCTGCGTTCTGGTACATGCCCCATGGCGACAGGTCATGGGCCATGCCCAGGGTGTTGTTCTCTTCAAGCACTACGCCGGTGTCGTCCGCGGCCGCTGCGGCCGGATCGGTGGCGGCCGGCGCGGCAACCGGTGCAGCCGGTGCGGCGGCGCTCTGCTCGGCGGCAGTGGGCGTGGCTGGCGCGGTGGCGTCGGCGAATGCGGCGGTCGGTGCCAGCAGAACGCTGAACAGCACCGCAGCAATCGCGCGCCAGGCGCGGGAAGAACTGTGAGGCTTGGTTGGCGAAGCGGGGGTTGTATTACGTGTCATGCTGGCCGGACCTGAGAGAAAGAATGAGTGATTGTCCTGCCAGACCCTGAGCAAGGGTCGAGGACAAATGGGCGGTCATTATTGCAAGTAATTCTTGTTAACAGAAGTAATACAGTAACTTTATTTGCCGTTTTTCTGGCCGTCGGTCAACCGGCAGCGCTAACCTAGACCTTTCGATACGGAGTTTTATGATGTCCGCGCCTTCTGTTGTGATTGTCGGATGTGGCGATGTGGGGAGTCGGTTAGCCAGCCAATTGCTCGCCTCGGAATGGGAGGTGCATGGTCTGCGGCGTGACATTTCGCGCTTGCCCGACGGAGTGATCGGCATTGCCGGCGACCTGTTCAAAAAGGACTGCCCGGACACCTGGCCGATCGGCGCAGTGGATTACCTGGTGTATTGCGCTGCCGCGACCGATCACGATGAAGCCGGCTATCGCGCGGCGTACGTGCAGGGGTTGCAGCATGTGCTGGAGTGGCTCGGCGATTACGGCCAGCAACCCAAACATCTACTGTTTGTGTCCAGCAGCAGTGTGTATGGGCAGCAGAACGGCGAGTGGGTCGACGAAACGTCTGAAACTCAGGCCAAAGGCTACTCCGGTCAGATCATGCTCGAAGCCGAGCAGGTCGCCTTGAACAGCGGCATTGCGGCCAGCATCGTGCGGTTGACCGGTATTTATGGCCCTGGCCGCGAATGGTTGCTGACCCAGGTGCGCAAGGGTTACCGGGTGGCGGTCGATCCGCCCTTATATGGCAACCGGATCCACGCGGATGATGCGGCGGGCTTGCTCGCATTCCTGCTGCGCCATGTGGAGCAGGGCGGTTCGCTGGATAAGGTCTACATCGGTGTGGACGACGCGCCGGCGCCGCTGGCCGAGGTGGTGGCCTGGTTGCGCGATTACCTGGGCGTGACGCAGTGGTCCGACGAGGCGAGCGTGCGGCGTGCGGGGAGCAAGCAATGCAGTAATGCGCGCATCAAGGCCTTGGGATGGACGCCGACATACCCGACGTATCGGGAAGGCTACGCGGCGATCCTCAAGGGCTGAAACACGGTCTGAAAATGGTGGGAAGGGGTTTGCCCTCTCCCACATTCACTTTCATTCAGGGCGGTTATTGTTTTTCCAGCAGCCATTGGCGAGGGCCCGGCGTAAACGAAGGTACTTCGTCCGCCTGCGCCGTATTGACCGCCTGGAAAATCTCCAACTGCTTGTCTTTGCGCATGAAAATCCAGGGGTTGCCCTGACCATTGAGTTGCAGCCAGATGCTGTCATAGCCGCCGCTCATGGAAGCGCAATCGCCGGCCAGGCACAGTGAATACCGATCGACCCTGGGCAGGCCGACAACCTTGCCATCGGCCTGGAACTGCACGATGGCGCCGTTGCCGAAGCCGTCGGTGATCTTCCAGTCGCCGCCCAGGTAGGCGGCGTACAACGCCCGTTCGAAGTTGGCGCCCAGTGGCGCGCCTTCCGGGGCGGGGTCCTTGGCGCGAGCGAACAATTGCTCGGGCTCGTTATCGTTGGCCACCTGCAGCAGTTGCTTGCCTTTGCGCTTGAGTTCGGTGGCGGAGCTGCCGTAGAAGCCCACGCTCCAGGCGCCGGATTGTTCCGTAAGCAGTTTGCCTTCCGCCACTTCAAAACCGTTGTAGTAGCGCGCTTGGGAGGCCTTGGTATTGACCTCCCATTCCAGATTCGGGCCGAAGCTTTGCAGCGCTTCACGCAAAGGGCCGCCCTTGGCTGCCGCATCGATGGCGGCCTGGTTGATCCAGGTACCGCTTACATCCTGATCGGCGGGGTTGCTGGCGCAGCCGCCGAGCAACAGGGCGAGCAATGAAGAGGCTACAAGCGCTTTGCGCATGATGAAATCCTTTTAAAACGAAGTCGGCGCAGCCTGTGGGGGCTGCGCCGGGTGTTTTACTCGATGACCAGAATCGCGTCCATCTCAACCTGCGCGCCCTTTGGCAGAGCTGCCACGCCGATGGCGGCGCGGGCTGGGTAAGGCTGTTCGAAGTACTTGCCCATGATCTCGTTGACCTTGGCGAAGTGGCTCAGGTCGGTGAGAAAGATGTTCAGCTTGACGATGTCCTTGAACGAACCGCCGGCGGCCTCGGCCACGGACTTGAGGTTTTCGAAGACTTGCACGGTCTGGGCTTCGAAGCCTTCCACCAGTTCCATGGTCTTTGGGTCCAGTGGGATCTGGCCGGACATGTAGACGGTGTTGCCTGCCTTGATTGCCTGGGAGTAAGTACCGATGGCGGCCGGGGCTTTGTCGCTGGTGATAACAGTCTTGGTCATGAATGACTCCTTGTAATAGGCAGTGGCAGGGTATGACGTACTAGGCACGCATGCGGGTGATGCGGATGACTCCCGTCAAGGCGCGCAGCTTCTTGATCACGCGGGCCAGGTGCACGCGATCGTGCACGCTGACCACCAGTTGGACCACGCTGATGCGACCATCGCGTTCGTCCATGCTGATCTTCTCGATGTTGCCGTCGGCCGCATTGACGCTGCTGGCCAGCAGAGCGATCAGGCCGCGCTGGTGTTCCAGCTCTACGCGCAGCTCGACATTGAACTCGCCGGTGACATCCTTGGCCCACGAGAGCTGGATGCATTTTTCCGGGTTGTGGCGGATTTCGGAGATGTTGCGGCAGTTGTCCAGGTGCACCACCATGCCTTTGCCGGCGGACAAGTGGCCGACGATCGGATCGCCCGGGATCGGTGTGCAGCATTTGGCGTAGCTGAGCACCAGGCCCTCGGTGCCGCGAATCGCCAGTGGGCCTTCCGGGCTTGGCAGTTGTTCGCCTTCGCCCAGCAGGCGGCGGGCGACCACATAGGCCATGCGGTTGCCCAGGCCGATGTCTTCGAGCAGGTCTTCGATGGTTTCCTGGCGATATTCGTGAAGCATCGCCTGCACGCGCTCCTGAGGAATTTTGTCCAGGGCGCTGTCGAAGCCGTTGAGCACCTTGTTCAGCAGGCGTTCGCCCAGGCTGATGGACTCGGAACGGCGCTGCAGTTTGAGAGCATGGCGAATGTGTGTGCGGGCTTTGCCGGTGACCACGAAATTGAGCCATGCCGGATTCGGGCGGGCGCCCGGTGCGCTGACGATCTCTACGGTGGAGCCGCTTTGCAGCGGCTCCGACAGCGGGGCCAGGCGCCGGTTGATCCGACAGGCTATGCAGCTATTGCCCACATCGGTGTGCACCGCGTAGGCGAAATCGACCGCTGTGGAGCCCTTGGGCAGCTCCATGATCCGGCCTTTGGGCGTGAACACGTAGACCTCGTCCGGGAACAGGTCGATTTTCACGCTTTCGATAAATTCGAGGGAGTTGCCCGCGCGTTGCTGCATTTCCAGCACGCCTTTGACCCACTGGCGAGCACGGGCGTGGGTGCCCTTGGGCTGTTCGTCGCCACTGGATTTGTACAGCCAATGGGCGGCGATGCCGTTGTTGGCCATCTCTTCCATTTCCCGAGTGCGGATCTGGATCTCGATCGGCACGCCATGCATCCCGAACAGCGTGGTATGCAGCGACTGATAGCCGTTGGCTTTGGGAATGGCGATGTAGTCCTTGAAGCGGCCGGGCAGGGGCTTGTACAAATTATGTACAGCGCCGAGTACGCGGTAGCAGGTGTCCACCTTGTCGACGATGATCCGGAACGCATACACGTCCATGATTTCGTTAAAGGCCCGACGTTTGCCGCGCATCTTCTTATAGATGCCGTAGATGTGCTTCTGTCGGCCACTGACCTCGCCTTCGATCTCGTCAATCGCCAGGCAATGGCTCAATGACTCTTCGATCTTGTTGACGATTTCCTTGCGGTTGCCCCGGGCGCGCTTGACCGCCTGGTAGATGCGCGCCGAACGCATCGGGTGCATCGCCTTGAAGCCGAGGTCTTCGAACTCGATGCGAATGGCGTGCATGCCCAGCCGGTTAGCGATGGGGGCGTAGATTTCCAGGGTTTCCTTGGCGATGCGCCGGCGTTTTTCGCCGGACAGCACTTCCAGCGTGCGCATGTTGTGCAGCCGGTCGGCCAGCTTGACCAGGATCACGCGGATATCGCGGGCCATGGCCATGGCCATCTTCTGGAAGTTTTCCGCCTGGGCTTCGGCCTTGGTCTCGAAGTTCATCTGGGTCAGTTTGCTGACCCCGTCGACCAGTTCGGCCACGGTTTCGCCGAACTGGGAGCTGAGCGCTTCCTTGGCGATACCGGTGTCTTCGATCACGTCATGCAGCATCGCGGCCATCAGGCTCTGATGGTCCATGTGCATGTCCGCAAGAATATTGGCCACCGCAAGAGGATGGGTGACATACGCCTCGCCGCTGCGACGGCGTTGGCCGTCGTGGGCTTGTTCGGCGTAGAAATACGCTCGGCGGACCAGATTGACCTGGTCTGGGCCGAGGTAGGCCGATAAGCGATCGGCGAGGGCGTCTATGCTCGGCAAAGTGTGAACTCCTGCCGATGGCTGTGACCCCGCGCCGTGCTACGTCGACCAGGCATAGGCTTAGACGGCCTCGTTGGACTCGTCCTCGAACGCTGCGAACAGCGGTTCGTCTTCAACGATTTCGGCATTGGCGATGAACTCGTAGCTCATCAGGCCTTCGGCGATTTCACGCAGGGCGACAACGGTCGGCTTGTCGTTTTCCCACTGGACCAGGGGCTCTTTGCCGCCAGTGGCCAGTTGACGGGCACGCTTGGTAGAGAGCATGACCAGCTCAAAGCGGTTATCCACGTGTTCTAGGCAGTCTTCAACGGTTACGCGGGCCATGGTATTCCTCGGAGCGAATGCAAGATGCGCGCTGCCCGGTTGGGCGAGCGGACTGAGCAGTTTAAAAAATCACCAGCGTTTAGGGAAGCGCTGATTTTTCGCGGAACCTCGCCAAACCGCTGCAAGCGCCAATGTAAAGCCCTTGCAGGGGTTTTGGAAAGCGTCAATCAGCCGAGCAATTCGGCCAGTAATTTGCCAAAACGCTGCTGTTGCCGCTTCTGCTGGAGCTGATTGGCACGGAAAATCGCCTTCAAGTCATCCAGCGCGTGGGAAAAATCGTCGTTGATAATCAGGTAATCGTAGTCGACGTAGTGGCTCATTTCGCTGACCGCCTCACGCATACGGCCGTCGATGATCTCGTCGCTGTCCTGGCCGCGATTGGTCAGGCGCTGGTGCAAGGCTTCCAGCGAGGGCGGCAGGATAAAGATCGAGCGCGCGTTAGGCATCAATTTGCGCACCTGCTCGGCGCCCTGCCAGTCGATTTCCAGAATCAGGTCGTGGCCTTCGTCCAGGGTCTGCTGCAGGTGGCTTTGCGAGGTGCCATAGAGGTTGCCGAACACTTCGGCGCGCTCCAGGAAGTCACCGTGTTCGATCATCTTCACGAACTCGGTGCGCTCGACGAAGTGATAGTGCACGCCATTCACTTCACCCGGGCGCATGGCACGAGTGGTGTGGGAAACCGAGATGCGGATTTGATCGTTGGTGTCGGTCAGGGCCTTGACCAGACTGCTCTTGCCCGCGCCCGAAGGGGCGGAAATGATGTAAAGGGTGCCGGTGCTATGGGTCATGGAGGTTGCCTTACTCAATATTCTGTACTTGTTCGCGCATCTGCTCGATCAACACTTTGAGGTTGACCGCCGCCTGTGTGCTGCGCGGATCGAAGGCTTTGGAGCCCAGTGTATTGGCTTCGCGGTTGAGTTCCTGCATCAGGAAGTCCAGGCGCCGACCAGCGGCACCGCCGGACTTGAGTACGCGGCGCACTTCCAGGATGTGGGTACTCAGACGGTCGAGCTCTTCGGCAACGTCGCTTTTCTGTGCCAGCAGCACCATTTCCTGCTCAAGGCGCATCGGATCGAGGTCAGCCTTCATGTCGGCGAAACGGTCGAGCACCTTCTGGCGCTGTGTGGCGAGCATCTGTGGCACCAGGTCGCGCAGGATCAGCACATCCTCTTCGATCGAGGTCAGGCGCTCGTTGATCAGGCGCGCCAGCTCGGCACCTTCACGCTCACGACCGGCCTTGAGCTCCTTCAAGCCCAGGTTGAACAGGGCGAGGGCCTCGGCATTGAGGGCCTGCGGGTCGGCAGCGTCGGCCACCAATACACCGGGCCAGGCCAGCACTTCCAGAGGGTTGAGCGGGGCCGGCCGCTGGATCAGGCCGGCAATGGTTTCGGCGGCGGCGACCAGTTGTGCCGCGCGGTCACGGTCGACCTGCAGCGGTTTGCCGGCAGTTTCTTCGGTAAAGCGCAGGGTGCATTCCAGCTTGCCGCGGGAAATGCCCTGGCGCAGCGCTTCGCGCACGGCGCCTTCGAGGTCGCGGAACGACTCCGGCAGGCGCAGGTGCGGCTCCAGGTAGCGGCTGTTGACCGAGCGCAATTCCCAGCTCAGGGTGCCCTGGACGCCGGCTTTTTCGACGCGGGCGAAGGCGGTCATGCTGTGCACCATGCGGGTACCTCGCGTTGCAGTCCCGCGATCACGGGCTGATGGGTAAATGAAGCAGGCAGGCTGCGAAGGCGCAGGATTGTAGCGCAGTGGGACGAATGCGCCCAAACAAAGGGCGACGGGCCGAGCATTCGTAACTGAATTTTTAGAAGTGCCCCGAAGCGGTTCGCGGCTCTATAATGCCCGGCAGTTTTCGTCCTCAGTACAGGTATCCCCTATGAAACGTCCAAGTGGTCGCGTTGCCGATCAGCTCCGCTCGATCCGCATCACCCGCAACTACACCAAACACGCCGAGGGATCCGTACTGGTCGAGTTTGGCGATACCAAGGTCATCTGCACCGTCAGCGTCGAAAATGGCGTGCCGCGTTTCCTCAAGGGCCAGGGCCAGGGCTGGTTGACCGCCGAATACGGCATGTTGCCGCGCGCCACCGGCGAGCGTAACCAGCGTGAGGCCAGCCGAGGCAAGCAGGGCGGTCGTACCTTGGAAATCCAGCGCCTGATCGGTCGCTCCCTGCGCGCCGCCCTGGATATGTCCAAGCTGGGCGACGTGACCCTGTATGTCGATTGCGACGTAATCCAGGCCGACGGCGGTACTCGCACCGCGTCCATTACCGGCGCCATGGTGGCCCTGGTCGACGCCCTGAAAGTGATCAAGAAGCGTGGCGGCCTCAAGGCCGGCGATCCACTCAAACAGATGATTGCCGCGGTGTCGGTCGGCATGTATCAGGGCGAGCCTGTGCTGGACCTGGATTACCTGGAAGACTCTGCCGCCGAAACCGACCTCAACGTGGTGATGACCAGCACCGGTGGTTTCATCGAAGTGCAGGGCACCGCTGAAGGCGCGCCATTCCAGCCGGCCGACCTGAACGCCATGCTGGCCTTGGCCCAGAAAGGCATGAGCGAAATTTTCGAACTGCAGAACGCCGCCCTGGCCGACTGAAACCGCCTCAAGGAGAAGCGCCATGAATGACAGCCAAATGCCGGTACCTACGCCTTCCTACGAGGTTCGGCAGAGTGCAATGTTGTGCCACCTCGCGGCGTTCCTCGGGTTTGTGTTCCCTTTCGGCAGTGTCGTGGGGCCGCTGATCCTGTGGCAGATGAAGAAGGAAGTGGACCCGTTCATCGACGATCAGGGGAAGGAAGCCTTGAACTTTCAGATCACCGTGGCTATCGCCTGGTTGGTCTGCATCGTGCTCGCGTTCGCCGTGATTGGGTTTTTCCTGATGATGGCCCTGGCGATTGCCACGGTGGTGCTGACCATCATCGGCGGCATCAAGGCCAACAACGGCATCGCTTATCGCTATCCGCTGACCTGGCGTCTGGTTAAATAATGACCGCCCACAAAAAAACCGACAGTGATGTCGGTTTTTTTGTGCCTGGAAAAAGACCTTAGATGGTCAGTGTCCAGTCGTAGTCCACGATCAACGGCGCATGCTGCGAGAAACGCGGCTGGCGCGGCAAGCGCGCGCTGCGAACGAACCGGCGCAGGCCTGGGGTCAGCAGCTGGTAGTCGAAACGCCAGCCCAGGTTGAGCATTTCGGCCTGTTCGTTGTCCGGCCACCAGCTGTACTGGTCGCCTTCACGGCTGACTTCGCGCAGGGCATCGACATAACCCATGTTGCCGACAATCTCGTCCATCCAGGCCCGTTCCGGCGCCAGGAAGCCTGGAGATTGCTGGCTGTCGCGCCAATTCTTGATATCCAGCTTCTGTTGCGCCACGTACAGCGAGCCACAATAAATGTACTCGCGACGTTTGCGCCGCTGCTTATCCAGGTAACGGGCGAAATCGTCCATTAGCTTGAATTTCTGGTTCAAGTCTTCATCGCCGTTCTGCCCTGATGGAAGCAGCAAGGTCGCGATGCTGACCTTGTCGAAATCGGCTTGCAGGTAGCGCCCGTAGCGGTCGGCTGTCTCGAAGCCGAGGCCGCTGATGACCGCCTTGGGTTGCAACCGCGAGTACAAAGCCACGCCACCTTGAGTGGGCACTTCGGCATCGCAGGCATAAAGGAAGTAGCCATCCAATTGGAAGGCTGGGTCGTCCAGTTCAAAGGCGGAGGCGCGGGTATCCTGCAGGCAGATGACGTCGGCATTCTGGGCTTGCAGCCAACTGAGCAAACCACGCTCGACTGCAGCCTGAATACCATTAACGTTCACACTGATGATCCGCATAAATGGCCCCAAAAATCGCGTGCGTGTATGATACACGCCGTCTACCTAATTAGCTAAATCCGTGGTATCTGAGGCTTTTTTCATGCAGGCGTATCAACGCGATTTCATTCGTTTTGCCATCGATCGCGGGGTTTTGCGCTTCGGTGAGTTCACCCTCAAGTCCGGGCGCACCAGCCCGTACTTCTTCAATGCCGGCTTGTTCAACTCCGGTTCCGCCCTGGCGCAGCTGGGTCGTTTCTACGCGGCGGCCATCGTTGAAAGCGGTATTGCCTTCGACGTGCTGTTTGGCCCTGCCTACAAAGGCATCCCTTTGGCTGCCGCTACGGCCGTGGCCCTGGCCGAGCATCATGGGCGCGATTTGCCGTGGTGCTTCAACCGCAAGGAAGCCAAGGCCCATGGCGAGGGCGGCAGCCTGGTAGGCGCGCCACTGACCGGTGATGTGCTGATCATCGACGACGTGATCACTGCCGGCACGGCGATCCGTGAAGTGATGCAGATCATCGCGTCCCAGGAAGGCGCCAAGGCCGCCGGTGTGCTGATCGCACTGAACCGCCAGGAGCGCGGCAACGGTGAATTGTCGGCGATCCAGGAAGTGGAGCGCGATTTCGGCATTCCAGTGGTAAGCATCGTGTCGCTGAACCAGGTGTTGCAGTTCCTGGAAGATGATCCGCAGCTTAAGCAGCACTTGCCTGCTGTTCGTGCATACCGCGAGCAGTTCGGCGTTCAGTAATCGCCGAACCATAAAAAAGCCCCGCTCAATCAGGTTGAGCGGGGCTTTTTGTTGTCAGCGGTTTAAGGACGCTTGCGATTACTGATCAGCGTGCCCACACCGGTATCGGTGAAAATTTCCAGCAGGATCGCATTCGGCACCCGGCCATCCAGGATCAGCGAGCTGCCAACCCCGCCCTGCACGGCCTCCAGTGCACAACGGATCTTGGGCAGCATGCCGCCGTAGATGGTGCCGTCGGCGATCAAGTCGTCCACTTGCTGGGTGGTCAGGCCGGTCAACACCTTGCCTTGCTTGTCCATCAGGCCGGCGATGTTGGTCAGCAGCATCAGCTTTTCAGCCTTCAGGGCCTCGGCCACCTTGCCGGCCACCAGGTCGGCGTTGATGTTGTAGGACTCACCGTTGGCACCTACGCCGATTGGCGCGATCACCGGGATGAAGTCGCCTTTGACCAGCAGGTTCAGCAGATCGGTATTGATGCCGATCACTTCGCCCACCTGGCCGATGTCGATGATTTCCGGCTGAGTCATTTCCGGCGTCTGGCGGGTCACTGTCAGTTTTTTCGCGCGGATCAGCTCCGCGTCCTTGCCGGTCAGGCCGATGGCGCTGCCGCCGTGACGGTTGATCAGGTTAACGATGTCTTTGTTTACCTGGCCGCCGAGGACCATCTCCACGACGTCCATGGTCTGCGCGTCAGTGACGCGCATGCCATCGATAAAGTGACTCTCGATCGACAACCGCTTGAGCAGGTCGCCGATTTGCGGGCCGCCGCCATGCACGACCACCGGGTTGATGCCCACCGCCTTCATCAGCACGATGTCGCGGGCGAAGCCGGTTTTGAGCTCGTCGCTTTCCATGGCATTGCCGCCATACTTGATTACCAGCGTCTTGCCGACGTAGCGTCGAATGTAAGGCAACGCTTCGGACAGGACCTTGGCGGTGTTGGCAGCGGCTTCGCGTTCGAGGGTCATTCAGGGCTCCGGTAAAAATCAGAACGGTAATTGGAGATCAGGGGCAACACGTTTCAACTGGGCGTGGAACACGTCCTTGATGCGCTGCAACTCAGCCTCGGTATCCGCCTCGAAACGCAGCACCAGCACCGGTGTGGTGTTGGAGGCGCGAACCAGGCCCCAGCCTTTGGCGTAATCGACTCGCACACCATCAATGGACGTCAGGTTGGCGCCTTCACCCCATTGCGCATCGTGCAGAGCGTCAATGATGCTGAATTTGCTCTCCTCGGTCACATGGATATTGATCTCTGGCGTGGAAATATCGTTCGGGAAGGTCTGAAACAGCTCTTCGGCGGTGGATTTTTCCTTGCTGAGGATTTCCAGCAGGCGCGCGGCGCTGTAAATGCCGTCGTCAAAGCCGAACCAGCGTTCCTTGAAGAACACGTGGCCGCTCATTTCGCCGGCGAGCAGGGCGCCGGTTTCCTTCATTTTCTTTTTGATCAACGAGTGACCGGTCTTCCACATGAGCGGGCGACCGCCATATTCCTTGATCAGCGGCGTAAGACGGCGGGTGCACTTCACGTCGAAGATGATCTCGGCGTTGGGGTTGCGCTTGACCACGTCGCGGGCGAACAGCATCAGCAGGCGGTCGGCGAACACGTTTACGCCGGTGTTGGTCACCACGCCCACACGATCGCCATCGCCGTCGAAGGCCAGGCCGACGTCAGCGCCGGTTTCCTTGACCTTGGCGATCAGGTCCACCAGGTTTTCAGGTTTGCCCGGGTCCGGGTGGTGATTGGGGAAGTTGCCGTCCACGTCGCAGAACAGCGGGACGACCTCGCAGTTCAGGGCTTCGAGCAATTGCGGGGCGATCACACCGGCCGCGCCGTTGCCGCAGTCCACCACCACCTTCAGGCGGCGCTCCAGTTTGACGTCGCCGGTGATTTCATCGGAGTAGCGCTGCAGGATGTCGACCTTGGTGATGCTGCCCTGACCGCTGGTCAGGTCATTGGTTTTAAGGCGTGTGTGCAGGGCCTGGATCTGTTCATTGGCCAGGGTGTCGCCGGCAATGACAATCTTGAAGCCGTTGTAGTCCGACGGGTTGTGGCTGCCAGTGAGCATTACGCCGGACTTGCCGGCCAGGACGTTTGCCGCGTAGTACAGCGCCGGTGTCGGCACCAGGCCCACATCGCTGACATGGCAGCCGCTGTCGGCCAAGCCCTGGATGAGTTGCTCCACCAGCTCCGGACCGGACAAGCGCCCATCGCGGCCGACGCAGACATTGGGCTCGCCTTGGGCCAGACTTTGGGCACCGATGGCGCGGCCAATCCAGTAAGCGGTTTCGGCGGTCAGGGTTTTGGGTACGACGCCGCGAATATCGTAGGCGCGAAAAATGCTGTCTGGGAACGTCGGGGCTACACGGGCTGCGGTACTCATCGCGGGGGGAAACTCCATCTGAAGGGGGGGCAAGGCTGGCCTAATTTGGGGTGGCCGGCAGGCTCAAGCTGAAGGGTATGACGGCGTTTTCGGCAGAGAGTTCGTGGTGCAAAAATGCCATCGCCGCTCGCCCATCGTTGCCGTATCCGCATAATGCTTTGATTTTAATGGAGAAATATTGCCATTTAACTTCACGCATTCTTCGTCCTGAATGACCTTGCCAGGGGCGTTAAGCCGGACGTCAGTGTCCGGCCCGATTCAGCTTAGTCAGTGGCTGCCGGAATGCCCAAAACCGCCCGCACCGCGTTGGGTTTCGTCGAATTCCTCTACCAGTTCGAAGTGCGCCTGCACCACCGGCACCAGCACCAGTTGGGCAATGCGCTCGCCGACGGCGATGTTGAAGGCGGTTTGCCCACGGTTCCAGCACGACACCATCAGCTCGCCCTGATAGTCCGAATCGATCAGGCCCACCAGGTTGCCCAGCACGATGCCGTGCTTATGGCCCAGGCCGGAACGCGGCAGGATCAGTGCCGCCAGGCCCGGATCGCCCACGTAGATCGACAGGCCGGTGGGGATCAGCAGGGTCTGGCCCGGTTCAAGCACGGTGTCTTGCTTGAGCATGGCGCGCAGGTCCAGGCCGGCGGAGCCTGGTGTGGCGTAGGCCGGCAATGGGAAGTCGGTACCGAGGCGGGGGTCGAGGATCTTGGCTTGCAAAGCGTGCATGGAAATTAAACCTGGTTCAGCCGTTGGGCGATAAAAGAGATCAGTTGGCGGGCAATCTTGCCCTTGCTGGTCTGGGCGAAAAGGGTGGCGTGCAGCTCGCGGTCGATCACGCTGCAAGCGTTTTCCTCGCTGTTGAAGCCGATGCTCGGGTTGGCGACATCATTGGCAACGATCAAGTCGAGGTTTTTGTCTTTCAGCTTGCGCGCGGCATAGTCCAGCAGGTTTTCGGTCTCGGCGGCAAAGCCGACACTGAACGGGCGGTCCGGGCGTGTGGCGATGGTGGCCAGAATGTCCGGGTTGCGCACCATTTGCAGGAGCAGGCCATCGCCGCTGGTAGGGTCTTTCTTGAGTTTTTGCGGGGCGACGACTTCTGGACGGTAGTCCGCAACCGCTGCCGAGGCGATGAACAGGTCACATGGAATGGCCGCTTCGCAGGCCGCCAGCATGTCGCGGGCGCTGACCACATCAATGCGCGTCACGCGATCCGGCGTCGGCAAATGCACCGGGCCAGTGATGAGCGTGACACGTGCGCCTGCCTCAACCGCTGCTTCGGCCAGGGCAAACCCCATTTTCCCTGAGCTATGGTTGGTGATGTAGCGCACCGGGTCGATGTTTTCCTGGGTCGGGCCTGCGGTAATCAGCACGTGCTTACCGGTAAGGGCCAGGTGTTGGAAACACTCGGCGGCACACAGGGCCAAGTCGGTGGCTTCGAGCATGCGGCCCATGCCCACGTCACCGCAGGCCTGGCTGCCGGAGGCCGGGCCGAACACCTTCAGGCCACGGCTTTGCAGGAGTTGAGTGTTGGACTGGGTTGCCGGGTCGCGCCACATGGCCTGGTTCATGGCCGGAGCGATGGCAACGGTGGCGTCGGTGGCCAGTACCAGAGTGGTGAGCAGATCGTCGGCGATACCTTGGGCCAGGCGCGCAATCAGGTCGGCGGTGGCCGGGGCGATCAACACCAGGTCGGCCCATTTGGCCAGCTCGATATGGCCCATGGCGGCTTCGGCGGCGGGGTCGAGCAGGTCCAGGTGAACCGGGTGGCCGGACAGGGCCTGCATGGTCAGCGGGGTGATGAACTCACTGCCGCCGCGGGTCATGACCACGCGCACTTCGGCGCCTTGGTCGAGAAGCCTGCGAACCAACTCTGCGCTCTTGTAAGCGGCAATGCCGCCGCCGACGCCGAGAACGATGCGTTTCCGATACAGACGCTGCATTGGTTTGCCTTTCCAGTTCAGTGAAGCCAGTTCAGTGACGCCTGCGATGCCCCCTCCCCAGGTGAAATCGCAGGCAAAAAAGAGGGCCTACGATAACACAGCGACCGCCACGCAACAGCGGCGCACATGCACAGGGAGGTGGGATGAGTATTCGCGATTGGCCGGCGGCAGAGCGACCACGGGAGAAACTTTTGGAATGGGGCGCAGCGAGTCTGTCGGACGCCGAACTGCTGGCGATTTTTCTGCGCACGGGGGTGGCGGGGCGCAGCGCTGTGGACCTTGCGCGCCATTTGTTGGCGCAGTTCGGCGGCCTGCGCCCGTTGCTCGAGGCCAGCCAGGCGCTGTTCAACCAGCAATTGGGGCTGGGGCCGGCGAAGTATGCGCAACTGCAGGCCGTGCTGGAAATGTCCCGGCGGCACATGGCCGAACGGCTGCGCCATGACTCGGTGCTGGAAAGTCCGGTAGCGGTGCGCGACTACCTCAAGGCGCTGTTACGGCATGAGCCCCACGAGATATTCGGTTGCCTGTTCCTCGACTCGCGGCATCGGGTGCTGGGTTTCGAGGCGCTGTCCGAAGGCACCATCGATGCGGCGGTGGTTTATCCACGGCAAGTGGTCAAGCGCGCCTTGGCCTATAACGCGGCGGCGCTGATCCTGTGTCACAACCATCCTTCCGGCAGCCTTGAACCCAGCGCGGCTGATCGAAAATTGACCAAGCTGCTGCAAAAGGCTCTGGAAGTCGTGGATGTGCGGGTGCTGGACCACATCATCGTCGGGGATGGCGACCCGCTGTCGATGGCCGAGTATGGATGGATGTGACCCCGCCCGGTAAGGGCGGGGCACAGGCTCAAGGCTTGACGCTGACCTTGGAGAAGTCCTGGCGCCCGAACGGGCTGACCTGATACCCCTCGACGCCTTTGCGCGTCAGGGCGAAGGCGGTGGGGTGCGCCAGCGGCAACCAGAGCGCCTGTTGCTGGATCTGGGCCTGGGCCTGTTGATACAGCTTGCTGCGCACGCCTTGTTCGCTGGTGGTCTTGCCAGCATTGATCAGCTTGTCCAGGGTTGGGTCGCAATAGCGTGCGAAGTTGGTGCCGGACTTCACCGCTGCACAGGAAAACTGCGGGGTCAGGAAATTGTCCGGATCGCCGTTGTCGCCGGCCCAGCCCATGAACAGCAGGTCGTGCTCGCCGGCCTTGGCGCGGCGGATCAACTCGCCCCATTCGATGACGCGGATCTCGGCCTGGATGCCGACCTTGGCCAGATCGGCCTGCAGCAATTGCGCGCCCAGGTTGGGGTTGGGGTTCAGCAAGCTGCCGGTAGGGCGCGTCCAGATCGTGGTTTTGAAGCCATCCTTGAGGCCGGCGCGGTCCAGCAACGTCTTGGCTTTGGCGAGGTCTTGTGGATAGCCCGGCAACTCCTTGGCAAAACTCCAGGTGTTCGGCGGGTAAGGCCCGTTGGCGGCTTCGGCGGTGCCTTCGAACACGGCTTTGAGGTAACTGCCCTTGTCGAATGCCAGGTTGATGGCCTGGCGCACTTCGGGTTTGTCCAGCGGTGGATGCTGGCTGTTGATGGCCACAAAGGCGGTCATGAACGCGGCGGTTTTCTCGATTTTGAGGGCGGCATCCTTTTCGGCTTGCGCCACATCCAGAGGCTTGGGCGACAGGGCGATCTGGCATTCGTCGCGGTGCAACTTCTGCAGTCGCACATTGGCGTCCGGAGTGATCGCGAAGATCAAGTTATCCACAGCCGGTTTGCCGGCGAAATAATCCGGGTTGGCTTTGTAGCGCACCACGGCGTCTTTCTGAAACCGCACGAAAACGAACGGGCCGGTGCCGACAGGGTGGCTATTGAGCTTTTCCGGCGTGCCGGCCTTGAGCAGTTTGTCGGCGTACTCCGCCGGGTAGATCGAGGCGAAGCCCATGCTCAAGGCCGCAAGGAACGTGGAGTCGGCGTGGTCCAAGGTGAAGCGCACGGTGAGTGGGTCCAGAGCATCGATCTTCTTGACCAGAGCGGGCAATTGAAGCGATTGGGCATGGGGGAAACCGCTCTGGGCGATCTTATGCCAAGGGTTGGCCGGGTCGAGCATGCGCTCGAAGCTGAAGCGTACGTCTTCGGCCGTCAGCGTCCGGCTCGGTGTGAAATACTCGGTGCGGTGGAATTTCACATCGGGATGCAGCTTGAAGGTATAGGTCAGGCCGTCGGGCGAGACTTCCCAGCTGTCGGCCAGGCTTGGCACGAGCTTGCCGCTGGCGGCGTCGTAGTCGACCAGACGGTTCATCAGCACGTCGGCCGAGGCGTTGGTGGTGGTCAGCGAGTTGTACTGCACCACATCGAACCCTTCGGGGCTGGCCTCGGTGCAGACGCTCAGATTACTGGCGGCAGAGGCCAGCGGCGCAATAAAGAGAGGGGCAAGCAAGAGAGGCAGGGCTGCGAGGCGCATATTCGGTTTCCTTTGCAGATCGTAGGCCCATCTGCGAGTGCAGTCTGGAAAAGTCCTACCGTAGAGGTCTGATTGATAAATGACTAGCCCATTTTTGCCTGTGCTTTTGCGGCAAATGCTGTTTTGATGGCGCCTCGGTTCGTTTCGCCGTGCGCTCGGCACCGTGCATGAGGGCATAAACTGATTCTGTGCGACGAGCGGTCAGCGGTAAGGGCGGCCCCTCCTGGCAGCGGTTCGGGCGCCAGTGGCGTTGAATTAAGCTGGGAAAAATACACGGGCTGTTGTTGCGCCTGGGTCTTTCTGGTATAAAGCAGCGCTCTTTTCTAGGGGCCCGGTTCCTTCGCTTGTAGGTGTAGCCGGTAAGACCCTAAAGAAACGCGGCGCCTGGCGCCAAATGACTGAGAGATTAAGCGGCCAACCCATGCCGGGTTGGGCATGTGGTTTTAGAGGGCTGAGGCATGTCGAGAGTCTGTCAAGTTACCGGTAAGGGTCCGGTGACTGGGAATAACATTTCCCACGCAAATAACAAAACCCGTCGTCGTTTCCTGCCGAACCTGCAGCATCACCGCTTCTGGGTTGAAGAAGAGAAACGTTTCGTGCGTCTGCGCGTATCCGCCAAAGGCATGCGTATCATCGACAAGCGTGGCATCACTGCCGTGCTGGCCGACATCCGCCGCGCTGGCAAGGTTTGAGGAGCTATATC
Organism: Pseudomonas sp. lyk4-R2A-8; assembly: GCF_030209095.1. NCBI lineage: Bacteria > Pseudomonadati > Pseudomonadota > Gammaproteobacteria > Pseudomonadales > Pseudomonadaceae > Pseudomonas > Pseudomonas sp. lyk4-R2A-8. The sequence continues at coordinate 299,233 of NZ_JARVSS010000011.1, forward strand.
ATGCGTGAATTGATTCGAATGATCTCTAGCGCCGGTACTGGTCACTTCTACACTACCGACAAGAACAAGCGTACTACCCCGGACAAGCTCGAAAAGAAAATGTTCGACCCGCGCGTTCGCAAGCACGTGATCTACAAAGAAGGCAAAATCAAGTAATTGATTTGCTTCCTTGTGAAAAAAAGCCCGTATCTCACGATACGGGCTTTTTTTTGCGTCCGATTTATTGATCAGGCTTTCTGTTCGAATACCACATAGATCTTGCGGCAAGGTTCGAGCACTTCCCAGGTTCCGCTGAATCCGGCGGGGATCACGAAACGGTCACCGGCGCGCAAGGTCTTGGCGTTGCCTTCGCCATCGCGCAGCACCGACACACCCTGCACGATTTCGCAGTACTCATGCTCGGTGTAATTAACCACCCATTGCCCCACTTCACCTTCCCAGACGCCCGCATTCATCTGGCCGCAGGGGCTGTTGTAATGGTTGTAGACGGTCTGCTCGGGATCGCCCTTGAGGATTTTTTCTGCGGCAGGGCGGTAGCGGTCTGGGGCGGTGTTGGCCTGGCTGAAGTCGACGATGTCCTGGATGCTCATATGCGTGTCCCGTCTGGCCTGCGGTTGGAGAGCCCAAAGTCTATGTTTATTAAAATGAACATCGCAAGGGCGTTTGCCGCCGTTATGTCAAATATATTGAAACATCCCTGGCCGCTGGTTTAGGGTGGCAGCTGCCTTTGAGCCGAGCAGTTGGCTGGCGGGCAAGAATTCTTTGAGGCTGCCGGGCGACATCACCTGGCCCTCGTATTCAATAAGAGGAGGACACTCGCATGACCACCCTGACCCGTGCCGACTGGGAACAACGCGCCAAGGATCTGAAGATCGAAGGCCGCGCCTATATCAATGGCGAGTACACCACCGCCGTTTCCGGCAGTACCTTCGAGTGCATCAGCCCGGTGGACGGCCGCCTGCTGACCACCGTTGCCAGCTGTGACGCCGACGATGCCCAGCGCGCCGTGGAAAACGCCCGCGCCACCTTCAATTCCGGTGTGTGGTCGCGCCTGGCACCGGCTAAACGCAAAGCCACCATGATCCGTTTCGCCGCGTTGCTCAAAGCCAACGCCGAAGAGCTGGCGCTGCTCGAAACCCTGGACATGGGCAAGCCCATCAGCGATTCCCTGAACATCGACGTGCCCGGTGCCGCCAACGCCTTGAGCTGGAGCGGGGAAGCCATCGACAAGATTTACGACGAAGTGGCGGCCACGCCTCATGACCAGCTGGGTCTGGTGACCCGTGAGCCGGTCGGCGTGGTGGGCGCCATCGTGCCGTGGAACTTCCCGTTGATGATGGCCTGCTGGAAACTCGGTCCGGCGCTGTCCACCGGTAACTCGGTGATCCTCAAGCCGTCCGAAAAATCTCCGCTGACCGCCATCCGCATCGCGGCCCTGGCCGTTGAAGCCGGTATCCCGAAAGGCGTGTTCAACGTTCTGCCAGGCTACGGTCACACTGTGGGTAACGCCTTGGCGTTGCACATGGATGTCGACACGCTGGTGTTCACGGGCTCCACCAAGATTGCCAAGCAACTGTTGATTCGTTCCGGCGAATCGAACATGAAGCGCGTATGGCTGGAAGCGGGCGGCAAGAGCCCGAACATCGTGTTTGCCGACGCTCCGGATCTGCAGGCCGCCGCCGAGTCGGCCGCCAGTGCCATCGCCTTCAACCAGGGTGAAGTGTGCACCGCCGGCTCGCGCCTGCTGGTGGAGCGTTCGATCAAGGACACCTTCCTGCCCCTGGTGATCGAGGCCCTCAAAGGCTGGAAGCCCGGCAACCCGCTGGATCCGGCGACCAACGTCGGTGCCCTGGTGGACACCCAGCAGATGAACACGGTGCTGTCCTACATCGAGGCGGGCCACGCCGACGGCGCCAAGCTGGTGGCGGGCGGCAAGCGCACCCTGGAAGAGACCGGCGGTACCTACGTCGAGCCGACGATTTTTGACGGTGTGACCAATGCGATGAGAATCGCCCAGGAAGAAATCTTCGGTCCAGTGCTGTCGGTGATCACCTTCGACAGCGCCGACGAAGCGATCAAGATCGCCAACGACACCCAATACGGCTTGGCCGCGGCGGTGTGGACTGCGGACATCTCCAAGGCGCACCTGACCGCCAAGGCGCTGCGCGCGGGTAGCGTGTGGGTCAACCAGTACGACGGCGGCGACATGACCGCGCCGTTCGGTGGCTTCAAGCAATCGGGTAACGGTCGCGACAAGTCGCTGCATGCGTTCGATAAGTACACCGAGCTGAAGGCTACCTGGATCAAGCTCTAAGCACCCCTGCAGGCCAAATGTGGGAGCGGGCTTGCCCGCGAATGCGGTATGACAGTCGCCGTTGTCGCGTCTGATACAGCGCATTCGCGAGCAAGCCCGCTCCCACACTGTTTTGTACGAACCCGTAGATATCCACAGGAGCGTGGCAATGCGTTGGGCGACTTACTTTGCCGTCCTGGCTTCGGTACTCAGCGTGGGCCTGGCGCTGGGCGTCAGCATGCCGCTGGTGTCCTTGCGCCTGGAAGGCTGGGGCTATGGCAGCTTCGCCATTGGCGTAATGGCGGCGATGCCAGCATTTGGTGTACTGCTCGGCGCCAAACTCTCCAGTCGCCTGGCGGCGTGGCTGGGCACCGCCAACCTGATGCGCCTGTGCCTGTGGGCCGGTGCGGTGTCCATCGGGTTGCTGGCGATCCTGCCCAGTTACCCGGTGTGGCTGGTGCTGCGCTTGATGATCGGCGTGATCCTGACCATCGTGTTTGTCCTCGGCGAAAGCTGGATCAATCAATTGGTGGTCGAGCAGTGGCGTGGACGGCTGGTGGCGTTGTACGGCTGCAGCTATGCGTTGAGCCAGTTGTCGGGGCCTTTGTTACTGGGCGTGATCGGCACCGGGCATGACTACGGCTTTTGGGTCGGCGTGGGGCTTCTGACGGTTGCGCCGCTGCTGTTGCTGGGGCGCTCCGGCGCGCCCACGGCCGAAGCGTTCAGCGTCACCTTTGTCGACCTGTGGCGTTTTTGCCGCAGCCTGCCGGCGATTGCGTGGGCGGTGGCGCTGTTTGCTGCGTTCGAAGCAATGATCCTGACGCTGCTGCCGGTGTATTGCCTGCAGCAGGGGTTCACCGCTGAAATTGCCCTGGCGATGGTCAGCGCCGTTGTCGTTGGCGATGCGCTGCTGCAGTTGCCCATCGGCGCGCTGGCCGATTACCTGCCGCGCCGAACATTGTTTCTGGGCTGTGCGCTGCTGTTACTGGTGTCGAGCCTGGCAATTCCTGCGTTGATGCACACGCTGTTGATCTGGCCGGTGTGGGTGCTGTTCGGCGCCAGTGCCGGCGGATTGTTCACGCTGTCGTTGATTCTGATCGGCGAGCGCTATCGCGATGATGCGCTGGTGCGGGCCAATGCCCATATCGCGCAGCTGTGGGGTATCGGGTGTCTGATTGGGCCGCTGGTGGCCGGCGCCGGCAGCCAGTGGATCAGCGGACACGCGCTGCCGTTGCTGATGGCGGCCGGGGCAGTGGGGCTGGTGCTGCTGTTACTGCGCCAAGGCGCTTTCGGCGCCACACAACCGTGTTCTTAAAGCATGCGCTCCAGGCCCACTGAGGTGGCGAACCATGCGTTGAAACGCCGCCACCAACTGCCTGGCTCGCGCGTCAGGGTGTGCAGTTGGCCGTTATCCTCGGTTACCCACACCACCTGGCCGTCTTGCAGTTTCGCCTCATAACTGAGTGCTGGCGCCATGCCCTGCAGCGCCAGGTTACGCACGTGCTCGGCCAGTTCGGGGCTGTCCACCAGCACGCCGACTTCGGTGTTCCACAGCACCGACCGTGGGTCGAAGTTGAACGAGCCGATAAACGATTTTTCGCGATCAAAGATCATCGCCTTGCTGTGCAGGCTCGAATCCGAACCGCGGAACGTGCCGCGCCGGAACAGGTGCGGTCCGCTGCCGGCGCTGGGGTCGCCGGGTTGACGGCGCAATTCGTACAGCTTTACGCCGTGTTCGAGCAACGCTTTGCGGTAGGGCGCGTAGCCGCCGTGTACGGCCGGCACGTCGGTGGCTTCCAGGGAGTTGGTCAACAGGCGCACCGAAACCCCGGCGTCGGCGCGTCCAGTCAGGTACACCAGGCCGGGCTGGCCGGGCACAAAATACGCTGAGATCATCACCAGTTCGCGGTTGACTCGTTCCAGCTCCGGCGCCAGTTGGGTGGTCAGCAGCAGTTGCGGGTCCGGGTCCGCCTTGGCCAGCACCTTGCTCGGTGCGTCCCACAGCGCCTGGTTCCAGGCCCAGATCAGTTCGCGGCGCCAGATGTCCATGCGTGGCTGAGTCTTGTAGGTGCGCAAGCGGTTGTACAGCGCGTGGTTCTGCTGGCGTGATTCGGCGAGCGACGCCTCCAGGCGCACGCGTGCGACGGCCAGGTCGCCTTTTGACGGCGGGTTGGAAACGAAGTCGTCGATGGGCTTGCTCAGGGCGCTGTTCCAGTACTGATCGAAGCTGTGCCCCAGTTGCTCGGCCACCGGCCCCACGCTGAGCATGTCGATGTCGGTGAAATTCAGATTGGGCTCGGCGTCGAAATACTCATCGCCCAGATTGCGCCCGCCGACAATCGCCACGCTGTTGTCCGCCAGCCACAATTTGTTGTGCATGCGTCGGTGTTGCAGCGACAGGTTGAACAGGCGCCCCATGGCCCGCGTGGCCCCCGTGCTCCGTCCCAGATGCAGCGGGTTGAACAGGCGAATCTCGATCTTGGGGTGGGCGGCGAGGGTGGCGATGATCTGGTCGAGGCCGTCGCTGGTGGTGTCGTCCAGCAGGATGCGTACGCGCACGCCACGGTCGGCGGCCTTGAGCAGCTCGTCCACCAGCATGCGAGTGCTGATGCCGTCGTGCACGATGTAGTACTGCAGGTCGAGGCTGGTCTGGGCGTTGCGGATTAGTTCGGCGCGGGCCATGAACGCTTCGCTGCTGTTGGGCAGCAGGCGAAAACCCGAACGGCCCTGGTAAGGCGCGGCCTGGGCCTGGATCGAACGGCCGAACGAAGACGCCGTCGCGGGCAGGGCGTCGCTGGGGATGCGCGGGGCATGCACCGTTGCGCAGCCAGCCAAGGCCAGGGCGAGTACCAATGTGAACAGCTGGGCAGGTCGCAATCTCAAGGGGATGTGTCTCGCTGAGGGGGCGCGGCGTTGGACAACACGCTTTGCAAAATGTCATGGGCGTTGATTGGAACGCGCAGGCTGATCAGGCAGCACACTTGCCTTTGATTTGGAGACATTCCCTACAGATCAGCGCGGGGCGCTGCCCGGATTATTTCGACGTCGCCGATGCCCCGCGGCGCATCTGTGCCTACGGGGTGCGGCGCGTCCGACTAATCCAATCAAGAAAAAACCAACATGAAAAAACAACCTATCTTGACCGCCCTCATCATCGCGATGGCGCCGCTTGCGGCCAATGCCGCCAGTGTCGACCTGACCGTCAGCGGTACGGTCGTGCCCACCTCCTGCGTACCGTCCTTTGCGGGCGGCTCCCATGTGAACCTGGGCCAGGTCGAAGCTTCCCGTTTGAACCAGGAGCGCCAGACCGATCTGCCGCCGCGCGATATCAACCTGATCATTGCCTGCGACGCCCCGGCGCCGGTGGAAATTGCCGTCGTGGATAACCGCGCGGAAACCAAGGCCCCCGGCATGCTCTTCAAAAACAACCCGAGCGTGGGCCTGTATTACGGCCTGGGCAGTGTCCAGGGCGTGCCGATCGGCGGGTTTGGTCTGTCGGTGGGGCAGCCCACCACCGACGGCACGGCCCAGACGTTCCTGGTGCGTACGCCGGAAAACCCGGTATGGCGCGTGCCGACCAGCGGCCTGGTATCCAATTCGCCGACGTCCTACTCCTGGGGTGAGAGTGCGGCCTCGGGCCCGGTTGCAGCCCGTTTGCACGCATTTCCGATGCAGGTGCTGCCAGCGATTCGCCGTGCGTCGGCGCTGCCGGAGACCACTGATTCGTACGAGCTCTCCGGGTCCGTCACGTTTAACGTCTTCTACCTCTGAGGCAGTGCGCGCCAGGCATGACGGGGCGCTGACCCGGTCGGCCTGAATACGCGACTCAGCCAAACGAAACACGTCGGGCGGCATGGCTGTTACGCCGCCTTGACGTGCCCTGGAGCACTGCATGAAATCCCATGATTGTTTTCGCGCGTTGAGCGCCGTTGCCCTGTCGTGCCTGGCGTTTGCCAGTCTGTCGACGATGGCGGCAGGCATGGTGCCGCAAACCCCGGTTGTCATCGTGGACGAGGCGACGGGGGACGCTACGTTGATCGTCAAGAACACCGATGACCAGCCGGCGTTGCTCTACAGCAGCATCGAACACATCGCTGAGGACCCGGCACCGATCCTGTTGCTGACGCCGCCTGTGATCAGGGTCGAAGCCGGGCAGAGCCAGCAGGTCAGGTTTGTCCTGCACAGCGAAACGCCACTGACCACCGAGCGCCTCAAGCGCGCGGTATTCGAGGGCATCAAGCCGCGCCAGAGCGCCGAGGGTGCCCATGTGAGCCTGGGCGTACGGCAGAACATCCCGGTGATCCTGCGGCCCGCCAACCTGCCCATCGAGCGCGCGCCCTGGAAGCTCTTGGTCTGGCGCGTGACCGAGGGCAAGGTACAGGTGAGCAATCCCAGCCCCTATGTGGTTCGTTTATCCAAATCCGTCAGCCTGCTGCCGGGTGGCGAAGTGCTGGACCTGGGGCGCACTTATATTCTGCCGGGGGAGGTGCTGACGCCGGCAGGTGACGCTTTCCTGGGCACCCACGTGCGACTGTTCCCGGCGACCACTTATGGGTTCGCGGTCAGCAGCCATGACGCGCCGCTGAGCGCGCAGTAATGCCACGTGGGTTTGGCCCTTGGCCGGTCTCGCGCCTGGCGGTGGCGATGTTTATCGGCACAACAGCGAATGCATTCGGTGAAACAGCGGTGGAATTCGACCTCTCGGTGGTGCAGGCGCGCGGCCTTGATCCGAAGCTCGCCGAGTACTTTAGAACAGCCCCGCGCTTCACCGCCGGGCAAAGTCGGGTCGCCCTGAGGGTCAACGGTGTGTCCGCCGGACAGGTGCTGACCACCTTCGATGAGCAAGGCCGGCTGTGCCTGGATGCCGCGCTGCTTGAGCAGGCAGGTATCGATGAGGCGTTCATACCGTACGCCGCGTCGACGCAATGCGCGATGCCGGCCGAGACGCTTGCCGGCGTACAAGTGCAGCTTGATCCTGGCACCCAGCAGGTGTCGTTGCTGGTGCCCACGGGACTGCTGCGCAACGGCGCGCGCGCGTCCAAAACCTGGACGACGGGCGGCACGGCCGGGGTGGTGAACTATACGGCGCTGGTGTCCGCCAGCGCAGGGCCTGCCTATTCCAGCCAGTTTCGTCACGTGGGGGTGGAATGGGGCTTCAACGCCAATGATTGGGTGGTGCGCAGCCGCCAAAGTTACACCCGATCGAACGACGCCTCGCAGGTCGAAAACCTTTACACCCACGCCTCAAGGACCTTGGAGCGCTACCAGGCCACTGTCCAGGTGGGCCAGCTCACACTGCGCTCGCCGCTGTTTGCAGGCGGGGCCTTCACCGGGATCCAGATGTTGCCCGAAGCAGGCCTCGCCCAACGGTTCGATGGGCAGTTGGGCGATGGCACGCAGGTCGAAGGCATTGCCTACGGGCCTGCCCGTGTCGAGGTGCGTCAAAGCGGTGCGCTGATCCACACCACGCTGGTTCCCAGCGGGCCTTTCGTCCTGCGCGATGTGCCCCTGCTGAGCGGGCGGCTGGACCTTGAAGTCAGCGTGATAGAGGACGGTGCCGAGCCCCGCCGTTTCTGGGTGCCCGTCGACAGCCTGCGCCCACTGGCGATTGCGGCGTCCCCCGGGTTTGCCCTGGCGGCGGGGCATGTTCGCCGATTTGCCGACGATACGCGCGAAAAGCCGTCGTTTGCGGTCGGTAGCAAGGATTGGCTGTTGAGCCCTTCGACGTTGCTGACGGGAGGATGGATGGGCGCCGGTGACTATCAATCCCTCGGCCTTGGCGTTCAGCACGCGTTGGGCCGCGACACCACGGTGAGCGCGCAGCACCTGGGCTCTCATGTCGCGACGGCGGGGGCGGGGCACAGTCTTAACGCTGCCGTGAACACATCGCTCGGCGCCGGTGTTTCCGCCGGCTTGACCTGGACGCGACGCAGCCAGGGGTTTCGGGCTCTGGATGACGTCGCGCTGGATGCCCGCGATAGCAATCCCTATGAGCGGGCGGAGCAACAATGGGGGACGTCGTTGAGCTATTCCGATCAGGCGTGGGGTGCCCTGACGTCTTCCGTGTCGCAGTACCGCCTGGCGGGCGCCGCAGATCGCACGAGCGTGAATGTCGCCTGGTCACGCGCCTTTGCCGACGCCAGCCTGTCGTTGAGCGTTCGCCATGACAGCGGCGGCGATGACCGGGGGATCGGTGTCTACACAAGCCTGACCCTGCCGTTCGGGCATCGCCGCGTGAGCGTTTCGGCGCGCCATGACGAGCGGCAGGGCACGCGCACCGGCGCGCGTTACAACGAGCACATCAGCGATACCGCCAGCTACAGCCTTGCCGCGGATCGCAGCGATACCGGCCGCACCGATCTTTCCGCGCGCCTGAGCCTGCTGCCGCGCTACACCAGTGTTGAGCTGGGGCATGCGCGCGGCGGTCTGGGGCAACGCAGCTATGACCTGTCGCTCAATGGCGGCCTGGCGCTGCACGCGCACGGCGTGACGCCTTCGCCATACGCCGTGCGCGATACATTTGGTGTGATCAAGGTCGGCGAGGGCGCCGGCGTCAAAGTCAATACACCCCAGGGGCCGGTCTGGACCGATAGCTCGGGGCATGCCGTGGCGGCGAGCCTGCCGGCATTTTCCGCGAGCCGGTTGGAGGTCGATCCTCGCAGCCTCAAACGGAACACCGACGTGCTCAATGGGTTCCGGGAGATCGAGGCCGGGCGTGGCGCTGTGCCACGGGTCGAATTTGCCCTGGCCAGTGCCCGGCGCCTGTTGCTGCGCGTGCGCACCGACGCGGGGGGGTGGGTGCCCAAGGGCGGCGCGGTGTATGACAGTGCCACGGGTGCCTACCTTACCAACGTGGTTGACGCCGGTCTGGTGTACCTGGCCGACGCACCGGAGCAATTGAAGCTGTACGTCTCCATGGCCGACGACCGGCGCTGCGTTATCGAGTTGGATACCCGGCGCATTGCGCAAACCGCGGCGCCGTATCAAAGCGCCGAAACGACCTGTAGCCAAAGGAGCCCGTAATGGCAGGCACAACGATGAAGGGCGTCCTCTGCGCCGTGGCGCTCTGCTACGGCCCGGCTGCGCAAGTCCAGGCTGAGTGCAGCTTGCAGTTGAGTTCGCCTCAGGTGGTGTTCGAACCAGGCCCGCGTTCGGCGCTGCGACCCGGCAGCGCTGGCGGTGACCTGAGTTTTGGCGTGCGGCGTGTGTGGTTGAATGCGCAGTGCCGGCAATCGCAGCCGATGAGCTTGCGGTTCGAGGCTCCTGCGGCGAACGCCCAGGCCTATCGCTTCGGCGTGGGTCGTTTGCAGGTGCGCGTGCGTGCCGCGCGAGTGGATGGGCGCTTGATCGAAGACTGGCGCGGCGCGGATGCAGCTGCACGCGACAACGTATTGCGCCCAGGCGACCGCGTGCGGCCCTGGCACAATGGCCAGGCGCTGGCAGGTCGCCATTTGCAGTTGGAGCTGGAGGTCGAGCCGCTGGTGCCTCGGCAGGCGGCGAATGTCAGGGATATCACGCGGTTTGCAACAGTGGGGCGCTTTGAGCTGGAGTGAGGGTCAGTCGCTTGCCAGCATCGCCGTCGCGGCCGCTCCGACCTTGCGCACCGCTTCTTCAATCTGCGGGGTGGGTTTGGCCGAGTAATTCATGCGCAGGCAATTGCGGTACTTGCCCGACGCGGAAAAAATGCTGCCGACCGCCACCTGTACCCCTTGCTGCATCAACGTGCGGTTGAGCTTGAGGGTATCGAAGCCCTCCGGCAGTTCTACCCACAGCATAAAGCTGCCCTGTGGCCGACTGGCGCGTGTGCCAGCCGGGAAATAGCGGCTGACCCAATCGAGCATCAGGTCGCGATTGCGCTGATATTGCGTGCGCATCCGCCGCAAATGCGGTTCGAAGTGGCCACCCTTGAGAAATTCCGCGATGGCGATCTGCGGCTGCGTGGCGGTGGAACCGGTGCTGATGTATTTCATGTGCAGCACGCGTTCCAAATACCGGCCCGGCGCAACCCAGCCAATGCGCAGGCCTGGGGCGAGGGTTTTGGAGAACGAACTGCACAGCAGCACGCGACCGTCTTCGTCGAAGGACTTGATCGTGCGCGGGCGCGGGTAGCTGTAGGCCAATTCGCCATACACATCGTCTTCGATGATGGCCACGTCAAAGCGCTGGGCCAGGGTCAGCAGCGCGCGTTTGCGCGCTTCCGGCATGATGTAGCCCAAGGGGTTGTTACAGTTGGGGGTCAGCTGGATGACCTTGATCGGCCATTGTTCGAGGGCCAGCTCCAGGGCTTCGAGGCTGATGCCGGTGAGCGGATCGGTGGGGATCTCCAGGGCTTTCATGCCCAGCCCCTTGAGGGTCTGCATGGCGCCATGGAAGCTCGGTGAGTCCACCGCGACGATGTCGCCCGGCTCACAGATGGCGTGGATGCTGGCCGATAACGCTTCGTGGCAGCCGGTGGTGATCACGATGTCTTCGGCGCCCAGTTGGCAGCCGGAATCCAATGACAGCCGGGCGATCTGCTCGCGCAGTTCCATACAGCCCAGGATGTTGTCGTAGTACAACCCCGGCAGATCCTGGCGCCGGCTGACGCGGGCCAGGCTGCGCAGCAAGGGTTTGAGGGTGGGCGACAGTACATCGGGCATGCCACGGCCCATCTGTATGACGTCTTTGCGCGGCACAGCGCGAATCAGTTCCAGCACCTGGTCCCACTGGGAGATTTCCACCGGGCGCTGTGCCGGCCGTCCTACCTCCGGCAACGCAGGCAGCTCACGGCTCGCGGGCACGAAGTAACCAGACTTGGGTTTAGGTGTCGCCAGGCCGTGGTCTTCCAGCAGGCGATAGGCCTGTTGCACGGTGCTCAGGCTCACCCCATGTTCCACGCTTAACGCCCGTACGGAGGGCAACCGGTCGCCTGGGCGATAGAAGCCTTGTTCGATGCGAGTGCCCAGCAGCTCGGCGAGGTTGACGTAGAGGGTCATGGCGGTCGCTCCAGGGGAACAGTACAGATCCTGGGAAAATACAGGATTCAACCTTCAAGTGGCAGTATCTGTATGGATTTAATAAGCGCTTGTTGAATCTGTAATGGTTTGGTCCGCTCGTTCATTCTAGTCACTTATGGCAACCGACAAATGAGGGGCAGCAAAAATGAACGGTATGAGCGATGTGCGCCTGAGGTTATACAGTCAGGAGCTGGAGGCTGACCAAGCTCGGGCCGCAACGCCGGGCGATATCAGCCGTTGGGGGCTGTTCTGGCGCCGTCGCCACACTCGCAAGGCCTTGCTGCACTTGACCGGCGAGCAACTGCGCGACATCGGCTTGAGTAACGAACAGGCGCTGGAGGAAGGCCTGAAACCGTTCTGGCGTGATTGATCAGACCAGCTCTTTGAGGCGGTGCCAAAGCATGCCCAATGCCAGCAGCGGCGAGCGCAGATGCTTGCCGCCGGGAAAGGTCATGTGCGGCACCTGGGCGAACAGATCGAAACGCCCGTGCTGCTGGCCGCTGATTGCTTCGGCCAGCAGCTTGCCCGCCAGGTGTGTGGCATTGAGGCCATGGCCGGCGTAGGCCTGGGCGTAATACACATTGGGCTGATCGCTCAGGCGCCCGATCTGCGGCAGGCGATTGGCGCCGATGCCGATCATGCCGCCCCATTGATAATCGATCTTCACGTCGGCCAGTTGCGGGAACACCTGCAGCATTTTCGGACGCATATACGCGCCGATGTCCTTGGGGTCCCGACCGGAATAATGGCAGGCCCCGCCGAACAGCAGGCGCCGGTCGGCCGACAGGCGGAAGTAGTCCACGGTCACCCGCTGATCGCAGACGGCCATGTTGCGCGGCAGTAATTGAGTGGCCTGGGCCTGGCTCAAGGGTTCGGTGGCGATGATGTAGCTGCCGGCGGGCAGTACCTTGCCGCTCAGATGAGGGTTGAGGCCATTGAGATAAGCGTTGCAGGCCAACACCAGCGTCTTGGCGCGTACCGTGCCCTGGGCGGTGTGGACTTGGACTTCGGGGCCGTAGTCGATACGCGTCACTGGCGATTGCTCGAACAGCTTTACGCCTTGTTGCGCGGCGGCGGCGGCTTCGCCGATAGCCAGGTTCAGCGGATGCAGGTGGCCGGAGCCCATGTCGATCATGCCGCCCACATAGCGCCCTGAACCGATCACACTGTCCATTTCGTTGGCTTGCAGCAGGCGCACTTCATGACGATAGCCGAGGCTGCGCAGTTCTTCGGCATCTTCGGCCAGGCCTTGCAGGTCGCGAGGTTTGTTGGCGAGGTCGCAATAGCCCCACGTCAGGTCGCACGCGATCTGAAAGCGTTCAACGCGCTCGCGCACGATCTCCACGGCCTCAAGGCCCATCAGTTTCATCTGTCGGACCCCGTCGGTGCCGATGATGCTGGCGAACTGGTCCAGGCCATGACCGACCCCGCGGATCAATTGCCCGCCGTTACGCCCGCTGGCGCCCCAGGCGATTCTGCGGGCCTCCAGCAGCACCACGCTGAACCCGCGCTCGGCCAGTTCCAGGGCGGTATTGAGTCCGGAAAAGCCACCGCCAACCACACACACATCGGCTGTCACCTCGCCCGTCAGCGCCGGGTGGTCGGGCTGCGGCAGGCTGCTGGCGGCGTAGTAGGAATCAGTGTGGCGGGCGCTTGTGATCATTTGGAGCATCCCTGTTTGGAAAATTTGACGCAGGATACAGCGGTCGGACGATGCTGTCTGCGCAGGGCAATTTGCGGCAGAATCCACGCCTGTTCGCCGTGGGGTACGTGTTTCGATGAGTTGCAACCGTCAGAAGATCAGCGCATTGCGCCGTCAGATTCCTTCGTTCGAATGTGTGCCGGGGTGCCATGACTGTTGTGGGCCGGTGACCACCTCGCCCGAAGAAATGTCGCGCCTGCCGCGCAAGACTGCTGCCGAGCAGGAGGCCGCCATGGACGAGCTGAACTGCGTTCATCTGGGCCCCACGGGCTGCACGGTGTATGACGAGCGGCCGCTGATCTGTCGGCTGTTCGGCACCACCGAAACCTTGCCATGCCCCAATGGCCGTCGGCCGGTGGAGCTGATTCACCCACGGGTGGAAAAACAGATCCACGAATACATGGCCAGCACCCGGCAGGTATTGGTTTAGTCCGGGATCGGCAGGTTAAGGCTCTCTTTAACCTCTTCCATCACGATGTAGCTCTTGGATTCGCGCACGTGGGGCAGCTTGAGCAGGATGTCGCCCAGTAATTTACGGTAGGAGGCCATCTCGGAAATCCGCGCCTTCACCAGATAGTCAAAGTCACCGGATACCAGGTGGCACTCCAGCACATGGGGCAGTTTCAGCACGGCGCGGCGGAACTCCTCAAAGGTGTCGCCGGACTTGTAATCCAGGCTGATCTCGACAAATACCAGCAAACTCCCCTTCAAGTGCTGCGGGTTGAGCCGCGCGTTGTAGCCCATGATGATTCCCTCGCGCTCCAGGCGCCGTACGCGCTCGGTGCAGGGTGTGGTCGAGAGGCCGACTTTTTCCCCCAGCTCAGTGAACGAGATGCGCCCATCGGTTTGCAGGATGCGCAGGATATTGCGGTCGATCTTGTCCAGCTCCCGCTTGGTCTGGGTGTTGGTACGCATAGGGGATACGCCTCTGTTAAAACGGTTTTTGCCGAGAATTGTCGCCAAATATAGGCATTTATATAGTGAAATGCACTGGCGATTGCTTTTTATACTGCGCCCATCATTGCTCGAATAACACACGTCGGCGGCCAAGCCGCGATGAGGATATAAAAATGCGCGTTCTGGTCTTGGGTAGCGGCGTCATTGGGGTAACCAGTGCGTACTATTTGGCGCGGGCCGGTTTTGAAGTGGTGGTGGTCGACCGCCAGCCCGCCGCTGCCATGGAAACCAGTTTCGCCAACGCCGGCCAGGTGTCCCCAGGCTATGCCTCGCCCTGGGCCGCGCCGGGCGTGCCGCTCAAGGCAATCAAATGGCTGCTGCAACGCCACGCGCCATTGGCGATCAAAGCCACCGCCGATATCGATCAATACCTGTGGATGGCCCAGATGCTGCGCAACTGCACCGCCAGCCGGTATGCGGTGAACAAAGAGCGCATGGTGCGTTTGTCCGAATACAGCCGTGATTGCCTCGATGAGCTGCGCGCCGAGACCGGCATTGCCTACGAAGGCCGAAGCCTGGGGACCACCCAACTGTTCCGCACTCAGGCGCAGTTGGACGGCGCCGCCAAGGACATCGCTGTACTCAAAGAGTCCGGTGTACCGTTCGAGCTGCTTGATCGTGCTGGCATTGCCCGCGTGGAACCTGCTCTGGCCAGCGTCACCGACATCCTCGCCGGTGCTCTGCGCCTGCCCAACGACCAGACCGGCGACTGCCAGATGTTCACGACGCGCCTGGCCGACATGTGCAGGCAATTGGGCGTTGAGTTCCGCTTCGAACAGGATATCCAGCGCCTCGACCACGCGGGCGAGCGCATCAACGGTGTATGGATCGACGGCAAGCTGGAAACAGCCGATCGTTATGTCCTCGCCTTGGGCAGTTATTCGCCGAAGTTGCTCAAGCCGCTGGGTATCAAGGCACCGGTGTACCCGCTCAAGGGTTATTCGTTGACCGTGCCGATCACCAACCCGGCGATGGCGCCCACCTCGACCATCCTCGACGAGACCTACAAGGTCGCGATTACCCGTTTCGACAACCGCATCCGCGTCGGTGGCATGGCTGAGATCGCCGGTTTTGACCTGTCGCTGAACCCGCGCCGACGCGAAACCCTGGAGATGATCGTCAACGACCTTTATCCTCAAGGCGGCGATCTGGCCCAGGCTTCGTTCTGGACCGGCCTGCGTCCGACCACGCCCGACGGTACGCCGATTGTCGGTGCCACACCGTTCAAGAACCTGTTCCTGAATACCGGCCACGGCACCCTCGGTTGGACCATGGCCTGTGGCTCCGGTCGTTTGCTGGCCGACCTGATGGCCAGGAAAACCCCGCAGATCAGCGCCGCGGGCCTCGATATTTCCCGTTACGGCAACCACCAGGAGTCCGCAAAACATGTCAATCCAGCGCCAGCTCACCAATGAGCGCATGAGCCAGATCGTTGTTCACAGCGGTACCGTGTACCTGGCCGGGCAAGTCGGCGATGACATGAGCGCCGGGATTGAACAGCAGACTCGCGAGACGCTCGCCAATATCGAGCGCTTGCTGGACCTGGCCGGCACCGACAAAACCAGACTGCTGTCGGTGACGATTTACCTGAAGGACATCGACGCCGATTTCGCCGGCATGAATGCAGTGTGGGACGCGTGGCTGCCCAAAGGCGTTGCCCCGGCACGCGCCACCGTTGAAGCCAAGCTGTGCGAACCGCACATCCTGGTAGAGCTGTCCGTGGTGGCCGCGCTGCCTTAGATTCAGATCCCTCTCCCGGCGCCGAGGCTGTTGATCGGTGCCGGTTTTTTTTCACTCCGCCGCCTAGAAGCCTGCCGCCATGCGTCCAGCCCGTGCCCTGATCGACCTCCAAGCCTTGCGCCACAACTACCAATTGGCCCGTGAAGTCACGGGCGCCAAGGCGCTTGCCGTGATCAAGGCCGATGCCTACGGCCATGGCGCCGTGCGGGTGGCCCAGGCGCTGGAGGCGCAGGCCGATGGTTTTGCCGTGGCCTGCATCGAGGAAGCACTGGAACTGCGTGCCGCCGGCATTCGTGGGCCGGTGCTGCTGCTGGAAGGCTTTTTTGAAGCCGACGAGCTACCGCTGATCATCGAGCATGATTTCTGGTGTGTGGTGCATTCGCTGTGGCAACTGGAAGCTATCGAACAGGCTCGCTTGAGCAAACCGCTGACCGTGTGGTTGAAACTGGATTCGGGCATGCATCGTGTCGGCCTGCATCCCAAGGATTATCACGAGGCTTACCAACGCCTGCTGGCCACCGGCAGCGTTGCAAAAATCGTCTTGATGAGCCACTTCGCACGTGCCGATGAGCTCGATTGCGTGAGCAGCGATGAGCAAGTGGCGGTGTTTGACGCGGCGCGCCAGGGCCTGGCGGCCGAGGTGAGCCTGCGCAATTCGCCGTCGGTGATGGGCTGGCCGAATGTGTCCAGCGACTGGGTGCGCCCCGGCATCATGCTGTACGGCGCCACGCCGTTTGGCGAAGACCAGGCCGTGGCCGCGCGCCTGCAGCCGGTAATGACCCTGGAATCGAAAGTGATCTGCGTGCGTGAGCTGCCGGCGGGTGAGCCAGTGGGCTACGGCGCCAGGTTCATCACGCCCAAACCCATGCGGATCGGTGTGGTCGCCATGGGTTACGCCGATGGCTACCCACGTCACGCTCCCACCGGGACGCCAGTGCTGGTGGCTGGGCAGCGCAGCCGGTTGCTGGGGCGCGTGTCCATGGACATGCTTTGTATCGACCTGACGGACGTGCCTCAGGCCGGCCTGGGCTCGACGGTGGAGTTGTGGGGAAAAAACATCCTGGCCAGCGACGTCGCCGTCGCCGCCGACACCATCCCCTACCAGATTTTCTGCAACCTGCGGCGGGTGCCAAGGCTCTACTCCGAGGCCTGAGCGCCGTTACGAATGGAGCTGGTCGGGATTTAGGCCAAAGTGTTGTAAATACTGAACGCTGTCGCCATGATAACGCTCAATTACAACAAGCCTGAATCCTAGGAGGCACCTGCATTGGACGTCGGCGAACGACTGCAATCCATCCGTAAACTCAAAGGTCTTTCCCAGCGTGAGCTCGCCAAGCGCGCGGGTGTCACCAACAGCACCATTTCGATGATCGAAAAAAACAGTGTCAGCCCCTCGATCAGCTCCTTGCGCAAGGTGCTGGGCGGCATTCCGATGTCCATGGTCGAGTTCTTTTCCGAAGAGATCCTCCAGGAAATACCGACGCAGATCGTCTATAAAGCCAATGAGCTGATCGATATCTCCGACGGCGCGGTCACCATGAAGCTGGTGGGCCGGGCGCACCCCAGCCGGGCTATCGCGTTCCTCAACGAGATCTATCCGCCGGGCGCCGACACCGGTGAGGAAATGCTCACCCACGAAGGTGAGGAAACCGGGATTTTGCTTGAGGGCCGCTTGGAGTTGGTGGTCGGTCTTGAAACTTTTGTGCTCGAAGCGGGCGATAGCTACTACTTTGAAAGCACCAAGCCCCACCGTTTCCGCAACCCGTTCGACGTGCCGGCGCGACTAATCAGCGCAGCCACACCCGCGAACTTTTAACACAAGAGGCGTCCTGCCAGCGTTGCAGAGCCGCCCGTGGCAGTATCCGCGAGGCTGAATCTCCCTTTATTTAATAGGGTTGTTTCGGCCAGGCGGGCTAACCGTTATACTTTCGCCGCCTGCGAAACCGTGGCCGCAGGCGTGAATAGCCACCATTGAGGGTGAACGCGTGAACCTAATTATGAAAATGCTGGCTGCACCAGCAACCGTACTGGCCCTCTGGGCTGTCAGCGCTCAAGCTGCGACCAACGATGAGATCGCCAAGCGCCTGGAGCCTGTCGGCCAGGTGTGCGTCCAGGGCCAGGAATGCAAGGGCATGGAGGTGGCCGTGACGGCGGGCGGCGGCGGTGCGAAAACGCCGGATGACATCATCGCCAAGCATTGCAATGCATGCCACGGCACAGGTTTGCTGGGCGCGCCGAAAATCGGCGATACCGCGGCCTGGAAAGAGCGCGCCGATCACCAGGGCGGCCTTGATGGCATCCTGGCCAAAGCCATTACCGGTATCAACGCCATGCCGCCCAAAGGTACCTGCGCCGATTGCTCCGATGAGGAGCTCAAGGGCGCCATCAAGAAGATGTCCGGTCTGTAACCCGGCTAGCTTCGCCAAAAATGCCGCTTCCGAGCGGCTTTTTTGTGCGTGCAATTGATAGGTCGAGGCTGGTTATTGCAGCAAAGACCCTGCAAGCTCGGTCCAACTCCAATTCATGGAATGTCAGGAGGGTCGGATGGTGCAGTTGTGTTCAATCGAGCAAGCAGTTGATGACGTACTGGCGCGGTTGCCGGCGCATATCCATATGGGCCTGCCGCTGGGCCTGGGCAAGCCCAATCTGTTTGTCAACGCGCTGTACCGGCGTATCGCCAAGCTGCCGGAGCGGGCACTGACGATCTACACCGCCTTGAGCCTGGGCCGCCCGACATTGGGCGACGGTTTGCAGAAGCGCTTTCTCGAACCCTTCATCGAGCGTGTGTTCGGCGATTACCCCGAGCTGGATTTCCTCGCCGGCCTGCACACAGACAGCTTGCCGGCCAATATCCGCGTGCAGCAATTCTTCATGCAACCCGGCAGCCTGCTGCACAGTGCATCGGCGCAGCAGGACTACGTCAGCAGCAATTACAGCCACGCCGCCCGCGACATCAACGCTGCCGGCCTGAACCTGGTGGCGCAGCTGGTCGCCAGCAGTGCCGAACACCCCGACCGTCTGAGTCTGAGCTGCAACCCCGACATTACCCTCGACCTGCTGCCGATGATCGCCAGGCGCCGTGACGCGGGTGAAACCATCCTGATCGTCGGTCAGGTTCACACCGACTTACCCTACATGCCCGGGGATTCCGAGCTGGGCATGGACGCATTCGACTACCTGCTCGACGAAAAGGACAGCACCACGCTGTTTTCCACACCCAATATGCCGGTGGGTTTCCAGGATCACTTTATCGGCCTGCACACCAGCACCCTGGTACGCGACGGCGGCACGTTGCAGATTGGTATCGGCTCGATGGGCGATGCACTCACGGCCGCACTGCTGGCGCGTCAGGCGGACAACGAGGCCTATCGCTTGCTGCTGACGGACCTGGATGTATACCGCTGGGCGCCGTTGATCAGCCGTGAAGGCGGGGTTGCGCCGTTCGCCCGTGGCCTGTACGGCTGCAGCGAAATGTTCGTGAATGGCCTGCTGGTACTGGCCGACGCGGGCATCGTGCGGCGCAAGGTGTACCCGGATGTCGCCACTCAAGAACAGGCCAACGCGGGCTTGCTCGATGACGCCGCGCAGACCGATGGCGTGTCGATCCACGGCGGTTTCTTTCTAGGGCCTCGGAGTTTTTACCAGCGCTTGCAGGAAATGACCCACGCCAAGCGCCTTGAATTCAACATGACAGGTATCAGTTACATCAACGAGCTGTACGGTCAGGAGGCACTCAAGCGCCTGCAGCGCCAGGATGCGCGCTTTATCAACAGCGCGATCATGGTGACGCTGCTGGGCGCGGGCGTGGCCGACCAGTTGGAAGACGGCCATGTACTCAGCGGGGTCGGTGGGCAATACAACTTTGTCGCCCAGGGCCATGCGCTGGAGGGCGCGCGCTCGATCCTGATCCTGCGGAGCTGGCGCGAATCGGCCGGGGAGGTCAGTTCCAATATCGTCTGGGACTACGGTCACTGCACCATTCCCCGGCACCTGCGGGACATCGTCATTACCGAATACGGCATCGCGGACTTACGCGGTCAGACGGACGCCAAGGTGATCGAGGCGTTGCTCAGCATCACCGACTCGCGCTTCCAGAATGACCTGATCCAACAGGCGCAGAAGGCCGGCAAATTGCCCAAGGATTTCCAGCTGGATCCGCGGTTCAGCGACAACACGCCCGAACGGTTGCAGGGTATCCAGGCGCGACATCGACGCTTGTTCCCCGAATATCCGCTGGGCAGCGATTTCACTCAGGAGGAGCGAGATCTGTTGCGGGCGCTGAACTGGCTCAAGAGCAAATTCAAGCTGACGGAGATTCTCGAGTTGGGCAAGGCTGCATTGGATGCGCCGGAACCGGAAGCGTTTCCAGAGCATTTGAGGCGGATGCAGTTGGACAAGCCTGAGGGTTTGAAGGAGGACCTCTATCAGCGCCTGTTACTCGCTGGCTTACAAGCAACCGCGCACTAAAACCAACACAAGGCCAACTGTGGAAGGGGGCTTGCCCCCGATAGCGGCGTATCAGTCCCAAATGTGTTGGCTGAACCACTGTTATCGGGGGCAAGCCCCCTCCCACATTTTGATCCGTGTTCACCTCGTAGCAAATTACTCGATGAAGGTGACGACGCCACCGGCCAACGACTTCACGCGCGCCAGCGACTCAACCCGATAACCCTGCGCGTCCAGCTCGGCGCGGCCACCCTGGAAAGACTTCTCGATCACGATCCCCAAACCGGCCACGGTTGCGCCGGCCTGCTTGATGATCGAAATCAGTGCCTGGGACGCCTTGCCGTTGGCCAGGAAGTCGTCGATCACCAGGACGCGGTCGCTGCTGGTGAGGTGACGCGGCGAGATGGCCACGGTGCTTTCGGTTTTCTTGGTGAACGAATACACCGTCGCCGACAGCAGGTTTTCGGTCAGGGTCAGGGATTGCTGCTTGCGCGCGAAAATCACCGGCACGCCCAGGTTCAGGCCGGTCATGATCGCCGGGGCGATGCCCGAGGCCTCAATGGTGACGATCTTGGTGATGCCCGAGTCCTTGAACAACGCGGCGAACTCGTCGCCGATCAGTTTCATCAGCGCCGGGTCGATCTGGTGGTTCAGAAACGCATCGACCTTGAGTACCTGATCGGAAAGCACGATGCCTTCTTCGCGAATTTTCTTGTGCAGTGCTTCCACGGAAAGCTTCCTCTAATGGCGCGTTGTGCGCCGAAAGTAGATTAAAAAGTAGTCGATTCTAGCGCTTTAACATCGCGCGTATGTCCGCCAGGGCGGTATTGCCGCGAACGGCCTTCACCTCGGTCGGGGTGTCGTCATTGCCTTCCCAGGCCAGGTCGTCCGGCGGCAGTTCGTCGAGGAACCGGCTGGGGGCACAATCGATGATTTCGCCGTATTGCTTGCGCTTGGCGGCAAAGGTGAAGGCCAGGGTCTGACGCGCGCGGGTAATGCCCACGTAGGCCAGGCGCCGTTCTTCCTCGATGGTGTCGGCTTCGATGCTGGAGCGGTGCGGGAGGATTTCCTCTTCCATGCCCATGATGAACACGTAGGGGAATTCCAGACCCTTGGACGCATGCAAGGTCATCATTTGTACACCTTCGGCGCCGTCTTCCTCTTCCTGCTGGCGTTCGAGCATGTCACGCAGTACCAGCTTGCCGATGGCGTCTTCGACGGTCATTTCGCCGTCTTCGTCTTTTTCCAGGGTGTTCTTCAGCGCCTCGATCAGGAACCAGACGTTGCCCATACGGTAATCCGCGGCCTTGTCGCTGGAGCTGTTGGTGCGCAGCCAGTTTTCATAGTCGATGTCCATGACCATGCTGCGCAGGGCGCTGATCGGGTCTTCGCCGGCGCATTGCTCGCGCACCTTGTCCATAAAGCGTTTGAAGCGCGACAGGCGGTCGGTGAAGCGCGTGTCCAGGTGTTCGCCCAGGCCGATTTCGTCGGTGGCGGCGTACATCGAGATCTTACGTTCGGTAGCGTAGTTGCCGAGCTTTTCCAGGGTCGTCGAACCGATCTCCCGGCGTGGCACGTTGATGACGCGCAGGAAGGCGTTGTCGTCGTCCGGGTTTACGATCAGGCGGAAGTACGCCATCAGGTCTTTGACTTCCTGGCGTCCGAAAAAGCTGTTGCCGCCCGACAGGCGATACGGCACCTGGTGATGCTGCAACTTCAACTCGATCAGCTTGGCCTGGTAGTTGCCCCGATACAGGATCGCAAAATCGCTATAGGGCCGGTCGGTGCGCAAGTGCAGGCTGAGGATCTCGACGGCCACGCGCTCGGCTTCGGCGTCTTCGTTGCGGCAACGGATCACGCGGATCTCGTCGCCGTGGCCCATCTCGCTCCACAGCTGTTTTTCGAACTCGTGGGGGTTGTTGGAGATCAGCACGTTGGCGCAGCGCAGGATGCGGCTGGTGGAGCGGTAGTTCTGCTCCAGCATCACCACTTTCAAGGATGGGTAATCCTCCTTGAGCAGCATCAGGTTTTCCGGACGAGCGCCGCGCCAGGCGTAAATCGACTGGTCATCGTCGCCCACCACGGTGAACTGGTTGCGCGTGCCGATCAGCAGCTTCACCAGCAGGTATTGGCTGGCGTTGGTGTCCTGGTATTCGTCGACCAGCAGGTAGCGCACCTTGTTCTGCCATTTTTCCAGGATGTCCTTGTGTTCCTGGAACAGTTTGACCGGCAGCAGGATAAGGTCGTCGAAGTCCACGGCGTTGAACGCTTTGAGCGTGCGCTGGTAGTGGGTGTAAACGATGGCGGCGGTCTGTTCCTTGGGGTTGCGCGCGTTTTCAAGGGCTTCGGGCGGCAGGACCAGATCGTTTTTCCAGGCGCCGATCATGTTTTTGATCTCGTCGACGCCGTCGTCGCCCGCGTATTCCTTCTGCATGATGTCGGTCATCAAGGCTTTGACGTCGGTCTCGTCAAAGATCGAAAAGCCTGGCTTGTAGCCCAGCCGCACATGCTCCTTGCGGATGATGTTTAGCCCCAGGTTGTGGAAGGTACACACGGTGAGGCCACGGCCTTCGCCACCCTTGAGCAGGGTGCCGACGCGCTCTTTCATTTCCCGCGCGGCCTTATTGGTAAAGGTCATCGCGACGATGTACTGGGCGCGGATGCCGCAGTTCTGGATCAGGTGCGCGATCTTGCGGGTAATCACGCTGGTCTTGCCGGAGCCTGCGCCGGCGAGCACCAATAGAGGGCCGCCGACGTAGTTCACGGCTTCTTGCTGCCGGGGGTTGAGTCGGGACATACGGAATGTGTGGGGTCGTTGATCAAAAGGGCGGGCATTTTAACAGGCTGGCAAGATTCTGCTGCTCTGGATCGACGGTGTGACGTACCACTCGATCTAAATTTGCCGGTTTTGCTACTTTGCCGCAGGATGTCGGGGCTTCTTGTGGTTAAAGCGCTGACAAATGATTACAGCCTGCGTGTTTGATAACTCTTATCATTGGTGATTATCAGGCCGCACGTCATAATGCCCGCCGCCAACGAAATTTTGCAGAGTCTAGGGAGCTAGCTTGTCTACGCCTGTCGAACCCTTGCGTTTGCTGCTTCTGGCCGATACGCCTGAGTGGGCAGCGTTGTTGCGCGAGTGCCTGGCGCCGATGGGCGATGGGGCTGTGCTGATCAGCGCGCCAAACTGGGACTCCGTGAGTCGTCTGTTCGATGACGACCAGAGCGCGGTGCTGTTGACCACACCGATGCTGCAACCCGCCCCCGGCCGTTGCAGCCTGCCCTGCGTGCTCCTGCTGGAGCAGGAACCGCTGGTTGCGCCGTTAGGCGTCAGCGATTGGCTGGTGCGCGATGGCGTGGCCGTCGACACGCTGCGCCGCTGCCTGCGCCATGTTCGCGAGCGCGGTGTGCTGGAAACAACCCTGCAACGCCTGGCCGAACAGGACCCGCTGACCGGCATCGCCAACCGTCAGGGCTTCCTGACCTTGCTGGCCGCGCGACTGGCCGAGAACGACGGTCGCGGCCTGGCTCTCGGTCACCTGGACCTGGACAATTTCCGACATGCCAACGACGCCCTTGGCCACCAGGCCGGCGACCGCCTGATTCTGCAGGTAGTGTCGCGGCTCAAGAGCCAACTCGAAGTCGGCGACCAACTCGCCCGCCTGGGCAGCGATGAATTCGCTCTGTTGATAGATACCCGCCGCGCGCCCCAACGTGCCGAGTGGATGGCCGAACGCATCACGCAAGTCATGGCCGAACCTTACTGGGTGGATGGCGAAAGCCTGCTGATCGGCTGCAGCCTGGGCGTGGCCCATGCCCGCGCTCGCGCCGGCGCCGACCCGCTGATGTGGCACGCCCATATCGCCATGCAGCAGGCCAAGAGCACCCAGGGCTGCACCTTTCATATCTTCAACGAACGCATCAACCGCAACGCCCGCAGCCTGGCCGACCTGGAAAGCGAACTGCGTCGTGCCCTGCGGCGTGATGAGCTGGAGCTGCACTACCAACCGCGCCTGGACCTGGACGACGGCCACATTGTCGGCCTCGAAGCCTTGGTGCGCTGGCGCCACGGCGAACGTGGCCTGTTGCCGCCCAGCGAGTTCGTACCGCTGGCCGAACAAAGCGGCCTGATCGTACCGCTTGGCTATTGGGTGATCTCCCGTGCCCTGCGCGACATGCAGGACTTGCGCGAACGCGGCCTGCCGCCGCTGCACATGGCGGTGAACCTGTCGTTTCGCCAGTTTCAGGACAGCCAACTGCTTTCCACCCTCAGCCGTCTGATTGCGGAACGTGGGGTAGAGGCGCAGTGGCTGGAATTCGAGCTGACCGAAACCGCTGTGATGCGCCGCAGCGATTTGGTCAAACAGACCATGGATGCCCTCGGTCGCCTGGGCGTGCGGTTTTCCCTGGATGACTTCGGTACCGGTTTCTCTTCGTTCGTGCACCTCAACAGCCTGCCGATTGCCCTGTTGAAGATCGACAAGAGTTTTGTCGGCGGCATGGAGGAGCGTGAAGAAAACCGCAAATTGGTACACGCCATGATCAACCTGGCCCACAACCTCAACCTGGAGGTGGTGGCCGAAGGCGTGGAAACCCAGGAACAACTGGCGCTGTTGCGGTTATTTGGCTGCGATCAGGCCCAGGGCTACCTGATCAGCAAGCCATTGCCATTGCCTGAGCTGGTGGCTTACCTGACCGTCGGCGATGGCCAGCAGGCCATGCCGGGCGCGGTTATGTAGCGCGGTGGAGCCGGTGAAGTCGGCCTTTCAGTCTGCTTGCGCAGCCTGAAACACGCCTTGAGTCGCAGGTTCCTGATGAATCATGCGTTTCATCTTTGCTTCAAACGCCCACGTCAGGCTCACCGCCGCGCAGGCCAGCCCCAGCGCCAGGCCCCACCACACGCCGGTTGGCCCCCAGCCCAGGGTGAACGCCATCAACCATGCCGACGGCGCCCCGATCAGCCAATAGCAACCCAGCCCCACCAGGAAGGTGGTCTTGGCGTCCTTGAGCCCACGAATACAGCCCATGGCGATCGTCTGCACGCCGTCGAACAGTTCGAACCAGGCCGCCACGGCCAGCAGGCTGACGGCCAATACAATGACGTCATGGAATGCCGGGTCGTTATGGTCGAGGAACAGTCCGATCAGAGGGTCGGAGTACAGCCACAGCACGGCGGCAAAACCCAGCATCACCAAGGCACCGAAACCGATCCCGACGCGCCCCGCCAGGCGTGCCTGCAGCAACTGCCCGGCCCCGTAATGCTGCCCGATGCGCATGGTCACCGCGTAGGACATACCCGCCGGCACCATGAACGCCACCGAGACGATCTGCAGGGCGATCTGATGCGCGGCCAGTTGCGTGCTGCCCATGGTGCCCATGCACAGTGCCGCGAAGGCAAACAATCCGACTTCCACCGCATAGGTGCCGCCGATCGGCAGGCCCAGGCGCCACAATTCGCGCAGGTAATGGGTGTTCAGACGCAGCAGGCCGCTGCTCAGCGGGTAAGCCGCATACGCGCGATTGCTACGGATGTACCACATCAGTGCCAGCGCCATGCCATTGGCGACGATCGCGGTGACCAGACCAATGCCCATCAGGCCCAGTTTCGGCAAGCCGAACAGACCTTCAATCAGCGCGTGGTTTAGCAAGTAGTTAAGCACCGTGCCGCCAAGGCTGATCACCATGACCGGCGTGGCCTTGCCGATGGCGCTGGTGAAACCGCGCAACGCCATGAAGCTCAGGTAGCCGGGCAGGGCGAAGGGCAGGATCGTCAGGAATTGCCCCGCAGAATGCACATTGGTTTCGGTCTGGCCGAACAGCAGCAACACGGGCTTGAGGTTCCACAGCAGCAGGCCGGCTGCCAGGGCCATCAGCCAGGCGAGCCAGAGCCCGGCCTGGGTCAGGCGCGTGGCGCCTTCGATGTCGCCCGCGCCGTGGCGGATGGCTACCAGCGTACCCACGGCGGCGATCACACCGATGCAGAAGATCGACACGAACGAATAGCTCGCCGCGCCCAAGCCGCCGCCGGCCAAGGCTTCGGGGCTCAGGCGCGCCATCATCAGCGTATCGGTCAGCACCATCAACATGTGGGCCAACTGCGAAGCGATCAGCGGCCCTGACAGCCGCAGGATGGCCCAGAGTTCGGTACGTGCCGGATGCTGCATGATCATCACGCTCGAAAAGTCATGGAATGGGGGGAGGGTTGATTCTCGGCGCTCCCGGCCTATTGCACAAAGGGATAAATGCGATCGTTCACATGATTAAAACTCATGCATCTGTGGATTCTGGTACGGTTCTCTTATTGCGTTGTCGGAGCTTTCCTTATGTCTCGTCGTCTTCCTCCGCTGTATGCCCTGAGGGCA
This sequence comes from Pseudomonas sp. lyk4-R2A-8, assembly GCF_030209095.1. NCBI lineage: Bacteria > Pseudomonadati > Pseudomonadota > Gammaproteobacteria > Pseudomonadales > Pseudomonadaceae > Pseudomonas > Pseudomonas sp. lyk4-R2A-8. The sequence continues at coordinate 325,729 of NZ_JARVSS010000011.1, forward strand.
TTCGAGGCTGCCTCCCGGCATAACTCATTCACCCGGGCGGCGGATGAGCTGTCGATCACGCAAAGCGCCGTGAGCCGGCATATCCGCACCCTCGAAGAGCATTTTGCCTGTCGCCTGTTCCAGCGCAGCGGGCGCCATCTGCAACTCACCGAAGCCGCACGGCTGTTGCTGCCTGGCGTACGCGAAGGCTTTGCCGCGCTGGAGCGGGCCTGCCACACCCTGAACACCGATGACGACATCCTGCGCATGAAGGCGCCCTCGACCCTGACCATGCGTTGGTTGCTGGCGCGGCTCAGCCGCTTCCGGCATTTGCAGCCGGGCAACGAGGTGCAATTGACGAGCGCATGGATGAGCGTCGATGAAGTGGACTTCAATCAGGAACCGTTCGACTGCGCGGTGCTGCTGAGCAACGGCCATTTTCCGACGGACTGGGAGGCGTGCCACTTGTTTCCCGAGATGCTGATTCCGGTTGGCGCGCCGAACCTGCTGGACGATGGTCCCTGGGATGTGGCGCGCCTGGCCACGGCCGAGCTGCTGCACCCCACGCCCGATCGGCGTGACTGGCGCTATTGGCTGGAGCGCATGGGGCTGTCGTCTCAAGTGTCGCTCAAGGGCGGACAGGTCTTCGACACGTTGGAGTTGGGCATGATTGCCGCGGCGCGTGGGTATGGGGTTTCCATGGGGGACCTGCTTATGGTCGCCGAAGACGTCGCCCAGGGCCGGTTGAGCCTGCCGTGGCCGACCGCCGTGGCCAGTGGAGAAAACTATTACCTGGTTTGGCCAAAGACCCGTCCCGGTGGCGAACGCCTGCGACGCCTGGCGGATTTTCTTCAGAGTGAAGTTCAGGCCATGCTCCTGCCGACGGTGGAACGCCTGGATTGAAGCCCGCAGCGCCTGCTGCGCAACCGTTTGCGTGATACCCCTGCGATCTGCTCAAGTATTTGCTCATCCCGCCGAAGTAGCAGTATTGGAGCCACTGTGCGCCGACGTACCCCACTGGATAATTTGCCGAGCATCGCTAAGAGATCAGGATGATCCTGGCCTCGGCCAGGAGCTGTCATGTCTCAACCTCGCGCTCGGATCGCCTCACAACTGGGTATTGCCCTCGCCTTGATCCTGGCTGTCGCCATCGGCGGCAGCACTGTTTTTGCCTTGCGTTCCCTGGATGCCGCCAACCTTGATACCCGCGAGGAACACTTGGCCAGTGAGGCACGCTTGCTCGCCGATCAGCTCAACACGTTCCACAGCACGTTGCGTGAAAGCACCCAGCGCCTGACCGGGCTGTTCGAGCAGCGTTTCAGTGCCGGTTTGAGCGTGCGCGCGGACCAGCCGATTGCCGTCGCCGGTGTGCAGACCCCGAGCCTGTACCTGGGCAGCGATGTGTTGAACAACAACTTCAACGAAGTGGACGAGTTCAAACAGATGTCCGGCGGCGTCGCTACGGTGTTCGTGCGCAGTGGCGATGACTTTATCCGGGTCAGCACTTCCCTGACCAAGCAGGACGGCAGCCGCGCGATTGGCACCGTGCTGGACCGTCAGGGTCCGGCCTATGCGCGAGTATTCAGCGGACAGCCTTATATTGGTCGGGCAGTACTTTTCGATCGCTCCTACATGACGCAGTACAGCCCGGTGCGGGACGCCGGCGGTAAAGTCATCGCCGTGCTGTTCATCGGCTTCGACTACACGGACGCGCAGAGTGCCCAGTTCGAGAATCTCAAGCGCTTCCGTATCGGCCAGACCGGTTCGCTGGCCTTGCTGGATGAACAGAAACACTGGCTGGTGCCACCGGCCGGCGTACAGACCCCGGAGCAGGCGGTGCCGGTAATGCTGGACTTGGCCAAAACCCCGGGCAAGGGGCGGTTCTGGAGCGATAAGAGCGAAGATTTCTACAGTGTATCGGTGCCCTTCGACGGTGGCCCCTGGGCGGTCGTTGCCAGCATGCCCAAGGCGGAAATTCGTGCGGTTACCTGGGCCGTCGGCCTGCGCCTGGTCATCGGCAGTGTGTTGGCGATGTTGCTGGCGGTGGGCGCTACGGTCTGGTTGCTGCGCAGCAAGCTGGCGCCGCTGGGCGATCTGGTGCGCCAGGCTGAAGCCTTGGGTGCGGGGGACTTGAGTGCACGCCTGAACGTTTCCAGTCACGACGAAATCGGCCAACTGGCGCGCGCCTTCAACCAGATGGGTGAGGCGCTGTCGACCATGGTGTCGCATATCCGCAAGGCCGCAGAAGAAGTTAATGGCCGTGCACAGGCGCTGTCCGGTTTGTCCGGCGGCGCCTATGAAGGCATGGAGCAGCAGTCCGGCGAAATCACCAGCATGGCCGGCGCGGTGGAAGAGTTCAGTGCGACGTCGCTGAACATTGCCGACAACATGGGCAACACCGAACGCCTGGCTCAGGAGAACGCCCAGCAAACCCGCATCGGTCGCAACTCGATGCAGGAGGCCTCATCTTCGCTGGAGCATATCGCCACGGCGTTGAACAGCACCGCCACAGTGATCAACACCCTGGGCCAGCGCTCCCAGGAAATCGGTGGGATCGTCGGCGTGATCACGGCCATCGCCGAACAGACCAACCTGCTGGCGCTCAACGCAGCCATCGAGGCGGCACGTGCTGGTGAACAGGGGCGTGGTTTCGCCGTGGTGGCGGACGAAGTGCGCAACCTGGCTTCGCGTACCCGCGAAGCCACCGACGAAATTTCCGCAATGATTCAAAGCATCCAGAAGGAAACCGGTAACGCCATCAGCACCATGGAGCAGGGCAAGGTGCTGATGCAGGAAGGCCTGTCGCGCAATGCCGATGTGGCCTCGGCCCTGGCGCGAATCGACGAGCAAAGCCGCTCGGCCGGCCAGCAGTTCGCCGCAATTACCACCGCCACCCAGGAGCAGAGCAGCACCGCAACGCTGCTCAGCAGTAATCTGCAGAGCATTGCGCTGGCCAACAGCGAACAACGCGAAGTGGTGTCGAACCTGGCGATCACCGCCAAGGAGCTGGAGACCCTGGCGTCGGGCTTGCGGCATGAGGTGGACCGCTTCCGCTGAAGCGCTGGCGGGTAAAAACGAGGTTCAAGTGACCGCCGCAGGGCGGTATTGCAGTGCCTCCTGCAGATGCTCGCGAGTGATCGCCTCTGCCTGCTCCAGGTCGGCCAAGGTACGGGCGACCTTGAGCAGCCGGTGAGCCGCGCGCAAGGACAGTGTCAGCCGCTCGCAGGCATGTTCCAGCCAGCTTTCATCGGCCTTCGCCAGCCTGCAATGCTCACGCAGCCCTGGCAGATCCAGAAACGCGTTGGCGCAGCCCTGGCGTTTTTCCTGCCGTTCTCGAGCGTCGGCAACCTGTGCGGCCGCCGTCGCGGTGTTATCGCCGGGCGCTTGGGTGGGGTTCAGCGCCGTGGTTTCACGCGCGACCGTCAGGTGCAGATCGATCCGGTCCAGCAGCGGCCCGGACAGTTTGTTGCGATAGCGCTGGATCTGCTCCGGCGTACAGCGACAACGGCCGGTAGGATCGCCCAGATACCCACAGGGGCAGGGATTCATCGCTGCGACCAGTTGAAAGCGCGCCGGGAAGCTCACTCGGTCGCGCGCGCGGGAAATCACGATATGCCCTGACTCCAGCGGCTCACGCAAAACCTCCAGCACCTTGCGATCAAATTCCGGCAGTTCATCCAGAAACAACACGCCGTGATGCGCCAGGGTAATTTCCCCCGGCTGGGGTTTTGAGCCGCCGCCCACCAAGGCCGGCCCGGAGGCTGAGTGGTGCGGTTGGCGAAACGGTCGATGGGGCCAGTGGCTCAACGGCGCCAGGCTGACCACCGACTGGATCGCAGCGACTTCCAAGGCTTCCTGCTCACTCAGGGGCGGCAGCAGGCCGGGCAGGCGGCTGGCGAGCAAGGTCTTGCCGGTGCCCGGCGGGCCGCTCAGCAGCAGGTTGTGTGCGCCGGCCGCGGCGATCAGCAATGCCCGCTTGGCCGTCATCTGGCCCTGCACTTCGCTCAGGTCCGGGTACGGTTTGCTCAGGTACAGCAAACCGTCGGATGTGTAGGGCTCAATCGGCACGTGCCCATTGAGGTGCGCCACGACCTGCAGCAAGTGATCCACTGCAATCACTTTCAAGCCCGATGCCAGGCATGCTTCCTCCGCATTCGCACGCGGCACTATCACAGTGCGCCCGGCCTTGCGCGCAGCCAGCGCTGCCGGCAACACGCCTTTGACGGCGCGTACCTCGCCGGACAGCGCCAATTCGCCCAGGCATTCCACGTCGTCGAGCATCAACGTCGGCACCTGCACACTCGCGGCCAGGATGCCTAGGGCAATCGCCAGATCAAAACGCCCGCCATCCTTGGGCAGGTCGGCGGGCGCGAGGTTGAGGGTGATGCGGCGGGCCGGGTATTGCAGCGCGGAGTTGAGAATGGCGCTGCGCACGCGGTCCTTGCTTTCTTTGACTGCGGTTTCGGGCAAGCCCACCAGCGTCAGGGACGGCAGGCCGTTGGCCATGTGCACTTCGACGGTGACGGCGGGGGCTTCGACACCGATTTGGGCGCGGCTGTGGACGATGGCCAGTGACATGCTCGTTCCTTGAAAAATGAGGGCCGCTTCCTGCGGTTTTTCAAGGGTAGACGAGGCAAGTCAGCGCGGGGTGGGGAGGTTTTACAGAACGTATCTTGGGCGTGGCGACGTGAGCCTGCTCGCGAAGATCTGCGCGAACAAGCTCGCTTGTGCAAAGGAGTGTGGGTTATTTCTGGTCAGGCGTCAGCCGCGCTTCCAGCTCCGCCACCTTCGCCTCCAGGCTCTCCAGCCGTGCCCGCGTGCGGGCGAGCACGACCATCTGGCTGTCGAATTCTTCACGGCTGACCAGGTCGAGCTTGCTGAAACCGCTTTGCAGCAAGGCCTTGAACTGGCTTTCGATTTCATTGCGGGGCAGCGGAGTTTCGCCGCTGAACAGGCGAGAGGCGTGGCCGCTCAGGGCATCGAGGAAATCTTTGGGCGCGAGCATGGGAAATTTTCCGGAAAACAGTTGGCGGGCAGTGTATCACGCACCGTCTATAGTCTTTTTCACGGCCTTGGGCGCACGCTTTTCGCGCAGGGCTCCGGCGGGCTGCGCACCGTTTTTGTGCGCATCAGGCTCGCCACATCGCCCCGCAGGTGGGCATAAGTGAGCAAAGGATTGATTTCAGTGAGTTTCACGGAGCTGGCAAGGTTTCTGCTTAGACGATCATGACCCATGCACTGATGCAGTCGCTGTGACGAATGCAGTGCGCCGATGGATCAGGGGTACAGGTTTGTCACCAGTGGTTAGCTGGCGTCGCAACGGCATGCCGAGGCGACGACGCGTTACAAAGCCAGGCACTGCGCTTAGACTTGAGACGGGTTTGTTTTCCTGGGGCAAGTCCACCAATTCGGGAGAGAGTTTTCATGAAGCTAGTCACTGCCATCATCAAGCCGTTCAAGTTGGACGATGTACGCGAGTCGTTGTCCGAGATCGGCGTGCAGGGCATTACCGTTACTGAGGTCAAAGGCTTCGGTCGGCAGAAGGGTCACACCGAGCTGTATCGCGGCGCGGAATATGTAGTGGATTTCCTGCCGAAGGTGAAGATTGATGTCGCCATTGACGACAAGGATCTTGACCGGGTTATCGAGGCGATAACCAAGGCTGCCAACACCGGTAAGATCGGTGACGGCAAGATCTTTGTGGTCAATCTGGAACAGGCTATTCGCATCCGTACCGGCGAAACCGATACCGACGCAATCTAAGCCGCCAAACCCCAACGCCCCAGGAGAAAACAATATGACTCTGCGTAAATTCGCAGGGCTCGGAGCCCTGTTGTCCATCGTAATGCCAAGCCTGGCCATGGCGGCAGACGAAGTGGCTGCTCCAGTCCTCAACTCCGGCGACACGGCGTGGATGCTCACATCCACCGCGCTGGTGCTGTTCATGACCATCCCTGGCCTGGCGCTGTTCTACGGCGGCATGGTTCGCTCCAAAAATATTCTTTCGGTGATGATGCAGTGCTTCGCCATCACTGGCCTGATCAGCATCCTGTGGGTTATCTACGGTTACAGCATCGCGTTCGATACCACCGGTATGGAACAGGGCGTGGTCAACTTCAATTCCTTCGTCGGCGGCATGGGCAAGGCGTTCCTGGCCGGTGTCACCCCAGCCAGCATTACCGGCCCGGCGGCACTGTTCCCTGAGGCGGTGTTCATCACCTTCCAGATGACCTTCGCGATCATCACACCGGCGCTGATCGTCGGCGCGTTTGCTGAGCGTATGAAGTTCTCCGCCATGCTGATCTTCATGGCCATCTGGTTCACTCTGGTCTACGCACCGATCGCACACATGGTGTGGAGCGGCAACGGCGGCCTGCTGTGGGACTGGGGCGTGCTGGACTTCGCCGGTGGCACCGTGGTGCACATCAACGCGGGTGTGGCTGGCCTGGTGGCGTGCATCGTGCTCGGCAAGCGTAAAGGTTACCCAACCACGCCGATGGCGCCGCACAACCTGGGTTACACCCTGATCGGCGCGGCCATGCTGTGGATTGGTTGGTTTGGTTTCAACGCAGGTTCCGCGGCGGCCGCCAACGGTACCGCCGGCATGGCGATGCTGGTCACTCAGATCGCTACCGCTGCCGCAGCACTGGGCTGGATGTTCGCCGAGTGGATCACCCACGGTAAACCGAGCGCACTGGGCATCGCCTCGGGCGTGGTGGCGGGCCTGGTTGCCGTCACCCCGGCCGCAGGCACCGTGGGCCCGATGGGCGCCCTGGTGATTGGCCTGGTGGCCGGTGTGATCTGCTTCTTCTGCGCCACCAGCCTCAAGCGCAAGCTGGGCTATGACGACTCCCTGGACGCGTTCGGGGTGCACGGTATCGGCGGTATCGTCGGCGCGATCCTTACCGGTGTGTTCGCAGCGCCTGCATGGGGCGGCTTCGGTACCGTGACGGACGTAGCGGCACAGGTCTGGATCCAGTGCAAAGGCGTGGGCTTCACCGTGATCTACACGGCGATCGTCACCTACGTCATCCTCAAGGTGCTGGATATGGTCATGGGGCTGCGCGTTACCGAAGAGGAAGAAGCGGTCGGCCTCGATCTGGCGCAACACAACGAGCGCGGCTACAACTTGTAAGTACGCGGAAAAAAAGATGCCCGGCTTGCCGGGCATTTTTTTGCCTGGCGTTTGTCAGTCATACAGGCTCCGGCGGTTTTTGCGTCATGTTTGCGTCGGGACGTATAGAGCATTTTTCAGCATGCGAATGTCTTACAGGCATGTAGGCGTATTCGACACTTTGTTTTTTCCCAGAGCGCGCTAGAATGCGCGCCGATGGGCGGAGAACTGTATGTGGCAACAGACCCTGATTACCCTGCGGGCCAAGCCCCGGGGCTTTCACCTGGTGACCGACGAGTTGCTTGCCGGCTTGCCTGAATTAAAGGCGTGTCGCGTAGGACTGTTGCACCTGTGGTTGCAGCACACTTCGGCCTCGTTGACCGTCAACGAGAACGCCGACCCGGCGGTTCGCCGTGACTTCGAACGGTTTTTCAACTTGCTGGTGCCGCAAGGCCGCGCAGGGTTTGAACACAACGACGAAGGTCCGGACGATCTGCCGGCGCACTTCAAGGCCAGTCTCCTGGGCTGTCAGCTGAGTTTGCCGGTGAAGGCCGGCCGTTTGGCGATCGGGACGTGGCAGGGCGTTTACCTGGGCGAGCACCGTGATCATGGCGGTGCTCGCAAAGTCCTCGCCACCCTGCAGGGTGATGAGGCGTAAGCCACTGGTAATCCAGTGGATGTGATTTTTTTCCGGCGAGCTCGACAGAGGGTGAAGCTGGGCTATAACTAATCTGCTTTTCGCAAGTCATGAGGTAGAACATGAGCGACGATGATCTGGAAAACGACGACCTTGAAGTCGGTGACGAAGACGAGGCTGATGATAGCCTCGAAGCGGCGGCGGTTGACGACGTGCCTGACGAGGCCGATGACAGTGTAGGCGATGACGCTGCTCCCAAGGCCAAAGGCAAAGCCAAGGCCGCAGTGTCGGTCGATGAGTTGCCGAGCGTTGAGGCCAAGAACAAAGAGCGTGATGCCCTGGCCCGTGCGATGGAAGAGTTTCTCGCGAAAGGCGGCAAAGTGGTCGAGGTCGAGCCCAACGTGGTAGCCGATCCACCCAAGAAACCGGATAACAAGTACGGCAGCCGTCCTATCTGAGGCCAGCCACCTGCTTGTAAGAAAGAGCCCGCCGTCGCTGCGGGCTTTTTCATGCCTGATGATTTATTGAGTCTTATGCGATTCAACTGTGGAAGGTGGGCTTGCCCCCGGTAGCGGTGTATCAGTCCCCGGCTCCCAAAGTTAAATCTCCACGGTTATTGCCAGTTACGGAGCAGTTCCGGCAACTCCGTCAGGCTGCGAATCTGCGCATCCGGGCGCTTATCCGCCGCCCAAGTCTTGCCCGTCGGGTTGAACCACACTGCACGCAGCCCCGCCTGTTGCGCGCCGGCAATGTCGTCCCCAGGATGATCGCCCACATGCACCGCCGCACTGGCATCCACTCCGCCCCGTTGCAATGCCTCTTGAAACAACCGCGCATCCGGCTTGGCGATGCCGATATCTTCGGCGCGCAGCGCGAAGTGAAAGTAGTCCGCCAGGCCTACACGCTGCACGTCGGCGTTGCCGTTGGTGATGACCCCCAGCAGATACTGGCGACGCAGCGCCTGCAGCATAGGCTCGGCTTCTGGGAAGACCGTCAGTTGATGACGTGCATGGATGAACGCTTCAAAGCACACATCAGCCATTTCGGTGGCTTCGGGCTGTGGATAACCGGCCTCTTCGAATGCATGCATCAATACCCGATGGCGCAACAGGCTGATGCGGTGCTTTAGCTCCGGGTGGCGTTGCAGCACCTGTTGGCGCAGGCTGGCGAAGTGCTCCAGGGGCAGGTCGCCCACTTTGGATGCATGGGTCGCCAACCATTCGCGCATCGATGCTTCGGCGCTGATGATGACGGGCACGTTGTCCCAGAGTGTGTCATCCAGGTCGAAAGTGATCAGCTTGATACTCATGAGTCGCTGTCCTTGATGCGTTTGGCTCGTGGATGGGCGCTGTCGTACACCGTTGCCAGGTGTTGGAAATCCAGATGGGTGTAGATCTGCGTGGTCTTGATGTCGGAGTGGCCGAGCAGTTCCTGCACGGCGCGCAGGTCCTGGGACGACTCCAGCAGGTGGCTGGCGAAGGAGTGTCGCAGCATGTGCGGGTGCAGGTTCTGCCCCAGCTCGCGTTCGCCCGCGGCCTTGACCCGGACCTGAATGGCCCGTGGGCCGAGGCGCCGACCTTTTTGGCTGATAAACACGGCGTCATCTACCGGGTTGGCCAGCGCACGCAGCGCCAGCCATTGCTGCAACGCTTGGCGAGCCTTGCTGCCCACAGGCAAAACGCGGGTCTTGCTGCCCTTGCCAAGCACTTGCACCAGGCCGTCCGCCAGGTCCAGTTGGTCGAGGTTCAGGCTGGTCAGCTCCGACAGGCGCAGGCCCGAGGAATAGAACAGCTCAAGGATGGCCTGGTCACGGTGAGCGAGGAAGTCATCTTCCACGGCGCCTTCCAGCAACTGCAGGGCGCGATCGGTATCCAGGGTTTTGGGCAGTCGTCGTTCACCCTTGGGCGGTGACAGGCCGGTGGCCGGGTCGTGATCGCACAGGCCCTCGCGATTGAGGTAATGGTAAAGCCCGCGCACCGCCGACAGCAGGCGAGCCAGGCTGCGCGAGGACTGCCCCTGCTGGTGCAGCCGCGCGATCAGGCTGCGCAGGTTTTGAATGTCCAAGGCTTTCCAGCTGGCAACCTGATGCTTTTCGCAGTAGCCCAGGACCTTATTCAAATCCCGCCGGTAGGCTTGCAGCGTATGGGGCGACACCTGGCGCTCGTTGCGCAGGTGAGCGCAGTAAGCGTCCAGTTGCCGTTCCATGGCTAGCGCACCGCGCGCAGGGCGGTGGTGAAGCGCGGCAGGACGCGGCCAAGCACTTCGGCGATGTAGGTCAGGAACAGCGTGCCCACCGAGCTTTTGTAATGCGCAGGGTCGCGGCTGCCGATGGCCAGTACGCCATGCAGGCCTTGATGGCTGAGGGCGACCACGGCGGTGGAGCCGATCTGTTTGCGCTGTTCGGCACCGAACAGAAAGTCGAGCTCGTGCTCGCGCAAGGTGCCGCTGATGGTCTTGCCTTCGGACAGCAGGCCGCCGATGGCAGTCTGGGCTTCGCTGCCGCTGACCCAGCGGCCCACCGGCATCGGGTTGTCGCTGAACAGGATCAGGCTGACAAAGGGCACCTGGAAATCCTGGCGCAGGCTGTCTTCCACGGCCATCACTGTTTCTTCCAGGCTGGCGGCGTCCAGGAGTGTGAGGATCAGGCGACGGGTCTTGTCGAACAGGCGGTCGTTATCGCGGGCCACGTCCATCAGGTGCGAGAGCTTGTGGCGCATTTCAATGTTGCGCTCACGCAGGATTTTCATCTGCCGCTCCACCAGCGACACGGTGTCGCCACGCTGGTGCGGGATGCGCAGGGCCGGCAGCAGTTCGTCGTGTTCGACGAAGAAATCCGGATGAGCCTCAAGGTACGCCGCGACGGCAGCGGCCTCCAGAGTTTCGCCCGGGGATGCTTGTGCGGGTACTTGAGGCTTATCGGTCATTGGATTGGCTCTCTCATAGACGGACCTGTCCTTCGTATACGCGCGTGGCCGGCCCGGTCATTATCACCGGGTGGCCCGGGCCTGCCCATTCGATGGACAAACGTCCGCCGGGCAGGTCGATCAGCAGCGGCGAATCCATCCACCCCTGGCTGATCGCGGCGACGGCAGCGGCGCAAGCACCGGTGCCGCACGCCTGGGTTTCGCCGGCGCCGCGTTCCCATACGCGCAGTTGCGCGCGGTTACGCTCGATCACCTGCAAAAAGCCCACATTGACCCGCGCCGGAAAGCGCGGATGGTGTTCTATTTTCGGCCCCAGATCGTGCACGGGCGCGTTGTTGATGTCGTTGACGCGCAGCACGGCGTGGGGATTGCCCATCGACACGGCCGCCAGGTCCAGCACGTTGCCATCGACGTCTACCGCATAGCTGGTCGCCTGCTCGCTGGCCTGGAACGGAATGTCCGCCGGTACCAGGCGTGGCGCGCCCATGTTGACGCTGATCTGGCCGTCATTGCGTATGTCCAGTTCGATCACGCCGCTCTTGGTCTCGACGCGAATCTGTCGCTTGGCGGTCAGGCGCTTGTCCAGCACGAAGCGCGCGAAGCAGCGCGCGCCGTTGCCGCACTGTTCCACTTCGGAGCCGTCGGAGTTGAAGATCCGATAACGGAAATCCACCTCCGGATTGGTCGGGGCCTCGACAATCAGCAGTTGGTCGAAACCGATGCCGGTATGACGGTCGCCCCATTGTTTGGCGTGCTTGGGCAGGATGTGCGCGTGCTGGCTGACCAGGTCGAGAACCATGAAATCATTGCCCAGCCCGTGCATCTTGGTAAAACGCAGCAGCATGGCTTACTCCGGCAGCAGGCTTTCGCCAGCATACAACTCGGCTACCGTCTCGCGGCGACGCACTTCAAACGCTTGATCACCGTCCACCAGCACCTCGGCGGTACGGCCGCGGGTGTTGTAGTTGGAACTCATGACAAACCCGTAGGCACCGGCCGAATGCACGGCCAGCAGATCGCCTTCTTCCAGGGCGAGCTGACGATCCTTGGCCAGGAAGTCGCCGGTCTCACAGATCGGGCCGACGATGTCATAGGCGCGCGCAGCGCTGTTGCGAGGCGTTACCGCTGTGACATTCATCCAGGCCTGGTACAGCGCCGGGCGGATCAGGTCGTTCATCGCCGCATCGACGATGGCGAAATCCTTGTGTTCGGTGTGCTTGAGGTACTCGACCTGGGTCAGCAGCACGCCGGCGTTGGCGACAATGTAACGGCCCGGCTCGAACATCAGCGTCAGGTCGCGGCCTTCGATGCGCTCGCGCACGGCCTGGATGTAGTCGGCAATCAGCGGCGGCTCTTCGTCGCGGTAACGCACGCCGACACCACCACCCAGATCGATGTGGCGCAGGTAGATACCGCATTCGCCCAGGCGGTCGATCAGCGCCAGCAGGCGGTCGAGCGCATCGAGGAATGGTGGCAGTGTGGTCAGTTGCGAGCCGATATGGCAGTCGACGCCCAGCACTTCCAGGTTCGGCAACTGGGCGGCGCGGATGTACACATCCTCGGCGTCGGCAATCGCGATGCCGAACTTGTTCTCTTTGAGACCGGTGGAGATGTAGGGGTGGGTGCCGGCGTCGACGTCCGGGTTGACGCGCAGGGAGATCGGCGCGCGAACGTCCATCTCGGCGGCCACCTTTTGCAGGCGTTCCAGCTCTTCGGTGGACTCGACGTTAAAGCAATGCACGCCGACTTCCAGGGCGCGGCGCATGTCTTCACGGCTCTTGCCGACGCCGGAAAACACGATCTTGTCGGCCTGGCCGCCGGCGGCCAGCACCCGTTCCAGCTCGCCACGGGACACGATGTCGAAACCGGCGCCCAGACGCGCCAGGACATTGAGCACACCCAGGTTCGAGTTGGCCTTGACCGCGTAGCACACCAGATGCGGCACGCCATTCAACGGATCGGTAAACGAGCGGTACTGCGCTTCGATGTGCGCACGCGAGTACACGTACGTCGGGGTGCCAAAGCGTTCGGCAACCGCGGACAGCGCCACGCCTTCCGCGAACAGCTCGCCGTCCCGGTAGTTAAAAGCGTCCATGGGGTTCCCTTATTCGAAGGTGTCGTGCTTATGCGCTTTGGCTGGCTTTTGCGACGATTGCGCCTGATCGTTAGGGTCTTTGCTGTCATCGGGCAGGTACAACGGGCCCTTCTGACCACAGGCACTAACGAGGCAGGCGACCGCGACGAGCGCAGCAAGGGAAGAGATCAGGCGCTTCATGGCGAAATCCTTGAATATGCATTAATTGCGCCCGAGTATACCGACCACCCGCCACCTTGCCTATGCGCTGGAATACCCGTCCGGCGGGGGTTTGCCGAGATGGTAGGGAAGCGGACTACGCTGGAAGGGGATATTTCATACCGCCATCTGCGATGAAATCGGTATCCTTTGCAATCGGCGAGGCTCGCCCGTATCGTGCGGCGCTTGAGCAAAACCAGACACTTTTGAGGTTGCCACAATGAGTTTGACCGAAGCCCGTTTTCACGACCTGGTGGATGCCACCCAGGAGAAGCTGGAAGATATTTTCGACGACAGCGACCTGGACGTGGATCTGGAACAATCGGCCGGTGTGTTGACTGTCAAGTTCGAGAGTGGCCAGCAACTGATCTTCAGTCGCCAGGAACCGCTGCGTCAGCTTTGGCTGGCGGCGCGCTCCGGTGGCATCCACTTTGACTACGACGAAGAAAGCCGCAAATGGCAGTGCGATAAGAGTGAAGAGTTGTTGGGCGAGATGCTCGCGCGCCTGGTCCAGGACTATACCGGCGAAGAGCTGGACTTCGACGAGATCTGATCGTGAGCCAGCCCGCCCCCGTACGCCCGCCCAAGCCGTTGTTCAGCAACGTCAGCCCGGCGGTGCCGTCACCTTGTATCAGTTTGTGTCGCCTGGATGAGCAAAAAGTCTGCCTCGGGTGCTTTCGCCATGTGGAAGACATCCGCGAATGGCGCTCGGCCGACGACGATCGACGCCGTGTGATCTGCGCCCAGGCCGAGCGACGCAAGGCCCACGCCTGAGGCTGTCTTGTTTATTTGTGACGCTGTGTTAGTGTCCGGGTACGCCTCCACTCATCGAGGCCCGTGAGAACCCCGCCTTTTTCTGGCGGGGTTTTGCTTTTTTGTGCAGAAAAAAGGAGTCTGCCTGAATCATGACCACCGCACCGTCCATCATCCTCACCCGCCTTGACGTGCAGCGTCTGGAGCAACTGATCGACCGTTTGGGCGACGAGTCTCCCGGCGTCGAAGCGTTGCAGGCCGAACTCGACCGCGCCGAAGAGGTGGTTGGCCACGATGAAGTGCCCGCGGGTGTCGTGACCATGAACTCCAGCGTGCATTGCCGCGAGCAAGGCAGCGGCAAGGACTACCACCTGACCCTGGTCTACCCGAAGCATGCGAATGCCGACGAAGGCAAGATTTCGATCATGGCGCCAGTGGGCAGCGCGTTGCTCGGCCTGCAAGTGGGCCAGCACATCGACTGGCCGGCACCCGGCGGCAAGACTCTCAAGCTTGAATTGCTCAGCGTTGAAGGCCAGCCCAAGGATGGGGGCGCCTTCCCGCTCTAAATCTGGCGCAGCGCCTCATTGAGCGACAGCTCCAGCTCGGCCTTATAGCGCAGGTACAGATTACTCGGGCTCTGCACATCGCCGAGCAGGCCCGACAAGTCCAGGTCGGTGATGTAGCAGCGGTAGCGCTCGGTTTCGCGGCGCTGCCCGACGATCTCCCGGGCGACCACGGTGAACAGTTGGTCGCCGAACTCCAGTTCGGAAAACTCGCGCTGATTGCAGTAGAGGGTGATGCCCACCTGACCGGGTGCCGCCTTGCTGATAATGGCCTGCACGTCATAGAACGGTTTGTTCTCCGAGGCCAAGGGCACAGGCCGAGGCTCGATGCCACGGGCGCGTCCGCTGCCGGATGGCAACAGCTGGTAATACAGCGTCTGTACGGCGCTCATCGGCTGTTGCGGGTCCAGCGGCGACAGCGCGTCGCGGCGGTAGATGATCGATTGTAAAAAGCGCTGCAACGGCACCAACAGGCTTTGCTCATCATGGAAAGGCAGGCGCTGTTGCCAGAGTGCGTTGAATTCATCCAGCACATACAGCTCCGCGAACCCTTCGTTGACCCGGTAGAACACCTGCACACAGTCCGCCATACCCATGGGTAACAGTAGCGCCAGGTCGTGGTCTTCCAAAGCCATGGCGTCCAGGTGCAACGGACTGTAGCTGGCCAGTTCCTCGCTGAGGTACGCGATCAACGCCTCTTGAGTGGCCAATGAAACGTGGACGGCCTGGCCCGGCGTCAACTCCATCACGTGGTAATGCTGCTGCACTTGCAACAGGTAGCGATGGTTGGAGCGACCCAGCAGCAGGTTCTGCGCGGTGTCGAAGACTTCTTCCACGCGCTGCGCGATAAATTGTGCACGGTTGTGACAGAAGCAGCGCACCCGCAGGCGCGGCAGGTGATTCGGCGGTAATTGGTTGAGGTAATCGCGCAGGCAGTCGAGCAGCGCGTGCGGCCCGTCGTAGCGGCTGACCATGACCTCGTTCCAGCTGTTGAGGGTCACCTGGTCCAATGTCAGCACCAGGTTGTCGCGCACCCCGGCATAGCTCAGGGAGTCGGTGCGCTCGGTGGTCATCAGGATATTCAGGTCGCGGTGGTGTTTGAGCGGGTCGACGCCGACGTTGATCAGCAACAGCACCTCTTCGGGCACCGCCGAGCGCAGCAGGCGCTCCTCATCAACGCTGGTCAGGGGCAGGGCGATGGTCTGCTGCAGGCTGCCCAGCAGGTTGAACAACTCGAACTCGGTCATGTCACTGACGCCAGGATGCAGGGCCAGGCGTGTACTGCTGTCGATGACCCCGTTGCGATGGCACCAGGTGAGCATTTCCAGCAGGTCGCGGCTGCGCTTGATCGGCGCGAAGTGCTCGCATTCGAGCGCGGTGAGGTTACCGTTATACAAGCCCCAATGGTGCTGGCCAGGCTCTTTGCGGACGGGCGACTGCACCAGCGTGAGGGTGTCTTCGGCCAAGTCCGGGGCGATGCCAGGGTTGATGAACTCGACTTTGCCGGCCTTGCGCTCGAACGCTGCATACAGCCGGCGGCCGAGCACGTTGAGGTCGCGCTTGTTGATCAGGCTGACGGTCTGCTCCGTGCGCGCGAATTGGGCCAGGAAGCGGTAGCTGTGGTTCAGCTCGTTGACCAGGGCACGGCGTTCAGAGGCCACCTGGCGTACTTTCCACTGGCTGCGGCTGTCCAGCAGGGCCAGTTGGCGATGGTCCCAGCCCCACTCATCAGCGAGACGTTCGAGCAGCAGGCGCTGCCAACTGGTCGTGCGCTGGCCGCTGCTGAGCTTGCGATTGACCTTCAGATACAGCGCGCGCCTTACCAGCTCCAGGCGTTCGGGCTCGTTGCGCTGCGTGAGGTATTCCTCGATGCGGCGGTACACCACGATGTAGGGGTCCAGCTCGTCAAGGTCAACCTGATTGGCGAACACGGCTCGCTTGAATCGCAGGCTCAGACAATGCACCTGTGGGTGCTCGCTGGCATAGACTTCGGTCAGCAGCAGTTTGAGCAGCGACTTGTAAGGTGACTCTATGCCTTTGAACAGTTGCCACAGCCCGGCTCCCATGAACTCGCCCGCCGGAATGTGTGCCAAGTGGCCCAGGTCCAGGGTCTCGTCGGCACGGATGAAGCGTTTGGACAGCAGCGTGTGAGTGAACTCGGCGTAGCGAGGTTCTTCATAGACCGGTACCAGCCACCAGATCGGCGTGCGCCCGGCCAGCCAGATGGCGGTGCGGTAGAACTCGTCGAGCAACAGGTAATGTTGGGTGGTGCCGCAATCATCGGAGCTGAGCTGCGTATCGCGCTCACCGAGTACGAAGCGGGTCGGCTCGATCAGGAAAAAATGCGCCTCGGCACCCATGCTCAGGGCCCAGGTCTCCAGCAACTGGCATTTCCTGCGCAATTCGGCCAGTTCGCTCTCGCCCAGGTCAGCTGCGTGGCACACCCACACGTCCATATCGCTCTGGTCGGCCTGCGCCAGCGTGCCGAGACTGCCCATCAGGTACAGCCCGTGAATCGGCCTTGGCGGGTTGCCATGGCGTGGCTTATAGGAGAACGAGCGGGTCAGGCGCTGAGCTTCGGCCAGGGCCTGGGCGTCGGGCTCGAAATTCGACAGCCCGGCCGGCGTGCTGCCCGATACATAACCGGGCAGCAGCGGATGATTAACATGAAAAAACAGCGGTAGCAGCGTCAGCACGCTCTGCTGGCGTGGCGTCAGCCCCTCGACGGCTCGCGCCATGCGGCCTTCGTTCAGGGTCATGAACCGCGCACGCAACTGGGCCAGCACCTTGCGGTCGATGCCTTCGTCCAGGTCGGGGCGGATTTCGTGGGTGCGGGTCATGTAGAACTCGGCGGCTCGCAGGGCCCGGCATGGGCGGCCGTGTAGGAGTTTACAGCCAGAAACGTAGGAGGTTTAGAGGGAAATGGCTTTCGAGGTTAAAAATCGAGACGCTCCATAATGCGGCCCTCGGAATCCGCAGGAAGCGGACTCCATGGGCGGCGTACGCTCTCAGGCTGCTTCTTTAGTGCTGGCGGTGGTGAGGATGGTCAGCAGGGTTTGGGCCTGCTCTGCAGCGTCTCGGCCAAGGCTGGTCAGGTAGCCTCCATCCGCTTGATCGATCAGCCCTTTCGCGTGGAGGCGCTTGGCCGCGGCGATGGCAGCGGGAGCGGCGGTCTGATGGACTTTCAGGCCTTCCTGGGTGCTGTCCAAGGGGAAGAGTACAAGGATTTCCAGTTCGGCAACCAACTCAGGGGTATACGACATAAGGACTCCAGACTTTCTAAAATTTATTAGAGGCTAGCAGACCATAAGGTGAACGCACTTTGCCGAACTGTCCAGCAGCGTTGCTGCGTGTCGGGATTAATCCTTTTCAGGCGGCAGATCGGGCAGTGCGCGCAGCGCTGTTTCATACCATTGGGTATCGAACGCGCGGTCCTCATCCAACATGGCGTCGATTTCGAACGCCAGCACATGAGCCATCAGATTCAGAATCTCCTCGCGCTCGTAACCCACTAGCGTCAACTTGTTGAACGTGGCCTTGGCGGCAGGCGGGTTGTTGTTTTCGATCTGGTTTTCGATCGCTTCGATCAACATATTTTCGGTGAATGTTTCTTCGTCGCTATCGATATCGGTGGGCTCGCTCATGGCGGGACTCCTTCAAGGAAAGGGCGCCAGTCTACCCCCATTCAGCCAGGTGATGCTGCTGGTCAGATGGCCCGGCGGCGTCTATAACGCTTGCAGCCAACCCCGCACACGGCCTGGAGGCTTTGCGATGCTCAAGCTTTACGGATTTTCGGTCAGCAACTACTACAACATGGTGAAACTGGCGCTGCTGGAGAAGGGCCTGCCCTTTGAAGAAGTGCCGTTTTATGCCGGACAAACCCCTGACGTTCTGGCCGTCAGCCCGCGCGGCAAGGTGCCGGTATTGGGGGTGAAGCAGGGGTTTATCAATGAAACCAGCGTAATTCTCGAATACATCGAACAGACTCAGGAAGGGCCGTCGCTGCTCCCGGCCGACCCGTTCCAGCGCGCCCAGGTGTTGGCCTTGTGCAGGGAGATCGAACTGTACATCGAGTTGCCTGCGCGGGCGTGTTTTGGCGAGGCATTTTTTGGCATGCAAGTGCCGGAGGCGATCAAGGAAAAATCCAGGGCGGAATTGCTGCTGGGTATCGCTTCGCTGGGAAGGCACGGCAAGTTTGCGCCGTATGTGGCGGGAGACAGCTTCACGATCGCGGATCTGTACTTTATGTACAGCCTGAACCTGGCCTGCGGGGTGGGGGATAAATTGTTTGGCCTGGACCTGCTGGCGCAGCTGCCGGCTGCCAAGGCATTGCTGGAACGTCTGAATGACATGCCTAACGCCCGGAAGGTAGAGGCTGACAGGCAGGCCGCGATGCCGGGGTTCATGGCGATGGTTGCGGCCAAAAAGTAATCAAGTATGGGAGGGGCAAAACCCCTCCCATATGTCTTAGCGACTGGCGAGCAGTGCCTGGCCGCGCACGACGGCTGCCTTCACCTGTGCCGGCGCCGTGCCGCCCACATGGTTACGGGCGTTGACCGAACCTTCCAGGGTCAGCACGGCAAACACGTCCTGCTCGATCTGGTCGCTGAACTGGCGTAGTTCTTCCAGGCTCATTTCCGCCAGGTCTTTACCAGTGTCCACGCCGTATTTCACGGCGTGGCCGACGATTTCGTGGCAGTCGCGGAACGGCAGGCCACGGCGCACCAGGTAGTCCGCCAGGTCAGTCGCGGTGGAGAACCCGCGCAGGGCGGCTTCGCGCATCATGGCGTGCTTGGGCTTGATCGCAGGGATCATGTCGGCAAACGCGCGCAACGAGTCGCGCAGCGTGTCGGCGGCGTCGAACAGCGGTTCCTTGTCTTCCTGGTTGTCCTTGTTGTAGGCCAATGGCTGGCCTTTCATCAGGGTCAGCAGGCCCATCAGTGCGCCGAATACACGGCCGCTCTTGCCACGCACCAGCTCAGGCACGTCGGGGTTTTTCTTTTGCGGCATGATCGAGCTACCGGTGCAGAAGCGGTCCGGCAGGTCGATGAACTGAAATTGCGCGCTGGTCCACAGCACCAGCTCTTCGGAGAAGCGCGACAGGTGCATCATCGCGATGCTGGCGGCGGCGCAGAATTCGATGGCGAAGTCGCGGTCCGACACGCCGTCCAGAGAGTTGCCGCCCACGGCATCGAAGCCCAGCAATTGCGCGGTGTACTCACGGTCGATCGGGTAAGTCGTACCGGCCAGCGCGGCGCTGCCCAGGGGCATGCGATTGGCGCGCTTGCGGCAGTCCACCAGGCGCTCATAGTCGCGGCTGAGCATTTCGAACCAGGCCAGCAGATGGTGGCCGAATGTCACGGGTTGCGCAGTCTGCAGGTGGGTGAAGCCGGGCATGATGGTGTCCGATTCACGCTCGGCCTGCTCCAGCAAACCTTTTTGCAGGCGGGTGATCTCGGCCAGGATCAGGTCGATTTCATCGCGCAGCCACAGGCGGATATCGGTGGCCACCTGGTCGTTACGGCTGCGCCCGGTGTGCAACTTCTTGCCGGTCACACCGATGCGGTCGGTGAGGCGCGCCTCGATATTCATGTGCACGTCTTCCAGGTCGACGCGCCAGTCGAAGGTGCCGGCTTCAATCTCACCGCGGATGGTGGTCAGACCGTCGATGATACTGTCGCGCTCGGCGTCGGTCAGCACGCCGACTTTGGCCAGCATCGTGGCGTGGGCGATGGAGCCCATGATGTCGTGGCGGTACAGGCGCTGGTCGAAGGTGACGGAGGCGGTGAAGCGCGCGACGAAGGCGTCGACGGGTTCACTGAAGCGGCCGCCCCAGGACTGGTTGGTCTTGTCGGTGCTCATGGATTCGCTCGTGATTTGCTGTAAGTAAAAGGCATGGACGTGTGACGCCGATCATAACAGGGTTGCTCGCGGAGGCGGTGGCGAGGGTCGTCGGCATTTTTATTTGTACAAAGGATGGCTAAGTGCCTTGCCGCCGATCACGTCCGGGACGAGACTGGAGAAAGACGCTTATTGAAACGATATTTGACGATTGAGCAATGTCGCCTCGGCGAGCGTCTACAGTTGGACTGAGAGTGTATGAATGCACCAAAGTCGGCTATTGCGGTCAGAGCCCAGACTAACCATTAAACAAGGGGGGTATTCGGATTGTGTATCAGCAAACCCTACGACGATGCCCGAAGGCTGCAGGTCTTGGGCACTCTTGAACAGATCCGGGTAAATATGGGTGCCACCGTCGGGGCACTTTTTGCCGCTCGCACTAGTCTTAGCGTGGATCGCTGTGACGCAAGTCACCGCACCTGTCTACGTTATCCATGTGCGAGACTCACGCAGGAATCCAGCGCAATATGAATGTCCTGATCGTTGATGACGAACCCCAAGCCCGCGACCGACTGAGCCGTCTGGTCGGTGAGCTCGAGGGTTATACAGTCCTAGAACCGAGCGCCACCAGCGGTGAGGAAGCGTTGACGCTGATCGACAGCCTCAAACCGGATGTACTGCTGCTCGATATCCGCATGCCGGGCCTGGATGGTCTGCAGGTTGCCGCCCGCCTGAGTGAACGCGAATCACCGCCGGCCGTGGTGCTGTGTGCGGCCCAGGAAGAGTTTCCCGCGCAGACGCTGGAAGACAGCGGTGTGAGTTTCGTGACTAAACCGGTGACGGCCGAAGCGCTGCTCAAGGCCCTGAAAAAGGCCGAGCGCCCCAGCCGCGCCCAGCTCGCCGCCTTGACCCAGCCTGCCGCCCAAAGTGGCAACGGCCCCCGCAGTCATATCAGTGCGCGTACCCGCAAGGGCATCGAGTTGATTCCCCTGAATCAAGTGGTGTACTTCATTGCCGACCACAAGTACGTGACCTTGCGTCACGAAGCGGGAGAAGTCTTGCTCGACGAGCCGCTCAAGGCCCTGGAAGATGAGTTCGGCGACCGCTTCGTGCGGATCCACCGCAATGCGCTGGTGGCCAGAGAGCGTATCGAACGCCTGCAACGCACGCCATTGGGGCACTTCCAGTTGTTCCTCAAAGGGCTCAATGGCGATGCCTTGATCGTCAGCCGACGGCATGTCGCCGGCGTACGCAAGATGATGCAGCAGCTTTAGCTCGAGGGCTGTGGCGCAATTTGCATTCCTTATCCCGGTGCGACGAGGCCAGGGAGGCCCCGCACTTGCTGATTCAAATCAAGGCGTATTTGCCTGAGCTGTTATTATCTGCCGTATCTATTCAGTACGGATTGATTCATGTCCTCTCGCGAAATCCGCATCGCCACCCGTAAAAGCGCCTTGGCCCTATGGCAGGCCGAATACGTCAAAGCACGCCTGGAGCTTGCCCATCCGGGCCTCAAGGTGTCCCTGGTGCCCATGGTCAGTCGTGGCGACAAGCTGCTCGACTCACCGCTGTCGAAGATCGGCGGCAAGGGCTTGTTCGTCAAGGAGCTGGAAACCGCGCTGCTGGAGAACGAAGCCGACATCGCCGTGCATTCGATGAAAGACGTGCCGATGGACTTCCCTGAAGGCTTGGGCCTGTTCTGCATCTGCGAGCGCGAAGACCCGCGCGATGCCTTCGTTTCCAATAACTACGCATCGCTGGGTGACCTCCCTTTGGGCAGCATCGTCGGCACGTCGAGCCTGCGACGCCAGGCTCAGCTGCTGACCCGCCGCCCCGACCTGCAGATCCGCTTTCTGCGCGGAAACGTCAACACCCGCCTGGCCAAGCTGGACAGCGGTGAATATGACGCCATCATCCTCGCCGCCGCCGGTTTGATCCGTCTCGGTTTCGAGGACCGCATCACTTCGGCCATCAGTGTCGAAGACAGCCTGCCAGCGGGTGGGCAGGGCGCAGTGGGCATTGAGTGCCGCAGCGCGGACAGCGAAATTCACGCGCTTCTCAAGCCTCTGGATCACTACGACACTGAAGTGCGCGTCACGGCCGAGCGTGCCCTGAACAAGCACCTCAATGGCGGCTGCCAGGTGCCGATTGCCTGCTACGCGGTGCTCGAAGGCGATAACCTGTGGCTGCGTGGCCTGGTGGGCGACCCCGACGGCGGCACGTTGCTGACCGCCGAGGTGCGTGGTCCGCAACGCGATGCGACGGCACTGGGGGTCCAGGTGGCTGAAGAGCTGCTGGCCAAGGGCGCCGGCGCCATCCTGCAAAAAGTCTATGGCGAGGCCGGGCCGCAGTGACCGGCTGGCGCTTGCTGCTGACGCGGCCCGCCGAGGAATCGGTGGCGCTGGCAGCGGCGTTATCCGACGTCGGGATCTACAGCAGCAGCCTGCCTTTGCTGGACATCGAGCCGCTGCCTGTCAGCCCGGAACGGCAGGCGGTACTTCGTGATCTGGGCCGTTACTGCGCGGTAATCGTGGTCAGCAAGCCGGCCGCGCGCCTGGCCTTGCAACACCTGGACAGGCAATGGCCTCAGGTGCAGTGGTTCAGTGTCGGCGCGGCCACCGCGCAGGTGTTGGCCGAGCGTGGCTACAGGGTTGATTACCCGCAAACCGGCGACGACAGCGAGGCTTTGCTGCAACTGCCGGCGTTGCGCGAGGCGATTGCTCGCCCCGATGCGCGAGTGCTGATCGTGCGGGGTGAGGGCGGTCGCGAGTTGCTGGCGCAACAGTTGCGCGCCAGAGGTGTTAGTGTCGATTATCTGGAGTTGTACCGGCGGCTCCTGCCTGAGTACGACGTCGGTGAACTGACGCGGCGCATCCAGTTGGAACGCTTGAACGGCGTGGTGGTCAGCAGTGGGCAGGGTTTTTTGCATCTGCAAGCCCTGGCCGGTGCCGATTGGCCACAGGTGGCACAACTGCCATTGTTCGTACCCAGCCCGCGAGTCCAGCAGATGGCGCAGGCTGCCGGCGCAGAAAAAGTTGTGGATTGTCGCGGCGCGAGCGCTGCGGCGTTGTTAGTGGCGTTACGCGGCATTGTCTTATAAAAAGATCCCGCCCCACTCTCTGATACGCAAAGGACGGATACGTGAGCGAAACAGCCTTGCCTAAAGATGAAGCTCAACCCGCACTTCAAGCGCCGGTCGAGTCAACGGTCACCGCGCCGCGCCGTGGCAATGGCTTGGCAGTCGTCGCCTTGCTGCTCGGCGTTGCCGGGGTGGCAGCCGGCGGTTGGGGCATCTGGCAGGTCCGTGCCCTGCAAGCCAGCGGCCAGCAGCAGACCGGTCAGGTGCAGGCCCTGGACGACCAATCCCAGTCCCTCAAGCAGAACCAGCAGCAACTGGCCGCGCGTCTGGCCCAGTTGCCAGCTGCGGACGAGCTGGAAGAGCGCCGTCGCCTGGTGACGCAGTTGCAGGCCGATCAACAACACTTGAGCCAGCGGCTGGAGACCGTGCTGGGCGCCAGTCGTCAGGACTGGCGCCTGGCCGAGGCCGAGCACTTGATCCGCCTGGCGAGCCTGCGTCTGTCGGCGTTACAGGACATCAACAGCGCCCTGGCGCTGGTGCAGGGCGCCGACGAGATTCTTCGCGAGCAAAGCGACCCAGGTGCGTACGCCGCGCGTGAGCAATTGGCCAAGAGCCTGGTGGCGCTGCGCAGTACCGAACAACCGGATCGCACCGGGCTTTACCTGCAATTGGCCGCCCTGCGCGACCAAGTGGTGCAGCTGGCGGCGATTGCGCCGGAGTATCAGTTGACCGAGCCATCCAGCGATGGGCGGCCGACCACTGACACACAAAGCCGTTGGAGCGAATGGTGGGAGCAGATTTCCCGCTACTTCCGTATCGATTTCAACCCGGACGACAACATTCGTCCGCTGCTCGCCGGGCAAGGCTTGAACCAGGTTCGCCTGGCCTTGAGTCTGGCTCTTGAGCAAGCACAATGGGCTGCGCTCAATGGCGAGTCGGCGGTGTACAGTCGCTCGCTCGCAGAAGCGCGCAGTGTGCTGCAGGACAACTTCAATCAGGATAATCCCCAGAGCAAAGCGATGCTGGCGCGTATTGCCGAGCTTGAGCCTAAAGCCGTTTCGGTGGTGACGCCCGATCTGGCCGCCAGCCTGGCGGCCGTGCAGGCGTATCTTGATCGTCGTCACTTGTCCGCCGATGAAGCCAAGGCGGCTGCCAAGCCGGCGACCCAGGAGTAGAGCCGATGAAGCGTTTCTATGTGATCCTGGTGCTGGCGATTGCCATCGCCCTGGCGCTGGCCGTGGGCATTTCGAAACATACCGGCTACGTGCTGATTACCTACCCCCATGTGTTGCATTACGAGTCGAGCCTTTGGGCGACCCTGATCGCGGTATGTGGCATCGCCCTGGCAATCTATCTGATCCGCGTGGCGCTGAGCCTGGTCACCACGTCGAGCGGTGTGGTCAACCCCTGGTCGCGGCGTAACCGCAGCCGTCGTGTGCAGATTGCTATCGAGCAGGGCCAGATGGACCTCGCCGAGGGACGTTGGGCCAGCGCTGAACGCCATTTGCATCGGGCTGCCGAAGCTGAGCGCCAACCGTTGCTCTACTATCTCGGCGCCGCGCGTGCGGCCAACGAGCAGGGGCGCTACGAAGAGGCCGACGGCTTGCTCGAGCGGGCCCTTGAGCGTCAGCCCCAGGCTGAATTGGCGGTCGCCTTGAGCCACGCCCAACTGCAACTGGACCGTGGCGACACGGACGGGGCCCTGGTCACCCTGCAGGCGATGCATGAGCGCCACCCGCATAACGCGCAACTCCTGCGCCAATTGCAGCGCTTGCATCAGCAGCGTGGCGACTGGTCCTCAGTGATCCGGCTGCTGCCGGAACTGCGTAAGGACAAGGTGTTACCCGCCGCTGAACTGGCCGAATTGGAACGTCGCGCATGGGGTGAGAACCTGAGCCTGGCTGCTCAGCGCGAAGAGCAGGGCGAGGCGGGGTTGCAGTCGCTGGAGCGCGCCTGGCAACAACTCACCTCCGCCCAGCGCCAGGAACCACAGTTGGTGCTGGCCTATGCCGAACAGTTGCGCCAGTTGGGCGCAGACGCCAAGGCCGAGGAGGCCCTGCGCGCAGCGATCAAACGCGACTACAACAGCCACCTGATGCGACTGTACGGCCTTCTGCGCGGCAGTGACTCGGCGCGGCAGTTGAAGTTTGCCGAAGGCCGGCTCAAGGAGCATCCAGGCGACGCCAGCCTGCTGCTGACCTTGGGTCGCTTGTGTCTGCAGAACAGCTTGTGGGGCAAGGCGCGCGACTACCTCGAACGCAGCCTGCAGGTGCAGCGCAACCCCGAGGCCTGCGCCGAACTGGCACGCCTGTTGGCGCAACTGGGGGATACCGAGCGCAGCAACCAGCTGTTCCAGGAAGGCCTGGGCTTGCTGGATAGCCGTCTGCTGGCGTCCCCCTTGCCAGTTCCCGCGCGAGTTTGATGTAGGAACAGAGCCGAGGGCTGCCTCAGATGCGTCTGAGCGTCAGCCCTTTCTGGGAGGTCAAAACTCGGCCGGGCGTTGCTGGCGGCAGCCTCCTACACACAGTGGCTTAAAGTCTTCCAGGTTCTGGCGGGATCTCCTTAAGCGCTCACGGAATCGGCTGATCTGTCGCGTATTGAAAGGAGTCAGGCCTTTCCTCTACCGTAGCCACCTGTCTTTCGCGATGCGGATAAAGCATGTCTTTGGCCCCTTCACGTTCCTTGTTTTTTCTGGCGTTCATGGCGGGTACGCTGACGTTGGGCGCTTCCTATTACCTCGAATTCGGAGCCTCGCTGCGCCCGTGTTTTCTGTGCCAAATGCAGCGCGTATTTCTAGCGGCGTTCACGTTGGTCAATCTGGTGGCCGCGCTCCATAACCCCAGGCGTCCCATCATCTACGTGTACGGCGTGGCGAGCATGGGCTGTGCATTACTGGGGGCGGCCACCGCCGTGCGCCAGGTCTTGCTGCAAAATTCCGCACCTGGGCAGGCCGCCAATTGTTGGCCGAACGCCAGCCACATGCTCGAAGATATTTCGTGGTGGCAGGCGCTGCAGCTGGCGGTCAAAGGCACCGTCGACTGCATGGAAATCAGCTGGACGCTGTTTGATTTGAGCCTCCCTGAGTGGAGCCTGCTGTTTTTCGTGGGAATGCTGATCCTGGGCATCATGCAGTTTTCACGGCTGCTGCTCAGGCGAGGCCTGCACCCTGCGAGGCATTAAAACCCGGCGGTGGTTTGTAGGACGGGATTAAACACTTGTATGAACTTTCTGTCCTGCGTACCTTGAAGCCACAGTCGTGCGGGCATAATCTGGCCCGCACGCGTTATTCAAACCGGTTGTCAGATGCAGCCTTGTTCCGCCCCCGCTTATCCTTGAATAGCGCGGGTATCAGGCGGCAGCGCCCCCTATTAGGGAAGAGAGATCATCATGTTGGAACGTTGCAAGAATGCTCGGGAACGCTGGGGTGGGGTGCACAAGCTGATCGACAGCTGGTTGAAGGCACGCCATGAACTGATTCGGGCTTTCGATGCGCTGGGTGCCGAGCCCGAGGCGTTGGCCGAGAAGCGCGAACCGTTGCAGGACTTCTGCGTTGTACTGGTGGATTACGTATCGGCTGGGCATTTGAGCATTTACACCCAACTCACCAAAGAGGCCGAAGCGTTCGATGACCGGCGTGGCCTGGATTTCGCAAAGACCCTTTACCCGCGTATCGATGTGATTACCGAGATGTTGCTGACGTTTACCGAACTCTGTGATCAAGGCAAATGCGTCGCTGAAAAATTCAAAGAATTGGGTGCGCTGCTTCACGAGCGCTTCGAGCTGGAAGACTGCCTGATCGAAGTGCTGCACAACGCGCACAAGGAACAAACCGTCGCCCAGGCCTGACCTGGGGGATGCGATAAAAACGGTGCGCGGGTCGCACCGTTTTTTTTTGGATTCAGGAACGCGTACCCAGCAGTTCGATCTCGAAAACCAGTGGCGTATAAGGCGGGATCAACTCGCCGGCACCGTCGGCGCCGTACGCCTGGGCCGATGGAATCACCAGGCGCCATTTCGCGCCCACCGGCATTTGTTGCAACGCGCTGCTCCAGCCGTTGATCACACTGTCCAGGCGAAACCACTGTGGTTGGTTGCTCTTGTCGAAGACTGTTCCATCGGGCAGTTGGCCGACGTATTTCACTTGAACCTGACTATTGGCCGACGGCGTGTTGCCCGTGCCGGGCGTGAGTTCGGTGAGCAGGATTCCATCCGCTAATTCACGAACGCCTTTTGAGGCTTTTTCCCTGGCGAGGAATTGTTGCTCGGCGGCCAATGCCTTTTCGCTTTGGGGAATCTGGGCAGCGGCTTCGATCTGCGCCTCGTGCTGCGCCAGGATCTGCTCGATGCGTGCAGCGTCCAGCGCCAGTGGCTTGCCTTGATAGGCCTGCTGGAGGCCGTCGATCAGGGCTTGTATCTGCAGGTCGGGAACCTCCTGACGCAGGCGTTCGCCGAGGCTGGCACCCACGCTGTAGGCGAGGTCGTGCCGATCCTGGTCGTTGGTCTTGGACGGCGATGATTCGCTCGCACCGGCCACTGGGATCGCCAGGCCAAGCACAAGAAAAAGGTAGCGCAACATGGGCATCCTCCAGCCGAAAGTGCGACGGATTATGCCAGTGTGGAAAGGTAAAAAGTGCTGGGTATTTTCGTCATCCCAATAAGAATTTTCGTACGGTGCAACGCAAGGCTATCGATACTGTCAACATGCGCTAGCGGCGGTAAGAGCAGAGGGCTAGTATGAGCCGCACCCACGTCAGCCAGGAGGTAAACCATGTCGGCCAAACAGAAGCCTGTTAATACCCCGTTGCACTTACTCCAACAACTCTCGGGCAGCTTGCTCGAACATCTGGAAAGCGCATGTTCCCAAGCGTTGGCTGATGCAGAAAAACTGCTCGCCAAGCTGGAGAAACAACGCGGTAAGGCGCAAGAAAAGCTGCACAAATCCCGTACCAAATTGCAAGATGCCGCCACTGCCGGCAAAGCCAAGGCACAAGCCAAGGCCAAAGACGCCGTCAAAGAACTTGAGGACCTGCTGGACGCCCTCAAGGATCGCCAGGCCGAAACCCGTGCCTACATTTCCCAACTGAAAAAAGATGCTCAGGAAAGCTTGAAGCTGGCCCAGGGCGTTGGTCGTGTGAAAGAAGCAGTGGCTAAGGCGTTGGGTGCTCGTACCCCCGTGAAAGCTGTTGCAGCAAGCACCGCTAAAAAGCCATCGGCCAAACCAACCGCCAAGCCAGCAGCTAAAACCGCTGCCGCTAAACCAGCAGTCAAGCCTGCAGCTAAAACCGCTGCCGCTAAACCAGCAGCCAAGCCTGCAGCCAAGCCTGCAGCCAAAACCGTTGCCGCTAAACCAGCAGCCAAGCCTGCAGCCAAAACCGTTGCCGCTAAACCAGCAGCCAAGCCTGCAGCCAAAACCGTTGCCGCTAAACCAGCAGCCAAGCCTGCAGCTAAAACCGCTGTCGCTAAACCAGCAGCCAAGCCTGCAGCCAAAACCGTTGCCGCTAAACCAGCAGCCAAGCCTGCAGCCAAAACCGCTGCCGCTAAACCAGCAGCCAAGCCTGCAGCCAAAACCGTTGCCGCTAAACCAGCAGCCAGGCCAGCAGCCAAAACCGCTGCCGCTAAACCAGCAGCCAAGCCAGCAGCTAAAACCGCTGCCGCTAAACCGGCTGCCAAGCCTGCGGCTAAAACGACTGCCGTCAAGCCAGCAGCCAAGCCAACGGCTAAACCCGCTGCCGCCAAACCGGCCGCTGCAAAGCCTTCGCCGGCCAAGCCCGCTACTCCAGCAGCGACCCCGGCAGCATCCACCGCTGCAACCGCACCGGCCAGCAGCACCCCTGCATCGGCGACGCCAACCGCTACCCCAACCAGCGCCTCTTAAGTGCCGGTGGCCGCGACGCGCAGCTGCTGCAGCGCGTCGTGGTCAAGGTTGGCGGCATCCTCAGCCGCCAGTCTTTCCAGCCAGTGCTGTTGATCTGCCCGCTCGCCAGATGACCATGTTTCGATCAACTCTTCGAGACGCATCAACAACTGCCGTTCGGCCTCCAACTCCATCGACTTGATCCGTTCCCGTAAGGCAGCCAACGGCTTGTCCTGCTGCGCGTTCGTTCGCCATTGCACACGCAACTGGCGTAACGGCTCGATCACCTGCGTCTGCCAAGGGCCGGCAATTTGCCTGAGCGCCTGCAATCGCTCGGCGGTCTGGATAACGCCGCGTTGTTCCAGCCATGCGCCGCAGAGCACCAGGCACACGTCCGCCCCTTGCGCCTGAAGGCGCAGGCAGGCGGCTTCTATGCCCGGGCGGGCATACATCGAAAGAGCAAAGCTCCACAGGTCAGCGCACATAGTCACACCCAAGCCAGCGGCCAACGAAGCTGGTAGACTCCGCCGCCATTATGATCCGACTTCAAAGCCTAACATTACAGCGTGGCCCGCAACGTCTTCTCGAAGACGCCGAGCTGACCCTGCACGCCGGTCACAAAGCCGGCCTGATCGGTGCCAATGGCGCCGGCAAATCCACGTTGTTCGCGCTGTTGCTGGGCGAGCTGACCCCGGACTCCGGCGACTGCCTGCTGCCGGCCGACTGGCGCATCGCTCATATGCGCCAGGAGATCGACACCCTGGACCGCATCGCGATCGACTATGTGCTCGATGGCGACCTGCGCCTGCGCCAGGTGCAGCACGACCTGGCCGAAGCCGAAAAAGCTCAGGACGGCGCCGCCCAGGCGCGCCTGCACTCGGAGCTGGACAGCGCCGACGGCTACACTGCCGACGCTCGTGCCCGCAAGATGCTCGCCGGTCTGGGATTTACCAACGAACAGATGGACCGCCCGGTCGCCGACTTCTCCGGCGGCTGGCGCATGCGCCTGAACCTGGCCCAGGCGCTGATGTGCCCCTCGGACCTGTTGCTGCTCGACGAGCCGACCAACCACCTGGACCTCGATGCGATCCTGTGGCTGGAAGATTTCCTCAAGAGCTACCAGGGCACCTTGCTGCTGATTTCCCACGACCGGGACTTCCTTGACGCGGTGGTCGATAACATCGCCCATGTCGAACAGAAGAAAATCACCCTGTACCGCGGCGGCTACACTGCGTTCGAACGTGCACGTGCCGAACGCCTGGCCCAGCAGCAACAGGCCTACGAGAAACAGCAGGCGCAACGCGCGCACATGGAAAGCTACATCGCTCGGTTCAAGGCCCAGGCCACCAAGGCCCGTCAGGCCCAGAGCCGGATCAAGGCGTTGGAGCGCATGGAAGAGCTGTCGGCGGCCCACGTCGATTCGCCGTTCGACTTCGTGTTCCGCGAGTCGGTGAAAATCTCCAGTCCATTGCTGGATCTTTCTGACGCGCGCCTGGGCTATGGCGATAAAACCATCCTGGAGAAGGTCAAGCTGCAACTCACGCCGGGTGCGCGGATCGGTTTGCTCGGCCCTAACGGCGCGGGCAAGTCGACATTGATCAAGAACCTGTCAGGTGAACTGGAGCCTTTGGCCGGCCGCCTGACCCGTGGCGAAAACACCGTGGTGGGTTACTTCGCCCAGCATCAGTTGGACTCCCTCGACGCCAAGGCCAGCCCGTTGCTGCACCTGCAGCGCCTGGCACCGACCGAGCGCGAGCAGACCCTGCGCGACTTCCTGGGTGGCTTCGACTTCCGTGGCGCGCGCATCGATGAGCCGGTGCTGAATTTCTCCGGCGGCGAAAAAGCCCGTCTGGCCCTGGCCCTGATCGCCTGGGATCGCCCGAACCTGCTGCTGCTCGACGAGCCGACCAACCACCTGGACCTGGAAATGCGCCTGGCGCTGACCATGGCTTTGCAGGAGTTCAGCGGTGCGGTGTTGGTGGTCTCCCACGACCGCCATTTGCTCAAGAGCACCACGGATAATTTCCTGCTGGTGGCCGATGGCAAAGTCGAAGAGTTCGATGGCGACCTCGACGACTACGCCCGCTGGCTCACCGATTACCGCCTGCGCAATGCGCCGGCCAGCAACACGCCGGTCAACCCGGACAAGACCGACAAAAAGGCCCAGCGCCAGGCCGCCGCTGCGTTGCGCCAGCAATTGGCGCCGCACAAGCGCGAAGCCGATAAGTTGGAGGCCGAGCTGGGCAAGGTGCACGAGCGGTTGGCCAAAATCGAAGCCAGCCTCGGTGACAGTGCCGTGTACGAAGCCGCACGCAAAGACGAACTGCGCGACCTGCTGGCCGAACAGGCCAAGCTCAAGGTGCGCGAAGGGCAATTGGAGGAAGCCTGGATGGAAGCCCTCGAACTGCTTGAAACCCTGCAGGCGGAGCTGGAGGCGCTGTCCTGATGGAGGCATTGCAACTGCCGGCAGAGTGGGTCGAGCCTGTGTGGATTGGCGCGCAGATCCTGTTGATCCTGCTGGCCGGTTACCTGGCGCAGCGCTTTGTGGGCAAGGGCCTCACGCGCCTAGGCGAGCGCTACCCATTCCCGCCGCAACTGCTGATGCCGCTGCGGGGCGGCCTGCGCTGGCTGATCATGGGCAGCGCGCTGATCTTCGTGCTCGGCCGCCTCGGTGTGTCCGCCACGGTGTTGTGGACCGCGTTGTCGGGGTTTGTGGCGGTCGCCGCCGTGGCGTTTTTTGCCATGTGGTCGGTGTTGTCCAACCTGCTCTGCGCGATTCTGATCTTTACGGTCGGACCGTTTCGTCTGGGTGACATTGTGGAATTGGTGGATACCGTCGACAAACCGGGCGTCAAGGGGCGGGTAGTGGCAATCAATCTGCTCTATACCACGCTGGTCGAAGTGGAGGCCGCAGGCACCGACAGCGCGATCGTGCAGGTGCCTAACAGTCTATTCTTCCAGCGCTCGGTGCGACGTTGGCCGGGCACCCATGTGTTCCCGGGCGACCGCTAGCGTTCATATCGAGTAAAAATTGATAGCCAGCCGTTGGTCGCTGGCGTTAGCTTTAGGCACAACCGCTAACTCTCTGCGAGGTGTGTCATGGCACTCGATACGTGGCTGGCCTTTTTCCTGGCCAGTTGGATCATCTCCCTTTCTCCCGGCGCCGGCGCCATCGCCTCGATGTCCAGTGGCCTGCAATACGGCTTTCTGCGCGGCTACTGGAATGCCATCGGCCTGCAACTGGGCCTGGCGATGCAGATTGCCGTGGTCGCGGGCGGGTTGGGTGCCATTCTCGCCGCATCGTCCACCGCGTTCTATGCGATCAAATGGTTCGGTGTGGCCTACCTTGTGTACCTGGCCATCAAGCAATGGCGTGCCTTGCCTCTGGACATGGCCAACGATGCGGCCGTGCGCCCCGTCGGCAAGCCGATGGCGATGATGTTCCGTGGTTTTCTGGTCAATGCCAGCAACCCCAAGGCCTTGGTGTTCATGCTCGCGGTGTTGCCGCAGTTCGTGAACCCGCAGGCGCCGTTGCTGGTTCAATATTTGATCATCGGCGCGACGATGATCAGCGTCGATATGATCGTGATGGCGGGCTACACCGGGCTGGCGTCGAAAGTGTTGCGCCTGTTGCGCACGCCCACGCAGCAAAAACGCGTGAATCGTACGTTTGCCGGGTTGTTCGTGGGAGCGGCGGGGTTTCTGGCCAGCCTGCATCGCGCAACGGCGTAACTGGCCAAACCGAGTCAAGAATGTGGGAGGAGGCTGGCCACTTCCCACATTGTGTTGCCTGGAGGATTAACGGTCAGCGCAGAATCTTCGGCGCTTCGTCCCTTGGCAGATTGCTACGCGGTGTCGGCTGGCCAGGTTCCTGATAGCCACCGCCCAATTGCTCTGCCAACTGCCTGGCCACATCCTCACCCAACGCTTTGGACACTTCCTTCACCACCCGTGGCCGGTTC
Organism: Pseudomonas sp. lyk4-R2A-8; assembly: GCF_030209095.1. Classification (NCBI taxonomy): domain Bacteria; kingdom Pseudomonadati; phylum Pseudomonadota; class Gammaproteobacteria; order Pseudomonadales; family Pseudomonadaceae; genus Pseudomonas; species Pseudomonas sp. lyk4-R2A-8. Next base: position 358,728 of record NZ_JARVSS010000011.1, read on the forward strand.
AAGCTCACGCGGATGTCACGGCTGTTCACCAGTTTAGTGTCCTGGCCTTCGCCCATGGCGGTGAACGCCGACGTGATCTCGTAGGTGCGGGTGTTGATCAGGCTGAAATCCGCCACCAGCGTCAGGCCCAGCACAGCCGAATAACTGTTGGTGTGGTCCAGGGCGTTGATGTCCTGGGTGAAGTCGATATCCGACAAAGTGCCGAACAGCACGTAATCGGCCCCCTTGAAGTGGCCGGCCTTGATGCGCTTGATGACGTCGTAGACGTCACCCTTGGCATCGGCGGTATAGGGCGTGCCCTGCACCAGCTGAAACTGCCGCGACTTGAGGATCTCCCCCTTGATATCACCGCTGAATTTACGCAGCTCGGTCTGCTCGATATAGCTGGTACGGCTTTCGTACTCGCTGTAATTCGAGGCGCCACTGGCGTGGTAGGCGCTGGCCTGAAAGGTGTCGCTGGCCGAGACCTGGTGGATGTACTCCTCGACCCGCGCCTCGTAGGCCAGGTCGGTCACTGCGATCTTCGGCGCGGCCGAGGCGCCAAAGGCGCACAGCAGGCCGATCATGCCGATCCATGCACGCATTGTTCAGCGCTCCGTGGTTTTGCGGATTTCTTTTTCGTCCATCCATTCGGCCACGCCGCTCTCGACGTCGATCAACTGCAGGCTGAATTTGTAGAACACGTCCTTGTAGTCCGAGCTGCGCTTGACGATGGAACTGATGGAGCCTTCCAGACGGTACTGGGCAGCGACCATGTTGCCGGTCTTGCTGACCGTGGACTTCTTGTACAGGCCGCTCTGGTTCTGCAGCTTGAGCTGGTCGACCTGGCTCTGCATGTCGGTATTGTCGCTGGCGAAGCGCGCGGTGCCCGTCTTCATCAGTTGGGTCTTGATCGACGTGGTGATCTCGCGGGTATCGATGTACTCGCTGGTCTTGTTCTTCACGTCGTACACCTGCACCACCGGGCGACCTCGCAGCACGCCGGACTGCGCCAGGGAGCGGGTCATGCTTTCGGCGATCATCTGCAGGTCGGTGGAGCCGAACTCGTTGGTCACGGTTTCCACGGCCTTGGTGTCGCCGTAGTTGATGTGCTTGCTGCCGAGTACCGGCGAGGTATTGGCGCAACCGCTGGCCAGGACGGCGACCACGGCGAGCATCGAGAAGCGTGCAAACATGGGGAAATCTCTCAGAAAGGGTGAGCGGCTCAAGGGGTTTTCACTTCAAGACGAAAGTCCGCCGCCTGGGGCAGGTTGGCGATGGCCGGCAGGAAGGTGGCCTGGTTGGCGTACAGGTTGAGCACTTTCCAGGTCTCTTCGTCGCCTACCGGGAAGCCATCGGCGCCCAGCCAGGCGAAGCGGTAATACATCGTCTGGTTGCTGCTGGTGATGTTGCTCAGTTGCACTTTGGCAGTCAGGAAGCCGTTCTCGCGCGCGACGCGGATAGCGCCGACGGCGATGCCCTTGAACTTGCCCATCACTACGATTTTGCTGGCGGCGCTGCCGGGCGCCGGTGGCGGCGGGGTGGCGCAGCCGACGAGCAGGACCAGCGCCAAAGCGCCGAGGATGAAATGACGCATAGCGTGCTCCTTACGGTTGTTTAAGGGTGGCGATTGCCTGAGGCGTGCTGCTCGGCACGACATGGGCCGCGAGGCCACCGGCAAACACTTGGTTGCCGACCACGCGCAGAGTGATCACCTGATAGCGCTGATCGGCCTTGATCGTCACCAGCGTGCCGCCCAGCGCGTTGGGCAGGCTGACCTGGTGCTCGCCGTGCTTGAGGCGCAGGCGCGTCACTTGGGTCATGTCCGGTAAGGTGCGCCAGGTGCGGGTGTCGGCGCCCTCGGTCACGGCCGAAGCGATGCCCAGTACCAGGCCCGCCATGGGGTTGGTCTTGTTCAGGTTGTTCTGCGCCACGCCACGGCTGACTGCGCGTACGGTGGTGCGCAGGATGATCCCCGGCATGTCATCACGCAGGGCGCGGCGGGACATGGCGGTGGTGCTGTTGAGCGCGGTGAGGTTCTGTTGCTGGCCGTCGACACCGATCTGAGCGAAGGTGACGGTGGAGGTGTCGGCCTTAATCACGGGGAACGACAGCGGGGTGATCACCAGGTTGCCGTTGATGGGGATCGGCAACGGCAGGCGGATCGAGTCGCGGGCCGGCGCCAGACCGCTCTGGACCACAATCAGCACGTCGGTTTCATTGGCGCCGACCTTGGATTTGTCCAGGTCTCGCAAGGCCTGCTCCAGCAGCGGGGTATTGGGGCGCAGCTCGGCCGCCTTGCGATAACCGGGCGCGGCCAGGTCTTTTTCGCCCAGGGCTTCGTAGACGAAGCCGGCCAGGTAGTGGCTGAACGCACTCTGGTAGCTGTTTTTCAGGCCGACCACTTCCGGCGCGTTCAGGGCCGCCACCGGGTAGCCATTGAGGTCTTTGAGCTGGGTGGTCACGCCCTGGCGCTCGGCCTCGTCTTCGCGCTTGAGGTATTCCTTGTCGCGCAGATCGGCGATCACGGCTTCGCGCTCGTGGGTTTTCTTGATCTCGGTGCGGGCGCCGTCGAAGTCGTTCACCGCCAGCAGGTTCAAAGCCATCTGGGTGGTCAGCATGACTTTTTCGTAGTCGTAGCCTTCGTAGCGGCGCACTTTGTCGTTGGCCAGGAAGCTACCGAACTGGGCGAGGTACCTGGCGCTGTCGAACTTGACCGACTCTTCCCATTTGTAGACTTGCAGGTCGGCGCTGCGCCAGGCGGTCTGGCTGCCGGTCAGGTCGCCCTTGGCGCGCAGCAGCTCACCTTTTTCGAAGAAATACAGCAGGTCTTTGTCTTCGCCGGTGTTGTTCTTCTCCAGCAGAGTCAATGCTGCATCGACGTTGCCGGTGGCCAGTTGCTGGTTAGTGGCTTGCAGCTCGGTGTCGTAGCTGCGCAACATCGAACAGCCGGACAGCAAGGTCACCGCCGCGAGCGCAAGCGGAGTTAAGGCGCGAAATGCCATGCAGATTTCTTCCCTGAAAGTAGTCAGCCAATGTGGTCATTGCGCATAAAAAACGGCAATGACATTCCCTTTCGCACTAACAGGGCGCGGCATTATAGGCGCCATAACTGGCAAAACAATGGCTTTTTGCTGCGATGTGCTCCACAGAATGCCACTACTGAACGCGTAAACCGATGCGCTCAGGTGTTCCAGGTCACGAACGGCTTGAGTCAAATCCCTTATCGTTAAACAATGTGTTACTTCGTATTTCCCTTTGAGATTCATTCATGACTGCCCCCCACCGTTTTCTCGCCTGGCTGGTGTTGCCGGCGTTGATGTCGTGCAGCTTCAACCTGTTGGCCGCGACGGCCGAGGGCGCGCCCCAAGCCCTGCATTTGCTGGACTACATCGGTGCTGATTACCCGCCGACCGTGGACGCGGGCAAGGTGGTGGACACCTCGGAATACCGCGAGCAGGTTGAGTTTCTTGGGGTGTTGCAAGGTTTGGTGGCGGACTTGCCGGCCAAGCCGGAACGCGCCGAGCTGGTAACGGGCGTCGAAGAACTGCGCGCGGCGGTGACCGCTCGTCAGGACGGTGCCACCGTTGCCCGTCAGGCCCGGCAGTTGGGCGCCAAGCTGGCGGTGGCCTATGAAGTGAGCCAGGCCCCGGCCATTACGCCTGACCCGACGCGTGGCGCACCGCTCTACGCCCAGCATTGCTCGGTATGCCACGGCACCGCCGGCGCCGGCGATGGCCCGGCGGGCGTGGGCCTTACACCGCCGCCGGCGAATCTACGGGATGCCGCGCGGCTGGATCGCCTGAGCCTCTACGCGATCTACAACACCTTGGGCCTGGGCGTCGAAGGTACCGACATGCCGGCGTTCGCCGATCAGTTGGACGACCGTCAGCGTTGGGACCTGGCCACCTACATCGCCGGGTTTACCGCCGACCCGGCGGCCGCCAAAAGCGAGCAGCCATTCAACCTCGCTGACCTGGCCCGGCGTACACCCAATGAAGTGCTGGCCGCCGACGGCGCCGTTGCTGCCGCGACCTTCCGCGCTCAGCGCGCGCAGCCGCCACAGGTCAAGCGCGGCCCGGCGCAGTTGCTCGACTACACCGCGACGACCTTGGACAAAAGCCTCGCCGCGTACCGCAATGGCGATCACGAACAAGCCTACGACCTGTCGGTAGCCGCCTACCTGGAAGGTTTCGAGCTGGTGGAAAGCTCTCTGGACAACGTCGACGCCAACGTGCGCAAGGACACCGAGAAGGCGTTGATGGCTTATCGACAGTCGTTGCAGGACGGGCTACCGATCGAGCAAGTGCAACAGCGCCTGGACGTCGCCAAGGCCAAGCTCACCGCGTCGGCCGATTTGCTCGGTGGCGATGGCCTGAGCTGGTCGTTGAGCTACATCTCCGGTTTGCTGATCCTGCTGCGGGAAGGCCTGGAGGCGATCCTGGTATTGGCGGCGATCCTGGCCTTCCTGCGTAATACCGGCCAGCAGTCGGCGGTGCGCAGCGTCAACGCGGGCTGGGGTTTGGCGCTGTTGGCCGGCCTGGCTACCTGGGCACTGGCCGCGTATGTGATCGACGTCAGCGGCGCCCAGCGTGAATTGCTGGAAGGGTGCACGGCGTTGTTCGCCAGCGTGATGGTGCTGTGGCTGGGGGTCTGGATGCACGACCGACGCCATGCAGCGGCCTGGCAGGACTACATCAAAAGCAGCCTGGTAGGCGGCGGTGGGCGTTTTGGTTTTGCGGTGCTGGCGTTTTTCTCGGTATACCGCGAGCTGTTCGAAGTGATCCTGTTCTACGAAACCCTGTGGCTGCAAGCCGGTCCGGCCGGACATAACGCGGTGCTGGCGGGGGGCGCCACGGCGCTGGTGCTGCTGGTGGGCCTGGCCTGGGTGATCCTGCGCGGCTCGGCGAAGCTGCCGCTGGCGCTGTTCTTCGGTATCAACGCGGCGCTGCTGTGCGCGCTGTCGGTGGTATTCGCCGGGCATGGCGTCAAGGCATTGCAGGAGGCCGGTGTCTTCGGCACGCGGCCGGTGGCGTTCTTTGACTTCGACTGGCTGGGCATCCACGCCGACGCCTACTCGCTGAGTGCGCAGGTGGTGGCGATCCTGGCGATTGTGGTGCTGTACGGCCGAAGCCGCCTGGCCGAAAGACGTCGAGTGGCGGTCTAGACGTGCGCGTGTGGATCGATGCCGACGCGTGCCCACGCGCGGCCAAGGACCTGGTGGTGAAGTTCGCCCTCAAGCGCCAGTTCGAAGTGGTGCTGGTAGCCGGGCAGAGCCAGATCAAGCCTGGCTTTTCCTGCGTGAAATTGATCGTTGTGCCGAGCGGCCCGGACGCCGCCGATGACTACCTGGTGGAACATGCGGTGCCCGGCGAACTGGTGATTTGCAGCGACGTACCGCTGGCTGATCGTTTGGTGAAAAAGGGCGTCACGGCGCTGGACCCACGAGGCAAGGAGTTCAGCCCGGCAAACATGAGCGAACGGTTGGCGGTGCGCAACCTGTTCACCGACCTGCGTGAACAGGGCCAGATGGGCGGCGGACCACCGCCCCATGGAGAGAAGGACAAGCAGGCGTTTGCCAACGCGCTGGATCGTATCCTCACGCAGCTGATGCGTCAGGAGTGAGCGGGCCTGTAGCGATCAGGCGCTCACTCATCGTTCTCGTGGGTCAACTCCAGCACGCGATCCACCAGTTTGTTGATGCCTGACGCCACCTCGCTGATGTTCTTGCCCAGCATATAGGCGGGCGTGCTCACCAGTTTGCGCGCTTTATCCTCGACGATGTCTTCTACCGAGCACTCCTGATGGGTAGCGCCCATTTTATTGAGGGCGGCCGAGGTATCGGGATCGTTACCGATGGTGCATGTCACGCCCGGCCCATAGATCTTCGCGGCCAGGGCCGGCGAGATGCAGATCAGCCCGACGGGCTTGCTCGCCTCGGCAAAGGCCTCCGCCAACGCCAGTACCTGCGGGTTGACGCTGCAGGCGGTGCCTTCGCTGGCAAAATTCGACAGGTTCTTCGCCGCGCCAAACCCGCCGGGCACGATCAGTGCGTCGAAGTCGTCGACATTGGCCTGGCTGATGTCCTTCACCTCGCCACGGGCGATGCGCGCCGACTCCACCAGTACATTGCGTGATTCGGGCATTTCTTCGCCGGTCAGGTGATTGATCACATGGTGTTGGGCGATATCGGGTGCAAAGCATTGGACCTGAGCGCCGCGCTGATCCAGGCGCAGCAGGGTGATCACGCTTTCTTGGATCTCTGCGCCGTCATACACGCCGCAGCCGGAAAGGATCACTGCAATCTTTTTGCTCATGGGCGTTTCTCCTGAGTTCTTGGCGTTAAATGTCTACTAATTTGTAACCTGTTGCCAATGGGATCTCACAGCGCTGCACCTAATCTTGATGTAACAAAAATAGACCGGACTTGCCCATGGACTTCGTGCCTTACGCGGTACCGTTTTTCATTGCCTTGATCGTGGTGGAATTGCTCGCCGACCGTTGGCGCGGCCAGCGCAATTACCGGGTGGCGGATGCCATCAACAGTCTGAGCACCGGTGTGTTGTCCACCACCACGGGCCTGTTGACCAAGGGTGTGGGCGTGTTGACCTATGCCTTTGCCCTTGAGCATCTGGCGCTGCTGGAGTTGCCGGCGCAGAGCCCATGGACGTGGCTGTTCGCGTTCGTGTTCTATGACTTCTGCTACTACTGGCTGCATCGGCTGGGGCATGAGCGCAACATCCTGTGGGCGGCACACTCGGTGCATCACCAGAGCGAGGACTACAACCTCACCACTGCCCTGCGCCAGACCAGCACGGGCTTTTTGCTGAGCTGGATCTTCTACCTGCCCCTGGCTGTGCTCGGTGTGCCGTTGGTGGTGTTTATCAGCGTGGCGTCGCTCAATCTGCTGTATCAATTCTGGGTGCATACGCGGCATGTGCCCAAGCTGGGTTGGTACGAGTGGTTCTTCGTCACGCCGTCCAATCATCGGGCCCATCATGCGCAGAATGCTCTCTACATGGATCGCAACTACGGCGGGGTGTTCATTATTTGGGACCGTCTATTCGGCAGCTTCCAGGAAGAGGACGAAAACGAACCGGTGATCTTCGGCGTGACCACGCCGCTGGCCAGTTGGAACCCGCTGTGGGCCAACCTGCAGTTCTATGCCCAACTGTGCAGCGATGCGCGGCGCACGCACAGCCTACGGGACAAGCTGCGCATCTGGTTCATGCGTACCGGCTGGCGCCCGGCGGACGTGAAGGCCAAGTACCCGTTGGCCAAGCCGGACCTGAGCCAGTTCAGCAAGTTCGAGGTGCCGCTGGATGTACGTCAGCAGGTGTACGTGGCCCTGCAATTTGTGGCCTACGCAGGCTTTGGCAGTTACTTGATGAACGTCGGCCAAGGCCTGCCCACGGCAGCGCTGATCCTGGGCTGGGGCGCGATGGCGCTGGGCTTGTTTGCCTTGGGCGTGGCCCTGGAGAATCGTCCCTGGGCATTGACGGCCGAGCTGGTGCGCCTGGCGCTGAACGTGCCGCTGGTATGGCTGGCGCCGTTGGTCGGGCTGTGGCCGGCAAGCCCGTTGGCCTGGCTGGGACTGGCCAGTTACAGCCTGCTCAGCGTGATCGGCCTTTACTGCTGCAGAAGCCGGCTTACTCGACTGGTGTCTTAGGTTTCTCGCTCGGCACCGGTTCGGCAGCGCGCTGGGCTTGCGCGTCGGCGCAGGCCTGACGGGCGATACGCGCATTTTTGAAGCGACGGCGCAGCCACAGACCGAAACCCAGCACCAGCAGCGCGCCCAGCACCCACAGCTCGTACTTCTTGACGCTGCCCAGCATGCCTTCGAGCACCGCGCCAAAATGGTACGCCGCTGCGCCCAGCGCGGCCGCCCAGATCGCCGCGCCGATGCCGTTGAGGATCAGGTAGCGCAGCGGCGGATAGCCGGACAGCCCGATCGCTACCGGCATCACGGTGCGCAGCCCGTAGACGAAGCGGAAGCTCAGCACCCAGATGTCCGGGTGCTTACGGATATGTTCCAGTGCCTTGTCACCCATCAATTGCCAGCGCGGTTTGCGCGCCAGCAGCTTGCGGCCATGCTTGCGCCCCATGTAGTACCAGAGCTGGTCGCCGGCGTAGCTGCCGAAGAAGGCAACGACCACCACCAGATTGATATCCATGTAACCACGGAACGCCAGAAAGCCTGCGAGCACCAGAATGGTTTCGCCTTCGAAGAAGGTGCCGAGGAAGAGGGCAAAGTAGCCGAAGTCATGCAGAAATTGTTGAAGCATGGTCTGGGTGCTGGCGAAATGAACGCGCAGCCTACGCCTTCGCGAACATTCATGAAAGTATCGAGATGTGTCACGAAGTGAACAATTCCTACGGAAACGACGAATGCGACTACAGGCCGCATCGATAAGCACAACTGTCATTCCTTCGTCATAATGGCCGCTTATAACTGCAACGCTCGCCCGTGAACCCGGGCTCAGGAGTCTGTCGTGAGCTTTACCCCTGCCCATCGTCTGTTCCCCGCCACCCGTCTGCGTCGCAATCGCCGTGATGACTTTTCTCGCCGCCTGGTTCGTGAAAACGTGCTGACGACCGGTGATCTGATTCTGCCGGTGTTTGTGCTGGACGGTGAGAACCGCCGCGAAGCGGTGGCGTCAATGCCTGGCGTAGAGCGACTGACCATCGACCTGCTGCTTGAAGAGGCGGCCGGTTGGGTTGAGCTGGGGATTCCGGCCCTGGCGTTGTTTCCCGTGACTCCCGCTGAACTCAAGTCCCTGGATGCTGCCGAAGCCTGGAACCCGGACGGGATAGCCCAGCGCGCCACCCGTGCACTGCGTGAACGCTTCCCGGAGCTGGGAGTGATCACCGACGTGGCGTTGGACCCGTTCACCACCCACGGCCAGGATGGCATCCTGGACGCTGACGGCTATGTCGAGAACGACATCACCGTCGATGCACTGGTCAAGCAAGCGTTGTCACATGCCGCGGCCGGCGCGCAGGTGGTGGCGCCGTCGGACATGATGGATGGCCGCATCCAGGCGATTCGAGAGGCCCTGGAGCTGGCCGGCCACGTCAACGTGCGGATCATGGCCTATTCGGCCAAGTACGCCAGCGCCTACTACGGCCCGTTCCGCGATGCGGTGGGCTCGGCGTTGAACCTGGGCAAGGCTGATAAAGCCTCGTACCAGATGGACCCGGCCAACAGCCACGAGGCCTTGCACGAAGTGGCCGCCGATCTGGCCGAAGGGGCGGATATGGTGATGGTCAAGCCCGGGATGCCGTACCTGGACATCCTTTACCGGGTCAAAGAGGAATTCAAGGTGCCGACCTTCGTGTATCAGGTCAGCGGCGAATACGCCATGCACATGGCTGCAATACAGAATGGATGGTTGAGTGAAGGGGTGATCCTTGAATCCCTGACTGCCTTTAAACGTGCCGGGGCTGATGGCATTCTGACCTACTTTGCCGCCCGCGCCGCCCAATTGCTTAGAGAGCAACAATAGCCCTCACAGGAACACTCGATGAATACCGAAGGACTCTCCGAAGTTGCCGTAAAAGACGCCCACCCGGTGGTGGAGCAAGTCACCGAGACGCCGCCGGAACATGAGCCGCTCGCCCCCGTCGTCGCCGCTGAAGTGCCGGTGCCGGCCCCGGTGGCGCCGGTGGTCAACCTGGATGACAGCAGCCTGTACATCCACCGCGAGCTGTCGCAACTGCAATTCAACATCCGCGTGCTGGAGCAGGCGCTGGATGAGTCCTACCCCTTGCTGGAGCGGCTGAAATTCCTGCTGATCTTCTCCAGCAACCTGGATGAGTTCTTCGAGATCCGCGTCGCCGGCCTCAAGAAACAAATCACCTTCGCCCGTGAACAGGCGGGTGCCGACGGTTTGCAGCCGCACCAGGCCCTGGCGCGCATCAGTGAGCTGGTCCACGGCCATGTGGATCGCCAATACGCGATCCTCAACGATATTCTGCTGCCGGAACTGGAAAAACATCAGGTCCGCTTTATCCGTCGCCGGCACTGGACCACCAAGATCAAGACCTGGGTGCGTCGCTACTTCCGCGACGAAATCGCGCCGATCATCACCCCCATCGGCCTCGACCCCACGCACCCGTTCCCGTTGCTGGTCAACAAGAGCTTGAACTTCATCGTCGAACTGGAAGGCATCGACGCCTTCGGTCGCGACTCCGGCCTGGCGATCATCCCGGCGCCGCGCTTGCTGCCACGGATCATTAAGGTACCGGAAGAGGTGGGGGGCGCTGGCGACAACTATGTATTCCTGTCGTCGATGATCCACGCCCACGCCGATGACCTGTTCCAGGGCATGAAGGTCAAGGGCTGCTACCAGTTCCGCCTGACCCGTAACGCCGACCTGGCGCTGGATTCCGAAGATGTCGAAGACTTGGCGCGCGCGCTGCGCGGCGAGCTGTTTTCGCGGCGTTACGGCGATGCGGTGCGTCTGGAAGTGGCCGATACCTGCCCCAAGCACCTGTCGGACTACCTGCTCAAGCAGTTCAACCTGGGCGAGAGCGAGCTGTACCAGGTCAATGGCCCGGTCAACCTCACGCGCCTGTTCAGCATCACCGGCCTGGACAGCCACCCGGAGCTGCAATACACGCCATTCACTCCGCAGATCCCCAAGCTGTTGCAAAACAGCGAGAACATTTTCAGCGTGGTGAGCAAGCAGGACATTCTGCTGCTGCACCCCTTCGAGTCGTTTACGCCGGTGGTCGACCTGCTGCGTCAGGCCGCCAAAGACCCCCATGTATTGGCGGTGCGTCAGACCCTGTACCGCTCCGGCGCCAATTCGGAAATCGTCGATGCGCTGGTAGACGCCGCGCGTAACGGCAAGGAAGTCACCGCTGTTATCGAACTGCGTGCGCGGTTCGACGAAGAGTCCAACCTGCAACTGGCCAGCCGCCTGCAGGCCGCAGGCGCGGTGGTGATCTACGGCGTGGTGGGCTTCAAGACCCACGCCAAGATGATGCTGATTCTGCGTCGCGAGGCCGGCGAAATCGTGCGCTATGCCCACTTGGGTACGGGTAACTACCACGCCGGCAACGCCAAGCTCTACACCGACTACAGCCTGCTGACCTCCGACGACGCCTTGTGCGAAGACGTCGGCAAGTTGTTCAGCCAGCTGATCGGCATGGGCAAGACCTTGCGCATGAAAAAGCTGCTGCATGCGCCGTTTACGCTGAAAAAGGGCATGCTCGACATGATTGCCCGCGAAACCCAGTTCGCCCTCGACGGCAAGCCGGCGCACATCATTGCCAAGTTCAACTCGCTGACCGACCCGAAAATCATTCGTGCGCTGTACAAGGCCAGCCAGTCCGGCGTGCGCATCGACCTGGTGGTGCGTGGCATGTGCTGCCTGCGTCCGGGGATCGTCGGGGTTTCGCACAACATCCATGTGCGGTCGATCATTGGCCGCTTCCTGGAACACACCCGCGTGTTCTACTTCCTCAACGGCGGCGAAGAGCAGATGTTCCTCTCCAGCGCCGACTGGATGGAGCGCAACCTCGATAAGCGCGTCGAGACCTGTTTCCCGGTGGAAGGCAAGAAGCTGATCATGCGGGTCAAGAAGGAGCTGGAAAGTTATCTGACCGATAACACTCACAGCTGGAGCCTACAGTCCGACGGGCGCTATGTGCGCAACACCCCGACCGGCAACCAGAACCCGCGCAGCGCGCAGGCGACGTTGTTGGAGAAGTTGGGTAGCCCGATTCTGGCGGTGAACTAGCAGACAATACGGTCTGAAAATGAGGGAGGGAGCTTGCCCCCTCTCACATTTATTTTCGGTGTTCTCTAGCGCAGGTTCAGACTGAACCCCACCCGCGTCAGCCACTCCGCTTCCTGGGCAAAATCGGCCTGGGTCAACTGGTTTTCATCCAGCCAGCCTTTGGGGAACATGACTTCCAGGCTGTCGCCATCGGCCCGCAGTTTTACCTGGGGCATTTCCTGGGTACCGCGGATGTGGTGGAACAGGATCGCAAAGCGCAGCAGCACGCACAGTCGAATCAGTTTGATGCCATCGTCACCGAACTCCGCGAATTTGTCCTTGGGGATATTACGGCGATGGCCGCGCACCAGCAGCGCGAGCATCTGCTGGTCTTCCCGGGAGAAGCCGGCCAGGTCCGAGTGCTCGATCAGGTAAGCGCCGTGCTTGTGGTAATGGTAGTGAGCGATATCCAGGCCCACCTCATGCACCTTCGCCGCCCAACCCAGCAGTTCGCGCCAGACGCCGTCCTGCAGGTCCCAGTCCTCGGCCACCTGGTCGAAGGCATGCAGCGCCTTGCGTTCAACACGGGCCGCTTGCTCCAGGTCGACGTGATAACGCTCCATCAATGAGCTGAGGGTGCGTTCGCGCACGTCTTCATGGTGGTGGCGCCCCAGCAGGTCATACAGCACGCCTTCGCGCAGGGCGCCGTCGCAATGATCCATGCGTTGCAGTTCGAGGGCGTCGAAAATCGCCTCCAGAATCGCCAGGCCGGCCGGGAAAATCGTGCGGCGGTCGGGTTTGATGCCATCGAAGTCGATCTTCTCGGCATCCCCCAGCTTGAACAGCTTGCGCTTGAGCCACGCCAGGCCTTCGGCGTTGACCTCGCCGGTGCCATGCCCACCCGCCTTGAGGGCCAGGCCGATGGCGCGGATGGTGCCGGACGAGCCGATCGCCTCATCCCAGGTCAAGCGGTGCAGCGCGTGCTCGATGCTCATGATCTCCAGGCGCGCCGCCGTGTAGGCCTGGGCGTAGCGCGCCGGGGTGATCTTGCCGTCCTTGAAATAACGTTGGGTGTAGCTGACGCAGCCCATCTGCAGGCTTTCGCGCAGCAGCGGTTCGAAACGCTGGCCGATGATGAACTCGGTGCTGCCGCCACCGATGTCCGCCACCAGGCGTTTGCCGGGAGTGTCGGCGAGGGTGTGCGACACGCCGAGGTAGATCAGGCGTGCTTCCTCACGACCGGAGATGACTTCCACCGGGTGGCCGAGAATCTCTTCGGCGCGGCGGATGAACTCGACACGGTTGCGCGCTTCGCGCAGGGCATTGGTACCGACGATTCGAACGGCGCCCAGCGGCATGCCGTTGATCAATTGAGCAAAGCGCTTGAGACAATCGAGGCCGCGCTGCATGGACTCTTCATTGAGCTGGCGGGCATCGTCGATCCCGGCAGCCAGTTGCACTTTCTCGCCGAGCCGTTCGAGGATGCGGATCTCACCGTTCTGGGCCTTGGCCACGACCATGTGAAAGCTGTTGGAGCCCAGGTCGATGGCGGCGATCAGGGACAGATTCTTGGCTTGGGATTGCGGCATGGTTTGGGGGTCTCGGTCGATAACCTGACCATCGTGCCACGATCGACCGCTGACGCCAACGCGTAGCGCTGCGGGAATGTCACAGAGGCGGTCTGTAAGAACTTGCCGTAGGACCTATAGGTCTTCCTTTCGTAACTCTGTTACGTCTTCGTTCGGTGTCGTAGGAATCTTTTACTTTGACGGGTGATAGTGCTGTTTATGATTTCACCTACAGCTGGAAGGACAGTGTTCCGTTTGTTGTTTTGTTTAAGCCTACTGCCGTGGGGCTTTAAGCCGACAATTTATTTTTATCACTCCCACAGTTATTGAAGTCTCGTCTTATTTTTCGCCCCTTTGCTAAAGGAACAGACTGTCACTCGGCAATTTTGCCGTGGCGTTATTTATTTGTTGTTTTTCCTGATTACAACAATAAATGCGCCTGACAACTTTAAGTGACAGGTCAACTATGAAAAGAATTGTTGGATTGACTTTCGGGATCGCATGCCTGGCTGCGGCCCTCAATGCTCACGCAACCACCGGCGCCGAACTGATCGTCAGGGGTACGATCAAACCGGCCGCATGTAATCTTAGCCTGAGCGCAGGTGGCATTATTGACTACGGCAATATCCCTTCCGGCTCATTGCTGCCAACGGCATTCAACCCACTGTCGCCAAAAAACGCGCCCCTGAGTGTCAGTTGCGGCACCACTCCAGCCAAGTTCGGCTTGAGATTCGTCGATCTGCAGGCCAGCAGCAAGGTGACGGGCATCCTGGGGGATCTGGGTACGGGCTATACCGAGGCGCACAACTATGGCCTGGGCACCGTAGCTGGTCGCAAGACCGGCGGTTTCGCGATTAACCTCAAGGACCTGCGTACGTCCAGCACCACCCTTTACCCCATCATGCGTGTCGGTACAACGGGTACCTGGCAAAACTCGGACGGCAAGGTTGCCCAGTCGCCCAGCCAGTACTCGTGGCGCAATGGCGCGACCGTGACTCCGGCGTCGATCACCCAATTGACCGGAACCCTGGAAGTGAGGGCCGTCATCAATAAGGGGCAGGACTTGGATCTAGGTCGCGATACCGTCATTGATGGGCGTGCGACGCTTGAGCTGAGTTACATCTAAAAAGCGATTTAAAAACAGTCGATCAGACACCTTCGGTATTTCTGTTCGACTGTTTTTGTGTGGGCGCTCGACGGCCAATAGTTAACTTGAACGACGCGGGGAACACTGAGTGCTTAGTCTTTCGATAATAAATAGTGCGCGCGTGTTATGTGCCGGTTTGTGCCTGTGGGTTACCGGCGCTGCGGTAGCTGACGGTATGTTGCCGGAAACTACAATAGTTGTGCTTCATGAAGAGCAGGGCGAGGCCACAATCAACATTAAAAATACCGATGCGGCGCCAGCGCTGCTACACGCCGTCATTGAAAACGTGCCCGAAGACAGGGAAGCGCTGCTGGTGGTGACGCCGCCCATTTCGCGGGTGGAGGCAGGTGAAACCCAGTTGGTGCGCTTCATCAGCGCCGCCACGGCGCCTCTGAAAACCCAGCGGTTGAAGCGCGTGTCTTTCGAAGGTATCCCCCAGGCCCGTGCAGCGGGCGGTGCGACCATCGGTATCACCCTGCGCCAGAATTTACCGCTGATCCTGCACCCGCGCGGGCTTGCGGTGCACCACTCTCCCTGGGAACTGCTGAAGTGGAAGCGCTCGGCGGAGCAGCTCGTAGTGTCCAATGACAGTGCCTACGTCGTGCGCCTGGCGCCGGAGGTGCTGCTGCTGCCACACAAGGCCCTGGCGACATTGCCCCGCACTTATATCCTGCCGGGCGAAGTGCTGACGGCAGCGGTAGAGGGGCGCCTGGAAGGCGTGTCGGCTGTCGAGATCCAGCCGGCCACGGTCTACGGCTTTTCGGCGGACAGTTACCAGGCGTCGGTCAGCGCCGACGAGGGTTGATCAAGCCATGAGCAACCTGTCGAATAACCGGCGCGCGGCACCTTCCTGGGCGTGTCGACCGAGCCTGCTTGTGGGCGTCGCGACGTTATGGAGCTTGCCTGGCGCTGTGCCTGCGCTGGAACTGGGCGAGGGATTCGACCTGGCGGCGCTGACCACCCACGGTATTGACCCGAAAGTCTCCGATTACTTCCGCACGGCGGCGCGTTTTCGCGAAGGTGTCCAGGTGGTCGGCCTGCGGGTCAATGGCAACCCGCTTGGGCTGGTAGATGCTCGTTTCGACGCTCAGGGGCAGTTGTGCTTTACCGCGGATTTGCTGGATAAGGCCGGGCTGGTCAAGCCCCGCGCCCTCGTTCGAGAAGGGGCCAAGGCGGAGCAGGGCTGTCATGATTTTCTCGCCGATTTCCCCGCCACCATGGTGCGGCTGCGGCCCGGCAGCGATGAAGTCGCATTGGTGGTGCCCACGCAGTCGTTGCGCGAACCGCAATGGGAGAGCGGGCAGTTCGCCACGGGCGGTGCCGCGGGGTTGTTCAACTATGACGTACAAGGCTTCGATAGCCACTCGCGCAGCGGCACCAGCCAATTCGTGTCGGCGTATACGGAAGCAGGTTTCAACGTCGGTGACTGGATCGTTCGCAGTCGCCAGTATTACGTTTCCGACAATGGCAAGGCCCGCACCGAGCACCAGAGTGCCTTTGTGCAGCGGGATATCGCGGCGCTGCAGTCGACTTTTCAAGCCGGTCAGATATCCAGCAATAACCCTCTGTTCGGCGGCCTCCAGCTGTCCGGCGTGCAGTTCTCGCCGGATGGTCAATCGCGCGTGCCGGCGGGCAGCAACAATGCGGTCGTGGAGGGGCTGGCCCAAAGTCAGTCGCGGATTGAAGTGCGCCAGTCCGGCGCGTTGATCCACAGCACGCTGGTGCCCCAGGGGCCTTTCCGGCTCACGGGGCTGCCGTTGCTCAACGGCACCAGCGACCTGGAAGTCAGCGTGATTGATGTGCGCGGTGGCAAGCGCAGTTTCGTGGTGCCGGCAGCGTCGTTTGCCGGGGCTGCGCCTGCGGCGCCGGGCTATTACTTTTCGTTGGGTAAGGTGCGTGAGCAGGCCGCTGACGCAGCGCCGCCGCCGGTTGTTGCCATGGGCGGCGGCACCTGGGGCCTGGGGCGCGATTCATCGGCGGGCTTTGGTTTGTTGAGCACCGAGGACTACTGGTCGGCCGGTGGCACCCTGAGCAGCGTGTTTTTCCAGCGGGTTTCGGTGGGCGCGCGTCATAACCAGTCCCGAGACAGCCTCAATGCCATTTCCGGGTCTCGCAGCAGCGTGAGCGTGAGCAGCCCGGTGCATGCCAACATAGACCTCAACCTCAGCGCCACCACCCAGACCCAGGGGTATCGCGAGGTGCTGGAGGCGGGTCGTCCGGTCAAATCCGGCGACTTGGATTCGCGCTTCAAGAATCAGTACACGGCAGGCGTGAGTTGGCTCGATCCCACGCTGGGTGCCTTTTCACTGGGCTACACCCGTGGCGCTCAATTTGACGGGCAAGCGGCAGAGCACCTGTTCGCTTCCTGGAACAAGTCGTTCAGATACGCCGACGTTGGCTTGATCGCCGATTCGCAGGTCGGCGGCACCCGAGCGCGTCGTGACGTCGACACCGGCGACAACCGGCGCGACTCGACGCTCGACGATGACCTGTTCGTGCGACTGCAGGTCAGCGTGCCGCTGGGTGGGGATCGTCGTGTCAGCAGCTACGTCAGCCGCCGTGGGCAGCAGTCCCGGGCGGGTTCGGCGCTCACCGAGCGGGTCAACGATTACGTGAACTACGACATAGGCGTGGAGCGTGACCTCAGTGCGCGCGAGCAAACATTGCATGGCCAGTTGAACCTGATGCCACGGTTTACCCGGATGGGGCTTGGGGTCAGCCACGATTCGCAAGGCAGTACTTATTCCGGGCAGTTGCAAGGCGGTGTCGTCGCTCACGGCGGCGGGGTGACCTTTTCGCCCTACACCGTGCAGGACACCTTTGGCATTGTCTCGGTCGGCGACATTGGCGCTGCCAGAATCAGCACTCCGCACGGGCCGGTATGGACCGACTTCAGCGGGCAGGCGGTGATCCCGGGCTTGCCGGCGTATACCGATAGCCGAATCGAAGTGCAGACCCAGTCCCTGCCAAAAAAGGTGGATTTGAAGAACGGCACCAAAGTACTCGCCGCCAGCCGCGGCTCGGTCAATAACGTGGCATTCGATGTGGTGAAAGTGCGTCGTATGTTGGTCACTGGTCGCGATGAGCAAGGCCGACCGCTGCCCCAGGGGGCTTCGGTGTTCGACAAGAACAACCGCTTCCTGACCAGCGTGGTGGGCGAGGGCATGATTTTCCTGAATGACGCGAACGACTCACAGGAACTGCGGGTTTCAGTGTCGCAGGCTGCCACGTGCCTGCTCAAGCTCACGCCCGGCACCCAGCCGGACCATGACAAGTTCTACGAAACGACATCGGCGGTGTGCCATGGTGGTTAAGCTTAAAACGTTGGGCGGCGCCCTGTTCTTTGCGGCGTTGATGACTCCGGTGGCGCAGGCGCAGGACTGTCGGCTGTCATTGAACCAATCGACGCTCGACTACGGTGTGATTCGCCATGAAGCCGTACTGGGCACACGCCTGCTGCACTTGAGTGTCCTGTGTACGCAGCCTTCCGCCATTGCCCTGCGTTTCAGCGGCGCGGGCGATGCGGAAGGTTTCCGCTTTGGGCAGCAGGGGCGGTTCCGATTGACGCTTAAACATGCCCAAGTGGACGGGCGCGCCATCGATTGGTCGGGCGCCCATCTACCCGGTGACTCCAGCGTTGCGCCGTTGCCGCCGGGCCAGGTGCTGGTGGCGCGAGCAGTTGGGAAGCGCTTGATCGCCCAGGTCGAAATAGAGGTCGACTTGCCCGCCGACGCCTTGCAGGTACGCAACCATGTCGTGCTGGAGGGGCGTGGCAGCTTCGAACTGGTCAGCCCGACTGTTCCACTGAGCCGATGAAGTTGGCGAACTCGGGGGTTCGGGGGTGGGCGAATAGCTGCTTTGGGTCGCCTGCTTCATGCACCTTGCCCTGGTGCATGAATACCAGCTTGTCGCCGACTTCCCGAGCAAAGCGCATTTCGTGGGTCACCATGATTAATGTCATGCCGTCCTTGGCCAGTTGGCGCACCACGCTGAGCACTTCATTGACCAATTCCGGGTCCAGGGCCGAGGTGATTTCATCGCACAGCAGCACCTTGGGTGACATGGCCAGGGCGCGCGCGATAGCCACGCGCTGTTGCTGGCCACCGGACAGCCGATCAGGGAAAGCGTCGAACTTCTCGCCCAGGCCCACGCGCTCCAACATCTGCCTTGCCAGCTGTGCCGCCTTGGCCTTGGGCACTTTCTGTACCACCTGCGGCGCCAGCATGACGTTCTCCCCCACGGTCAGGTGCGGGAAAAGGTTGAATTGCTGGAATACCATGCCGACCTTCTGCCGCAGGCTGCGCAGGTCGGCGCGGGCGGCGTCGAGGTATTCACCGTCGACTTCGATCACCCCATCGTTGATCGACTCCAGGCCATTGAGGGTGCGCAGCAAGGTGGATTTGCCCGAGCCACTGCGGCCGATGATCGCCACCACCTGGCCTTCTTCTACCGTCAGGTCGATGCCCTTGAGGACGTGATGATCGCCGTAATACTTATGCAGGGCGGAAATTCTAAGCAGAGGCATGCAGTCTCCTTTCCAGGTAGCGCGCGCTGAGGGACAGGGGGTAGCAGAGCAGGAAATAACCAAGGGCCACCAGGCCATACACCATGAAGGGTTCGAACGTGGCGTTGGCGAGCATGCCGCCGGTCTTGGTCAGTTCGGTGAAGCCGATAATCGAGGTGACCGCCGTGCCTTTGACCACTTGCACGGAGAATCCCACCGTCGGCGCTACGGCAATGCGCAGGGCCTGGGGCAGGATCACGTAGCGCAGTTGCTCAAGCGGGTTGAGGGCCAGGCTGGCCGATGCTTCCCATTGCCCATGGGCGATGGAGTCGACGCACCCGCGCCAGATCTCGGCGAGGTAGGCGCTGGTAAACAGCGTCAGGGCAATCGCGGCCGCCAGCCAGGGCGATATATCCACACCGAGCAGGGCTATGCCGAAAAACACCAGGAACAACTGCATCAGCAGCGGCGTGCCCTGGAACAGTTCTATATAGAGGCGCGCGATATTGCGCGTAAACGCCGTGCGGCTGATGCGCAGGATCATCACCAGCATACCGATCACGCCACCCCCTACGAATGCCACCAGCGACAGCAACAGCGTCCATTGCAGGCCGGTCAGCAGGTTGCGCACGATGTCCCAGAAGGAAAAATCACTCATCGGCTGTTCCTCATCACAAAACGGCGGCCGATCCAATTGAGCAACTGGCGAATCATCAATGCCATGCACAAATACACCAGCGTGGTGAGGGCGTAGGTTTCAAACGCACGGAAATTGCGCGACTGGATAAAGTTGGCGGCAAAGCTCAGTTCTTCGGTGGCGATCTGCGAACACACCGCCGAGCCCAGCATGACGATGATGATCTGGCTGCTCAGGGCCGGCCACACCTTGCCCAGCGCGGGCAGCAGCACGACGTAGCGGAAGGCTTCGAAGCGGGTCATCGCCAGCGCGGCGGCGGCTTCCAGTTGACCGCGAGGGATGGCCTGGATGCCGGCACGGATGATCTCCGTGCAATAGGCTCCCAGGTTAATCACCATCGCCAGCACGGCGGCTTGCCATTCGGTGATGTTCAGGCCCAGTGAAGGCAGGCCGAAAAAGATGAAGAACAGCTGTACCAGAAACGGTGTGTTGCGGATCAACTCGACGTAGACGCCAAAGACCCAGGCAAAGGGCTGGATTTTCCAGGCGCGCACCACGGCGCCGACGGTGCCCAGTGCCACCCCCAGGATTGCGCCGATGGCCGTGAGCTCCAGGGTAAAGAGCGCGCCGCGCAACAGCAGGTCGGTATTGGCCAGTACCGGCACAAAGTCAAATTGGTACGCCATCAGTCAGCTCCGTCGCTTCAGAGATCGGCGGGCAGCGGCTCTTTCAGCCATTGCATCGCATTCTTCTCCAGGCTGCCGTCAGCCTTCGCCGCGACCAGGATCTGATTGACCTTCTCCAGCAACGCGGGCTCGTTTTTGTTCACGCCCACGTATACCGGCGAGTCCTTGAGCTTCACTTTCAGCGCCGGTACGCGTTTGGGGTTGCGCTCGCTGATCGCCACCATCACCACGTTGCCGCTGGCGATCAGGTCGACCTGCCCGGCCAGATAGGCGGCGATGGTCGAATTGTTGTCTTCGAAGCGCTTGATCGTGGCTTCCTTGGGCGCCACGGCAGTCAGCTCGATGTCTTCGATGGCGCCGCGGGTCACGCTGATGGTCTTGCCCTTGAGGTCATCGGTGCTGCCGATGGCTGCCTCAGGCGGGCCGAACACGGCCAGGTAGAAAGGCGCATAGGCCTTGGAGAAATCGATGACCTTCTCGCGTTCGGGGTTTTTACCCAGGCTGGAGATCACCAGATCGACCTTGCCGGTGGTAAGGAAGGGAATGCGGTTGGTGCTGTTGACCGGGGTCAGCTCCAGCTTGACCTTGAGTTGATCGGCCAGCAGCCTGGCGGTGTCGATGTCCAGGCCGCGGGGTTTCATGTCCGGGCCGACCGAGCCGAACGGCGGGAAGTCCTGCGGTACCGCGACCTTGAGGGTGCCACGGGCGACGATATCGTCCAGCCCGTCGGCCATGGCAGGCGCCTGGCTCAGCACCAGGCTGGCAAACAGGGCAGTGAGCAGGGCGCGGTAGCGCTGGGTCATGGCAACTCTCCGAGAAGGCGAAGGAATATTCTGTAAGTGGCATATGCCAAGTGCACAGCCCATGCCAGCCGTGGCCGATCGTCCTGCAAGGCTGGGTTTTGCTGGCGCGCAGTGGTCTTACTGGTCTGAACAGTGAGCGGATTTTTCGCACCCTTTTCGAGCGCCGGCAAAACCTCGCGAGCGCCTTTGGGGCGTGGCTTGCCGCCGACTGTGAATAGCTTTACAACTAGCCGCTCAGTCGACTGAAACCTTGAGTTTTTATGAATTCCATCGCCCAAGCGGTACCGGAAGCGGCTCTGCAGGCCATCCGCAAACTCATCAAGGAGCAAGGCTTCGGCCCGGGCGATGCGCTGCCGTCCCAGCGTGACCTGGCGGTGCGGTTGGGGGTGAGCCGAGCGTCGTTGCGCGAAGCGTTGTCGACCCTCAGTGCCCTGGGTGTGGTCAGTGTGCAGCCGGGCAAAGGGGTGTTCGTACACACCTCACAGGAGACCCCGGGAGTTGTCTGGCCTTTTGCGGCGCAGGTCACACCGCTGGAGATTTTCCAGCTGCGCTATGCCCTTGAAGGGTTTGCCGCGGGCCTGGCGGCGGTCACGCTGAGCATCGATGAACTGGACAGCCTGCAAGATAACGTCGAGGCGATGCGCAAGGTGCTCAAGACCGGTGACTTCGACGCGGCCGCGCGGCTGGATTTCGAGTTCCACCAGTGCATCCTGCAGGCCAGCGGCAACCGGGCGATGGTCAGTATTCTGAGTGCCAGCGCGGAGGTTTTTCTGGAAAGTCAGAAACTACCGTTCATCCGGCCGGAACGAGCCATGGAAACCTGGCAGGAGCACCGCAGGATCCTTCGCGCCCTGGCGCGGCGTGCCAGTACCGCGGCACAGAAAACCATGCAGGAGCATGTACGCAACGCGGCGTTACGCACCGGCATCGCTTTCGTGACCCCTGCCATTTAATGCGCCGGGCAATGTGCAAACTCACTTACCACCATAGCAAGACTCAATCAGAGGCGGCTTCCTGAACGGGGGAAGGGCGGCTATGATGGGCAACGTTTTTTTTGCTTACAATCCGGAGACATCCATGAGCAACGATCTTATCAAGCACGTCACGGACGCGACCTTTGACGCTGAAGTACTCAAGGCTCAAGGCCCGGTGCTGGTTGACTACTGGGCTGAATGGTGCGGCCCTTGCAAAATGATCGCTCCGGTCCTGGACGACATTGCAATGGCCTACGAAGGCAAACTGACCATTGCCAAGCTCAACATCGACGAAAACCAGGAAACCCCGGCCAAGCACGGCGTGCGCGGTATTCCTACGCTGATGCTGTTCAAGAACGGCAACGTTGAAGCCACTAAAGTCGGCGCGCTGTCGAAGTCTCAGTTGCAAGCTTTCCTCGACGCCAACATCTAAGCGTCGTCAAAAAAGCCCCGCAATTGGCGGGGCTTTTTCGTAAAGCAGGGCTAGACGCTCCGAAATTCAGGTGTTACATTCGGCCCCGCACTGGTTTCTCCACTGCCCCCTGCAAGCCGTCGCCGACGCATTCCTTTCGATTAGTACGCGATCCTGTCGCCTTCTCCGCGGCGCGGCCTCATTAAGCCAAAAGCTTAATTTCCCCCTCCATAAATGATTACGTCATTCCTATATGAATCTGACTGAACTCAAGCAAAAGCCGATTACCGACCTGCTCCAATTGGCCGAAGAAATGGGCATAGAAAATATGGCCCGTTCGCGCAAGCAGGACGTGATTTTCTCCCTGCTGAAAAAGCACGCGAAAAGCGGCGAGGAAATCTCCGGTGATGGCGTGCTGGAGATTCTCCAGGACGGCTTCGGCTTCCTCCGCTCTGCAGACGCTTCCTATCTCGCCGGCCCTGACGATATCTACGTCTCGCCGAGCCAGATCCGCCGCTTCAACTTGCGCACCGGTGACACCATCGTTGGCAAGATCCGTCCTCCTAAGGAAGGCGAGCGGTATTTCGCCCTGCTCAAGGTCGATACGATCAACTTCGATCGTCCCGAGAACGCGAAAAACAAGATTCTCTTTGAGAACCTGACGCCGCTGTTCCCCACCGTGCGCATGAAGATGGAAGCCGGTAACGGTTCCACCGAAGACTTGACCGGCCGTGTGATTGATCTGTGCGCGCCGATCGGCAAGGGCCAACGCGGCCTGATCGTCGCGCCGCCGAAAGCCGGCAAGACCATCATGCTGCAGAACATTGCCGCGAACATTGCACGTAACAACCCTGAAGTTCACCTGATCGTGCTACTGATCGATGAGCGTCCGGAAGAAGTGACCGAAATGCAGCGCACCGTGCGCGGCGAAGTGGTCGCCTCGACGTTCGATGAGCCGCCGACCCGCCACGTGCAGGTTGCCGAAATGGTGATCGAGAAGGCCAAGCGCCTGGTCGAACACAAGAAGGACGTGGTGATCCTGCTTGACTCCATCACCCGTCTGGCCCGTGCCTACAACACCGTGATCCCGAGCTCCGGCAAGGTATTGACCGGTGGTGTCGACGCCCACGCCCTGGAGAAACCGAAACGTTTCTTCGGTGCCGCGCGGAACATCGAAGAAGGCGGCTCGCTGACCATTATCGCCACCGCGCTGGTTGAAACCGGCTCGAAGATGGACGAAGTGATCTACGAAGAGTTCAAGGGCACCGGCAACATGGAACTGCCCCTGGATCGCCGTATTGCAGAAAAACGCGTCTTCCCGGCCATCAATATCAACCGCTCCGGCACCCGCCGCGAAGAGTTGTTGACCGCCGACGACGAACTGCAACGCATGTGGATCCTGCGCAAGTTGCTGCATCCGATGGATGAAGTGGCCGCCATCGAGTTCCTCATCGACAAATTGAAAACCACCAAGACCAACGACGAGTTTTTCCTGTCGATGAAGCGTAAGTAACCCGACGTTTCAGGTCCGAAAAAATGGCGCCCACACAGGGCGCCATTTTTTTGCGTCGAGATTCAGTCTTTTTTATGGCATAAGTGTCCGTTAAGTAACAAAATTTGTACGCGCGACTACGCTCATTCCTTTCGTCACAGACTGACCCTATTTCTTATGACCACTCTTGCTTACCGCAGAGACATTGACGGCCTGCGTGCCATCGCTGTCCTTGCTGTCGTGTTGTTTCACTTCGGAGTGCCTGGCATCACGGGCGGTTTCGTTGGGGTTGACGTGTTTTTCGTCATTTCCGGCTTCCTGATTACTTCGATTATCTGGCGTGAGCGTCAGGCCGGGCGCTTCAGTTTTATCGACTTCTGGGCGCGGCGCGCGCGTCGCATTCTGCCCGCGCTGTTCGTCATGATGGCGGCCACGCTGATCCTCGGCTGGTTTCTGCTGGCTCCCAAGGATTACGAAGAGCTGGGGCGATCTGCGCATTATCAAGTGACCTTTACCTCCAACCTGCTGTTCTCGCGCCAGCATGGGTATTTCGAAGCGGCCTCTGACATTAAGCCCTTGCTGCACACATGGTCGCTGGCGGTAGAAGAACAGTTCTACATCGTGTTTCCGCTCCTGCTGATGCTGCTTTCGAGTCGACTCAAGCATTGGCGCCTGGCGCTGCTTGCGGTACTGCTGGTGTCGTTTGGCATGAGTGTCTGGGCGGTCGAGCATCAACCGCAGAAAGCGTTTTTCCTGCTGCATCTTCGGGCCTGGGAGTTGTTGGCCGGCGCGATGCTGGCGGTGATGCCCAAGCGCGACTGGCGCGCCTCGCCGCTGCTGGCGCAGGGCGTCAGCCTGGTTTCCATGGGGTTGATCCTGATCGCGGTACTGGGCTACGACGCGACGACCCCCTTTCCTGGCGCGACCGCGCTGTTGCCTGTGCTGGGTGTGGTCGGCTTGATCTGGGCCAATGGGCAGCAACACACCTGGGTCGCTCGCCTGTTGAGTTCACGGGTGATGGTAGGCATCGGGCTGATCTCGTACTCGTGGTACCTGTGGCATTGGCCAGTATTCGTGTACGCCAGCTATGCCGCCGTGGATGGTTTGAGCGCGCTGGAACTGGCCGGCTTGATGCTGCTCTCGCTGGTGCTGGGCTACCTGTCCTGGCGCTTTGTTGAGACGCCGTTCCGGGAGAAGCGCTTGCTCGCCGGGCGCCAGGCGATTCTGACGACGGCCCTGGTGGGTATTTTGTGTCTCGGCCTGACCGGCCTGGCGATCCGCAAAGCCGACGGCGTGCCTTCGCGGTTGCCGGAGCAGGCGTTGCGTTTTGCCCAGGCCAAGAAGTGGAGCCCGGATTTACTGGCCTGCATGGCCGACAAAGACACGCCCGATGAGCGACTGTTCTGCCATTTCGGCCCGAATGGCCGCTCCGTCTCGGCGCTGGTATGGGGCGACAGCCACGCCACGGCACTGATCCCAGCACTCAAGGACGGCGCCGACCGGCATGACCTCAGTCTGGTGGAGGCCAGTTTTGCTGGCTGCATCCCGTTGGACGGCCTGGAGAACATCGCCCGCTGTGCGCATTTCAATCATCGCGTCGAGAAGGCCATGGCCGAGAAACGGTTCAGCGATGTAGTGCTGGCGGCGCGCTGGAGTCTGTATGTCTATGGGCAGATGTCCGGCGACAAGGAGCACGCACTCAAGGACCCGAGCACAGGCAAGTATGTGCGTGCCGTGGCTGAGCAGCGATTCGCCGAGGGCTTGCGCGAGCGAGTGCGGCAATTGCGCGCCGACGGACACCGGGTGTGGCTGGTCAAGGAAGTGCCGCTGCAGAAAATCATCGTGCCTTACCGTCTGAGCCGCCTGGCGATGATGAACCGCCCCGTGGCCGACGAAGGGCTACCGGTCGCCGATCATCTGGAGCGCCAGGCTTTCATTGCTCGTGTGTTCGAGGAGCTGGCGGCGGCGGACACCGGCGTCACGGTGCTGGACCCGGCGCCCTTGCTCTGCGGTGCCGACGGTCTATGCCGTGTCGAACTCAATGGGCGCGCCCTCTATACCGACGATAACCACCTTTCCGAGGTCGGGGCGCGCCACGTCGAGGCGTTCCTGGAGCCGTTGTTCCGTTCCCTGCAATCACGCGAGGTTACGGCCAATTAAGCTGCCAGCCTGCTTCAGAGCAGGTAGGATGTACGCCTATTTTACGGGTGGCATGGTTAATGAAATTCAAGGATCTTCGGGATTTCGTGCAGCAACTTGAGCAGCGCGGAGAGTTGAAACGTATCCAGATGCCGATTTCCCCGGTGCTGGAAATGACTGAGATTTGCGACCGTACCTTGCGTAACAAGGGCCCGGCGCTGCTGTTCGAAAAGCCGACCGGCTTTGATATCCCGGTGCTCGGCAACCTGTTCGGCACGCCTGAGCGGGTTGCCTTCGGGATGGGCGCCGAGTCGGTCAGCGAGCTGCGCGAGATCGGCAAGCTGCTGGCGTTCCTCAAGGAACCCGAGCCGCCCAAGGGCTTGAAGGACGCATGGTCGAAGCTGCCGATTTTCCGCAAGATCATTGCCATGGCGCCCAAGGTGGTCAAGGACGCCGTATGCCAGGAAGTAGTCATCGAAGGGGATGACGTCGACCTGGCCATGCTCCCGGTGCAGACCTGCTGGCCCGGCGACGTCGGCCCATTGATCACCTGGGGCCTGACCGTCACCAAGGGCCCAAACAAAGACCGTCAGAACCTGGGCATCTACCGCCAGCAGGTCATTGGCCGTAACAAAGTCATCATGCGCTGGCTGAGCCATCGTGGCGGTGCCCTGGACTTTCGCGAATGGTGCGAAAAACATCCCGGCCAGCCTTTCCCGGTGTCCGTGGCCCTGGGCGCCGACCCGGCCACCATCCTCGGTGCCGTGACGCCGGTGCCGGACAGCCTCTCCGAATACGCCTTCGCCGGCCTGTTGCGCGGTAACCGCACCGAGCTGGTCAAGTGCCGCGGCAACGACCTGCAGGTGCCGGCCACGGCGGAAATCATCCTGGAAGGCGTGATTCACCCCGGCGAGATGGCCGACGAAGGGCCCTACGGCGATCACACCGGCTACTACAACGAAGTCGACAGCTTCCCGGTCTTCACCGTCGAACGCATCACTCATCGGATCAAACCGATCTACCACAGCACCTACACCGGCCGTCCGCCGGATGAGCCGGCCATCCTTGGCGTCGCGCTCAATGAAGTGTTTGTGCCGATCCTGCAGAAGCAATTCCCCGAGATCACCGACTTTTACCTGCCGCCCGAAGGTTGCTCGTACCGCATGGCCGTCGTAACCATGAAGAAGTCGTACCCAGGCCATGCCAAGCGGGTCATGCTGGGTGTATGGTCGTTTTTGCGACAGTTCATGTACACCAAGTTCGTTATTGTCACTGACGACGACATCAATGCCCGGGACTGGAACGATGTGATCTGGGCCATTACCACGCGCATGGACCCCAAGCGCGACACGGTGATGATCGATAACACGCCGATCGACTACCTCGACTTCGCGTCGCCGGTGTCCGGTCTGGGTTCGAAGATGGGCCTGGACGCCACTCATAAATGGCCGGGTGAAACCACCCGTGAGTGGGGTCGGGTCATTGTCAAGGATGCAGCCGTGACCGCACGTGTCGATGCGATCTGGAAAGAATTGGGAATAGATTGATGCGTGTAACCCTGCAACCTTCCGGCGCCGTACTGGAGCTGGTCCCCGGCGAGCGAATCCTCGAAGGCGCGCGCCGCCTGGGCTACGAGTGCCCCCAGGCCTGTCGCAACGGCGTATGCCACGTGTGTGCCGCGCTGCTGGTGGAAGGCCGGGTGCGGCAGGCGGGTGAGGTGCGGGACCATGGTGAGTTCTACACCTGTATCGCCGAGCCGCTGGAAGATTGCGTGGTGTTGTGGGACGGCGTTCTCGCGCCAGGAGAATTACCGTTGCGCCAATTGGCCTGCCAATTGAGCGAGTGCGTGGAGGTGGGCGGCGATGTATGGCGGGTACGCCTGCGTGCGCCGGCCGGCAAGGCGGTGCGCTACCACGCCGGGCAATACCTGATGATCGAACGGGATAACGGCGAAAAATCCGCCTTTTCCCTGGCGTCCGCGCCCCATGCCGGGCGCGAGCTGGAACTGCATGTGCTGGCCCGCGAAGACAGCGCACGCAATCTGCTGGCCCAGTTGCAGCGCGACCGCATGGCGCGCGTGGAGCTGCCGTTTGGCGATACCCACCTGGCCGAGCTGCCCGACGGCCCGCTGGTGTTGATCGCGGCGGGCACCGGCATGGCGCAGATGCACAGCCTGATCGAGCATTGTCGGGCCTCCGGGTTCAAACACCCGGTGCACCTGTACTGGGGAGTGCGTCGCCCGGAAGATTTCTATGAGATCGAGCACTGGGCTCAATGGCAGCAACTGCCCAATCTGTTCCTGCACAAGGTTGTCAGCGACCTGTGCGGGTGGGAAGGGCGTTGCGGTCTTTTGCATGAAGCGGTGTGCGAGGACATCCACGATCTGAAGACCGTACACGTCTATGCCAGCGGTTCACCGGCGATGATCTACGGTACGTTGGATGCGCTGGTGGAGGCCGGCATGGACGCGCACCAGATGCGCGCTGACGTATTTGCCTACGCCCCCCGGCCCTGAGTGGGAGGGGGCTTGCCTGTGCTTAGAATCGTACGCCTGTCGTCACCATCGCGGCGTTGAAGCCCAACAGCACCAGCTCCGCCGCCACCGGTCCGTAATGGGTACCCACTGAAGGAATGATCACCGGCGCCACGCCGAATCGATTCAATGGGATCTTGTCGCGATACTCGCCGCGATAGCCTTGGAGCGCGCCGCCGGTCAGTTTTACGTACACCGGGTAATCCGCCATGTCATAGCGTTTGCCTCCATAGACGTAATACGAACGCTGGCTGAACGAGTTGCGAAAAGTCGCCCCGCCATAAACAAGGCCTGAGGCTTCATTGCGTTCCAGGCCGATCAGGTCCTGATTGTTATTGTGGCCTGGGTCGGGAGAAAAGTGCCGGGTGTAGACGCTGGTCTGGGCGTGCCAGAAACTTTTTTCATCCCCGGCAGGCGGTGCTTCGGCGGCCAGCGCGGTGGTGGCCTGAGCCAGGAACACCAGGCCGGGCAATCGAATTTTTTTCATGGGTGTGACCTCGATAGTCGGTATGAAGGGCGGCTAAGTGGGTCGTTGTGCGCGCTATTTTGACGGCAGGATCGTGCCCCAGGCTGAACCGGGGCTGAAGGTAGCGAGATTAGCCGCTCCAATCCTGACGAGCGGCCGTTGGGCTTATATCCGTGCTTATTCACTTCCGGTATTTAGTGTCGCCAGTGGATGTCCCTAAGCTACACCCGCGAGGTCGCTGGCTCAGCGCGGCCCGGACTTTTTCCCTTAACGGTTCCTGCGGCGCGTTTTATTACGCTAAAGTCGCTTACAACTGGTTACACAGGAGGCGCACCGCTTTTCGCCATGACCGTCATTGAAACCGATCTTCTGCAGTTGGCTTACCCTCCGCGGCTCGATCTGGGACCGCAACTCACTCACGAACAGTTAATGAGCTCCATGCAGGCCACGATGGCCCGGCATAAGGGCGGGCCGGTCTGGCTGTTTGCGTATGGTTCATTGATCTGGCGACCTGAATGCTCGTCGACCGAGCGGGTACGGGCGCGGGTCCACGGTTATCACCGCGGCCTGTATTTGTGGTCCCATGAGCACCGTGGTACGCCGGAGTTGCCGGGGTTGGTCTTTGGCTTGGATCGAGGCGGATCGTGCAGCGGGTTTGCCTATCGCTTGCCCGAGGATCAGTTGGAAGCCTCGCTGTATGCCTTATGGCAGCGCGAGATGCCCTACCCCTCGTACCGACCGCACTGGCTCAGTTGCCGGCTGGAGGATGGTACTCAGGTGCAGGCGTTGGGGTTTGTATTGGAGCGGCACCTGCCCAGCTACGCCGGCAACCTGCCCGACATCGTGCTCAACCATGTGTTGCAAAGCGCGAGCGGGCGTTACGGTACGACGCGCGACTATGTCGAACAAACCGTCAACGCCCTGCGCAGCCACGCCATGCCAGATAAGAACCTGGAGGCGCGGCTCAAGCGGTGTGCAAAAGGGGCTCAGGCGCTTAACGGGCCGAGCTGACACTGTTGGTGTGCCACAGGGTCGGGATCAGGAATGCGATGGCCAGCAGACACGCGCCGATCAGCAGCACAAAACCGCCGTCCCAGCCGAAATGGTCAACGGTGTAGCCCATAGCCGCACTTGCCGCCACCGAACCACCCAGGTAACCGAACAACCCTGTAAAACCCGCGGCAGTGCCGGCGGCCTTCTTCGGTGCCAGTTCCAGCGCCTGCAGACCGATCAGCATCACCGGGCCGTAGATCAGGAAACCGATCGACACCAGCGCGATCATGTCCACGGTCGGATTGCCTGGCGGGTTCAACCAGTACACCAGAGTCGCAACGGTCACCAGCCCCATGAACACGATGCCGGTCAGGCCTCGATTGCCACGGAAGATCTTGTCCGACATCCAGCCGCACAGCAGCGTGCCCGGGATGCCCGCCCATTCATAGAAAAAGTAAGCCCACGACGATTTATCCACCGTGAAGTGCTTGGCTTCCTTGAGGTAGGTCGGCGCCCAGTCCAGTACGCCGTAGCGCAGCAGGTAGACAAATACGTTGGCAAAGGCGATGTACCACAGCATTTTGTTGCGCAGCACGTATTTGACGAAGATTTCCTTGGCGCTGAATTCGTCTTCGTGGCTGGCGTCGTAGCCTTCCGGGTAGTCATTCTTGTATTGCTCGATAGGCGGCAGGCCGACCGATTGCGGGGTGTCGCGCATGGTAATGAAGGCGAACGCCGCCACCGCCAGGGCCACGGTAGCCGGTACATAGAACGCCGCATGCCAGTCGTTGAACCAGGCCATGCCCAACAGGAACAGCGGGCCGATCAGGCCGCCGCCGACGTTGTGCGCTACGTTCCACACCGACACCACGCCGCCGCGTTCCTTCTGCGACCACCAGTGCACCATGGTCCGTCCGCTCGGCGGCCAGCCCATGCCCTGGGCCCAGCCGTTGATGAACAGCAGGATGAACATCATGGTCACGCTGGACGTCGCCCAAGGCGCGAAACCGAAAATGAACATCACGCCCGCCGAGACCAACAGGCCAAAGGGCAGGAAGTAGCGCGGGTTGGAGCGGTCGGACACCAGGCCCATCAGGAACTTGGACAGGCCGTAGGCAATCGCGATAGCCGACATCGCCAGGCCCAGTTCGCCACGGCTGTACCCGTCTTCGATCAGGTAAGGCATGGCCAGGGAGAAGTTTTTGCGTAGCAGGTAGTAACCGGCGTACCCGAAGAAAATACCGGCGAAGATCTGCCAGCGCAGACGTCGGTAGGTACTGTCGATTTTTTCTTCAGGCAGGGGCGCCTGGTGCGCGGCAGGACGAAAGAAAGCAAACATTCAAGAGCTCCAGATTTCTTGTTTTGACTGCGGATGCGAATGTTACAGTTTCGTTACCGAAAATAGCATCGCCGCTTAAGCGCCACCACAGGAAAATGAGAGCAATTGCATGTTCTCTTACGAACACCAGAGATTAAATGGGGGAGGGGCTTGCCCCTCCCACGTTTGATTGCATTTCAGGTTAGTCAGCGGGTCTGCACGACGACCTTGCCGACCGCCTTGCGCTGGCCGAGGTCATTGATGGCCTGGGCAGCCTGCTCCAGCGGATACACCTGCGACACCAACGGCTTGAGCTTGCCCTCGGCATACCAACTAAACAGTTGCTGGAAGTTCGCCGCGTTATCCTGCGGCTGGCGTTGTGCAAACGACCCCCAGAACACCCCGACCACCGCCGCGCCCTTGAGCAGCGCCAGGTTCACCGGCAGCTCGGGGATGCGCCCGCTGGCAAATCCCACCACCAGCAGGCGGCCGTTCCAGGCGATGGCGCGCACGGCCTGGTCGAAGAGGTCACCGCCCACTGGGTCGTAGATCACGTCGGCGCCGTTGCCGTCGGTGAGGCGCTTGATCTCATCCTTCAGGCTGGCTTCGCTGTAATTGATCAATTCATCGGCACCCGCGGCCTTGGCGATTGCGAGCTTGTCGGCGCTGCTGGCGGCGGCGATCACCCGGGCGCCCATGGCTTTACCGATTTCCACCGCGGCCAGGCCCACCCCACCGGAGGCACCGAGCACCAGCAGGGTCTCGCCGGGTTGCAGGTGAGCCCGTTGTTTGAGCGCATGCATCGAGGTGCCGTAAGTCATGCTGAAGGCGGCGGCGGTGTTGAAGTCCATGCTCGGCGGGATCGGCAGCACGTTGTAGCCCGGCACCGCGACCTGCTCGGCAAAGCTGCCCCAGCCGGTCAACGCCATGACGCGATCGCCCACCTTCAAATGGCTGACTTTTTCTCCCACCTCGCTGACCACGCCTGCGGCTTCACCGCCCGGCGAGAACGGAAAGGGCGGTTTGAATTGGTATTTGCCCTCGATGATCAGGGTGTCGGGAAAGTTGACCCCGGCGGCATGCACGTCCAGCAGGATTTCGTTTTTCTTGATCGCCGGGCTGGCGATATCTTCCAGCACCAGGGTTTCGGCGGGGCCGAAGGCTTTGCACAGCACAGCTTTCATCGGACTATTCCTTTTGGCGTCGTGGCCGATAAGTGTAGGAGGGCAGGCCCCTGGGTCAACAAGCATGCCCCGGCCTGATAAGTCGCCATAAGCTTGTGCTCAGCCTTGCTAGCGTTATGCTACCGGGCACCGAATGTGAGGAATGAATTGTGAAAGCGCGGATTCTGTTGATGCTGGCCTTGATCCTGCCGATGGCGGTACAGGCCGAAGAAGCCAAGGAAGGCAAAGAAGGCGAGGCGCCGAAGGTCAGCTATATCAGCCTGAGCCCGCCGTTCGTGGGTAACTATGGCCTGGATGGCACGGCAAAACTCAAAGTGTTCAAGGCCGACATCGCCCTGCGCGTGACCGGTACCGAAGCGGCCGCCGCCGTTAAGGCCAACGATGCCTTGATCCGCAACCAACTGGTGGCGCTGTTCACACAGCAGACCAACGAGGCGATGAGCACCGTTGAGGGTAAGGAAAAACTGCGCCAGGAAGCCTTGAAGCAAACTCAGCAAGTGATGAACGATGAGACCGGCAAGCCGATGGTCGAAGACCTGTTGTTCAACAACCTGATCATCCAGTAAGCACACCAGGTGCGCGGTTTCAGGACGCCAGGCTCTTCCTGAATCGCGCCAGCGCCACGGCGAAAAACAGCAGGCCGATCGCGGTCAACGCCAGCAAATCCGGCCACACCACGCCCACACCCGCGTCGCGGAACAGAATCGCCGCGCTCAGGCTCACAAAATGCGTCGACGGCGAGCCCTGCATCACCCACTGCAGCCACTCGGGCATGCTGTCCAGGGGCGTGCTGCCGCCGGACAGCAACAGCATGGGGATAATCACCGGAATCGCCAGCAACCCGAATTGCGGGGTCGAGCGGGCGAGGGTGGCGAGGAAAATTCCCAGGGCGGTACTGGCGAACAGGTACAACGCCGTCACCAATAGAAATAATCCCAGCGAGCCGGCCAGCGGTACGCCCAGCAAGCCTTTGACCACCACTTCCAGTGATACCCAGGTACACAACACCACCACCAGCATGTTGCTCCAGATTTTTGCCAGCATGATTTCCAGCGCAGTCAGCGGCAGCACCAGCAAATGGTCAAGCGTGCCGTGCTCGCGCTCGCGCAGCAGGGCGGTGCCGGTCAGCACGATGGCGAGGATGGTGATGTTGTTGACGATCTGGATCACCGCCAGGAACCAGCCGCCTTCCAGGTTAGTGTTGAACAGCGAGCGAGTGGTCAGCCGCGCCGGTGTCTGTGCGGCGGCATCGGCCTGGCCGCTGTAGCTCAGCAACTCGCGCTGGAAAATCCGGCCAATGTAACCGGCGCCCATGAACGCCTGGCTCATGGCCGTCGCGTCCACGTTGACCTGCACGCTGGGTTGGCGCCCGGCCAGCAGGTCGGCCTGGAAATTGGCCGGCACATTGATCACGAAGGTGTACTCGCCGCTGTCCATGGCCTGGTCCAGCAGGTTGTAGGGCAACGCCGCCGGCGCCTGGAACTCCGGCGGTTGCAGGGCCTCGCCGAGTTGCCGGGACAGGGCGCTATGGTCCTCATCCACCAGCGCCACGCTGGCGTTATGCACACCAATCACCGAACCGGCGGCGGGCATGTAAATGGCCACGGTGAAGGCGTAAAACAGAAACAGCAGCAGTACGCTGTCGTGGCGCAGGCTGGTGAGTTCTTTCAGGCCCAGGCGCAGGATATGCGCAAACTTATGCATCAGACCTCCTGCTTCTTGAGCATCACCAGGCTCAGCCCGGTGAACCCGACAAAAAACCCGAACAGCGCCAGGCACTGCGGCCACAGCTGGCGCAGGTCCAGAGCCTTGGTAAAGGTGCCCACCGCAATATCCAAAAAGTGCCCGGCCGGAAACAGCATGCCCATCAGCGCTGCGGCGCCTTCCAGGGATGAGCGCGGCACGATCAGCCCGGAGAACTGGATGGTCGGCAGGCTGGTGATGATCATCGTGCCGAGGATCGCCGCGATCTGGGTGCGCGTGAACGCTGAAATCAGCAGGCCCATGCTGGTGGTGGCCAGCACATACAGCAGCCCACCGAATGCCAATGCCAGGCCGCTGCCCTTGAATGGCACGCCAAACAGCCAGCGATTCATTGCCACCAGCAGGGCCAGGTTGACCAGGCTCACGAGCAGGTATGGCGCTTGTTTGCCCAGCAGGAATTCCAGGCGGGTCAGCGGTGTGGCGTAAAAGTTGGTGATTGAGCCCAGCTCCTTTTCACGCACGATGCCCAGCGCGGTGAGCATGGCCGGGATAAACGCCAGGATCAGCGCCATCACCCCAGGGCCGATGGCATTTACGCTGACCACGTCCTGGTTATAGCGGAAACGGGTTTCGAGTTTGGCGGCGGCTTGCGGGCTGCGCGGCAGGCTGCTCAATTCGGCCAATTGCTGAAGGTTGCCCAGGTGTACGGCTTCCACATAGTTACGGCTGGTTTCCGCGCGAAACGGCATGCCGCCGTCGAGCCAGGCGGCCACCGTGGGCTGGCGCCCGGCGTACAGGTCGCGGCCAAAGCCCGGCGGGATCTCCAATGCCAGTTTGATTTCCGAGCGTTGCAGGCGCCGGTGCAGTTCATCCGCATCCTGAATGGGCGGCCGTTCGGCGAAATAGCGTGAGCTGCGAAACGCTTCCAGATAGGCGCGGCTTTGCGCGGTCTGGTCCTGGTCGTAGACAGCGAACGCCAGCTTTTCCACATCCAGCGAAATCCCGTAGCCAAAGATCACCATCATGAACATCGCCCCGAGCAGCGCGAAGGCCATGCGCACTTTGTCGCGCAACAGTTCTTTGCCTTCACGGCTGGCCACGGCCAACAGGCGCGCCAGGCTGAAACCGCGCTTGCCCTGCAGCGGTGCGCTGGCTTCGCTGACGGTTTGGCTCGGCGCGGCGGGTTCGGCTTCACCTTGGGCCTGCTCCAGGCACGTGACGAATGCGGCCTCCAGGGTCTCGCCTTTGAATTGTTGCTGCAGCGCGTGCGGCGTGTCGCAGGCCAGCACCTTGCCGGCGTGCATCAGTGAGATGCGGTCGCAGCGCTGGGCTTCGTTCATGAAGTGGGTGGACAGGAAAATCGTCACCCCTTGCTCGCGGGACAGCTCGATCAGCAACCGCCAGAAATCGTCCCGGGCGGCCGGGTCGACGCCGGAGGTCGGCTCGTCGAGGATCAACACTTCCGGGCGATGCAGCACCGCGACCGCCAGGGACAGGCGCTGGCGCAGGCCCAGCGGCAGCTCGCCCGACGGCTGTTCGGCAACGTTGGTCAGCTCAAAGCGCTGGATCAGCTCGTCGATGCGCGGGCCGCTGTCGGCCTTGGGCAAGTCGAACAATTGCGCATGCAGCGCCAGGTTCTGGCGCACGCTGAGTTCGCCATACAGCGAAAAACTCTGGGACATGAACCCCACGCGCTTGCGGGTGGCCAGGTCTTTGGCGTCCACCGTCTTGCCCAGCAGCGTCGCGCTGCCTTCCGTGGCCGGCATCAGCCCGGTGAGGACCTTCATGGTGGTGGTCTTGCCGCAGCCGTTGGAGCCCAGGAAGCCGAAGATCTCCCCACGGCCGATCGCGAAGCTGACCTTGTTCACTGCAGTGAAGTCGCCAAAGCGCAGGGTCAGGTCGTGGGCCTCGATGGCGATGTCGGTGCTGGCGCTTTCCCTCGGAGGGATCACCAGCGGCGCTTTGTCGTGAGCGCCGTCGCCCTGGAAGTGGGTGAACGCCTCATCCAGTTTGCCGCTGGGGGTGGCGGCGGCGAGGTCACGACTCAAGCCATTGGCGATCAGCGTGCCGCGATCGAGCATCAGGCAGTGTTCGAATTGCTCGGCTTCTTCCATGTAGGCGGTGGCGACCAGCAAGGTCAGTTGCGAGCGTTCGCGGCGCACCGTTTCGACCAGCTCCCAGAAGCGTCGGCGCGACAGCGGGTCGACACCCGTGGTGGGCTCGTCGAGGATCAGCAGGTCGGGCTCGTGGATCAGCGCGCAGCACAGGCCGAGCTTTTGTTTCATCCCCCCGGACAGCTTGCCGGCGGGGCGCTCGGCGAAGCGTTCAAGGTCGGTGGCCAGCAGCAGGCTGTGCATGCGCCGATCACACTCGGTTTTCGACAAGCCGAACAGCGTGGCAAAGAAGCGTATGTTTTCGCGGATCGACAGCTCGGGGTACAGGTTGCCGCCCAGGCCCTGGGGCATGAAGGCGATGCGCGGGTACAGGCTATTGCGATGGCGGCGGTCGGTGATTGCACCGCCGAGGACCTCGAGCTGGCCGGCCTGCAGCTTCTTGACCCCGGCGATCAGGCCCAGCAGGCTGGATTTGCCCGCACCGTCCGGGCCGATCAGCCCGCAACGCGTGCCGGCGGGCAGGCTGAACGCAATATCGACCAGCGCCTGTTGCTGGCCGTAGCGGTGGTTGATCCCCGTGGCGTGCAGTGCCAGGCCGGTCATTGCAGGTTGGCCGGCCAGTCTATATCGGCCGTGCGCACGTAACCGGCGCCCGGCATGCCGGGCTTGGCCTGCGGCACGGCGCTGGGTTGGGTCAGGCGCAGCTTGACGCGAAACACCAGTTTTTGCCGCTCATCGCGGGTTTCCACTTCTTTAGGGGTGAATTGCGATTTGGCCGCGACAAACGTGATTTTCGCCGGCAGCGCCTGCTGGGGCAGGGCATCGAGCAGGATGCGGGCGTCGCTGCCCACTGTCAGGCGACCGGCCACCGAGGCGGGCAAGTACAGGTTCATGTATTGATCCTCGGGATCGATCAGCAGCAACACGCGGCCGCCGGCACCGAGCACTTCGCCGGGCTCGGCCAGGCGCAGTTGGATGATGCCGTCGATAGGCGCGCGCAGGCTGCTGTCATCGATTTCGCTGGTGAGCTGAGCCACTTGCGCCTGGGCAGCGCCGATGGCGGCCTTGGCCGAATTGACCTGCGCCAGCGCGGCGACCACCGCTGCATTACCGGTGTTGTGCCGCGCCTGCTGCTGATCGATCAGTTGGCTGCTGGCGAAGCCGCGCTTGTACAGCTCCTGGGTGCGCTTGAGTTCCTGGTTGGCCAGCAGTTGTTCGCTCTGGCGCAGTTGCACGTTGGCTTCAGCGGCGGCGAGGTTTTCCCTGGCGCGCACCACTTCGGCTTCGGCCTGGGCACGCTGGGCCTCCAGGGTGCGGGTGTCCATGCGCGCCAGCAATTGACCCTTGAGCACCTTGTCGCCTTCGTCCACCCGCACATCGGCCAGGCGCCCAGGGATTTTCGCGGCGATCTGCACTTCGGTGGATTCCAGACGACCGTTGCCCATGCTCAGACCGTCGGGCAACCGGTCCTGGGTGGATTTCCAATAACCGAACCCGCCGGCGGCGACCAGCAATGCGATCAGAAGGGTGGCAAACAGCTGAGAAGTGCGAGGGTTCGTCGACATGGAAGCATCCTGCTGCGTTAGCGTCCTAGTTTGACGGTATCGCCGCTGCGGGCGTTGATACCGGTCAAATGAAGGGCAAGCCTAACGTGGTTGCGGCGAAGATGCTTGCGGCGTGAGCGTGACCGTAGGGTTCTGTGCCTAGCGCAGCGCCAGTACGGCGGCCCATTGCTCGGCGGTGACCGGCATTACCGAGAGCCGGCTGCCTTTTTGCACCAGAGGCAGTTCGGCGAGCGCTGTCTGCTGTTTCAGGTAACCCAGGCCCAGTACTTCGGGGAAGGTCTGGACATGAGCGACGGTGATCGCGCTCCACGGATTTTTTTCCGGGCTGGCTTTGGCGTCGAAGTAATGGCTGTCGGGTTCCAGTGCGGTCGGGTCCGGGTAGGCGGCCTCGATGATTTTACCGATGCCGGCAATGCCCGGTTCGGGGCAACTGGAGTGGTAAAAGAAGAACTCATCGCCCACCGCCATAGCGCGCAGGAAATTGCGCGCCTGGTAGTTGCGCACGCCGTCCCAGCGAGCTTCGCCGAGCTTTTCCAAGCCTTTGATGGAGAGTTCATCGGGCTCGGATTTCATCAGCCAGTAGGCCATTCTTGGGCTCCTCAAACAGGCATTGGGCAAGTTGTCGGGCAATTACCGGACAAACCGACAGTCGGTTGGCGTCAAGGTTTGCGTGTTGGTTCACGTTAACGCAAAATGCCGGGATTTTAAGCTTGACGCCGCTGCAACGGACTACTTTGGAACGTTGTTGTCATCGTGTACGAGGTGCCTGAAGGGGGGCAATCGATGCAACGTAAACCGGATTTACTATGGATATTGGTTATTTTGTTTGGTCTGGGCGTCGTGACCACCGGGTATGCGCAGAGCTTGTGGTCGACCAAGACCGATGCGCCGGTTGAATTGTCACCTGTGCAACAACAGTACAAGCGTTAATCTGGCTTCAAGGCGTCGCTGATTCCAGCGACGCTTCTGCGATATACCACTGCTTATCCGTCACCGTGCCAGCCATCGGCACATCCCAACTTGCCTGCGCCAAGCGATCAACCTTCTGACATTCATGGGCCAGACCCAGCAAGGTCGGCTTGCGCCAATGCTGGCGTCGGGCAAGATAAGCGAGGCTGCGGTCATAGAAGCCTCCCCCCATGCCCAGGCGGCCACCTTCATCATCAAACCCCACCAGCGGCATCAGTACCAGGTCCAGCGCCCACAGCTTGCGTTGCTGGCGGATATTGCCCCGTGGTTCCAGGATGCGAAAGCGATTAGGCAGCAGCTTTTCTCCAGGCCGCACGCGCTGGAACACCATCTTCGTACGCGGCCACGCACTGAGCACCGGCAGGTAAGTGGCTTTGCCCCGGCGCTGGGCGGCGCGCAGCAGCAGGCGCGGATCGATTTCACCGTCCGTCGGTAGATACAAGGAAATATGTCTGGACCGGCGAAACAGCGGATGCTGTGCCAGTTGCCGATACAGGCCCTGTGCGGCCTCGCGTTGCTTGCTCGGCGTCAGGGCGCGGCGGGCTTTGCGCAACAGGCGTCGAAGTTGCGGGCGGGAAAGCGGCGCAGGTTCGGTCATGGCTGTTCGGCTCATAAAACAATGCCAGTCCTGGGACTGGCATTGAGTTTGGGAATTCAGGCTCCCCGACAGAGCCGCTGTCGACTTAGCCCTTGAACCCGAAAGTTCAAGGTGGAAGAAGCAGTAGGCTTTAAGGCTTTCCGTCTAGCGGACATGCACACCAGCCCAACGTGCAACTTCCAGGGTAGTGCGAATCGGCTCAGGGACATCGCCGACTGGCAAACACGCCAGGGAGTGGGGCGAGTATACCTTAAACAGACGCAGCAATCAGCCCTTGGGTGCATCCGAGTCGCTGGAGAGCGCCAGGTCCACGCGTTCGAGCAGGTCGCGCACCTGCTCGCGTGTCGAGCCGCTGGCCTGTACATCCGGGCGTTCCTGCTTATGCAGCAGGTCATGGGTGATGTTCAGCGCGGCCATTACGGCGATGCGGTCGGCGCCGATGACTTTGCCGCTGCTGCGGATTTCACGCATCTTGCCATCCAGGTAGCGGGCGGCGCTCACCAGGTTGTTGCGCTCTTCCTGGGGGCAGATTATCGAATATTCTTTGTCGAGGATCTGCACGGTGACGCTATTGCTTGAACTCATGAGTCTTGCTCCAGGGCCTTCAGGCGCGAAATCATCGATTCGACCTTACGCCGGGCGATTTCGTTTTTTTCAATGAGGTGAGCGCGTTCCTCGCGCCAGGTCTTTTCCTGAGCTAATAGGAGTCCGTTTTGACTCTTAAGTTGCTCGACCCGAGTAATTAGCAGCTCAAGTCTGGCCATCAGCGCTTGCAGGTCGGTGTCTTCCATTGGGTTCCACTGGATTTGTCTGATGAATGGCGACTGCAGGATAAACGATCTGACGCCCTTGATAGTCGGGTGCGTCTGCCGGTGCTAGGATACAGCGCTTCATTCTAGACATCGCGCCGCCTGGCGCCTAGCTCATCATGCCCACTAAGAACTCCCCGTACGACGCTTTTTCCACTCTGCTGAACGCCAGCGGTCACCCTTGCTCCCCCGCCGAGCTCCACGGCGTACTGCTGGGTCGCAGCTGCACCGGTGTTGGTTTCGACGCCGACAACTGGCTCGCCGATGTGGCCGAGCTGCTGGAAAAAGAGCCCGAAGACAAAGTGCGCAATGCGCTGATCGGCCTGCAGGAAATGGTCAAGGGCGAGCTGACCGGTGATGACATCACCGTGGTTCTGCTGCTGCCGACCGACGACGCGCCGCTCACCGAGCGCGCCGCCGCGCTGGGCCAATGGTGCCAGGGCTTCCTCCATGGTTTCGGCGTGAACGCCGGCGGCCTGGAGCTGAGCACCGACGCCAAGGAAGTGCTGCAGGACCTGGCCGCCATCTCCCAAGTGCAAGACGCGCTGGAAGAGTCCGAAGACGGCGAAGGCGATTACATGGAAGTCATGGAATACCTGCGCGTCGCGCCGCTGCTGCTGTTCACCGAGACCCGAAAATCCGCTGAACCTGCCGCGCCCAAGCCGTCGCTGCACTGAGAAAGGACACCCATCTGCCCATGATCCATATCCCCAAAGCGGAATACACCCGACGCCGCAAGGCGCTCATGGCGCAGATGGAACCCAACAGCATCGCGATCCTGCCGGCCGCTGCCGTGGCGATCCGCAACCGTGATGTGGAGCATGTGTACCGCCAGGACAGCGACTTCCAATACCTGAGTGGTTTTCCCGAACCCGAAGCGGTGATCGTGCTGATGCCCGGTCGCCAGCATGGCGAGTACGTGCTGTTCTGCCGCGAACGCAATGCCGAACGCGAGCTGTGGGATGGCCTGCGCGCCGGCACCGAAGGCGCAATCCGTGAGTTCGGTGCCGACGATGCCTTCCCCATTACCGACATCGACGACATCCTGCCCGGCCTCATTGAAGGTCGCGACCGCGTGTACTCGGCCATGGGCAGCAATGCCGAATTCGACCGGCATTTGATGGAGTGGATCAACGTGATCCGCTCCAAGGCCCACCTGGGCGCGCAGCCTCCGAACGAATTCGTTGCCCTGGATCATTTGCTCCACGACATGCGTCTGTATAAATCGGCGGCGGAACTGAAGGTGATGCGCGAAGCCGCGCGGATTTCCTGCGCCGCCCATGTGCGGGCGATGCAGGCCAGCCGCGCCGGCCTGTACGAATTCAGCCTGGAGGCCGAGCTGGACTACGAATTCCGCAGGGGGGGCGCGAAAATGCCGGCCTACGGGTCCATCGTCGCCGCCGGGCGCAACAGCTGCATCCTGCACTACCAGCAGAATGACGCACCGCTCAAGGACGGCGATCTGGTGTTGATCGACGCCGGTTGTGAAATCGACTGCTACGCCAGCGACATCACGCGCACCTGGCCGGTCAATGGTCGGTTTTCGCCGGAGCAGAAGGCAATCTACGAAATCGTGCTGGCTTCCCAGGAGGCGGCGTTTGCGCAGATCGCCCCCAACAAGCACTGGAACCAGGCCCATGAGGCCACCGTGCAGGTCATCACCGCCGGGCTGGTAAAGCTGGGGCTGTTGCAGGGCGAGGTCGACGAGTTGATCGCCAGCGAAGCTTATAAAACGTTTTACATGCACCGCGCCGGGCACTGGCTGGGCATGGATGTGCACGATGTAGGCGAGTACAAAGTAGGCGGTGAGTGGCGCGTGCTGGAAGTCGGCATGGCGCTGACCGTGGAACCGGGGATTTATATTTCGCCGGACAACCAGAACGTGGCAAAGAAATGGCGTGGCATTGGCGTGCGCATCGAGGACGACGTGGTAGTGACCAAGCAAGGCTGTGAAATTCTGACCGGCGGCGTGCCCAAGACTGTCGCCGACATCGAAGCGTTGATGGCGGCTGCCCGATGAGCCGGGTCAGCCTGGCGATTATCGGCGGCGGCCTGGTGGGCGCCAGCCTGGCGCTGGCGTTGCAGGCCGGGGCCAAGGCGCGCGGTTGGAAGATCGTGCTGATCGAACCGTTCGCTCCCGGCGACAGCTACCAGCCCAGCTACGACGCGCGCTCCTCGGCGCTGTCGTTTGGCGCCCGGCAGATCTACCAGCGGTTGGGCCTGTGGCAGGCCATCGCTCGTCGCGCCGAGCCGATCAAGCAGATTCACGTCTCCGACCGCGGGCGTTTTTCCACCGCGCGCTTGTCCGCCATGGAAGAAGGTGTGCCGGCCCTTGGCTATGTGGTGGAAAACGCCTGGCTGGGCCAATGCCTGTGGCAAGGGCTGGACAGCGACGTGGTGAGCTGGCGTTGCCCGGCGCATGTCACGCGCATGACGCCACTGCCCGACGGCTATCGCCTGACCCTCGACGATGAAACCGAGTTGGCGTGCGACCTGGCGATCCTGGCCGATGGCGGCCGTTCCGGTTTGCGCGAACAACTGGGCATCGGCGTGAAAACCCGACCGTATAACCAGAGTGCGCTGATCGCCAACATCACCCCGAGTGAAGCTCACAACGGCGAAGCCTTCGAACGCTTCACCGATGATGGCCCGATGGCCTTGCTGCCGCTGCCGGACAACCGCTGTGCACTGGTGTGGACGCGCGTCGGGATGGACGCCCAGCGCCTGGCCGATCTCGACGAACGCAGTTTCCTCAGCGAACTGCAGAGCGTGTTCGGCTATCGCCTGGGCACCCTCAAGCAAGTCGGTGCGCGACATTTGTATCCGCTGACATTGGTGGAAGCCGAAGAGCAAGTGCGCTC
This sequence comes from Pseudomonas sp. lyk4-R2A-8, assembly GCF_030209095.1. Classification (NCBI taxonomy): domain Bacteria; kingdom Pseudomonadati; phylum Pseudomonadota; class Gammaproteobacteria; order Pseudomonadales; family Pseudomonadaceae; genus Pseudomonas; species Pseudomonas sp. lyk4-R2A-8. Next base: position 401,909 of record NZ_JARVSS010000011.1, read on the forward strand.
TCACCTGGCCATCATCGGCAATGCCGCCCACAGCCTGCACCCGATTGCCGGGCAGGGTTTCAACCTGTCCCTGCGTGACGCGCACGCCTTGGCCGAAGCCTTGCTGGCCGGGCCGGCGGTGCCGGGAGATCTGGCAACGTTGCAAGCCTACCGTGACCGCCAGCGCATGGATCAGACGCTCACCGTGGGCTTTTCCGACCAGGTCACGCGGCTGTTTGGCAGTGCACAACCGTTAGTGGCGATGGGTCGCAACATGGGGCTGTTGGGCCTGGATCTGTTGCCACCGGCCAAGCGCTGGTTCGCCCGGCAGGCCATGGGCCTGGGCACGCGCCCCGATGCGTAAGTGGCTGATAGAGCGACTGGGCAAGGCGCGCCTGTTGCGCTGGATCATGACGGTGTACCCGCCGTACCTGGGCGCGGGTATCAGCGTGCAGCACATGAGCGCCGACTTTCGGCACGTCAAAGTGCGCATGGGCCTGGGCTGGTACAACCGCAACTACGTAGGGACGCAGTTCGGCGGCAGCCTGTATTCGATGGTCGATCCGTTCTACATGCTGATGCTCATGGAGAACCTGGGGCGCGATTACATTGTCTGGGACAAGGCCGCCAGCATCGACTTCATCTCGCCGGGCAAAGGCCCGGTGTATGCCGAATTTTTTATCGACGACACCCTGCTCGATGAGGTGCGCCGTCAGACCGAAGGGGGCGAGAAATATCTGCCTCATCTTAAGGTCCAGATTCATGACGGCTCCGGCACCCTGGTGGCGCGGGTCGACAAAACCCTTTATGTGCGGCGCAAGCCGCCAGTGAGACAGGCTTAAAGCATGGACATGCGCGCAGATGTGCTGATTGTCGGGGCCGGAATGGTCGGAAGCGCCCTGGCGCTGGCGTTGCAGGGCAGCGGCCTGCAGGTGCTGTTGCTCGATGGCAGCCCGTTGAGTGTCAAGCCGTTCGACCGTGACGCGGCCTTCGAACCTCGTGTAAGCGCGTTGTCCGCCGCCAGCCAGCGCATCCTCGAACGACTGGGCGTGTGGGACGGCATCGTCTCACGTCGCGCCAGCCCCTATGGCCAGATGCAGGTGTGGGACGGCAGCGGCACCGGGCAGATCCACTTCTCTGCGGCCAGTGTGCATGCCGAGGCGCTCGGGCATATCGTCGAGAACCGCGTGGTTCAGGACGCCTTGCTCGACCGCCTGCATGACTGCGACCTGGGCCTGTTGGCCAATGCGCGGCTCGAACAGATGCGTCGCTCCGGCGATGAGTGGCTGCTGACCCTGGCCGACGGCCGCAAGCTGCGTGCACCGCTGGTGGTGGCGGCCGACGGCGCCAATTCCGCCGTGCGCCGCCTCACCGGTACCGCCACTCGTGAGTGGGATTACCTGCACCACGCTATCGTCACCAGTGTGCGCAGCACCCAGCCGCACCAGCGTACGGCCTGGCAGCGCTTCACCGATACCGGGCCCTTGGCATTCTTGCCGCTGGAGCGCGACGGCCAGCAGGATTGGTGTTCGATTGTCTGGTCGACCACTCCGACTGAAGCCGAACGCTTGATGGCGTTGGATGAAGACAGCTTCTGCCGCGAACTGGAGCGAGCATTCGAGGGGCGCCTGGGCACCGTGGTGAGCGCTGACCCGCGCGTCTGCGTGCCATTGCGTCAGCGGCATGCCAAACGTTACGTGGCCGAAGGCCTGGCGCTGATAGGCGACGCCGCCCACGTCATCCACCCGCTGGCCGGGCAGGGCGTGAACCTGGGCTTTCTCGATGCGGCGGTACTGGCCGAGGTGCTGCTGGCGGCCACCGAGCGCGGTGAGCGCCTGGCGGACCAGAAAGTACTGAGCCGCTACGAGCGGCGCCGCATGCCGCATAACCTGGCGTTGATGGCGTCGATGGAGGGCTTCGAGCGGCTGTTCCAGGCCGACCCATTGCCGCTGCGCTGGTTGCGCAATGCGGGCCTGAAAATGGTCGACCGGCTGCCGCAAGCCAAGGCGTTATTCGTGCGCCAGGCCCTCGGCTTGAGCGGGGATTTGCCGGAGTTGGCCAGGCCCTGACGGGGCGTGCAACATCTGGTAACGCCTCTACCGAGCGCCGGCAAATGTGAGTCCTTATCATTTGCGATCCTTCGTTCATGAGAGACCGCACCTATGTTGGCATCCAAGCGCCTTCTGACTGCCCTGGCACTCACCCTGTTCGGCAGCTGCGCCGTGCAGGCTGCCGACGAAGTGGTGGTCTACTCCTCGCGCATCGACGAACTGATCAAGCCAGTGTTCGATGCCTACACCCAGAAGACCGGCGTGAAGGTCAAGTTCATCACCGACAAGGAAGCCCCGCTGATGCAGCGCATCAAGGCCGAGGGCGACAACGCCACCGCCGACCTGCTGCTCACCGTCGACGCCGGTAACCTCTGGCAAGCCGAGCAAATGGGCATCCTGCAACCGTTCACCTCTGCGGTGATCGACAAGAACATCCCCCTTCAATACCGCTCATCGGCCCATGCCTGGACCGGCTTGAGCCTGCGCGCGCGGACCATCGCCTACTCCACCGACCGGGTCAAACCCTCCGACCTGACCACCTATGAAGCCCTGGCCGACAAGCAGTGGGAAGGCCGCCTGTGCCTGCGCACGGCGAAAAAGGTCTACAACCAATCGCTGACCGCTACCCTGATCGAAACCCACGGCGCGGCCAGGACCGAAGAAATCATCAAGGGCTGGGTCAATAACCTTTCCACCGACGTGTTCTCCGATGACATTGCGGTACTGGAAGCTATCAACGCCGGCCAGTGCGATGTGGGCATCGTCAACACCTACTACTACGGCCGGCTGCACAAGAAGAAGCCGGACCTGCCGGTAAAGCTGTTCTGGCCCAACCAGGGCGACCGTGGTGTTCACGTGAATCTGTCGGGCATCGGCCTGACCAAATACGCGCCACACCCGGAAGCCGCCAAGGCCCTGGTGGAGTGGATGACCACCCCAGAAGCGCAGAAGATCTTCGCTGATGTGAACCAGGAGTTCCCGGCCAACCCCGCAGTGCCGCCGTCGGCCGAAGTGGCGACCTGGGGCAAGTTCGTCGCGGATACCCTGCCGGTGGAGGTCGCGGGCAAGCGTCAGGCAGAGGCCATTCGGTTGATGGATCGCGCCGGCTGGAACTAAGTACAATTTGTAGGACGCCGCAGATCTAACTGTGGGAGGGGGCTTGCCTCCGATGTCAGAGTGTCAGTCTACTGATCAGTGACTGATCCGCTGCCATCGGGGGCAAGCCCCCTCCCACATTGGGTTGCGGTGATTTCAAGATATTCATTACCGAGAACCCACCTTTGGCCCACCCTGCCCAACGTCGCTGGTACCTGCCGGTCTTCACCGTTGCCGCCCTGGTGCTGCTGCCGCTGAGCGTGCTGGTGTTGTCCTGGCAAAGTATCGACGCGCAAATCTGGTCCCATCTCTGGGACACCCAGATGCCCCGTCTGCTGGGCAATACCCTGACGTTGGTGCTGGGTGTCGGCGTGGGCGTAACGCTGCTGGGCGTCAGCCTGGCGTGGCTGACCAGCCTCTGTGAGTTCCCCGGCCGGCGCTGGCTCGACTGGGCGTTGATGCTGCCCTTCGCCATCCCGGCGTACGTGCTGGCCTTCGTGTTCGTCGGCCTTCTGGACTTTTCCGGCCCCGTGCAGACGCTGCTGCGCGAGTGGTTCGGTATGGGGTTGCGCCTGCCACGGGTGCGTTCGACCGGTGGCGTGATTGTCGTGTTGGTGCTGGTGTTCTATCCCTACGTCTACCTGCTGGCACGTACGGCGTTCCTGTCCCAGGGCAAGGGCTTGATGGAAGCCGCTAGGGTGCTGGGCCAGTCGCCCTGGCAAGCGTTCTGGCGCGTAGCCCTTCCCATGGCGCGCCCGGCGATCGGTGCCGGTGTGGCCTTGGCATTGATGGAGACCCTGGCGGATTTCGGCGCTGTCTCGGTGTTCAACTTCGATACTTTCACCACGGCCATCTACAAGACCTGGTACGGCTTTTTCAGCCTGTCCAGCGCAGCCCAGTTGGCGAGCCTGTTGCTGCTGGTGGTGATGCTGGTGCTTTACGGCGAGCGCCGTGCGCGAGGCGCGAGCCGCCCCGGCAATGAGCGACCGCGAGGTAAGGCGTTGTATCACCTGCGTGGGTTCAAGGCGGCGGCCGCGAGCGCGTGGTGCGGCCTGGTGTTCGCCTGCGCCTTTGTGATTCCGATACTGCAACTGGTGGCCTGGTTCTGGCAGCGCGGCCGCTTCGACCTCGATGAGCGCTACGCCGGCTTGATCGTTCACACTCTGTATCTCGGCGGTATCGCGGCGTTGATCACCGTAGCCGTGGCATTAGTGCTCGCTTTCGCCAACCGCCTGTCGCCGACCCGAGCGATTCGCTCCGGGATCGGCCTGGCCAATGTTGGCTATGCCTTGCCGGGATCGGTGCTGGCAGTGTCGATCATGTTGGCGTTCAGCTACCTGGACCGCGAATTGGTGGTGCCGCTGTCGGGCTGGCTGGGCGGCGCGGGCAAGCCGCTGCTGCTGGGCAGCCTGCTGGCGTTGGTGTTGGCGTATCTGGTGCGATTCCTGGCGGTCGCGTATGGGCCGCTGGAAAACAGTCTAGGGCGAATCCGCCCATCTTTGCCGGAGGCCGCCCGCAGTCTGGGCGTGAGCGGTCCGCGACTGTTTTGCAAAGTGTATCTGCCTCTGTTGCTTCCCGGCGCCTTGAGCGCGGCGCTGCTGGTGTTTGTCGATGTGCTCAAGGAAATGCCCGCCACCCTGCTGATGCGCCCGTTCGGCTGGGATACGTTGGCGGTGCGGATCTTTGAAATGACCAGCGAAGGGGAGTGGGCGCGCGCCTCCCTGCCCGCATTGACGCTGGTACTGGTGGGGTTGCTGCCGGTCATCGGGCTGATCCGACGCTCGGCGCGACAAATCGGTTAGGTGCCAGTCCTACGGCTTGCGGCTACAATGCGCGGCATTCGGTGCGGTCCATCCTTCGGATCGGCGCGCTTAGCGTGACTGCAGTCCTTGTCATTCAAGGCTTCCAGCGCGTTTGGCAACGCTGCGCACCTTCGCCAAGCCCGGAAGGAGAAACCCATGGGACAGCGTACGCCTCTGTATGACCTGCATCTCGCCCTCGGCGCGAAAATGGTCGATTTTGGCGGTTGGGATATGCCTTTGCATTACGGCTCGCAAGTTGAAGAACACCATCAGGTGCGACGCGACTGCGGGGTGTTCGATGTATCTCATATGACCGTGATCGATGTCACAGGCCCCCAGGCCAAGGAATGGCTCCAGCATCTGCTGGCCAATGACGTCGATCGTTTGCATGGCTGCGGCCGTGCGTTGTACAGCGCCATGCTCAATGAGCAGGGCGGGGTGGTGGACGACATGATCGTCTACCGCACCCAGGCCGGTTACCGGCTGGTGGTCAACGCCGCCACCCGCGACCAGGACATGGCCTGGATGCAGGCACAACTGGGTAACTATCAGGCGCACCTCAATGAGCGCCCGGAACTGGCGATGTTGGCCATCCAGGGCCCCAATGCGCGCCACAAGATTGCAGAGTTGGTAACCCAGTCGCGCGGCACCCTGATCCATCAACTCATGCCTTTTGAAGGCCAGGCCGACGGCGATTGGTTTATCGCTCGCACTGGGTATACCGGCGAAGACGGCCTGGAAATTGTCCTGCCTGCCGATCAGGCGCCGGGTTTTTTCAACGACCTGGTGGGCGCCGGTATTTCACCTATCGGTCTGGGCGCTCGGGACACCCTGCGTCTGGAGGCTGGCATGAACCTGTACGGCCAGGATATCCACCAAAATGTTTCGCCCCTGGCGGCCAACATGGCCTGGAGCATCGCCTGGGAGCCTGCCGAGCGCGATTTCATCGGCCGTACTGCGCTGCAAGCAGAGCTGGCGGCGGGTGTGCAGTCCAAACTGGTGGGGCTGGTGCTGGAGGAACGTGGGGTTTTACGCGCTCATCAGGTGGTTCGTATCGCCAATGTTGGCGAAGGGGAGATCACCAGTGGTAGTTTCTCTCCTACGCTGAGCAAATCCATTGCCCTGGCGCGTGTACCGGCGGCGACTGCCGATCGGGCCGAAGTGGAAATCCGCGGCAAGTGGTACCCGGTTCGAGTGGTCAAACCGACCTTCGTACGCCATGGCAAGACCTTGATCTAACTATTCCGGCGGGCAAATGGCCGCTGACATTTCTTCTTGAGGACACAGACAATGAGCAATATCCCAGCCGACCTGCGTTTTGCCGAGAGTCATGAATGGGCCCGTCTGGAAGCTGACGGTACTGTTACCGTCGGGATTTCCGATCATGCCCAGGAAGCGTTGGGAGATGTGGTGTTTGTTGAGTTGGCTGAGGTCGGCGCCACGTTCGGGACGGGAGACCAGGCTGGGGTGGTTGAGTCTGTGAAAGCGGCTTCGGATATCTACGCCCCGATTGCAGGTGAAGTAATCGCCGTCAATGAGGAATTGAGCGGTAGCCCTGAACTGCTGAACTCTGACCCATACGGTGCCTGGATCTTCAAGCTCAAGCCAAGCAGCGCGGCTGAGTTGGACAAGCTGCTGGATGCTGCCGGCTACAAAGCCGCCATCGGCGAATAAACGCGAGGCCCATGTGGGAGCGGGCTTGCTCCCTCCCACATTGAACCGCAAGTGTTCAGCTCGCCGTCAACACTGCTTTTACCGCCGCCACCGACCGCTCCACATCCGCCTCCGTCATCGCCGTGAACATCGGCAGCGACACGATCAAGCGCCCGACCTTTTCCGCCACCGGGAACATGCCTTCCTTGAATCCCTGCGCCCGATACAGGCTCAGCAGGTGGATCGGCGGGTAGTGGTAGCCAATGCCGACGCCCAGAGCCTGCATTTTTTCCATGAACGTGGCGCGGGCGGGCAAACCGTCCTGGCGTTCCGGCAGTACGAGTTGGAACAGGTGCCAGTTGCTGTTTTCGAAGTCGGCCGGCGGCAGTTGAGCGCCGTACTTTTCTTCGAAGTCACTGCCAAAACAGTTGAAGTAGTGACGCGCAAGATTCTGGCGATGGGCAGTGATCTGCTCGATATGAGCGAATTGTCCCAGCCCAATGGCGGCGGCAATGTCAGTCATATTGAATTTACCGCCCAGTACGTCCACGTCCAGGCCGTCGAAGCCAGTACGCGTAACGCCTTGCAGGCGGTATTTTTCGGCCAGACGCGCCTCTTCGGCATTGTTCAACACCAGGCAACCGCCCTCGGAAGAGGTGATGTTCTTGTTTGCCTGGAAACTGAACGACACGAAATCCCCGGTGGCGCCAATGCGCTCGCCGTCCCAGCTGGAACCCAACGCCTGGGCGGCGTCTTCGACGATGCGCAGGTTGTACTTGTTGGCCAGTGCGTAAAGCATCGGCATGTCCAGCGGCAGGCCGGCCAGGTAGACAGGAATGATCGCCTTGGTGCGTGGGGTGATGGCGGCTTCCACTTGGGCCAGGTCGATATTACGGGTGACAGGGTCTATATCGGCAAACACCGGTGTGGCGCCGACTTCCAGAATAACGTTGGCCGTGGCGACCCAGGAGATCGGCGTGGTGATAACTTCATCGCCCGGCCCGATGCCGGCGATGCGCAAGGCAATCTCCATGGTGCAGGTGCCGGAGTTGAACGTGCGCACCGGTCGGCCGCCAAAGTATTCCGACAGCTGCGCCTCGAACGCCTGCACCTTCGGCCCGCTGGTGATCCAGCCCGAGCGCAGGACGTCGCCTACCGCCGAGATGGTGGCCTCATCGATGGTGGGCTTGGAAAACGGCAGGAAAGGCTGTTGGCTCATGACGATGACGGCATCCGTTCAAATTGGCGATGGTGGTGAGGCTTGTCAGCACGGGCATGGTGGCACGGCTCGACTGAATATAGCCTGTCGCCTGTGAATGAATCGTCACCGTGCGGGCAAAAAAATGCCGCTTCAAAAGCGGCATTTTTCAGCGAGAGGCTATTACTCGGTGACGGCATTCTTCGCGAGGATGGCGTTGGCCAGTTCCATATCCGTGGCTTGCAGGCCTGGGTTGTCGGCGCGGACTTTCTGCATTGCGGCTTCCAGGTACGGGCCACGGATACCGCCGTCGCTCGCAACAAAGCTACCAGCATCGTCTTGCGCGGCGACCACCAGCTTGTGATCCTTGAAGGTCAGGTACGTCGAGCCGGTGGTAGCACCTGAGGAGATGACGTTGCGCCAGAAACTGTCGGCCATGGCTGAACCGACAGGGAGGGAAAGCACAGCGAGGGTTGCGACAGCATATTTGAGACGCATGATGGGTGACTCCGGGTGGGTGATCTGTACGTTTGGATCGTAATTTATCCAAACGAGTTCCGTCACTGACTAAACAGTTTCAACCTTCAACACCACGCCTTCCTGGGCAATCACGCGCACTTGAGTGCCTACAGGGCAATCAGGGCCGCTCACCATCCACACGCCATCCCCGACTTTCACCTTGCCTCGTCCATCCACAATCGCCTGGTGTACCACGAACGTGCGACCGACCAGTTCTGAGCCGCGCTCATTCAATCCCGGTTGGTCGCTGGCCTTGGCGCTGCTGCGTTGGCGTTTCCACCAGTAAACAGCGGTCAATATCGACAACACGGCAAACAGCAGCAATTGCCATTCCAGGCCCAGCGGCGGAACCAAAAACTTGATTACGCCCACGGCAGCCGCTGCGATGCCCATCCACAACAGGTACCCGCCGGCGCCGAAAACTTCAAGAATCAACAGCACTGTGCCCAAAGCCAGCCAATCCCAAAACGACAGGTGCAGCAGGAAATCCCACATGGCGATGGCCTCAGCCCTTTTTGTTATCGAACGTTGCTTTGACGATCTCGCCGATGCCGCCGACCGCACCGATCACCTGGCTGGCTTCAAGTGGCATCAGGATGACTTTGCTGTTGTTGGCCGAGGCCAGTTTGCCCAGGGCGTCGATGTACTTTTGCGCGACGAAGTAGTTGACCGCCTGCACGTTGCCCGAGGCGATGGCCTCCGACACCACTTGGGTTGCCCGTGCTTCCGCTTCGGCCTGACGTTCGCGGGCTTCGGATTCAAGGAATGCCGCTTGCCGGCTACCTTCGGCTTCCAGGATCTGGGCCTGCTTTTTACCTTCTGCGGTGAGGATCGCCGATGCTCGCAACCCTTCGGCCTCAAGAATTTGCGCGCGCTTGATCCGCTCGGCTTTCATCTGGCCGGACATCGCGGCCATCAGGTCGGCAGGCGGGCTGATGTCCTTGATTTCGATGCGGGTGATCTTGATGCCCCAGGGCGCGGTGGCTTCGTCCACGGTCTTCAGCAGTTTTTCATTGATGCCGTCGCGTTGGCTGAGCATGGCGTCGAGTTCCATCGAGCCGAGTACGGTACGGATATTGGTTTGCAGCAGGTTACGAATGGCATGTTCGAGGTTGTTGACCTCGTAAGCCGCCTGGGCCGTATTGACCACCTGGAAAAAGCACACGGCATCGATCTGCACGGTGGCGTTGTCGGCGGTGATGACTTCCTGCGGCGGGATATCCAGCACGCTCTCCATCACGTTGATCTTGCGGCCGATGCGATCCATGACCGGAATGATGATATTCAGGCCGGGCTTGAGAGTATTGGTATAGCGACCGAAACGCTCGACTGTCCATTGATAGCCCTGGGGCACGACCTTGAAGCCCATGAACAGAATGGCGATGGCCAATCCTACAAAAAGCAGCAGTACGGTTCCGATTTGCATGGCGATTCCCTATCTGATGATGTCAGTGGCGCGACTTACGGCCGATTGTAACGGGGTTGTCACCGATAAGAACGGTTTCCCGGCGTTACCCATTAGGGATTTGTTACTGAATCTGCTGGCGTTACCCGCAGCACCTCAGCCAGCGTTGTGTGGCCGCTCATGACCTTCTGCATGCCAGCCATGCGCAAGCTGCACATTCCTTGCCCTATCGCTGCACGGCGCAGCGCCAGCACGTCGGCTTCGGGGGTAATAAGCGTTTTGAGCGATTCATCCAGCACCATGATCTCGTAGATCCCGGCGCGCCCGTGGTAGCCGCTGTGGCGGCAGTCCGCACACCCCACGGCTTCAGGGCGGTCATGTTCCACGCGCTTGCACTGAGGGCATAACACCCGTACCAGGCGCTGCGCCATCACCCCAAGCAAGGTGGCCTTGATCAAATAGTGTGCAACGCCCAACTCCTGCAGCCGGCTGATGGCGCTGGGCGCGTCGTTGGTGTGCAGGGTGGACAGCACAAGATGCCCGGTCAACGCGGCCTGGATGGCCATTTCCGCGGTTTCGTGGTCGCGGATCTCACCGATCATGATGATGTCCGGGTCCTGACGCAGCAAGGCGCGAATACCGCTGGCAAAGGTCAGGTCGATATTGTGCCGGACCTGCATCTGGTTGAACGCCGGCTCCACCATCTCGATCGGGTCTTCAACCGTGCACAGGTTGATTTCTCGGGTCGCCAGTTGTTTGAGCGTGGTGTAGAGGGTGCTGGTCTTGCCCGAGCCCGTAGGGCCCGTGACCAGGATGATCCCGCTGGTCTGGCGTGTCATGGCGTGCCAGCGCCGCTGGTCTTCATCCGATAGGCCCAACTGGTCAAAATCCTTGAGCAGCACCTGGGGATCGAAAATCCGCATCACCAGTTTTTCGCCGAAGGCCGTGGGCAAGGTCGACAGGCGCAGCTCGATTTCGGTACCCGCCGGGCTTTTGGTTTTTACCCGACCATCCTGGGGTTTACGTTTTTCCGCCACATTCATGCGGCCCAGGCTCTTGAGGCGGCTGACCACGGCCACCGCGACCTGGGGCGGGAATTGATAGACATCATGCAGCAGCCCGTCAATGCGAAAGCGTACCCGGCCCTGATCCCGACACGGCTCGATATGGATATCGCTGGCCCGCTGGGCAAAGGCGTACTGCAAAAGCCAATCGACGATCGTGACGATGTGCGCATCGTTGGCGTCCGGCTCCTGATCGCTGGCGCCGAGGTTGAGCAGATCGAAAGGGGCAGGCCCGATGACGTTTTGATCAGCCCTGCTCACCGACTTCGTCAGTCGATAGAACTCGCCTATATACCGTTGAATTGCCTGAGGGTTGGCGACAACGCGGGTAATCGAACGCTTGAGCACCTGTGCCAGCCCCGCCTCCCAACAGGTCACGTAGGGCTGCGCGCTGGCGACGGTGACCGTCAGCCCATCCACGGCCACGGCCAGGATGCCGTGGCGCTGGGCAAACGTATGGGACATCAGCGGCACGACTGTCGCGACATCGATCTTCAGTGGGTCGATGCGCAGATAAGCTTGCCCGGCCTGCTCGGCCAGCCACTGGGTCAAAAGCTCCAGGCCCGGGCCATGTTCCGCGATGCGTTCCAAGGGATGCTGGGCATTATCGTCTGGCAGCGCCGACAAGCGACGCGCGATATCGGGCGAGATCAGCCCTCGTTCGAGCAAGGCCGGCAGCAACGAATGCAGCTTCAATCGGTGATCAATAGCCATGAGGGGTTCCTGGGCAACCTTGGATGTTCTCCCAGGCTAGTCAGCCCCTGACTTTCTTCCCGCCCGCCTGTGTTGCAGGTTTTACCCGGCAACCGCCACCTGTACGCCGGGGCCCGTGGCATCAATGGCCCATACATCCAGCGAACAGACGCTGATCAGGTTTCGAATCTTTTCACCGATCACCTGGGCCCGATGCCAGCTCAGGCCATCCAGCACGATCTCGATATTCAGCAGCTCTTTTTCTCGACTCACCGTGACCTGCGCCGGCGTCAGAAACTGCAGGGCATAGTAGTTGAGCACCCGGCACAACACATCGGGTTCAGCCTCGGCAACGATCTGGTAATGGGCGCGGCAGTGGGGGCTGTTGGCGGCCCATGCATCGACGCGGGTAAGCGAGGGGGTGGCTTCGATGGTGTGCATGCTCTTGCTCCAGATTCGACGCAGAAATTTTTACATGCGTTAACGGAGATTTCTTATCTAAGATACGGGTTACTGCCGACTATTAAGCGAGATCAATTCAAGAATGGCGGTGAATCAGGTATTTCTATGCAAAATGAACTGGATGTCTACGACCGACGCATTCTAGCGTTGCTGCAAGAGGACGCTTCGCTCTCCAGCGCGCAGATTGCCGAACAGGTGGGCTTGTCCCAGTCGCCGTGCTGGCGGCGCATTCAACGGCTTAAGGAGGAAGGAGTAATCCGCAGCCAGGTGACGTTGCTGGACCGCAAGAAAATCGGCCTTAACACGCAGATATTCGCCGAGGTCAAACTCAACGCCCACGGCCGCTCCAACTTCACTGAATTCACCGAGTCGATTCGCGGCTTTCCCGAAGTGCTGGAGTGTTACGTGCTGATGGGGGCGGTGGATTTCCTGCTGCGCATCGTGACGTCGGATATCGAGGCGTACGAGCGGTTTTTCTTCGAGAAGCTGTCGATGGTACCGGGGATCCAGGAGGTCAATTCGATTGTGGCGCTGTCTGAAATCAAATCGACCACCAGCCTGCCAGTATTGCGCTGACCGGCCTCGCCTTATCGAGGCAGAGGTATCCAGCGTTACACCAGCACGATCAAGAGCGGCTCGTTTTGCGTACTTGTGATGAGCAGGCTTGCCCAGCGCGGGGCAAGCCTGCTCACCACGGAGTTATTTTCAGCTTTCAAGATGTGCGTAGAGCTTATCGGGCCTTTGCTGGCTACAGGCGCAACAGGGTCTTCCACGCGCGGTTCTGATACACCGCAATCGCCTGGTGCATCCGCGCATCCAGCGATTCATCGGTGATCGGCTGATTGGCCAGTTGCGCCAGCTTGTTCAGCTCGCCGTACAAACGATCCAGTTCCGGAATATCCAGCACATGGCGGGCGTGGTGCAGCCAGGCCTGGATGCGTTCGATGCGCGGCAGTTGCTCGGCCAGGTCTTCCGGCTGCTGCTGGTAGCGCTGCAGTTGCAAGGCGACGGCGTCGTCGGCCAGCAGGCGCGGCAGCCAATTGGCGATTTGCGCGGCGCCCTGGCGGTTGCCACGCACGTTGCGGTTGGCGGTCCAGGTGCGGGCCATCAGCCAGCGCGAGGTGTTGAGTGAAAACAGGCCCCAGCGTACGTCGTCCAATTCTTCGGCGAATTGCTCCGGCGCGGCCTTGCGGATGTCTTCATCGTCGTCGCCGGCTTGTACCAGCGGGCGCCAGTCTTCCAACAGCGCATCCAGCGCAGTGCGCAGTTCGCTGGTGGATTGGCGGGGCGCAGCCTGGCCGAGGCTGCCGACCAGGGCGCGCAGTTCGCCGAGGTTGTCGACCCATTCCTGCAGCAGGCGCCAATGGCCATTGAAGCGGTACTGCTCAGCCAGGCGCTGGCTGCTGCCGAGCAGGTGCCACAGGATGGCGGCAAAGGCGTCGTCCAAGGGCATTTCGGCGTGCAACTGCGGTGCCGGCAGGCTCAGGGAGTAACTGCTGGCGTCGTAGAGACGATAGCCGCGCTCGGCCTTGCTGATGTCACACGGCATCAGTGCCAGGGTGGCGGCCAGCTCGGCGGCCAGTTCCAGCAGCGCCGCCGGTTCGCCTTCGCGTAGCTCCAGTTCCAGCTCACAGATCTCTTCTTTCTGCTTGCCGACCACTACGTGGCCCAGGTCCAGGGCGGCTTCGATCACCACTTTGGCCTTGCCACGGCCCCAGGCGATTTCGGCGCGCTCGCGCACGAAATCGGTGGTGAAGATTGGCTTGAGGGTCTTTTTGTCCAGCTCGGCCAATTGCTCGGGCCAGCACTCGCCGTCGAGTTTCTTCACGTCGAGCTTGGCTTTGGGCAAGTCCCAGTTGTACTCATTGCGTTCCGACAAGCCGGCGACGCTCTGGCCGCGGGTCTTGAGGGTCTGAATGATGTCGTCACCGTCCTTGCGCAGACGCAGGGCGACTTTGGCCTGGGCCAGGTCGCGCTCGGGGGTATCGAAATATTGGTTCATCAACTCACGGCGTTCCCAGCCACTTTTGTTGCGTTTTTTCAGTAGCGGGTGCTCACGCAGCGCGGCGAGTGTTTCGCGGCTGACGCGGAGCTTGATTTCGGTTTCTTTCTGCATGGCCGGAAAATCCAGGATCGGGAGCGCAGCCGGGGAAAAGAGTGGCTGCCAAGGTCGTGCAGTGTACAGGACTGAGCCCGGCAACGCGCCGCAACGGTTTATTGTGTCGTGCAGATGCCTCTATAGTGAGGCTCATCCGGGAAGTGGGGAGACCGTGTATGCCGTTGCCGTCCATGAAAGAGCAGTTCGCCGCGTTGATCGCCGCGCCGTCGGTCAGTTGCACCCAGGCGTCCCTGGATCAGACCAACCGCCCGGTAATCGATCTGCTTGCCGGCTGGCTGGGCGACCTGGGTTTCGCCATCGACATCCAGACCGTCAGCCCCGGCAAATTCAACCTGCTTGCCAGTTTCGGCAGCGGCCCCGGCGGCCTGGTGCTGGCCGGTCATAGCGACACCGTGCCGTATGACCCCGCGTTGTGGAAAACCGACCCGCTCACGCTGACGGAAGTTGACGGCCGCTGGGTAGGATTGGGCAGTTGCGACATGAAGGGCTTTTTCGCCCTGATCATTGAGGCTGTGTTGCCACTGCTGGATCAACCGTTCAGGCAGCCATTGCTGATCCTCGCCACCTGCGATGAAGAAAGCTCCATGTCCGGTGCGCGAGCGCTGGCCGAAGCCGGTCGCCCCCTGGGTCGTGCAGCGGTGATCGGCGAGCCGACCGGTCTCAAGCCGATCCGCCTGCATAAAGGCGTGATGATGGAGCGCATCGACATCCTCGGTCGCAGCGGTCATTCGTCGGACCCCAGTCTCGGTCACAGCGCCCTCGAGGCCATGCACGATGCCATCGGTGAATTGCGCGGCCTGCGCCTGGCCTGGCAGCGCGAATACCGCAACGCGCAATTCAGCGTGCCGCAACCGACCCTGAACTTCGGCTGTATCCACGGCGGTGACAACCCCAACCGCATCTGTGGCCAGTGCTCCCTGGAGTTCGACCTGCGACCCCTGCCCGGCATGGACCCTGAGGTGTTGCGCAACGCCATCCGGCAGAAGCTCCAACCCCTGGCCGAGCGCCATCAGGTCAAGATCGACTATGCGCCGCTGTTTCCCGCCGTGCCGCCATTCGAGCAGCCGGAAGACGCCGAGCTGGTGCGGGTCGCGGAACGTTTGACCGGTCATCGTGCCGAAGCAGTAGCGTTCGGCACCGAAGCGCCTTATCTTCAGCGCCTTGGTTGTGAAACCCTGGTGCTCGGCCCTGGCGATATCGCCTGTGCGCACCAGCCGGGCGAATACCTCGAAATGTCACGCTTGACGCCTACAGTGCGTCTATTGCGCGGATTGATCGAACATTACTGCCTCAAACCTGCATAAATTAACCCCTGCCTGTTCGTACATAGAAGGAGAGTGAGCGTGTCGCCAAGCCTGTTCCGACGATAACCATCAGCCCGCCGTGCGCTTTCACGATTCATCCTTTTTTGGCTGCTTTTTATTACAGGCCCAGGTGTTATGCCCGAATACGTCAATTGGCTTCGTCATGCTTCCCCTTACATCAATGCCCATCGTGACTGCACCTTTGTGGTCATGTTGCCTGGCGACGGTGTGGACCATCCCAACTTCGGCAATATCGTCCACGACCTGGTACTGCTCCACAGCCTGGGCGTGCGTCTGGTGCTGGTGCACGGTTCGCGCCCACAGATCGAGGCGCGCCTTGAAGCGCGCGGCCTTACCCCGGCATACCACGAAGGTATGCGCATCACCGATGCCGCCACCCTGGAGTGCGTGATCGATGCGGTCGGTCATCTGCGTATCGCCATCGAAGCGCGCCTGTCGATGGACATGGCCTCATCGCCCATGCAGGGCTCGCGCCTGCGCGTGGCCAGCGGCAACCTGGTGACCGCGCGTCCCATCGGCGTGCTCGAAGGCGTGGACTACCACCATACCGGCGAAGTGCGCCGGGTCGACCGCAAGGGCATCAATCGGCTGCTCGACGAGCGCTCGATCGTATTGCTCTCGCCGCTGGGTTACTCGCCGACCGGGGAGATCTTCAACCTGGCCTGTGAAGATGTCGCTACCCGCGCCGCCATCGACCTGGGGGCGGATAAGTTGCTGCTGTTCGGTGCCGATCTTGGATTGATCGACGAACATGGGCGCCTGGTGCGTGAGTTGCGCCCGCAGCAAGTGCCGGCGCATTTGCAGCGTCTGGGCAGCAGCAACTACCAGGCCGAGTTGCTCGACGCAGCGGCGCAGGCTTGTCGGGGCGGGGTAGGGCGCAGCCATATCGTCAGCTATGCCGAAGATGGCGCGTTGCTCACCGAGCTGTTCACCCGAGACGGTGGCGGTACGCTGGTGGCTCAGGAGCAATTCGAACTGGTACGCGAGGCGGCGATTGAAGACGTCGGCGGCTTGCTCGATTTGATCAGCCCGTTGGAAGAGCAGGGCATTCTGGTGCGTCGTTCGCGGGAAGTGCTGGAGCGTGAAATAGAGCAGTTCAGCGTGGTGGAGCGCGAAGGCATGATCATCGCCTGCGCGGCGCTGTATCAGATCGCCGATTCGGATGCCGGTGAGCTGGCGTGCCTGGCGGTGAACCCCGAGTACCGCCACGGCGGGCGCGGTGATGAGCTGCTTGAGCGCATCGAAACCCGGGCCCGGGCGCAGGGTTTGAAGACCTTGTTCGTGCTCACCACTCGCACCGCCCACTGGTTTCGTGAACGGGGCTTTGTGCCGAGCAGCGTCGATCGCCTGCCGTCCGCCCGCGCCTCGTTGTACAACTACCAACGTAATTCGAAGATTTTCGAAAAGGCCCTCTAGCTAATCCTCTCCCAAGGTAGGAGCGAACGCGCTCCTACCCTTTTCCTGTCCCCCGTCCTGTTTGTGCTCCGGCAAACGACACCACCCCCTTCAGAACCGTTGAATCAGGCCGATACGCTGAGCGCGAGCAGGGATAGAGCGCGTGACGGGAGGGGCATCGGAATATGAGCCTTGGCAGGCTTGTCATCAAAAGAAACTATTCCGATACAAAAACTGTAACAAATTGACGGGAGGATATGCGTTTGGCCATCATGGCGTCGCTTTTTTGATCGTACGTGACGTATGCGGCTTTAGACCTGCATTCGATGATCTAAAAAGTGGAAAACAAATACCCTTTAGGAATTAGCTTTTAGGGAGGTTCGTCTATCCTGACCTGCCCGATCTACGTAATGGCTTATTCCGAAATTGTATGAAAAAGAATGAAACAATTCTTTTTGGGTGTATGAAAAACTCATTACCCTGCAGGGACCAAATCAACGGTGGTTAGACGAAGGTAGTAGACACACTAGGTTACGATTGACTTGGTAGTCACTATCTGGCGCTAATCGCGCATCTGTGGATCGAGGGCGTCAGACCCGAGACCTAAGAACTACAAAAATTAGAAACGAGAGGAGCGGTACATGAAGAAGTCCACCTTGGCACTGGCTGTAGCCCTGGGCGCAATCGCTCAGCAAGCAGGCGCTGCTGGTTTCATCGATGACAGTAAAGTAACCCTGGGTCTGCGTAACTTTTACATCAACACCGACAACCGTGATTCGGCTGCTGGCTCTGCTGCCAACAAGCGCGCCGGTGTTCAAAGCAAGCAGGAAGAATGGGGCCAAGGCTTCGACCTGCGTTTCATCTCCGGTTACACCCAAGGCACCGTAGGCTTCGGTCTTGATGCTATCGGCCTGCTGGGCGTTCGCCTGGATTCCGGTGGCGGCACCAACGGTGCTACTGCCTCTTCCTACGGTGGCACTGTGTTCCCGAGCAAGTCCAACGGCGAAGCCGTTGATAACTACTCGAGCCTGGGCCTGACCGCCAAGGCCAAGATTTCCCAGACCGAACTGAAGCTGGGGACTCTGCAGCCCAAGCTGCCGGTCATCGTGACCAACGACGGTCGTCTGCTGCCGCAGACCTTCCAGGGTGGCCAGATCACCACCAACGACATCAAGGATTTGACTCTGGTTGCCGGTCAGATCGAAAAAGCCAAAGGTCGTAACTCCAGCAACGTCGACAACCTGTCGATCTCCGGTGCCAACTCCCGTGGCGCCAACTGGCGTGACAGCAACAAGTTCTACTACGCCGGTGGTGACTACAAGATCACCAAGGACCTGACTGCCCAGTACTACTACGGCAATCTGGAAGACTTCTACAAGCAGCACTTCCTGGGTCTGACTCACAACTGGGCAATCGGCCCGGGCGTGTTGAAATCCGACCTGCGCTACTTCCACAGCACCGATGACGGCAAGAACGGCAACGAGTCGGCCTATTTCTCCTCGGGCAACTACAGCGGCGTGAACTCCGGTCGCGGCAAGGTCGATAACAACCTGTACAGCGGCCTGTTCCTGTACACCCTGGGTGGTCACACCTTCGGTGGTGGTTATCAGGTCAGCAACGGTAGCAGCGACTTCCCTTGGCTGAACCAGGGCGACGGTTCGTCGGCTTACATCACCACCGACATGCAGATCGCCAAGTTCGCCCGTGCCGGCGAGCGCACCTGGCAGGCTCGCTACGCGTATGACTTCGCCAAGGTCGGCGTGCCTGGCCTGACAGCGGGCGTCGTGTACCTCAAAGGTACTGACATCGACACCGTTAACGGTAGCCGTGCAGAGTTCACCGGCCAGTCCGAGTGGGAGCGCGATATCACTGTTGCCTACGTGGTGCCGGAAGGCCCGTTCAAGAACGTCGGCGTGGCCTGGAAAAACGCTATGTGGCGCAACGATGTTGCCGCCGCGCGCGACCAGGACGAAAACCGTGTAATCGTCAGCTACACCTACGCGTTCAAGTAACTGCGTAAAACCTTGCCCGGCGCAACGCCGGGCAAGGTGTGTTGCCTTTCAAGTCGGGCTCACCCCCGTAAGCCCTTCCTGAACCCCTCTTTTACAACGTCTCAAGGCCTTCTCGAACCTTGAAACCGATGGTGCCCTGCGCCCGGTTCAGCGTCCAATGAACGATTTTTAATATTCCTTTATCGTCTAGATAAATCGATATTTATTCTTTTTAAAATATTCACAACCCA
This sequence comes from Pseudomonas sp. lyk4-R2A-8, assembly GCF_030209095.1. Classification (NCBI taxonomy): domain Bacteria; kingdom Pseudomonadati; phylum Pseudomonadota; class Gammaproteobacteria; order Pseudomonadales; family Pseudomonadaceae; genus Pseudomonas; species Pseudomonas sp. lyk4-R2A-8. The sequence continues at coordinate 420,911 of NZ_JARVSS010000011.1, forward strand.
TGCACAGTGGCCTCCATAAGCACTCATCAGGAGCCACACCATGAGCCTAAGACTGGGCGATATCGCCCCCGACTTCGAGCAGGATTCCAGCGCCGGCAAGATTCGTTTCCACGAGTGGCTGGGCGATAGCTGGGGTGTGTTGTTTTCCCACCCGGCCGACTTCACGCCGGTATGCACCACCGAGCTGGGTTTTACCGCCAAGCTCAAGGACGAGTTCGCCCAGCGCGGCGTCAAAGCCATCGCGCTGTCGGTCGACCCGGTGGACTCACACCACAAGTGGATCGAAGACATCAACGAAACCCAGCACACCACCGTCAACTTCCCGATCCTGGCCGACGCCGACCGGAAGGTCTCTGACCTCTACGATTTGATCCACCCCAATGCCAGCGACACCCTCACCGTGCGCTCGTTGTTTGTCATCGACCCGAACAAAAAGATTCGCCTGACCATCACGTACCCGGCCAGTACCGGGCGCAACTTCCATGAAATCCTGCGGGTAATCGACTCGCTGCAGCTGACCGACAACCACAAGGTCGCCACCCCCGCCAACTGGCAGGACGGTGATGAAGTGGTGATCGTGCCGTCGCTCAAGGACGAAGACGAGATCAAGAAACGCTTTCCAAAAGGCTATCGCGCAGTGAAGCCGTACCTGCGGCTTACCCCGCAGCCCAATCGTTAACGCGGATATCGCCTCGGGGGCAAACCCCCTCCCACCGTCGATGCACCGCATCTGTAACTGAATCAAAGCAGGGGTTTTCAGGCCGTTTCCACGGCCTTTTTTTTCGCCTGGCGATTGATAGGGCCAATATATTTTTATGGAATAAACAAATGAAAAAATAAGATTTATAGATATATAAATCAGCTGATAAGGTCTGTTCCATCTTGGCGCCATCGCCACACAGCGAACCGCCGACACCTGCTCAAGGAATTCCTGCATGTTGGTCGTAACACTAGGAGGCAGTCCCAGCCAGCGCTCCCGCTCCGGGGTCTTGCTGGAAAAAACCCGTCAGTGGCTGCAACACAAAGGCGTGGAAGTAGTGAGTTACCAGATACGGGACTTCCCGGCTGAAGACCTGCTGCACGCGCGGTTCGACAGCCCCAAGGTCATCGACCTGCTGGAGCAGGTAGCCAACGCCGACGGCCTGGTGATCGCCACGCCGGTGTACAAGGCCTCCTTCTCCGGTGCGTTGAAAACCGTGCTCGACCTGCTGCCCGAACGGGCCCTGGCCCACAAGGTGGTGCTGCCGATGGCCACTGGCGGCAGCATCGCGCACATGCTGGCGGTGGACTACGCGTTGAAGCCGGTGCTGTCGGCGCTCAAGGCCCAGGAATTGCTCCACGGTATTTTTGCCGAAGACAGCCAGATCGCCTATGGCGAAGGCAACGCCCAGGCGCAATTGGTGCCGGTGCTCGAGCAGCGGTTGCACGAGGCGCTGGACACGCTTTACAGCGCCATGGCCCGTCGCCCAAAACCGCTTGATCCGCATGTGTTAAATGAACGTTTGTTGAGTGCTCGCTGGAGCATTTAAGCCTCACCTGAAACCTGGAAACACTCACCTTACTCAGCCGCCAACGGCCAAGCAGGTGCAGCCAAAACCCCTCATCGCATTTTGGAGAGAGCGCCATGCGCACTGTCATCTTGCGTCGCGGTCTGGTCGCACTGTTTGCTGCGGCCGTGTCCTTCGGCGCCATTGTTCAAGCTCACGCCGCCGAGCCCCTGCGGATCGGCTATCAGAAATACGGCACCTTGGTCCTGCTCAAGGCCAAGGGCACCCTGGAAAAACGCCTGGCCGCCCAAGGCGTGCAGGTGCAGTGGACTGAGTTTCCCGGCGGCCCGCAGTTGCTCGAAGGGCTGAATGTCGGCTCCATCGACTTCGGTGTGACCGGCGAAACCCCGCCGGTCTTCGCCCAGGCTGCAGGTGCCGATCTGCTCTACGTGGCCTACGAGCCGCCGGCGCCGAGCAGTGAAGCGATCCTGGTGCCCAAAGACTCACCGATCAAATCGGTCGCCGAGCTCAAGGGCAAGAAAATCGTGCTCAACAAAGGCTCCAACGTGCACTACCTGCTGGTGCGCGCCCTGGAGGAGGCCGGCCTGAAATACACCGACGTGCAGACCGTATTCCTGCCGCCCGCCGATGCCCGCGCGGCGTTCGAGCGGGGCAGTGTGGACGCGTGGGTGATCTGGGACCCGTATCAGGCCGCCGCCGAGAAACAACTGCAGGCGCGCACCCTGCGTGACGGCACCGGTATTGCCGACAACCATCAGTTCTACCTGGCGACCAAACCCTACGCCGAACAGCACCCCGACGTGATCAAGGCGCTGGTGGAAGAAGTGCGTGCCGTGGGTGAGTGGTCCAAGGCCAACCCGCAGGAAGTCACCGATCAAGTTGCGCCGCTGCTCGGCCTGCCGGCGGACATCACCCTTACCTCGGTCAAACGCCAAGGCTACGGTGCGCTGTTCCTGACCCCGCAGGTGATCGCGGCCCAGCAGAAGATCGCCGACAGCTTCTATCAACTCAAATTGATCCCCAAGCCCTTGAGCATCAAGGACGTGATCTGGACGCCACCTGCCGCGGTGGCTAACGCGCCGTAATCCGACTTCTTCAGGAGACAACTCCATGAGCCTCAATATTTTCTGGTTCCTGCCTACCCACGGTGACGGCCATTACCTTGGCACCGCCGAAGGCGCGCGCGCCGTCGATCACGGCTATCTGCAGCAAGTGGCCCAGGCGGCAGATCGTCTGGGTTTTGGCGGGGTGCTGATCCCCACCGGGCGCTCCTGCGAAGACTCGTGGCTGGTGGCCGCTTCGCTGATCCCGGTGACCCAGCGCCTGAAATTCCTGGTAGCGCTGCGCCCTGGGATCATTTCCCCGACGGTGGCCGCGCGTCAGGCTGCGACCCTGGATCGCTTGTCCGGCGGGCGGGCGTTATTCAATCTGGTGACCGGTGGCGACCCTGAAGAACTGGCCGGCGATGGCCTGTTTCTCAGTCACGAAGAGCGCTACCAGGCGTCGGTGGAGTTCACCCGCATCTGGCGCCGCGTGCTCGAAGGCGAAACCGTGGATTACGACGGCCAGCACATCAGCGTCAAAGGCGCAAAATTGCTTTATCCGCCGATCCAGCAGCCACGACCACCGCTGTACTTCGGCGGTTCGTCGGAGGCGGCCCAGGACCTGGCGGCCGAGCAAGTGGAGATGGTGCTGACCTGGGGCGAGCCGCCGGCTGCCGTCGCCGAGAAAATCGAACAAGTGCGCGCCAAGGCCGCCAAACTCGGGCGCACCGTGCGCTTCGGCATTCGTCTGCATGTGATCGTGCGCGAAACCAATGACGAGGCTTGGAGAGCCGCCGACAAGCTCATCTCCCATCTGGACGACGACACCATCGCCCGCGCCCAGGCCTCGCTGGCGCGTTTCGATTCCGTCGGCCAGCAACGCATGGCCGCCTTGCATGGCGGCAACCGCGACAATCTCGAAGTCAGCCCCAACCTATGGGCGGGTGTCGGTCTGGTGCGTGGCGGCGCGGGCACGGCGCTGGTGGGCGATGGCCCAACCGTGGCCGAACGTGTGAAGGAGTACGCGGCCCTGGGCATCGATACCTTTATTTTCTCCGGTTATCCGCACCTGGAAGAGTCATACCGCGTAGCGGAACTGCTGTTCCCGCACCTGGATATCGAACGGCCCGAAGCGCCGAAAAGCGCCGGCTACGTCAGCCCGTTCGGTGAAATGGTCGCTAACGATATCCTCCCCAAAGCTGCGTCACAAAGCTGAGGCGGCGCCATGAGTATTGAAAAAGTGAGCCATCGCGTGGCGCCCTGGGTGCTGCCGGTGCTGTTGCTGGCGGTGTGGCAGTTGTCGGTGTCGGCGGGTTGGTTGTCGACGCGCATCCTGCCGGCGCCGAGCGCGGTGATCGAGGCCGGGGTCAACCTGGTGCGCAGCGGCGAAATCTGGACACACCTGGCCATCAGCGGCTGGCGCGCGGGCCTGGGCTTTGTGATCGGCGGCGCTATCGGCCTCGCGCTGGGCTTTATCACGGGGCTTTCGACGTGGGGCGAGCGCCTGCTCGACAGCTCGGTGCAGATGATCCGCAACGTGCCGCACCTGGCGCTGATCCCGCTGGTAATCCTGTGGTTCGGCATTGACGAGACGGCGAAGATCTTCCTGGTGGCCCTCGGCACGCTGTTTCCGATCTACCTGAACACCTACCACGGCATCCGCAACGTCGACCCGGCGCTGGTAGAGATGTCGCGCAGCTACGGTTTGTCCGGTTTCAGTCTGTTCCGGCAGGTGATCCTGCCCGGCGCGTTGCCGTCGATCCTGGTGGGCGTGCGCTTTGCCCTGGGCTTCATGTGGCTGACGCTGATCGTGGCGGAAACCATCTCCGCCAGTTCCGGCATCGGTTACCTGGCAATGAACGCCCGTGAGTTCCTGCAGACCGACGTGGTGGTGCTGGCCATCGTGATGTACGCGGTCCTCGGCAAGCTCGCCGACCTGGCGGCGCGTGGCCTGGAACGTGTGTGGCTGCGCTGGCACCCGGCGTATCAAGTGAATAAAGGCGGTGCGGTATGACGGCTCAACAACCTCCGCGCCTGCTCAAGGGCATCCCCCTGGCGGTGCGCAAATTGCGCAAATCGTTTGGCGCTCGGCACGTGCTTAAAGAGATTGACCTGCACATCCCCGCGGGCCAGTTCGTGGCTGTGGTCGGCCGCAGTGGTTGCGGTAAAAGTACTTTGCTGCGCCTGCTGGCGGGTCTGGACAAGCCCAGTGGCGGCGAGCTGCTGGCCGGTTCCGCGCCGCTGAGTGAAGCGATTGAAGACACGCGGTTGATGTTTCAGGAAGCGCGCCTGCTGCCGTGGAAAAAAATCATCGACAACGTTGGCCTGGGCCTCAAGGGCGACTGGCGGCCCAAGGCCTTGGAGGCCCTGGGCGCGGTGGGCCTGGCCGAACGCGCCAATGAATGGCCGGCGGCATTGTCCGGTGGCCAGAAGCAACGCGTGGCGCTGGCCCGCGCGCTGATCCACCAACCACGTCTGTTGCTGCTCGATGAGCCGTTGGGTGCGCTGGATGCCCTGACGCGCATCGAGATGCAGCAACTGATCGAAAACCTCTGGCAAAAACATGGCTTCACCGTGCTGCTGGTTACCCATGACGTCAGCGAAGCCGTGGCGATTGCCGACCGGGTGATCCTGATCGAAGACGGCGAAATAGGCCTGGACCTGATCGTCGACCTGCCGCGCCCGCGGGCGCGTGGCTCTCATCGCCTTGCGGCGTTGGAAGCCGAAGTGCTCAACCGTGTGCTGTCGCTGCCCGGCACGCCGCCCGAACCCGAACCTGTTTCACCGTTGCCGACGCAACTGCGTTGGGCGCAATAACTCACTTGTCCCACGAAGGAAGAACACCATGACTATTAAAGCCATCAACGTGCGTAACCAGTTCAAAGGCACCATCAAGGAAATCGTGGTCGGCGACGTGCTGTCGGAAATCGATGTGCAGACCGCCTCCGGTATCGTCACTTCGGTGATCACCACTCGCTCGGTCAAAGAGCTGGAGCTGGTCATTGGTAGTGAAGTGATTGCCTTTGTGAAGTCCACTGAGGTGTCGATTGCCAAGTTGTAATTCGCGTCGCCCTTGAGGCTGCCATCGGGGGCAAGCCCCCTCCCACAGTTTGATCTGTAAACACATTCAATTGTGGGAGGGGGCTTGCCCCCGATGAGGCCGCCCCAACCAACACAAGGCTCAACGCTTGGGCAGGTAAACCGGCAAATACAGCCCCACATACGCATCGAACACGCGCATCCCTTCCTCGGCCATGCGCGGCGTGATCAGCCCATGCTGATGCACCGAGCGCGCATACACGCGGTCGCTCAACTCCAGCGCCAGCGCGAACACATCCACATCGCCGGGCAGTGTCGGCAGCTCGAAATGGCGGTTGAACACCTTGAACATCAGATCGCCCAGTTCCAGATCATGCTGCCGGTCGGCCTGGGTCACTTCGGTGAGGCCATGCTGCGCCAGGATCAACTGGCGCGCGGCGGCGTCCTGGTCGTAGATGGTGAGCATGCGTTGCTCGACAATGCAGGACAGGTCGCGCCATTGCTTGAGGCATTCATGGTCGATGGGGGCCTGAATCGCCGCGCGAAACGCCCCATGCACATCGGCCGTCAAAGCCTCCAGCAGCGCCGGCACACCGGCGAAAAAGTGATACACCGACGACGGAGGAATCTGCGCGCGTTCGGCCACGCTGTAGATCGACAAACCTGCCACCCCTTCGGCGGCCAGCAGGGTGCGGGCGGCGTCCAGAATCGCATCGATCCGGGCCTGGCTGCGGGCGCGGGGTTTGCGAGGGGCGGTAGCGGTCATGGAAGTCTCCTACAAGGCAGCGGGCATTGTATGAGCAGGAATCTGTGTTGTCTGCCAGGCAGCTATCGGGGGCAAGCCCCCTCCCACATTCTGAAAGCATTCACAGGTCAAAATGTGGGAGTGGGCTTGCCCCCGATAAGACCGACCCGGTCTCTCAGAACAAGCCCATAAAAAAACGCCACAGACCCAAAGCCTGTGGCGTTTTTTTATCGCCGCAACCGCTTACACGGTATGCAGGTACCAGTTGTACTCAAGGTCGGAGATGGAGTGTTCGAACTCTTCCAGCTCGCTTTCCTTGCAGGCGACGAAGATGTCGATGTACTTCGGATCGATGTACTTGGCCATCACCTCGCTGTCGTCCAACTCGCGCAGGGCATCGCGCAGGTTGTTCGGCAGGCTCTGCTCGTTCTGCTCGTAGCTGTTGCCTTCCACCGGTGCGCCAGGCTCGATCTTGTTGGTCAGACCGTGGTGCACGCCTGCCAGGACCGAAGCCATCAGCAGGTAAGGGTTGGCGTCGGCACCCGCTACGCGGTGTTCGATACGCACCGCATCGGCCGAGCCGGTCGGTACGCGAATCGCCACGGTACGGTTATCCAGACCCCAGCACGGCGAGTTCGGCACGTAGAACTGTGCGCCGAAGCGGCGGTAGGAGTTGACGTTGGGGCACAGGAACGCCATCTGGGCGGGTAGGGTCTCCAGCACACCGCCGATCGCGTGACGCAATGCGGCGTTCTGCTCGGGATCCTCGCTGGCAAAGATGTTCTTGCCGTCCTTGTCCAGGATCGAAATGTGTACGTGCAAACCGTTGCCTGCCTGGCCTGGGTAAGGCTTGGCCATGAAGGTGGTGTCCATCTCATGGTCGTAGGCGATGTTCTTGATCAGGCGCTTGAGCAGTACCGCGTAGTCGCAGGCCTTGATCGGGTCGGCCACGTGGTGCAGGTTCACTTCGAACTGCGCCGGGGCACTTTCCTTGACGATGGCGTCGGCCGGGATGCCTTGCTCTTTGGCACCTTCCAGAATGTCCTGGAGGCAGTCGACATATTCGTCGAGGTCGTCGATCAGGTAGACCTGTGTCGAGTGCGGGCGTTTGCCGGAGATCGGCGAGCGGGGCGGTTGTGGTCGGCCGTTCACGTTCTCCTGATCGATCAGGTAGAACTCAAGCTCGAAGGCGGCGCAGATGGTCAGACCGAGGTCGTCGAATTTGCTGACAACCTGGCGTAGTACTTCGCGCGGATCGGCGAAGAAAGGTTCACCTTCCAGTTCGTGCATGGTCATCAGCAACTGCGCGGTAGGGCGCTTTTGCCAAGGTTCATTGCACAGGGTGTCGGGGATTGGATAACAGATTCGGTCAGCATCGCCGATGTCCAGACCCAGGCCGGTGCTTTCCACCGTCGAGCCGTTGATATCCAGAGCAAATAAAGAGGCAGGCAGGTTAATGCCCTTCTCGTAAACCTTGTGGAGGCTGGTGCGTTCGATGCGCTTGCCGCGCACCACACCATTCATATCCGCAATTAGAAGGTCTACGTACAGAACCTCAGGATGATCCTTAAGGAACGCGTTCGCTTCGTTAAGCTGAACGGCACGCGGGGGTACCGACATGATGCAACACCTTTGTTGTTAAAAATATCAATCATTGATCTTTTCTGGTTTCAGTCAACCCGAACGGCATGCCGAAGTCAAGCGAGGCCTTTTTTGCCCTAAAAAAGCGCCGTGACGGCTTTTTTGGGGCTTTTCGGGGCGTTTTTTTCGCTTTGACCGGCTTGGGTACCGCAGGCTTGAGCGGGCCGTGTTGTATTTTTTACGGGGGTGTTGTGTAAAAAAATGAACAAGGCTAAGCTCGATTCAAACCCATAACAGCAATAATACCGGGGTGCTTCATGTCTCGCCTGCCGCCAATCGGCGTCTCGGCCTGCTTCACACAGGCTTTGTCATCTGTTCGTTCTTCCTGCGTGAATGCCCATGCCCCGGCCAATATTCTTGACGCCTCGGCCGACCTCTTTTTCCCCCCTTCACTCACCTCGCCTTCGCCCCTGAAGGGCGCCGACCCTGGGTGCCGCTCATGATTCTGCACAAGTTTGGCGTGAGGAATGCATCTGCGCTCCAAATGGCAGGTAAGCTCCTACCCTGAGTGAAGAAACGACGCGGATGCTGCGTCAACCAACGCCTGGCCTTTAATGGATGCCAGGAAACCCAGCCCAGAGGCATTTATGAGTAACAACCTCGACCAGCTCACCGATTGGTTGAAAGACCACAAGATCACAGAAGTCGAATGCATGATTGGCGACCTCACCGGTATCACCCGGGGCAAAATCTCGCCGACCAACAAGTTCATCGCCGAAAAAGGCATGCGCCTGCCCGAGAGCGTTCTGCTGCAGACCGTGACCGGCGACTATGTCGAAGACGACATCTATTACGAACTGCTCGACCCGGCCGATATCGACATGATCTGCCGCCCCGACCAGAACGCGGTATTCCTGGTGCCCTGGGCCATCGAGCCCACCGCCCAGGTGATCCACGATACCTACGACAAGCAAGGCAACCCCATCGAGCTGTCGCCGCGCAACGTGCTCAAGAAAGTCCTCAAGCTCTACGCCGACAAAGGCTGGCAGCCCATCGTGGCGCCGGAGATGGAGTTCTACCTGACCAAGCGCTGCGAAGACCCGGACTTCCCACTGCAACCGCCGATCGGCCGCTCCGGGCGCCCGGAAACCGGTCGCCAGTCCTTCTCTATAGAAGCGGCCAACGAATTCGACCCGCTGTTCGAAGACGTCTACGACTGGTGCGAGCTGCAGGAACTGGACCTCGATACCCTCATTCATGAAGACGGCACGGCGCAGATGGAAATCAACTTCCGTCATGGCGATGCGCTGTCCCTGGCCGACCAGATCCTGGTGTTCAAGCGCACCATGCGTGAAGCCGCACTCAAGCACGACGTGGCCGCCACCTTCATGGCCAAGCCGATGACCGGTGAGCCCGGCAGCGCCATGCACCTGCACCAGAGCATCATCGACATCGCCACCGGCAAGAACGTCTTCTCCAATGAAGACGGGACCATGAGCGAGCTGTTTCTCAACCACATCGGTGGCCTGCAGAAATTCATCCCTGAGTTGCTGCCATTGTTTGCACCCAATGTGAACTCGTTCCGCCGCTTCCTGCCCGATACGTCGGCGCCGGTGAACGTGGAATGGGGCGAAGAAAACCGTACCGTGGGCCTGCGCGTCCCGGACGCCGGCCCGCAGAACCGTCGTGTGGAAAACCGCCTGCCGGGCGCCGATGCCAACCCGTACCTGGCGATTGCGGCCAGCCTGTTATGCGGCTACATCGGCATGGTCGAAGGCCATAAGCCGAGCGCTCCCGTGGTAGGCCGTGGTTACGAGCGGCGCAACCTGCGCCTGCCGTTGACCATCGAAGACGCCCTGGAACGCATGGAAAACAGCAAGACCATCGAGAAATACCTGGGGCACAAATTCATCACAGGCTACGTCGCGGTCAAGCGGGCCGAGCATGAAAACTTCAAGCGCGTCATCAGTTCGTGGGAGCGGGAATTCCTGCTCTTCGCCGTCTGATGCGCCGGGCGCGCGGGGCAACCCGCGCGCCCTTCACTGAAAAGTCTAGGAGATCGGTATGTCCAGCAACAACCCGCAAACCCGTGAATGGCAAGCCTTGAGCAGTGATCACCACCTGGCGCCGTTCAGCGACTTCAAGCAATTGAAAGAGAAAGGCCCGCGCATCATCACCAAAGCCCACGGCGTGTACCTGTGGGACAGCGAAGGCAACAAGATCCTCGACGGCATGGCCGGCCTGTGGTGCGTGGCGATCGGTTACGGTCGCGATGAACTGGCCGACGCCGCCGCCAAACAGATGAAAGAGCTGCCGTACTACAACCTGTTCTTCCAGACCGCTCACCCGCCGGTGCTGGAACTGGCCAAAGCCATTTCCGACATCGCGCCGGCCGGCATGAACCACGTGTTCTTCACCGGTTCCGGCTCCGAAGGCAACGACACCATGTTGCGCATGGTCCGCCACTACTGGGCGATCAAGGGCCAGCCGAACAAGAAAACCATCATCAGCCGCAAAAATGGCTACCACGGGTCCACCGTGGCCGGCGCCAGCCTGGGCGGCATGACCTATATGCACGAGCAGGGCGACTTGCCGATCCCGGGCATTGTCCATATCGCCCAGCCGTACTGGTTCGGCGAAGGCGGCGACATGAGCCCCGAAGAGTTCGGTGTGTGGGCCGCCAACCAGCTTGAAGAAAAGATCCTGGAAGTGGGCGTGGATAACGTCGGTGCGTTTATTGCCGAACCGATCCAGGGCGCCGGCGGTGTGATCGTGCCGCCCGAGACCTACTGGCCGCGCATCAAAGAGATTCTGGCCAAGTACGACATTCTGTTTATCGCCGACGAAGTGATCTGCGGCTTCGGACGTACCGGCGAGTGGTTCGGTAGCGATTTCTATGGCCTCAAGCCGCACATGATGACCATCGCCAAGGGCCTGACCTCGGGGTACATCCCCATGGGTGGCCTGATCGTGCGCGATGACGTGGTGGCCGTGCTCAACGAAGGCGGCGATTTCAACCATGGCTTCACCTACTCCGGTCACCCGGTGGCGGCGGCGGTGGCGTTGGAAAACATCCGCATCATGCGCGATGAACAGATTGTTAAACGTGTGCATGACGAAACGGCACCCTATTTGCAGAAACGTCTGAGGGAGCTGGCGGATCACCCTCTGGTAGGTGAAGTGCGTGGCGTCGGCATGCTCGGTGCGATTGAACTGGTGCAGGACAAGGCCACGCGCAAGCGTTACGAGGGCAGGGGTGCAGGCATGATCTGCCGCACGTTCTGCTTCGAAAATGGCCTGATCATGCGCGCCGTGGGCGACACCATGATCATTTCGCCGCCACTGGTGATCAGCAAGGCGGAAATCGACGAACTGGTCACCAAGGCTCGCCAGTGCCTGGACCTGACTTTGGCGGCATTGCAGGGCTAAATGCTAGGCTCAGTGCGCAGTGCACCGAGCGGTTATAAATGTAGGGGCTTTGGTTGAAAGCCGGCCCCTGAACTTGCCAGACTGTCGCCCTGTTGTGTTGCCCTTTGGCTGGGCTGCGGAACATACATAGCGTGTGGCCCAAAAAAGAAAAATTGGAGCATTACCAAATGAAGGCATTAGGTTTGAAGAACGCGGGCAAGACCCTCCTCGCCTTGTCCCTGATGGGCGCGATGGCGGGCGCGGCACAGGCGGACGATAAAGTGCTGCACGTCTACAACTGGTCCGATTACATCGCACCGGACACCATCGCCAACTTCGAAAAAGAGTCGGGCATCAAAGTGGTGTACGACGTGTTCGACAGCAACGAAACCCTGGAGGCCAAGTTGCTGGCCGGCAAGTCCGGGTATGACATCGTCGTACCGTCGAACAACTTCCTGGCCAAGCAGATCAAGGCCGGCGTTTATCAGGAGCTGGACAAGTCCAAGCTGTCCAACTACGACAACCTGAACAAGTCCCTGCTCAAGGCCGTGTCGGTCAGTGACCCGGACAACAAGCACGCCTTCCCTTACATGTGGGGCTCGATCGGCATCGGCTACAACCCGGAGAAGGTCAAGGCTGCGCTGGGCGTGGACAAGATCGACTCGTGGGACACGCTGCTCAAGCCTGAAAACATCGCCAAGCTCAAAAGCTGCGGCGTGAGCTTCCTCGATTCGCCAACCGAAATGCTGCCGGTCGCACTGCATTACCTGGGCCTGCCGACGGACACCCAGAAAAAAGACGACCTGAAGAAAGCCGAAGAGCTGTTCCTGAAGATCCGTCCTTCGATCGGCTACTTCCACTCCTCCAAGTACATCTCCGACCTGGCCAACGGCAACATCTGCGTGGCCGTCGGTTACTCGGGTGACATCCAGCAGGCCAAGTCCCGCGCGGCTGAAGCCGGTGGCAAGGTCAAGGTGGCGTACGACATTCCTAAGGAAGGCGCCGGCAGTTTCTATGACATGGTCGCCATCCCTAAAGACGCCGAAAACGTCGACGCGGCCTACAAGTTCATGAACTACCTGCTCAAGCCGGATGTCATGGCGGCTATCACCAACAGCGTGCGTTTCCCTAACGGTAACGAGAAGGCGACCGCACTGGTCGACAAGGACATTACCAGCGACCCGGGCATCTACCCATCGGCGGATGTGCAGGCCAAGCTCTATGCCATTGCCGACTTGCCGGCCGCGACCCAGCGTGAAATGACCCGCAGCTGGACCAAGATCAAGTCGGGCAAGTAAGCCTTAAAACCTGTGGGAGGGGGCTGGTCCCCTCCCGCACATTAATTAAATGACAGAAAGTTTTGCCGGATCGGTTTATCGAGGGTAAGTTGCGCGCCGGTTTTGTTGCCGGGCAACAACTTTGGGCCCAACTATTTAAGAGGACCTCCACTTGCCAATTTCTTTATTCAGCAAAGCCATGCTGGCGGCTGCAGGCATCACGCTGAGTGTCAGCGTGCAGGCTGCACCGACCGTGCATATTTATAACTGGTCGGATTACATCGGCACCGACACCCTGGTCAATTTCGAAAAAGCCAGCGGCATCAAGCCTGTGTATGACGTGTTCGATTCCAATGAAACCCTGGAAGGCAAGTTGCTGGCCGGTCATACCGGTTACGACGTGGTGGTGCCGTCCAACCACTTCCTCGGCAAGCAGATCAAGGCCGGGGCGTTCCAGAAGCTCGACAAGTCACTGTTGACCCATTACGCCAACCTCGACCCGGCACTGCTCAAGCGCCTGGAAAAGAACGACCCCGGCAACCAGTACGCCGTACCGTACCTGTGGGGCACCAATGGCATCGGTTACAACGTCGACAAAGTCAAAGAAGTGCTGGGCGTCGACCATATCGACTCCTGGGCCGTGCTGTTTGAACCGGAAAACATGAAAAAACTCGCCACCTGTGGCGTGTCGTTCATGGATTCGGCGGACGAAATGCTGCCGGCGGTGCTCAACTATATGGGGCTGAACCCTAACAGCACCAACCCCGAGGATTACAAGAAGGCCGAGGAAAAGCTGCTGAAAGTGCGGCCCTACGTGACCTATTTCCATTCGTCCAAATACATCTCGGACCTGGCCAACGGCAATATCTGCGTGGCTGCCGGGTTCTCCGGCGATGTGTTCCAGGCCAAGGCGCGTGCCAGCGATGCCGGCAAAGGCGTGAACATCGCTTACGTGATTCCCAAAGAGGGCGGCAACCTGTGGTTCGACGTACTGGCCATCCCCAAGGATGCCACCAACGTCAAGGAAGCCCACGCCTTCATCAACTATTTGCTGCAGCCTGAGGTCATCGCCCAGGTCAGCGACGTCGTCGGTTACGCCAACCCTAACCCAGGGGCGGACAAACTGATGGAGCAATCGATACGCACTGACGAAGCGGTTTACCCACCGCAGGCGGTTCTTGACCGCACGTTCGTCAACTTCGAGCTACCCCCGAAGGTGCAACGTTTAATGACCCGTAGCTGGACCAAGATCAAGACGGGCAAGTAAGGCTCAAACTATCCTGGGTTCGCCCGCCTCGGGCGAACCGCACTCTGTTTTTTTGGGAGTTTCGTAAATGGCAGTTGCCTCCGGCGCCTACAAGAAAGCCCTCGAGGGCGACCAGACACCGAAGAAGGTGCTGGTCAAAATCGACCGGGTCACGAAGAAGTTCGACGAGACGATTGCCGTGGACGATGTGTCCCTGGAAATCAAGAAAGGCGAGATCTTCGCCTTGCTCGGCGGTTCGGGTTCGGGCAAGTCCACCTTGCTGCGCATGCTCGCAGGTTTCGAGCGTCCGACCGAGGGCCGCATTTACCTCGACGGTGTGGACATCACCGACATGCCGCCCTACGAGCGGCCGATCAACATGATGTTCCAGTCCTACGCCTTGTTCCCGCACATGACCGTGGCGCAGAACATTGCGTTCGGCCTGCAGCAGGACAAGATCCCCAAGGCCGAGGTCGACGCCCGCGTGGCCGAGATGCTCAAGCTGGTGCAGATGAGCCAGTACGCCAAGCGTAAGCCGCACCAATTGTCCGGTGGTCAGCGCCAACGCGTGGCCCTGGCCCGCTCCCTGGCCAAGCGCCCGAAACTGCTGCTGCTCGACGAGCCGATGGGCGCCCTCGATAAGAAACTGCGTTCGCAGATGCAGCTGGAACTGGTGGAAATCATCGAGCGCGTCGGCGTGACCTGTGTGATGGTGACCCACGACCAGGAAGAGGCCATGACCATGGCCGAGCGCATCGCGATCATGCACCTGGGCTGGATCGCGCAGATCGGCAGCCCGATCGACATCTACGAAACGCCTACCAGCCGCCTGGTGTGCGAGTTCATCGGCAACGTCAACATCTTCGACACCCAGGTCGTGGATGATGCCGAGGGTCACGCCGTACTCAAGTGCGCCGACCTGGACCGCGATATCTACGTAGGCTACGGCATCGCCACGGCGGTGGAAGACAAGTCGGTGACGTATGCCATCCGCCCGGAAAAACTGCTGGTCACTACCCAGATGCCGACCTGCGAACACAACTGGTCCAGCGGCAAGGTGCACGACATCGCCTACCTGGGCGGCCACTCGGTGTTCTACGTCGAGCTGCCCAGCGGCAAGCTGGTGCAATCGTTCGTGGCCAACGCCGAGCGCCGTGGCCAGCGTCCGACCTGGGGTGACCAGGTCTACGTGTGGTGGGAAGACGACAGCGGCGTGGTACTGCGCTCATGAACATGAAGAAGTTCAAGCGGCGCTTGCACCGCATCGTCCCCAGCGGCAAGCAGGTGGTCATCGGGATTCCGTTCCTGTGGCTGTTCCTGTTCTTCGCCCTGCCTTTTTTTATCGTCCTGAAAATCAGCTTTGCCGAAGCCGACGTCGCGATCCCGCCGTACACCGAGATCTATACCTACGTTGAGCAGAAGCTGCAGGTGGTGCTCAACCTCGCCAACTACAGCCTGCTGGCAGGCGATGAGTTGTACATCTCGGCATACCTGGGCTCGCTGAAAATGGCGTTCTTCAGCACCCTGCTGTGCCTGCTGATCGGCTACCCGATGGCCTATGCCATTGCCACCGCGCGCAAAGAAATGCAGACCGTGCTGGTCCTGCTGATCATGATGCCGACCTGGACGGCGATCCTGATCCGCGTCTATGCCTGGATGGGCATCCTCAGCAACAACGGTCTGCTCAATGGTTTCCTGATGTCCATGGGGTTGATCAACGAGCCGCTGCAGATCCTCAACACCAACATTGCGGTGTATATCGGCGTGGTTTATTCCTACCTGCCGTTCATGATCCTGCCGCTGTACGCCAACCTGGTGAAGCACGACCAGAGCCTGCTGGAAGCCGCGTCGGACCTGGGGTCGAGCACCTTCAACAGTTTCTGGAAGATCACCGTGCCGCTGTCCAAGAACGGCATTATCGCCGGCTGCATGCTGGTGTTTATCCCGGTGGTGGGCGAGTTCGTGATCCCGGAACTGCTGGGCGGCCCGGAAACCCTGATGATCGGTAAAGTGCTGTGGCAGGAATTCTTCAATAACCGTGACTGGCCTGTGGCTTCTGCACTGGCGGTGGTGATGCTGGCGATCCTGATCGTGCCGATCATCCTGTTCAACCGCAGCCAAGCCAAAGAGATGGAGGGCAAGATATGAAGCGCTTCAGTTTCTCAAGCTTCATGCTGGTGGCGGGGTTGCTGTTCATCTACCTGCCGATGCTGATTCTGGTGATCTACTCGTTCAACGAATCCAAGCTGGTGACGGTGTGGGGCGGTTGGTCGATCAAATGGTATGTGGGCCTGCTGGACAACACCCAGTTGATGGGCTCGGTGGCGCGCTCCCTGGAAATCGCCTGCTACACGGCGGCGGCCGCGGTGGCGCTGGGTACGTTGGCCGCGTTTGTGCTGACGCGTATCAGCCAGTTCAAAGGCCGCACGCTGTTCGGCGGCCTGGTGACCGCGCCGTTGGTGATGCCGGAAGTGATCACCGGTCTGTCGCTTTTGCTGCTGTTCGTGGCCATGGCCCAGATGATCGGCTGGCCTCAGGAGCGTGGCATCGTCACCATCTGGATCGCTCACACCACCTTCTGTGCTGCGTATGTGGCGGTGGTGGTGTCGGCGCGTTTGCGTGAGCTGGACCTGTCGATCGAAGAGGCGGCGATGGACCTGGGCGCGCGGCCGTGGAAAGTGTTCTTCCTGATCACCATCCCGATGATCGCGCCGTCCTTGGCGGCGGGCGGCATGATGTCGTTTGCGTTGTCCCTGGACGACCTGGTTTTGGCCAGCTTCGTGTCGGGCCCGGGCTCGACCACCTTGCCGATGGAAGTATTCTCGGCCGTGCGCCTGGGGGTTAAACCCGAGATCAACGCGGTGGCCAGCCTGATTCTGCTGGCGGTGTCGCTGGTGACCTTCCTGGTGTGGTTCTTCAGCCGCCGTGCCGAAGAGATGCGCAAGAAAGCCATCCAGCAAGCCATCGAAGAAGCCGCCGCCGATGGCTGGCAGCAACCGGACAAGCGCCGCGCTCCGGCGCCGGTCTAAATGTGTGAGGGGGCTTGCTCCCGATGGCGGTGGGTCAGTCAACAGATGCAGTGACTGGCACTCAGCAATCGGGGGCAAGCCCCCTCCCACAGTCTTGACCGCATTCCAGATTGGCTATGCAGTCCAAGGCGACTTGCGAATCACCTCGACAAAGTTCATCGGCTTGAACCCTGGCTCCTGATCCACCAGCACATCCGTCTTCACGTTGCCAAACGTGGTCTGCGGGCGATGGCGCAAGCCGTCGGCAAAGGCGCAGATGATGCACTCCTTGAATCCTTCACCGCGTGGATGCGCATGCACCACGGCTTCGCGCTGCACGCTGCTGAACGCGGCGTAGTCCATGCCCAGCACGTCCATTTCGACGCCGGCGGTCACCAACGCCACGGTCGGACGCAAATGTTGCGGTATGCCGGGCGTGGTGTGCAGGGCGATGGACAGCCATACCTGTTCGATATCGTCATCGCTCAGCCCATACGGCTTCAGGAAGGCGGCGGCAGCGTTGGCGCCGTCCACTTCGAAACGCTCGTTGTCGCTGCGATGACCTGCCACCAGGCCCAGGTCATGAAACATGGCGCCGACGTAGAGCAGCTCGGGGTTGTAGGCCAGTTGCTTGCGTTCACCGCTCAGTGCGCCGAACAGAAAGACCCGACGGGAGTGGTGATAGAGCAGGTCGGATTCGACGTCGCGGATATATTCGGTGGTGGCCTTGGCCAGCGCGCTGTTCGGGATTTTGATGCCGGCAATGGTAGTGGTCATGGTAGCTCTCCTGTGGAAAGCCCACAGTCTGGTCGCGCACCCGCGAAGCGACCATGGCGACGGGGATGCGATCCCGGCCAAAGTGCCGTCACTTCGTGCCAAGGGTATATGCCGTCAATGGGGGCGCTGGCTTGCCCGCGATAGCATCACCTCGGTATACCTGATGGGCCTGGTCGTCTGTATCGCAGGCAAGTCAGCCCCACAGGGTTTTGCGCCAGCCCCAGCTATAAGGTTTACCCATGCACAAGACCGTCGCGATCCTGATTTTCCCCGGCGTCCAGTCACTGGATGTGACCGGCCCCATGGATGTGTTCTGCGAAGCCAACCGCTTTCTGCCGGCCCAGGATCATTACCGGATAGAGGTCATCGGGCTGCACCACGGCACCATGGTCGCCTCCAACGGCTTGGCATTGCAGGCCCACCGGCATTACAGCGAGGCCCTGCAGGACTATGATCTGCTGCTGGTCGCTGGAGGCCCGCAACTGCCGTTCGAAGATTTCGGCTCGGCGTTCGATGACTGGCTACGGGGTGCAACCGCCAGGGCGCAACGCTTCGGTTCTGTCTGCAACGGCGCCTTTATGCTGGCGCGCGCTGGATTGCTGGAGGGCAAAACCGTCACTACCCACTGGAACGATGCTGCCGACCTGGCGCGTCTGTGCCCGTCGGCCCAGGTCGAGGTTGACCGCCTCTACGTACAGGACGGCAATCTCTATACCTCGGCGGGCGTCACGGCAGGCATCGACTTGTCGCTGTACCTGCTGGCCCAGGATCACGGCCCGGAAGTCGCGTTGAGCGTGGCCAAGCGCTTGGTGGTGTTCACCCAGCGCTCCGGCGGGCAGTCGCAATTCAGCCCGTTCCTTGCGCCCCACGCCGAACCCACGTCGGCGGTGGCGCAGGTGCAACTGTATGTATTGGCGAACCTGACCGGCGACCTGACCATCGCCGACCTGGCCAAGGCGGCCAATATGAGTGCGCGCAATTTCTCCCGGGTGTTTGCCCGTGAGGCCCGCATCACGCCGGCGGAATTCGTCGAAAGGGCACGGGTGGACGCGGCGCGAGTGATGCTCGAAAGCACCCGCGCGCCGCTCAAGACCGTGGCTTATCGATGCGGCTTTCGCGATGCCCAGCACATGCGCAGCGTGTTCAACCGCCGGTTGGGCGTGACGCCGCATCAGTTCCGGCTCAACTTTGCGGCGCCGGTATAGACGCGCCACTGCAGCGACACTGTGTGAGCGGGCCAGCCCCTGCCACGGTTTTTGCGCTGCAGGCCGTTATCGAGCGGGCAGCAGCTTCAGCGTGCCACGGGTGTTGGCCGTGACTTCCTCATCACTCAAATGCGCCTGCTCGTAACCGCCTTCGATATAGGTCTCGGCCTGGTCGCCATAGTGCTTGTCGAACGGTACGCCGCTTTGCCCCACGGGGTTGATGGTCAGCGCGTGGGCGACGTCGGCGAAGTCGATCAGGCGGCGCGTGGACGGGCCATACGTGACCGGCCAGGGCGCGGGTCCGATGGCGGCGGATTGGTTGTTCGGCACTTCGTGGGTGCCGGGAGCGGGGAATGGGCCGACGTTGAACAGCCTGTCCAACGGCTTCTGTTGGCCCAGCGGATGGCCATGGGTCAGCGTATGCGCCTTGCCCCACTGCCATTGGCTCGGATCGTCGCCGAACGTGGCCTGCAGGTGGGCGAGGCTGTTGTCCCATGCACGTTTGACGACGGCGGCGCGCTGGCCGTCCCACCAAGGTGAGTCCGCATCGGCGGCCAGGCGTGGCAGGGCCGCGTCGATGATGCGGGTGCCGAGCAGGGTCTTGAACATCGCATCGCCGAGCTTGGGGTGGAACGCGGCGTCGGCGAGGTTGAACAGGAACTGGTTGAACAGCGTGGCGCTGATGGAATCCAGCGGGTAGTCGCCTTTCCAGTTGGCCAGTTGACCCACCAACTTGAGTTGCGCCGGGTCCGTGACCACTTCACGCAATACCGGCAGCAGCGGTGCCAGCAGGCGCGGGCCGAAGGCGGTGGTGGTGCCCAGTTGCAAGGCCTGGCTGTTGGTCACGTCCCACTTCACGCGGGCGTCGCTCAGCTGGGCGTTCAGCTGCTGGCCACGGTCGGCCAGGTTGTAATAACCGGGGATCTCCATGCCGGTGGGCGACGCCGGCTGGGCGTTGGCCGAGACCACATAGCCGCGCGCCGGGTTTTCTTCCTGAGGGTTGGCATTGAACGGGTAGAAACCCAGTTTGTCGGCCTGGGCGGTGCTGCCGTCGAGGATAAACCCAGGGTTCACGCCTGCCGGGCGAATCGGTAACTGCGCCGCCGCCCACCAGCCGATATCGCCCTTGGCATTGGCCCATACGATATTCAAGCCGGGTGCCGAGACCTTGGCGGCGGCGGCGCGCGCCTTCGCCAACGTGTCGGCGCGGTTGAGCTGGTAGAAGCCTTCAAGGATCGGGTTCTGCGTGTCGAGAAACGCCCACCACATCGCAATCGGTGTTTTGCCGCCCGCCTCGCCGAGCACGTCATTGACGATCGGGCCATGGGGCGACTGGCGCAGGGTGAAGGTGACCGGCGCCTGGCCCTTTACCGCGATCTGCTGCTCGCTGCGGGTCATGTCGACCCACTGGCCCTGGTACCAGACCTGATTGGGATTATCCGGGTTGACCTTCTCGGCGATCAGGTCGAGGTCGTCGTTCTGGAACATGGTCAGGCTCCAACCGAAATTCAGGTTGTGCCCGAGGAACGCCATCGGCACCAGTGCGTTGTGATAGCCATACAGCTCAAAACCCGGCGCGGATAATTGCGCCTCATACCACACCGACGGCACCGAAAAACGAATATGCGGGTCACCCGCCAGCAACGGTTTGCCGCTGCGCGTGCGGCTGCCGCTGATGGCCCAGGCGTTGCTGCCTTCGAGCTGCGGCAGGCCGTTGTCCGCCAAAGCCTGGTCGCTCAGGGCGGCGAGGGCGCCGAGGGCCTGCCAGTCGCTGGCGGCCAGGTTAAGGGCACCCTTGGGTTGCCAGTCGAGGTCGAAGACTTTCAGGTAGTCGCTGCCCAACTGGTCGCGGATGTAAGTCAGCAACGGCTCGGTACGAAACGCGGCGGCAAAACTGTAGGCCATGTACCCGGCGACGCTGATGGTGTCCTCGGCGGTAAAGGGCCGCTTGGGAATGCCCAGCACGTCGAACTCCATCGGGCTGGGGTGGCTGTCCTGATACTGGTTGATTCCATCCAGATAGGCTTGCAGCGCCTTCCAGTGCGCCGATTCATGATCCAGCTGCGTCACATACGTCGCGGCGCGGTCGCGGATGCGCAGGCTGCGGAACAGTTTGTCGGTGTCGACCACCTTGGGGCCCAGCACTTCGGCGAGTTCGCCACGGGCCAGGCGACGCATGATCTCCATCTGGAACAGCCGGTCCTGGGCGTGCACATAGCCCAGGGCGCGATACAGATCGGTTTCGTTCTCGGCTCGGATATGCGGCACGCCGCGGTCGTCATAGCGCACCGTGACCGAACTTTGCAGGTTGGCCAGCTCTACCGTGCCCTGGCGCGTGGGCTGTTTGCTGTAGACATACCAACCGACGGCAAGGGCGAGCAGCACCGCCAGAGCCGCCAGCGTCTGCAGGACGCGTTTCATGAACATTCCTTACCCAAAGTGGGAGTGATGGCCTACGGACCGGTAGACCACGAACAATAGCAGCCCTCCGCCAGGGTGTGCGTGGCATTCACCTCGCGCCCGGCTGCCAGGGCCTGCAGGATCGGCTCGATAAAACTGTTGCCGGCATTGCACGTCAGGCCTTCGCTGTACGGTCCGAAATACGCGAGTTTGCCGCTTCGATCCCAAATGCCCACGGCCGGGCTGGCCGGCACCTGGTCGGCACCGGGCAGGGCGGTGAGGATCTTCATCCGGCTCAGGTTGTCCGGCAATTGGCCGTGGCTGCCGGCTTTTTGCAAGGCATAGAACTCGACGCCCAAGGGCGCATAGGCCTCGATCAGCTCCCCCAGGTGCTGCTGGTTGATCACGTTGCACGGGCAGGCCGGGTCCCAGAAATGCACCAGACGGATCGGGCCGGGGCCGCTGAGTTCGGCGGGCAGTTGCAGCGCATCGCCGGAAAATACGGCGGTGTGCTCGCTGAACGCGCGCAGGTAGCGGCCCTGGAACCAGTCATACGCCGCCCACAGCAAGCCGGTGCAAATGAGCAGGATCAGGGCGGCGAACAAGGTAGTACGGTGGGGCTGTCGCATTCGGATCTATCCTCGCAGGTCGCGTAGCTTGCCATGCTTGCCCTGACAGATGAATATCGCTGCTCGATAGTGTGAGTCTGGAACCCTTTATGCCCGTCACCTTTGACCCCGATCATCTGCGCGACAGCTTGCGCCCCTTGTCGGATGCGCAACCGCTCAGCGCCGAGGCGCGGGTGTACCAGCGCTTCTACGGGCTGGACCTGGCCGCGCGCAAAGTGCCGGCGGTAAGTCGCCTGGGGCGCTTCGAGGTGGACGGATTCGACGTTGTGGCGCAAGTGTGGTGGCCGCCGGTGCCGGTGGCGACGATGTTCATGTTCCACGGCTTCTACGACCACATGGGGCTGTACCGCAACGTGGTGGGCTGGGCGCTGGACCAGGGTTTTGTGGTGATCGCCTGCGATCTGCCGGGGCATGGATTGTCCAGCGGCGCGCGTGCCAGCATCGGTGATTTCGCGGTGTATCAGAATGTGGTCCAGGCACTGTTCACCGAGGCCGAATCGCTGCAATTACCCACGCCATGGCACCTGTTCGGGCAAAGCACCGGCGGCGCTATCGTCGTTGACCATCTGCTGCATCACGGCGCCGACAGCCCGGCGCAGGGCAAGGTCTTGCTGTTGTCACCGCTGGTGCGTCCGCGGGCGTGGGGCTGGTCCCAGGTCAGCTATTACCTGTTGCGGCCGTTCGTCAAAGGCATTGCGCGGCGGTTCAGCGACAACTCCAACGACCCGGCCTTCAAGCCGTTCCTGGAAGCCGATCCACTGCAGCCACGGCAACTGCCAACCGCCTGGGTGGGCGCCCTGGCGCGCTGGATCAAGCGCATCGAAGCCGCCCCGCGCAGCACGCGGCGGCCGGTGATTGTGCAGGGTGAGGAAGACATGACGGTGGACTGGCAACACAACCTGCAAGTGCTGCGCGGCAAGTTCGACCGGCCCGAGGTGCTGATGCTGCCGCGTGGCCGGCATCATCTGGCGAATGAGATTCCTGAGATTCGCGAAGAGTACTTCCGGTATTTGACGGACCATCTGAAATAACACGGTGCCAATGCGGGAGGGGGGCAAGCCCCTCCACGTTTTCTACTGCGCCAGGCTTGAGGTGCTCTGGCCGACTGCCAGACCTGCGCGAATCGCCGCCAGCGCCGCCTGGTAATACGCCTTACCTTCCGGTGACTCCGCAAACGTTGCGAACTCTTCCAGCTCCGGGTCGGATAAATCCCGATAGACGTACAGCAGAGTGTTGTTCAGGTCTTTGTCTATCTGTTGCATCAGCCGCTCACGCTGGCCATTCAGCATGCCCTGGGCCTGACCGCCGCCCAGCAGGCCAGGGATCATCTGGCTGAGGCTGTCGGCCGCCACACCGGCAATCGCCAGGCTGACCTCCGCGCCGGCTTCGCGGGCGGGCAGGGCTTGGGCCAGGTGGCCGATGATCAGGCTGCGGGTGGCGTCGGCCTGGATTTTCGGCAGGCCCTGGGCGTTTTTAGCCAACTGATCGCGGCGGGTGGCCAGCAACTCGGCAGCGACGATCTTGCGCCCCAAGGGTGACTGAAAGAACGCCAGCGCCGGCGCCGGGTCCGCCAGGTGCTTGCGCAACTGCGCTTCGGCGCGCTGATCCATGGCCTGAGCGGCGAAGCGCTGGTTACTGTTATCCACCAGCGCCTGATACACCGCCGGCGGCAGGCTGTTGCGATAGCGCTGCTGGGCGGCGGCGAGGGCATCATTGAAATGCGCACGTTGTTCGGCCCAGCCGGCGACCTTGTACAACTGGTCATGGCCGTCTGCCCAGGCGGGCAAAACGCAGAACATCAGCAAGGAAAAAAACAAACGACGCATATGGACTCCTGTCAGTCGGCCACTATTGTCCGTGTCGGGCGTAGGATTTGTCGAGAAATCCTGTCGGTCACTTGAACTAATCTATGTTCAGACGCTCGGCGGCTCTGTCGGATTCACAGGCGTATGGATACTATGCGCGCCATGCAAATACCCTTCGATCATCCCCTGCTGCAACGCATTGTCGACGACCTGGCCGAAAAAGGCTGGTCGCAGCAGAATGGCTTCCTGCCCCAGGCTCTGACCCTGGAACTGGCGGCTGAGTGCCGTAAACGTGCGGCCGAGGGCGAATTAGCACCCGCGGCGGTAGGACGCGGGCCGGCACAGGAGATCCGCGAAGGCATTCGCGGCGACCATATCCAATGGTTGGAAGAGGGCGATGCGCCAGTCTGCGACGCCTACATGGCGGTGATGGACAGCCTGCGCCTGGCGATGAACCGGGGGCTCTTCCTCGGCCTGGAAGATTTCGAAAGTCATTTCGCGATGTACCCGCCGGGGGCGTTTTACCTCAAGCATCTGGACCGTTTTCGCGATGATGACCGGCGCATGGTCTCGGCGGTGATCTACCTGAATGACGCCTGGCTGCCCGAACATGGCGGCCAGTTGCGCATGTACCTCAAGAATGGCGTCGAATACGATGTGGTGCCCACCGGCGGCAGCCTGGTGGTATTCCTGTCGGGCGAAGTGCCCCACGAAGTCATGCCTGCCTCGCGCGAACGGCTGTCCCTCACCGGCTGGTTTCGCCGGCGGGGCAACGAGCCGTTTTAACCATGCACAAGATACTGATCAGCCGCTGCCTGCTGGGCCACAAAGTGCGCTACGACGGCAGCGCCAGCGGGCCGTTCGACCAACTGGCCGCGTGGCAGGCTGAGGGACGGGTGGTTGCGATTTGCCCGGAAGTGGCGGGCGGTTTGCCGACGCCCAGGCCTTCTGCCGAAATCCCCGGTGGTCAGGGCGTCGACGTGTGGGAGGGCCGTGCCAAAGTGCTGACGGCCGAGGGCGAAGACTTCAGCGCCGCCTTCATGGGCGGCGCGCGCCAGGCCCTGGCCCTGGTGCAGCAGCACGATATCCGCCTTGCTGTGCTCAAGGCCAATAGCCCGTCGTGCGGCAATCTGCTGACCTATGACGGTACCTTCGCCGGGGTAAAGGTCAGTGGCGAGGGCGTAACGGCGGCGCTGCTCAAGCGTCATGGCGTGCAGGTATTCAGTGAGCTGGAGCTGCCGGAGGCGGCACAGGCGTTGACGCGCCTGTAGGGGCGTCGGCCTCGAACCATTTTTGCGACAGCGTCTTCAATCGGCCATCGTCCTTCATCCGCTTCAACGCCCCGTCCACACTCGTCTTGAACGCCGGGTTGCCCTTCTGGAACGGGATCGCCAGTTCAGGCTTCTCGTGATAGGCCTCACTGAAATCGAACTGATCCTCAAGCTCGGCAGTCTTAGCGATATGGTTGATGGCCACGTCGTATTTGCCGGTTGCTACACCGGGTAGCATGTCGGCGTCATCGGTGGTGATGAACGAGGCGCGCACATCCATTTCCTTCGCCAGCAGTTCACCCAGCTCCACTTCAAAACCGGTGAGCTTGTCGCCTTCCTTGAAGTTGTAGGGCGGGGTATTGGCTTCAAGGGCGATGCGCAGCTCACCACGATCATTGACGTCGTCGATCAGTTCGGCATGAGCCAAAGGGCTCAGAAGGGGAAGCAGCAGTAACAGGCCAGGCGAAAAGCGCATGGTCACTCCTAGAAAATTCGAATGTGCGAGGCGCCGTTCAGCATCGCTTTGCTATGGTGTTGAGTGCCTTGGACAGCAATTTGTCGCGAAGTTGTCACAACCCTGCAGATTTCATAAAGAAGTGGAGAAGCGAATGAAAGCCCTTTTGTCCCGTGCAACGATTGCCAGCCTGTTGCTGGGTGCCTCGATGTTGGCCAGCGCCGCCGACCTGCCGCGCACGCCGGCGCCTGAAGGTGCGGAAGTGTTTATCGTCTCGCCGAAGGATGGCGCGACCGTCGACAAAACCTTCACCGTCAAATTCGGCGTGAAAAACCTGGACCTGGAGCCGATCGACAAGCAAGTGCCTAACGCCGGCCACCATCACCTGCTGGTTGACCAGGATGTGACGGCGCTTAAGGCCGCCGACGCGATCCCGGCCACCGCGACCTCGATCCACTTCGGCAAGGCGCAAACCGAAACCGAGCTGACCCTGACCCCAGGCAAGCACACCTTGCAACTGGTGGCAGGCGACAACGTGCATCGCCAGTTCGAGCCAACGGTCGCCTCGAAAGTCATCACCGTTAACGTCAAGTAAGCGTTCTGCGGACAAAAAAATGGGAGACCCCTGCGGGTCTCCCATTTTTTGTGCAGCGGTTAAAGCCTTAGAACAACACGCGGCTACGAATCGTGCCGTTGATGTGCTGCAGCTTCTCTTGCGCCAGGTCCGAGTACTCGGCGTCGACGTCGATTACCACGTAGCCGACCTTCTCGTTGGTCTGCAGGAACTGACCGGAAATGTTGATGCCGTTTTCCGCGAAGACCTTGTTGATCTCGCTCATCACACCCGGAATGTTCTGGTGGATGTGCAGCAGGCGGTGCTTGCCAGGGTGAGCCGGCAGGGCCACTTCCGGGAAGTTGACGGACGAGACCGACGTACCGTTGTCGCTGTACTTGACCAGCTTCTCGGCCACTTCCAGACCGATGTTGGCCTGGGCTTCAGCGGTGGAACCGCCGATGTGCGGAGTCAGGATCACATTGTCCAGGCCACGCAGCGGGCTTTCGAAAATGTCATCGTTGGAGCGCGGCTCAACCGGGAATACGTCGATGGCGGCGCCGATCAGGTGCTTGTCCTTGATCGCATCGGCCAGGGCGTCCAGTTCGACCACGGTACCGCGCGCGGCGTTGATCAGGATGCCGCCTTTCTTGATGGCGCGGATTTCCTTCTCACCGATCATCCACTGGGTCTCAGCGGTTTCCGGTACGTGCAGGGTCACGATGTCGGACATGCCCAGCAGTTCGGTCAGGCTCGACACCTGCGTGGCGTTGCCCAATGGCAGCTTGGTCAGGGTGTCGTAGAAGAACACCTGCATGCCCAGGCCTTCGGCCAATACCGAAAGCTGCGTGCCGATCGAGCCGTAACCGACGATACCCAGCTTCTTGCCGCGGATTTCGAAGGAGTTGGCCGCGCTCTTGATCCAGCCGCCACGGTGGCAGGAAGCGTTCTTCTCAGGGATACCGCGCAGCAGCAGGATGGCCTCGGCCAGCACCAGCTCCGCCACGGAGCGGGTGTTGGAATACGGTGCGTTGAACACCGCGATACCGCGCTCGCGCGCTGCGTTGAGGTCGACCTGGTTGGTGCCGATGCAGAAGCAGCCGACCGCCACGAGCTTCTTGGCGTGATCGAAGATTTCTTCGGTCAGCTGAGTGCGTGAGCGAATGCCGATAAAGTGCGCGTCGGCGATCTTTTCCTTGAGCTGGGCTTCCGGCAGAGAACTGGTGATGTACTCAATGCTGGTGTACCCGGCGGCTTTCAGAACGTCGACAGCCGATGGGTGGACGCCTTCCAGAAGAAGGAACTTGATCTTGCTCTTATCGAGAGAAGTCTTGCTCATCTGCGTAAACCTGTATCCCGGAGAAAAATGGCAGGGAGTCGGATCACTTAAGCTGACCCGGACGGCAGGAAAGCCGTCACCGCAGAAACGCCCTTGGGCTCTGTCCTGCGGGGGCGGTATGCTAGCATACGCGCCCCGCTAAACACCTATTCCTGCGACGTGAAGCGTTCTCAGGATGACCATGAATTGTTCGAGAGTTCTGTCGATGACCCATCCTGCCCTGATTGATGAGCTGAAGACCCTGGTTGAGCCCGGCAAAGTGCTGACCGACGCCGACTCCCTGGAGGCTTACGGCAAGGATTGGACCAAGCATTTCGCTCCGGCACCCATGGCTATCGCATTTCCCAAGACCATCGAGCAGGTGCAGGCCATTGTCCGTTGGGCCAACGAGCGCAAGGTGGCGCTGGTGCCGTCGGGCGGGCGTACCGGCCTGTCGGCGGCAGCGGTTGCGGCCAATGGCGAGGTGGTGGTGTCGTTTGACTATATGAACCAGATTCTCGACGTGAACCTCACCGACCGCACTGCCGTGTGCCAGCCGGGCGTGGTCACCAAGCAACTGCAGAATGTCGCCGAAGAAAACGGCCTGTATTACCCGGTGGACTTCGCATCGTCCGGTTCCAGCCAGATTGGCGGCAATATCGGCACCAATGCCGGCGGGATCAAGGTGATTCGCTACGGCATGACCCGTAACTGGGTAGCGGGCATGAAAGTCGTCACCGGCAAGGGCGACGTGCTGGAACTGAACCGCGACCTGATCAAGAACGCCACCGGCTACGACATGCGGCAGTTGTTCATCGGTGCCGAAGGCACGCTGGGGTTTGTGGTCGAAGCGACCATGCGCCTGGACCGCGCGCCGAAGAACCTCACCGCCATGGTGTTGGGCACCACCGACTTCGATTCGATCATGCCGGTGCTGCACGCGTTTCAGGGCAAGCTCGACCTGACTGCCTTTGAGTTCTTCTCCGACAAAGCCCTGGCCAAAGTCCTCGGCCGTGGTGACGTACCGGCGCCGTTCGACACCGAGTGCCCGTTCTACGCACTGCTGGAATTCGAAGCCACCACCGAAGAAGTCGCCAACCATGCCCTGGAGACCTTCGAGCACTGTGTCGAGCAGGGTTGGGTGCTGGACGGGGTGATGAGCCAGAGCGAAACCCAGTTGCACAACCTGTGGAAGCTGCGCGAGTACATCTCCGAGACCATTTCCCACTGGACGCCGTACAAGAACGATATTTCGGTGACGGTTTCCAAAGTGCCGGCGTTCCTCAGCGAAATCGACGCCATTGTCGGCGAACATTACCCGGATTTCGAAATCGTCTGGTTTGGCCACATCGGTGACGGCAACCTGCACCTGAACATCCTCAAGCCGGAAAACCTGAGCAAGGACGAGTTTTTCGCCAAATGCGCCACTGTGAACAAGTGGGTGTTCGAAACCGTTCAGAAGTACAACGGCTCGATCTCCGCCGAGCACGGCGTGGGCATGACCAAGCGCGATTACCTGACCTACAGCCGCTCGCCGGTTGAAATCGAATACATGAAGGCCGTCAAGGCCGTGTTCGACCCGAACGGGATCATGAACCCGGGCAAAATCTTCGCTGTTTAACCGCCCCTCAAGGAGTCGTTTCATGAGCTACCAGCACAAGTATGTCGACGGCACCCACATCCACTTCCCAGTGGGCAAGGTGGTGTGCATCGGGCGTAACTACGCCGAACATGCCAAGGAACTGGACAACCCGGTACCGACCGAGCCGTTGTTGTTCATCAAACCGGGCAGTTGCGTGGTGCCGCTGGAAGGCGGTTTCGCCATTCCTGCCGAGCGCGGTTCGGTGCACTACGAGGCGGAAATCGCGGTGCTGATCGGTAAGCCGCTGTCGGCCAAGCCAAGCCGTGAGGAAGTGCTGGACGCCATTTCCGGTTTCGCGCCGGCGCTGGACCTGACCCTGCGCGACAAGCAGGCCGAACTCAAGGCCAAGGGCCTGCCGTGGGAAGTCGCCAAGTCATTCGACGGCGCGGCGGTGATTGCGCCGTTCGTGGTCGACAGTACCTTCCCTGACCTGACCGACATTGGCATTCGCTTGACCATCAACGGCGAAGTGCGTCAGGACGGCAGCAGCGCGCAGATGCTCAACCCGATCGTGCCGATGATCCAGTACATGGCCGGCTGCTTCTCGCTGCAGGCAGGGGATGTGATCCTCACCGGTACTCCGGCCGGCGTCGGGCCGTTGAATGCAGGCGATGAGCTGGTGTTGGAATTGCCGAACGTGAGTCGCTTCGAAAGCGTCGTTCGCTGAACGAAAGGGTGGGAGGGGTTTGCCCCTCCCACATAGCGGCTTTTGCATTTTTTTCACACGCAATCCGGATAATCCTCAGCCTCCAGCACGCGAGCCCATTGATCCTGTGCTAACCCCTAAAGCTCATCTGCAGGAAAAGCGCTCAATGGCCGTGCCTCTGCCCTCTGCACCATCCAAGTCCCGTTCCCGTTTCGCCCTGCGCTGGTATTCCTGGCTGTTCCTGGCCGGGGCGGTGGTGTATGGCGTGGCGTGGCTGATGCATTGGGACGATCGCGGCGTACTGTGGGTGCTGGAACGGTTCGAAAGCCCTGCCGAGCGCAAGGAAAGCGTATGGCTGCCCGACTACCAGGCGATTATCGACGCCAAGGTGCTGCCGGGCCTGGAGAAGGACGAAGCCTCGGACATTACCTACAATCCGCAGACCAAAACCCTGTTTTCCGTGATGGGTAAAAACCCGTTTCTTGTCGAGCTGAGCCTGCAAGGCGACGTGCTGCGCAAGATGCCGCTCAACGGCTGGGACAACCCCGAAGGCGTTGCGATGATGGAGAACGGCCTGATGGCGATTGTCGACGAGCGCCAGCATACGCTCAGCATCGTCAAGGTCGAGGCCGCCACGCAACAGTTGACCAAAGCCGACTTCAAGAGCTATGACCTGGGCCCTTCCAAGGACCAGAACAAAGCGTTTGAGGCCGTGACCTGGGACAAGCATAACCAGCAGATAGTGTTGGGCGAGGAGCGCCCGCCGGCGTTGTTCACCTGGAAAAGCGACGGCGCCCAGCTCTTGACCGGCGCTAAACAAAAGCTGGCGAGTAAAGAGTTGGACATGCGCAACCTCTCGGCCCTGGCCGTCGACCCGCGTACGGGCCATCTGCTGGTGCTGTCGGCCGATTCTCATTTGTTGCTGGAGTTGGATGAAAAGGGCGAGCAAGTCAGCTTCATGACCTTGCTCGGTGGCTTCAACGGCCTCAAGGACACCATTCCACGGGCTGAAGGGGTCACCCTCGACGAGGACGGCAACCTCTACGTGGTCAGTGAGCCGAACCTGTTCTATCGTTTTGAAAAGCAGAAGTAGCTGGCGAATTACGTCGGATATTTCTCTTTCAGCGGCATTCGCCAGACACTGTGGCGCGTTTAAGTTTAAATTCAGACCGGCGTGATATTCATTCGCCACTTTTGACTTTGAGCTTGCCCGATGCGTCGATTAGCCCGCCCTAAACCTCTTCTTCTCCTGCTTGCGCTGGTCATCGTGATCGGCGCCGTCGCTGTTGCCCAGAACTTCCGTTTGTTCGAGCGCGCCTGGTTCAACTGGCAGGCGTGGCGCCAGCCCACTCAGGCGCAATCCATCGGCCTGGCCGATTACCGCGTGGTCCTGGAGGCTCAGGTGATCGAGGGGCTCAACGACGACGTATCGGCGCTGACCTATGACCCGGTGCGCAAAAGCCTGTTTACCGTGACCAATAAAAACGCCGAGCTGATCGAGCTGTCCCTGGAGGGCAGGATTGTGCGGCGCATTCCTCTGATCGGGTTTGGCGATGCCGAAGCGGTGGAATTTATCAGTGAAAATATTTACGTCATCAGCGACGAGCGCCAGCAACGGCTGATCAAGGTGCACGTGGACGACGACACCCAATTCCTCGATGCCGCCGATGCCGAGCAAATGACTCTGGGCGTGCATGTCGGCGGCAACAAAGGCTTCGAAGGCCTGGCTTATGATTCGGTGGGCAAGCGCCTGTTCGTCGCCAAGGAGCGCGACCCGATGCTGATCTACGAGGTGCACGGCTTTCCCCATTTCAAACCGGAAAAAACCTACTCGGTGCACGTGATCAACAACCCCAAGCGCGATGCCGGGTTGTTTGTGCGCGACCTGTCGAGCCTGCAGTACGACGAGCGCAGCGGGCATTTACTGGCGCTGTCGGATGAGTCGTTCCTGGTGTTGGAACTGGACATCGACGGTCGCCCGCTGAGCAGCCTGTCTCTGCTCAGCGGGCGCCATGGCCTGAGCAAACGTGTGCCACAGGCCGAAGGTATCGCCATGGATGACGACGGGGCGTTGTACCTGGTCAGTGAGCCGAACCTGTTCTACGTGTTCAAAAAGCCCTGATCAGAACAGCCATTGCACACCCAGCGAATAGCCGGTCTGGCTGCCTTCGTCGTGGCCCAGCCGGCTGTTGACCTCGGCATACACCCCCAACTGCGGAGTGATCGCCAGCTGGCTGCCCAGTTGCGCGCGACCAAAATGCTTATCCACCGCGCCCAGCCGTGCTGTGCGCGCCTGGTCATCGGCCCGGGCGGTCAGTTGCAGGTTGTCCAGGCGGCCGTCGGCCAATTCCGAGACCCAGGCTATGTCGCCGTAGGGCATCAGGCTCAGGCCGCGGGGCAGGCCAACCACGCCGCGTACGCGCCAGCCCAGGCTGGCTTCCAGGGAGTCGAAGGACTGCTCTTCATACTCCAGTGCAGTACGCAGATTCTGTTTTTCGTGGAATTGATCGATGCGCGAGTGGCTGTAATCCAGGCCGGCGAACGGACCGCTCTTGATCGCGCCGAGGTCAAAGTCGTACCCACCCAGCACCCTTGCGCCGAGCGTTAACGCATCGGTGCTGCCGGTCAGCTGTTGATTGAGCAGGATCGGCCCGCCATTGGCCTGAATCAGCAGGTTGCGCCGGCTGTCGAAGCGGGCGTGGCCTATGCTCAGATCGCCGGCCAGCCAGGTCGGCCCGCCATCGTTGAGCAGCGCGTAGGCGGCGGCCTGCCAGGTATCGCTGTCGAGCTTGCCGCGATGTTCCAGTTTGTCGCGACCGTTGAGGTAGCTGAGGCTGGCGCCGATGTTCAGGCTGGGGGTGAGTTGGTAATCGCCCAGTGCGTGCAGGCCCACGCGCCGCGCTTCGGGGTTGGGCGCCGTGTCGAAACCGCTGTCGGGGTTGTATTCGCCGTCCACACCGATCTCGCCGTCAAAGCTGCCGATCTCGCGGCTGGCCGACTGCAAGGTCAGCCAGCGGCGGTCATGCAGGCGCACCATCGTCTGGTGCTGGCGCTGCAGGTTGTCCTGCATATTGCGCGCGACGGCGCCGCCGGAGGCGGTCGAGGCCAGCAGATCGGCGTTGGTCAACTCAAGCACCAGGCGGCTGAGCAGGCGTGAATAGTCGCGCAGGCGCTGGTCGATGCGCGCCTGGCCGAAGGCATCCGTGAGCACGGCTTTGTTGTCTTCGGCAGGGTCGTGCCAGGTCGAACCGCCAGGGATTGCGGGGTTGTCGGTCTGGGTGTAGCCGTCCAGGTCGCCCAGTTCCCAGTTGGTGGCTTCTATATAGAGAATCGGCACATTCAGCGCCTCGAACGCTTCGCCGTCGCTGCAGCAGCCGGTGCCTTTGGGGTATTGCGGGTCCAGGCCGGGGTTGGTGAACAGGGGAATGTTCAATTCCCTGGCGATCTGGAATGTGTGCTCGCGCAACGCCGCCAGCGCCGGGTTGGCGGTGCTGTTCTGGCCGGCGTGGGCGTACATCATGTCGCCGGTGATCAGGCTGTCGAGGTTGATCATCGCCAGCATATTCGCGCGCTGGCTGGCGCTCAGCGAATCGACGAAAGCCCGAGAGCCGCGCAAGCCTTCTTCTTCCGCGCCGAAACCGACAACCTGCAGGCCGTTTTCCAGCTGCAGACCGCCCAGGTTCTTCGCCACTTCGGTCAGTACGCTGGCGCCGGAACCGTTGTCGTCCAGGCCTTGCAGGGTCGGGCGGCCAAAGTAAGTGTCGAAATGCGCGCCAATCACCACGTACTGCGGCCGGGTGCCGGCGGCGTAGGCTACTACGTTCTGCGAGGCGCGACTGCCGCCGCTCCAGGTGAAATCCTGGCGACTGATGCTGTAGGCCGCGCCCATCTGGCTTTGCATCCAATCGGCCGCGCCGGCGAAATTGGCCGTGCCACGATAACGGCCGGGGTAATCGTTGATCAGTTTTTCCAGGGTGGTATTGGCGTGCTCGCCGTATTCATAGGCTGAGGTTTGCAGGGACAGCAGGGCGCAGGTCGCGCCGATCGCGAAGGCGAGGGGCTTTATCACAGGGTCTTCCTTGAAGTGACGGAGTTGTTGAACCCAGACCCTTTGCACAATGTGCGCCTCATTCCCTGGGCGATTGTGAATTGGCGCATTGTTAAACGGCGGGGTCGCGTGGCTGTAAGTTGTAACGGATTTGATACCAGCGACGGTATTCAATGTCGTGACTTGGCGCACGATTTTGGAGAGGGGTGCTGCGAAAGGTAGCGTTTTTGTTACATGGACACGGGCTGTGGGAGGAGGCTGGCTCCGCCCCACAGTCAACCGATGCTTAAGCCTTGAGGGTCTTCACACCTTCGGGCGTGCCCAGCAGCAACACATCCGCCGGCCGCGCGGCGAACAGGCCGTTGGTGACTACGCCGACGATGGCGTTGATCCGGGTTTCCAGCTCGACCGGGTTGGTGATCTGCATGTTGAACACATCGAGGATGATGTTGCCGTTGTCGGTCAACACGCCTTCGCGGTACACCGGGTCGCCGCCCAGCTTCACCAATTCGCGGGCTACGTGGCTGCGGGCCATGGGGATAACTTCCACCGGCAGCGGGAATGTGCCCAGCACCGGCACCAGTTTGCTGGCATCGGCGATGCAGATGAAGGTCTTGGCCACGGCCGCGACAATCTTCTCGCGGGTCAGGGCTGCGCCGCCGCCCTTGATAAGGTGCAGGTGCTCGTCGCTTTCATCGGCGCCATCGATGTAAAACTCCAGGTCGCTCACGGTATTGAGCTCATACACCGGAATGCCGTGGCCCTTGAGGCGCGCGGCGGTGGCTTCGGAGCTGGCCACGGCGCCGTCGAACGCGCCCTTGTGCTGGGCCAGCGCATCGATAAAGCAGTTGGCGGTGGAGCCGGTGCCGACGCCGACGATGCTCTTGTCGTCGAGTTTGGGAAGGATTAAATCGACGGCGGCCTGGGCCACTGCCTGTTTGAGTTGATCCTGGGTCATGCGGGCTCCGGAACGGGCGGGGAGTGATCGAGGGCGGCGAGTATACCCCAACAAAACCTCGGGATTCGTGTGGTCGTACGGCTAAAAGCCGGGTTAGACTCCTTGGCCCTGCCCAACCCGCCCAGTGATGCTTTCCGATGCTTGAACAGTACGTCAAAAAGATCCTCACCTCGCGCGTCTACGACGTGGCCGTGGAAACCCCGTTGCAGACCGCCCGCCAGCTCTCCGAGCGCTTGGGCAACAAGGTCTGGCTCAAGCGGGAAGACTTGCAGCCGGTGTTCTCGTTCAAGATTCGCGGCGCCTACAACAAGCTGACCCAACTGAGCGCCGAAGAACGTGCGCGCGGTGTGGTCACCGCCTCGGCGGGTAACCACGCCCAGGGCCTGGCCCTGGCGGCGAAAGTGCTGGGGGTCAAGGCCACTATCGTGATGCCCAAGACCACCCCGGAGATCAAGGTTGAAGGCGTACGCTCGCGCGGCGGTAAAGTGGTATTGCACGGCGATTCGTTTCCGGAAGCCCTGGCCTATTCGCTCAAGCTGGTCGACGAAAAAGGCTACGTCTACATTCACCCCTACGACGATCCGCACACCATTGCCGGGCAGGGCACCGTGGCGATGGAGATCCTGCGCCAGCACCCTGGCCCGCTGGATGCGATTTTCGTCCCGGTGGGCGGCGGCGGCCTGATCGCCGGTATCGCGGCATACGTGAAATACCTGCGCCCGGAAATCAAGATCATCGGCGTCGAGCCGGACGATTCCAACTGCCTGCAAGCCGCGATGGCAGCGGGCGAGCGCGTGGTGCTGCCGACCGTGGGTCTGTTTGCCGATGGCGTGGCGGTGGCGCAGATCGGTCAGCACACGTTCGAGATCTGCAAGGACTATGTGGATGAAGTGATCACCGTGAGCACTGACGAAATCTGCGCGGCGATCAAGGACATCTACGATGACACCCGCTCCATCACCGAGCCGGCCGGCGCGCTGGGCGTGGCGGGCATCAAGAAATACGTGGAAACCCGTGGCGTCAGTGGCCAGACCCTGGTAGCCATTGATTCCGGCGCCAACGTCAACTTCGACCGCCTGCGTCACGTGGCCGAGCGCGCCGAGTTGGGTGAAGGCCGCGAAGCCATTATCGCCGTGACCATTCCCGAACAGCCGGGCAGCTTCAAGGCGTTCTGCGAGGCCGTGGGCAAGCGCCAGATCACCGAATTCAACTACCGCTACCACACCGGCAGCGAGGCGCACATCTTTGTCGGCGTGCAAACCCACCCGGACAGCGACCCGCGCAGCGCATTGATCGCCAGCCTCACCCAGCAGGGTTTTCCGGTGCTGGACCTGACCGAGAACGAACTGGCCAAGTTGCACATCCGCCATATGGTCGGCGGGCATGCGGCCAAGGTCAGCGACGAAATGGTCCTGCGTTTCGAGTTTCCGGAACGGCCGGGGGCGTTGTTCAACTTTCTCAATAAACTGGGCGGTCGCTGGAACATCTCGATGTTCCACTATCGCAACCATGGCGCGGCCGATGGTCGTGTGGTCGCCGGCCTGCAAGTACCGGCGGACGAACGTCACCTGGTTCCGGCGGCCCTGGCGCAAATCGGCTACCCGTACTGGGATGAAAGCGATAACCCGGCCTACACACTGTTCCTCGGTTGAGCGACTACGCTGACTGGGCGACCTTTAAGGAAGACGATCCATGGATACCCTGATCACCCTCAAGACTGTCCACATCGCCGCCACTGTGGTGCTGCTGCTGTGTGGCCTGGGCCTGGCGCTGCTGGCCTGGCGCAACCGCAGCGCCGGCCCGGCCGTCGTCGTCCGGCGCCCCTGGGCGTTCGTGTGGTTGCTGATGGGAGTCTGCCTGCTCAGCATGCCGTTTACCGGCTGGTGGCTGGTGCACTTGGTGGGCTGGCCACTGGGGCAGACGTGGATACTGGGTTCCAGCCTGCTCTACACCGTGGCGGCGCTGGCCTGGTTCTGGCTGGTGGCGCGCCTCAACCGGCTGCGCAAAGGCGAGGGCGGCAGCCTGAATTTCACCCTGGTGCTGGCGGTGGTCAGCCTGGTGGGGTTTGTGGCGATTGCTGGGTTGATGGGGGCCAAGCCGGTTTAACGCTTGGGCCGTGTCGCCTGCATCGGGGGCAAGCCCCTCCCACACGGACTCGGTCAAATGTGGGAGGGGGCTTGCCCCCGATAGCACCCTCAGCTACGCAGGGTAATCATCGGCCAACCCCGCTTCTCGGCTTCGGCGCGTAAATTGGGGTCCGGGTCGACCGCCACCGGGTTCGCCACCTGCTCCAACAGCGGCAAGTCGTTCATCGAGTCGCTATAGAAGTAACTGCCTTCCAGGCTATGCCCGGTCTCCTCCAGCCAACGATTCAAACGCGTGACCTTGCCTTCACGGAAACACGGCACGTCCGTGCTGCGTCCGGTATAGCGGCCGTTTTCCATCTCGCATTCAGTGGCGATCAGGGTGTCTACGCCCAGGCGTGCGGCAATCGGCGCGGTGACGAAGCGGTTGGTGGCGGTGATGATCACCAGCTTGTCGCCGGCTTCGCGGTGCTTGGCCAGCAATTCTGAGGCTCGTGGCAGCATGATCGGCTCGATGCAGTCGCGCATATAGTCGTTATGCCATTCGTCCAGCTGGGCCATCTCGGTGCGGCCGAGGATCTCCAGGCAAAAGCTCAGGTAGGCGGCGTTGTCCAGGCGGCCGGCCAGGTAATCCTGATAGAACTCGTCGTTGCGGGCCTTATAGGCCACCGCGTCGAGAATCCCGCGTTCGCACAGGTAATCGCCCCACGCATGGTCGCTGTCACCGCCAAGCAGGGTGTTGTCCAAGTCGAATAAAGCCAGGCGCATTGCAGTTACTCGCTGAAATGTCTGTAAAAAGGCGTCCAGAATACGGTCTTTTCACAAGAGTGCACATAAGCTAAGAAGCCTCGTTGCCGCTTGCGCAAGCTTTGTGGAACAATGCGGCGACATGCGTTTGCGAGGTTGTTGCCGTGATCGACCCCGATGGTTTCCGTCCTAATGTCGGGATTATTCTTACGAATGATGCCGGACAGGTGCTATGGGCTCGCCGAATCAACCAAGATGCCTGGCAGTTTCCTCAGGGCGGAATCAACCCCGACGAAACCCCTGAAGACGCCTTGTACCGTGAGTTGAACGAAGAAGTCGGCCTTGAGCGTGAAGATGTGCAGATTTTGGCCTGTACCCGTGGCTGGTTGCGCTATCGTTTGCCGCAACGCCTGGTGCGTACCCACAGCCAACCGCTGTGCATCGGCCAGAAGCAGAAATGGTTTCTCCTGCGCCTGATCTCCAACGAGCAGCGGGTGCGGATGGATTTGACCGGTAAACCGGAGTTCGATGGCTGGCGCTGGGTCAGTTATTGGTACCCGTTGGGCCAGGTGGTGACATTCAAGCGCGAAGTTTATCGTCGCGCTCTCAAAGAGCTTGCCCCGCGCCTTTTAGCGCGCGACTGACGACGGAGTTCGACCCCGAGCCATGCTCAATACGCTGCGCAAGATCGTCCAGGAAGTTAACTCCGCCAAGGATCTCAAGGCGGCGTTGGGGATTATTGTGTTGCGCGTCAAGGAAGCCATGGGCAGCCAGGTCTGCTCGGTTTACCTGCTGGATCCAGAGACCAACCGTTTTGTGCTGATGGCCACCGAGGGCTTGAACAAGCGCTCCATCGGCAAGGTCAGCATGGCGCCCAATGAAGGTCTGGTTGGCCTGGTAGGGACGCGTGAAGAACCCCTGAACCTTGAAAACGCGGCCGATCACCCGCGTTATCGTTACTTTGCCGAAACCGGCGAAGAGCGCTACGCCTCGTTCCTTGGGGCGCCGATCATCCACCACCGCCGCGTTGTCGGCGTGCTGGTCATCCAACAGAAAGAACGCCGCCAGTTCGACGAGGGTGAAGAAGCCTTCCTCGTGACCATGAGCGCGCAACTGGCCGGGGTTATCGCCCACGCCGAGGCCACCGGCTCCATCCGTGGCCTGGGTCGCCAGGGCAAGGGCATCCAGGAAGCCAAGTTCGTCGGCGTGCCGGGCTCGCCAGGCGCCGCCGTGGGTACCGCGGTGGTCATGCTGCCGCCGGCCGATCTCGACGTGGTGCCGGACAAGACCATCAGCGACATAGACGCTGAAATCAAACTGTTCAAGACCGCCCTCGAAGGCGTGCGCGCCGACATGCGCAACCTGTCGAACAAACTGGCCACCCAACTGCGCCCCGAAGAGCGCGCGTTGTTCGAGGTGTACCAGATGATGCTTGACGACGCGTCCCTCGGGAACGAAGTCAAGACCGTGATCAAGACCGGCCAGTGGGCCCAGGGCGCCTTGCGCCAGGTGGTCAGCGATCACGTCAACCGTTTTGAAATGATGGACGACGCCTACCTGCGCGAGCGCGCCTCGGATGTGCGCGATCTGGGTCGCCGTCTGCTGGCCTATCTGCAGGAAGACCGCAGCACCAACCTGGTCTACCCCGACAACACCATCCTGATCAGTGAAGAACTGACCGCCACCATGCTCGGCGAAGTGCCTGAAGGCAAACTGGTGGGCCTGGTGTCGGTACTCGGTTCGGGTAACTCCCACGTCGCGATCCTGGCCCGCGCCATGGGCATTCCGACAGTGATGGGCCTGGTGGACCTGCCGTATTCCAAGGTCGACGGCATCGATATGATCGTCGACGGCCATCGCGGTGAAGTCTTTACCAACCCCAGCGAAGTACTGCGCAAGCAATATGCCGAGGTGGTGGAAGAAGAGAAGCAGCTGGCGCTGGGCCTCGATTCGTTGCGTGAGTTGCCGTGCGTAACACTCGACGGTCACCGCGTGCCTTTGCTGGTCAACACCGGCCTGCTGGCCGATGTGGCCCGCGCGCAGCAGCGAGGCGCCGAAGGCGTGGGTCTGTACCGCACCGAAGTGCCGTTCATGATCAACCAGCGTTTCCCGAGCGAGAAGGAACAGCTGGCGATCTATCGCGAGCAGTTGTCGGCCTTCCACCCGCTGCCGGTGACCATGCGCAGCCTGGACATTGGCGGCGACAAATCGCTGTCGTACTTCCCGATCAAGGAAGACAACCCGTTCCTGGGCTGGCGCGGTATCCGCGTGACCCTCGACCATCCCGAGATTTTCCTGGTACAGACCCGCGCCATGCTCAAGGCCAGCGAGGGCCTGAACAACCTGCGCATCCTGTTGCCGATGATCTCCGGCACCCATGAGCTGGAAGAAGCGTTGCACCTGATCCACCGGGCCTGGGGTGAAGTGCGCGACGAAGGCGCCGACGTGCCGATGCCGCCGATTGGGGTGATGATCGAAATTCCGGCGGCCGTATACCAGGCTAAGGAGCTGGCGCGGCAGGTGGACTTCCTGTCGGTGGGTTCCAACGACCTGACTCAGTACTTGCTGGCCGTGGACCGCAACAACCCCCGGGT
Source organism: Pseudomonas sp. lyk4-R2A-8 (assembly GCF_030209095.1). Lineage (NCBI taxonomy): Bacteria > Pseudomonadati > Pseudomonadota > Gammaproteobacteria > Pseudomonadales > Pseudomonadaceae > Pseudomonas > Pseudomonas sp. lyk4-R2A-8. Next base: position 460,897 of record NZ_JARVSS010000011.1, read on the forward strand.
GGCCGACCTGTACGACTACCTGCACCCGGCGGTGCTGCAAGCCCTGCAACATGTGGTGCGCGACGCCCACGCCGAAGGCAAACCGGTGAGTATCTGCGGTGAAATGGCCGGCGACCCGGCGGCGGCGGTGTTGTTGATGGCGATGGGCTTTGACAGTCTGTCGATGAACGCCACCAACCTGCCGAAAGTGAAGTGGCTGCTGCGCCAGGTCAACCTGAGCATGGCCAAGGATCTGCTGGCGGAGGTGATGACCATCGACAACCCGCAAGTTATCCACAGCTCGCTGCAATTGGCCCTGAAAAACCTGGGCCTGACGCGGATGATCAATCCGGCGTCTGCCAAGACCTTGTAACTGATCGTTCCCACGCAAAACGTGGGAAAGATCATGCCGCTAAATTCTGAGCTCTACTTCACCCAGTCGCCCACCCAGCGGCCCAAAACTACGCTCCACCATCCGCCGCGTCCCATCGGCATTCACAATCAGCGCCGTACTGGCTCGGGTCCCATAAGCAGGGCTGGCGATAAACACGCTGGATAACAGGCTTTCAGTCGCCAACCCCACGCCGGTATCCGGTAACTCGGCAAACGGCGCCGTCTGCGGGTCGCTTAAAATCCCCAGCAACGTTTCCGGCTGCGGGTCTGCCAACACCTCGCTCAACGCCGCCTTGGCCTTGAGCAACTTCGGCCACGGTGTATCCAGCCCGGCATTTGAAAGCCCATAGACCCCGACTTTCAGTTGCGTTGGCTCAGTGTGGTTGGCGTTGTAATGCCACAACTCATCCCGCGTGCCCACCAGCAGGTTAAACCCGGCGTATTCAATCGATCTGCCGTTAACATCGGCCAAATATTCATCAATCGGTAGCGAACCACTGAGAAACCGCGCCACCAGTTCCCCACGGGACCTGCGTGCGGGCGGCTGGTACGGGTCGCGAATATTGGTCAGGGCCGCAAACCGGCCTTCGGCGCTGATCCCCAGCCAGGTGCCGCCGGCTTCCTGATCGCGGCCGGCGTACACATGGGGCATATCCGGCCACTGCGCCAGCGGCAGCGTGGGGCGGGCATAGAACTCATCACGGTTGGCCGCGACGATCAACGGCTGGGCGTGGCCCGGCCGCCAGGCGAAAACAATCAGGCACATCAGGCGATCCCTTTTGTGTTTTTGTCACTCTACTGACTCAAGCAGAGGCGTTCCATCGTATCCAGTTGGGTCGCATGCCTTCCATCCGTTAACATGCCGGACTTGTTTCGAGGGCTCCCATGGAATTTCTACTGTATCTGGTGCTCGGCGCCTGTGCGGGTGTGCTCGCCGGGCTGTTCGGCGTGGGAGGCGGGATCATCATCGTGCCGGTGCTGGTGTTCAGCTTCACCTTGCAGGGCTTCGACCCGCAGGTACTGACGCACCTGGCCGTGGGCACGTCCCTGGCGACCATCATCTTTACCTCGGTCAACGCTGTGCGCGAGCACCATCGGCGTGGCGCGGTGCGCTGGCCGATCTTCGTGTGGATGACCGTGGGCATCCTGATCGGCGCCGGCTTCGGTGCGCTGACCGCCGAAGCGATTTCCGGGCCGCACCTGCAGAAGATCATCGGCGTATTTGCCCTGCTGGTGGCACTGCAACTGGCCCTGGACATGAAGCCGAAGGCCAGTCGAACGGTGCCGGGCAAGGTTGGGCTGACCCTCGCCGGCACTGTTATTGGGTGGGCCTCGGCGATTTTCGGAATTGGCGGCGGCTCGCTGACCGTGCCGTTTCTGACCTGGCGCAGCGTGCCGATGCAGCAGGCGGTAGCTACTTCGTCGGCCTGCGGCCTGCCGATTGCGCTGGCCAGTGCATTAAGTTTCATGATTCTGGGCTGGCACGACCCGCTGTTGCCCGCTCATAGTCTGGGCTTCGTGTATTTGCCGGCGCTGTTGGGCATTGCCCTGACGAGCATGGTATTTGCGCGCTTCGGTGCACGGTTGGCGCATCGCTTGTCGCCGCGTTTGCTCAAGCGTCTGTTCGCCGGTTTGCTGTTTTGTGTCGGTTTGAATTTTTTGCTGTAACGCACGCTTAATCGCGTCCGGGCATGGTCCGGTCGCCATAACGAATGATTTAACGAGGAGTCGCAATGCTGCCTTACCCGCAGATCGACCCGGTGGCCCTGGCCATCGGTCCGCTGAAAATCCACTGGTACGGCTTGATGTACCTGATCGGCATCGGCGGCGCCTGGCTGCTGGCGTCCCGGCGCCTGAACCGTTTCGACCCGACCTGGACCAAGGAGAAGCTCTCCGACATGGTGTTCTGGTTGTCGATGGGGGTGATCGTCGGCGGGCGCCTGGGGTATGTGCTGTTTTACGATCTCTCGGCGTACATCGCCAACCCAATGCTGATCTTCGAGGTGTGGAAGGGTGGCATGGCGTTCCATGGCGGCTTCATCGGTGTGATGATCGCCGCCTGGTGGTTTGGCCGTCGCAACGGCAAGTCGTTCTTCGAACTGATGGACTTCGTCGCGCCGCTGGTGCCGATCGGCCTGGGCGCTGGGCGTATCGGTAACTTCATCAATGCCGAGTTGTGGGGCAAGCCGACCGACGTGCCGTGGGCCATGGTGTTCCCGCCGTTCAGCGACCCTGCCCAGTTGCCGCGCCATCCGTCGCAGCTGTACCAGTTCGCCCTGGAAGGTGTGGCACTGTTCCTCATTCTGTATATCTTCTCGCGCAAACCGCGCCCGACCATGGCCGTGTCCGGCATGTTCGCGCTGTTCTACGGGATCTTCCGGTTCATCGTCGAATTCGTACGGGTGCCGGATGCGCAGCTGGGTTACCTGGCGTGGGGCTGGCTGACCATGGGGCAGGTGCTCAGCATGCCGATGATTCTCGTCGGTCTTGGCCTGTTGTGGTGGGCGTATAACCGTCCGCAACCGCTGAAGAACACCGCGCTTTAAATTCGAATGCCTGGGCTCGACCGCGAAGAGCCCAGGCTTCAACGATACGGGTACCCACATGAAGCAATACCTCGAACTACTGAACGACGTCGTGACCAATGGCCTGACCAAGGGCGACCGTACCGGCACCGGCACCAAGGCCGTGTTCGCCCGGCAGTTTCGGCACAACCTGGCCGACGGTTTCCCGCTGTTGACCACCAAGAAGCTGCACTTCAAGAGCATCGCCAACGAGCTGATCTGGATGTTGAGCGGTAACACCAACATCAAGTGGCTCAACGAAAACGGCGTGCGCATCTGGGACGAATGGGCCACCGAAGACGGCGACCTAGGCCCGGTCTACGGCGAGCAGTGGACCGCCTGGCCGACCAAGGACGGCGGTACGATCAACCAGATCGACTACATGGTGCACACGCTCAAGACCAACCCCAATAGCCGCCGTATCCTGTTCCATGGCTGGAACGTCGAGTACCTGCCTGACGAAACCCAAAGCCCCCAGGAGAACGCGCGCAACGGCAAACAGGCCCTGCCGCCGTGCCACCTGCTGTACCAGGCATTCGTGCATGACGGCCACCTGTCGATGCAGTTGTATATCCGCAGCTCCGACGTATTCCTCGGCCTGCCGTACAACACCGCCGCGCTGGCGCTGCTGACCCATATGCTGGCTCAACAGTGTGACCTGATTCCCCACGAGATCATCGTCACCACCGGCGACACCCATGCCTATAGCAACCATATGGAACAGATCCGGACCCAACTGGCGCGTACGCCGAAGAAGCTGCCGGAGCTGGTGATCAAGCGTAAGCCCGAATCGATCTACGACTATAAATTCGAAGACTTCGAAATCGTAGGCTACGAGGCCGATCCGAGCATTAAGGCCGACGTGGCTATCTAGAGCCTGACGCTGTCCAATGTGGGAGGGGCTTGCCCTCCCACAGTTGAACAGTGTTCGCTTGAGTCAGTGCCCGTGGCTCCTGCCTACATGTGAGGGCTCGGCCTCGCTGGGGGCCACCCCGCCGTTGACCTCCAATCGCTGCAAAATCCCGCAGTGATCCCCACCCCCACACCGCTGGCGCAGATCCAGCAATTGCTCCTGCAAGGCCAGCAACCCATCGATGCGTGCTTTCACATGCTGGATATGCTCGTCGATCAACGCATTGACGCTTTCGCACTGGTCCTGGGGGCTATCGCGCAGGCTGAGCAGGCTGCGGATTTCTTCCAGGGTCATGTCGAGGCTGCGGCAGTTGCGAATAAAGATCAGCCGCTCTGTGTGCGCCTGGGTGTACACGCGGTAGTTGGCGTCGGTACGTGCCGGGGGCGGCAGCAGGCCTTCCTTCTCGTAGTAACGGATGGTTTCCACCGGGCAGTCGGTAAGTTTCGCCAGTTCGCCGATCTTCATTGGCGCAATCTCCACAATGGATGCTTGACCCTATAGTGGCTACAGGGTCTTTACTTGGCAACAGGCACCTTACGGACGCGACCTGATGAGCGATTCCATTCACACCCCACATAAACACGACCATGACCATGACCATGGCGAGCAGAAGCTGACGCCCGTGCATAACCACGGGCATGGCGGCTCCTGCTGCTCCGCCACCCCGGCCCCTGCGGTGGTGCAACTGAGCGAAGCACCCACCGCCGGTGCGCACCTGAGCACCTTCCGTATCGAGGCCATGGACTGCCCCACCGAGCAAACGCTGATCCAGAACAAACTGGGCAAGCTCGCCGGTGTGCAGCAGCTGGAATTCAACCTGATCAACCGTATCCTCGGCGTCACCCATGACCTGCCGAGCACCGCGCCGATCATTGACGCGATCAAATCCCTTGGCATGCAGGCCGACCCCATCGAAGAGGGCGTGCCTGCCGCTGCCCCCCCGGCCAAGAAGCATTGGTGGCCGTTGGCCGTGTCGGGTCTTGGGGCGTTGGGCGCCGAAGTGCTGCACTTCACTAATGCCGCGCCGACCTGGGTGATTGCCCTGGTGGCGCTGGTGTCGATCTTCAGTGGCGGCCTCGGCACCTATAAAAAGGGCTGGATCGCCCTGAAAAACCTCAACCTGAATATCAACGCCCTGATGAGCATCGCCGTCACCGGCGCGGTACTGATTGGCCAGTGGCCGGAAGCGGCCATGGTGATGTTCCTGTTTACCGTGGCCGAACTGATCGAGGCGAAGTCCCTGGATCGCGCGCGCAACGCCATCAGCGGTTTGATGCAGATGACCCCGGAACGGGCCACCGTGCAGCAGTCTGACGGCAGTTGGACCGAACAGGAGGTGAAAAGTATCGAACTGGGCGCTGTCGTGCGGGTTAAGCCCGGCGAGCGTATCGGCCTGGACGGTGAAGTCACTGCGGGTCAATCCACTATCGATCAGGCGCCGATTACCGGTGAAAGCTTGCCGATTGAAAAGACCGTGGGCGATAAAGTCTTCGCCGGCACCATCAACCAGGCAGGCTCTCTGGAGTACAAGGTCACGGCGGCAGCCAACAACTCCACCCTGGCGCGGATCATCCACGCGGTGGAGCAGGCCCAGGGCGCACGGGCGCCGACGCAGCGCTTTGTGGACCGCTTTTCGAAGCTCTACACCCCGGCTGTTTTCCTGTTCGCCCTCGGTGTGGCGGTGATTCCTCCACTGTTCATGGCCGGCGTCTGGTTCGACTGGATCTACCGCGCGCTGGTGCTGCTGGTGGTCGCGTGCCCGTGTGCATTGGTGATCTCCACACCGGTGACCATCGTCAGCGGCCTGGCCGCTGCGGCGCGCAAAGGCATCCTGATCAAGGGCGGCGTGTACCTGGAGGGTGGTTACAAACTTGATTACCTGGCCCTCGACAAGACCGGCACGATCACCCACGGCAAACCGGTGCAAACCGACTACCTGGCGCTGTTCCCAACCCTCGAGGACAGCGCGCCGGCCCTGGCCGCCAGCCTGGCGGGGCGTTCCGATCACCCAGTTTCGCTGGCGATCGCCAACGCGGCTGTGGATAAAAACCTGCCGACCCATGTTGTGGATAACTTCGAGGCCTTGGCCGGCCGGGGCGTGCGCGGGGACATCAATGGCCAAACCTACCACCTGGGTAACCACCGCCTGGTGGAAGACCTTGGCCTGTGTTCGCCGCAGTTGGAAGAAAAGCTGTTCGCCCTGGAAAAACAAGGCAAGTCCGTGGTGCTGCTGCTCGATAAATCCGGCCCGCTGGCACTGTTCGCGGTGGCCGACACGGTCAAGGACAGCAGCCGTGAAGCCATCGAGCAGTTGCATGAATTGGGCATCAAGACCCTGATGCTCACCGGCGACAACACCCACACCGCCCAGGCAATCGCTGCGCAGGTGGGCATCGATCAGGCCCAGGGCGACCTGTTGCCCACCGACAAACTTCACGCCATCGAAACCCTCTACGCCCAGGGCCGTCGAGTGGGCATGGTCGGCGACGGCATCAACGACGCCCCGGCCCTGGCGCGCGCCGAGATCGGCTTTGCCATGGCCGCCGCCGGCACCGACACTGCCATCGAGACCGCCGACGTGGCCTTGATGGATGACGATTTGCGCAAGATTCCGGCATTCATTCGGTTGTCGCGACAAACGTCGAGTATCCTCAAGCAGAACATCGCCCTGGCGTTGGTGATCAAGGCGATCTTCCTCGCGGTGACGTTCATGGGTATGGCCACCATGTGGATGGCGGTGTTCGCCGACATGGGCGTAAGCCTGCTGGTGGTGTTCAATGGCCTGCGCCTGTTGCGCAAATAGACAAGAGAGGGTGGTGTGCTGAGTGCCGAGCTGAAGGCGTTTTTTATGGTCGCCCGCCTGGGCAGCATCACCCAGGCGGCGAAAAAACTCGGCCTGAGCCAGCCCACGGTCACTACCCAGATCCGCAACCTGGAAAGCCAATACGGCGTCGAGCTGTTCTATCGCGGCGGGCGCCGCCTCACCGTCAGCGACGAAGGCGCGCGGTTGCTGCCGATGGTCAAGACGCTGTTGCAGCAGGAAGCCGATATCGAGTTTTTCCTGCGTAACAATGGTCAGGTCCAGGGCGCCCTGCGTATTGCCGCGACGGCACCTTATTACATCCTTGATCTGGTCAAAGCGTTCCGCGAACGCCTGCCGCAGGTGGAGGTGTCGGTGGAAATCGGCAACTCGCAGCAAGTGCTCGAAGCGCTGGATGATTACCGCGTCGATGTGGCGGCGTCCTCACAGCTGCTCGACGACCCACGTCTGATCCGCCGCGTCCTCGGCACCGATCCGCTGGTACTGGCGGTGCATCGCAACCACCCCCTGGCCAAACTCGATCATGTGCCGTTGAGCGCGCTCGCCGGACACACGCTGTTGATGCGCGAGGTGGGTTCCACCACGCGGCGCCTGACCGAAGACATGCTGCGCGGGGCTGGCGTGAGCTACGGCCCGCTGCTGGAAATCGGCAGCCGCGAATCGATCCGCGAGGCGGTGCTGCGCAATATCGGCATCAGCATCATCGCCCGCCAGGAAGTGCCCCATGACCCGCAGTTGAAGGTGCTGACCCTCGAGCATGCGCCGCAGATTCCGGAGTATCTGTACTGCCTCAAAGAACGAAAAGGCGCTCGCCTGCCGGCGGCGTTTTTGGGGTTGGCGCAGGAGATGTCGCCGATCTGAAGCCTTGTAGTGGCTCTGGGGGGCAATCGGGGGCAAGCCCCCTCCCACAGTTGAATTGTGAACGGCTTCAAGTGTGGGAGGGGGCTTGCCCCCGATTGGCGATATGCGTCCTACACAAATCTGCGAATACCACTATCGCCGCGCTTTGCCTTCCTGCCACAAGAGCGACGCATTGCCTGCCTAGCATGGCCTTCATCCGTTTGATGAGGTGCCACCATGAACACAGCCCTGACCCAACCCGGCGCGCCCATGAAGGTGCGCGGTATCCAGAAGCGCTTCGGCGCCTTTACGGCGTTGGACAACGTCTCCCTGGATGTCGCCGCCGGCGAGCTGGTGTGCCTGCTGGGCCCGTCCGGCTGCGGCAAGACCACCTTGTTGCGCTGCATCGCCGGCCTGGAGCGCCAGGACAGTGGCGAGCTTTACCTGGGCGGCCGTGACGTCTCCGTGCTGCCGCCCCAGGCACGGGACTACGGCATTCTGTTCCAGTCCTACGCGCTGTTTCCCAACCTGACCGTCGAAGCGAACATCGGCTACGGCCTCACCGGCAGCGGCCGCGACGAAGTGCGCCAGCGCGTCGGTCAAATGCTGGAACTGGTGGGCCTGCTCGGCAGCGAAAAGAAGTACCCCGGCCAGCTTTCCGGCGGCCAGCAACAGCGGGTCGCCCTGGCCCGTGCCCTGGCGCCGGCGCCGTCGCTGCTGTTGCTGGATGAGCCGATGTCGGCCCTCGACGCCCGGGTGCGCGAGCACTTGTGCACCGAACTGCGCCAACTGCAACGGCGCTTGGGCATCACCACGCTGATGGTGACCCACAACCAGGACGAAGCCATGTTGATGGCCGATCGCATCGCCGTGATGCACAACGGTAAGGTCGAGCAATACGCCACGCCCCAGGAAATCTATGACCGTCCGGCCACGCCGTTCGTGGCGGAGTTTGTCGGCCAGGGCAACTGGCTGCCGTTCAGTCGTAACAGCATCAGCCATGCCCAGGTCGGCGGGCTGACTATGCGCCTGGCCGATGATGCCGGTAGAGCCAAGTCCGGTCGCCTGTTCTGTCGCCCGGAAGCGATCAGCGTCAACCCTCCTGTGCACGAGGAGAACCTGTTCCCGGCCAAGGTCCGCGAAATCACCTTTCTGGGCAACCGATGCCGCATGAGTTTTGAGCTGGAGCACTTGCCCGGTCATCCGCTGCTGGCCGAACTCGCCCCCGAAGCCATGCCGCGCCTGGGTGCCCAGGACATCTGGGTAGCCTTGCCGCCGCGCAGCCTGCAGGTGTTTGCCTGAGATGGCCGTAGTAATGAGTGTGCCTGCAACGCGTCAGGTTTCCCGTGCCGAGTGGGGCGACCGCATTTTTGTGGTCGGCGGCAAATGGCTGTGGCTGAGCCTGCTGAGTGTCGCGGTGTTGTTGCCATTGCTGGCGATCTTCTGGCGTGGTTTCAGCAACGAGGCCGGGCAGGGCGGCGGTTTTGTCGCTGCACGTGAACTGGTGACCAGCGCCAACTTCCACTGGTTGTTGGGCAATAGCCTGAAAGTCTCCCTCAGCGTGGCGGCCATCGTCGTACCGCTGGCCTACCTGTTTGCCTACGCGCTGCAACGTACATTGATTCCCGGCAAAGCGATCTGGCGCGGCCTGTCATTGCTGCCATTGATGGCGCCCTCGATGTTGCCGGGCATCGCGCTGGTATACCTGTTCGGCAACCAGGGTCTGCTGCGCGGGATGCTCGCGGATAATATCTACGGCTTCTGGGGCATCGTGCTCGGCGAAGTGATCTACACCTTCCCACACGCGCTGATGATTTTGCTGTCGGCGCTCTCGCTGGCGGATGCGCGCCTGTTCGATGCCGCATCGAGTATGGGTGCCAGCCCGGCCCGGGCGTTTCGCAGCATTACCTGGCCGGCCACGCGCCAGGCCGTGTTCGCCGCGTTCTGCCTGGTGTTCACCCTGACCATCACCGATTTCGGCGTGCCTGTGGTGGTTGGCGGCGATTATCAGGTACTGGCGCTGGAGGCGTACAAGGCGGTGGTCGGCCAGCAGCAGTTCGGTCGCGGTGCGTTGATCGGCATGGTCCTGCTCCTGCCGGCGCTGTTCAGCTTCGCTGTGGACGCCTGGCTGCGCCGTCGTCACGGCGATGCCATGAGCGGTCGCGCCCAAGTCTTTCGTCCGGCGCCGTCGCGCTTGAGAGACGCCTGCTACCTGGTCATCGTGCTGCTGATCTGCGCGCTGTTGCTGCTGGTATTTGGCATGGCGGTGTATTCCTCGCTGGTGAAGTTCTGGCCGTACAACCTGTCGCTGTCCCTCGCTCATTACCAGTTCGAGGACACCGCCGGCGGTGGTTGGCTGGCGTATCGCAACAGCCTGACCCTGGCGCTGTGTACGGCATTGATCGGCAGCGTGCTGATTTTCACCGGTGCCTACCTGATGGAAAAGACCAAGGGCCAGAAGCACCTCAATCTGACGTTGCGCATGCTCAGTTTCATTCCGATGGCGGTGCCGGGGTTGGTGCTGGGTTTGGGCTACGTGTTCTTTTTCAACCTCAACGGCAACCCGCTGCATGTGTTCTACGGGACCATGACCCTGTTGGTGGTGTGCACCATTGCTCACTATTTGACCACCGCACAGATGACCGCTACTACCGCGCTGCGCCAGTTGGACGCTGAGTTTGAAGCCGCCGCGCTGTCGCTCAAGGCGCCGCTGTATCGCCATTACTTGAAAGTCACGGTACCGATCTGCCTGCCGGCGCTGCTGGACATCCTGCGCTATTTATTCGTGTCGGCGATGACCACCGTGTCCGCCGCGATCTTCCTCTACAGCCCCGACACCATTCTCGCCGCCGTTGCCGTGTTGAACATGGACGACGCCGGCAATGTAGGCGGCGCGGCGGCCATGTCCACTTTGATCCTGTTCACCTCGGGCGGCGTCTCGCTGCTGCTGGCGTGGGCGTCACGCGGCGCCTTGCGTCGCTCCCAAGCCTGGCGCCAGACCGCGCCCGGCCAATAAACAACCCTGAAGGAGGTTCCTTATGTTCAAGCCCCTGGCGCTGGTCGCTGCCGTACTCACCGCATTCAGCCTGAATGCCTTCGCCAAGACCGACCTCACCGTGTACACGGCCCTCGAAGCCGAGCAGTTGAAGACCTATAAAAAAGCCTTCGAGCAGGCCAACCCCGATATCGAGATCAAATGGGTACGCGACTCCACCGGGATCATCACCGCCAAGCTGCTGGCCGAAAAAGATCGCCCGCAGGCTGACGTGGTGTGGGGCCTGGCCGCCTCGAGCCTGGCGATCCTCGAGCAGCAGGGCATGCTGGACAACTATGCGCCGAAGGATTTGGACAAGATCGGCAAGAATTACCGCGACCCTGCCAATCCGCCCGCGTGGGTCGGCATGGACGTCTGGGCCGCGACGATCTGTTTCAATACCGTCGAAGCCGAGAAGCAGGGCCTGACCAAACCGGTGAGCTGGCAGGACCTGACCAAACCTGAATACAAGGGCAAGATCGTGATGCCCAACCCGGCGTCGTCCGGCACCGGTTTCCTTGACGTGAGTGCCTGGTTGCAAACCTTCGGCGAGAAGCAGGGCTGGCAGTACATGGATGACCTGCACCAGAACATCGGCCAGTACGTCCACTCCGGCTCCAAGCCTTGCAAGTTGGCGGCTTCCGGTGAATTCCCGATCGGTATTTCGTTTGAGTACCCGGCGGTCCAGCTCAAACGCCAAGGGGCGCCGCTGGACATCATCCTGCCCAAAGAAGGCCTGGGCTGGGACATCGAAGCCACCGCCGTGATGAAAGGCACCGCCCACGCCGATGCGGCGAAAAAACTCGCCGACTTCTCCGCCAGCCCCGCTGCGATGGAGCTGTACAAGGACAACTTTGCGGTACTCGCCCAGCCAGGTATCGCCAAGCCGCAGACCGAGTTGCCGGCCGACTACGAGCAACGCTTGATCAAGAACGACTTCGCCTGGGCCTCGAAAAACCGCGACAGCATCCTGACCGAATGGCGCAAGCGCTATGACGGTAAGTCGGAGAAGGTCGCCGGTCAGTAATGATCGTTCCCACGCTCCGCGTGGGAATGCGCCCTGGACGCTCCGCGTCCGCTGTTAAATGAGTGACGCAGAGCGTCACTGGATGCATTCCCACACAGTGTGGGAACGAGAGGAACGCATGAGCAGTGATCTGTTAATTGTCGGCGCCGGCATCCTCGGCCTGTCCCACGCCTACGCCGCCGCCAAGCGTGGGCTCAAGGTCAAGGTGTTCGAACGCAGCGCCACGCCTCTGGGCGCCTCGGTACGTAACTTCGGCCAGGCCCTGGTTACCGGCCAGCCGCCTGGGCCGATGCTCGACCTGGCGCGGCAAAGCCGTGACATCTGGGGGCATTGGGCCCAGGTGGCGGGCCTGCCGCTCAAGCGCAACGGCGCTTACCTGTTCGCCCGCACCGAAGCGGAAGAACACCTGCTGGAAGCGTTCTGCGCCGGGCGCGCGCAGGAACACGGGTACAACGTGGAGCTGCTGCAGGGCGCGGCAATGCGCGATCTGTACGGCGGCCAGTTCCGTCATCACCGGGCCGCGCTGCACGGTCGCGACGACCAGCAACTGTATTCGCGGGAAGCTCTCCCGGCGTTGATCGACTATCTTCGCCGCGAACTGAAGGTGGAATTTCACTTTTCTACCCTGGTGCGCGACGTTGAGCCGGGCCACGTGCACAGCACGGCGGGCAGCTTTCGCGGCGAACAGATCATCGTCTGTTCCGGCCATGACTACCAAACTCTGCTGGCCGAAGCGCTGGCCGAACTCAACCCGAGTATCTGCCGCCTGCAAATGCTACGGGCGCGACCAGCGCTGAATCTGAACCTGCAACATGCTTTGCTCACGGGCCTCAGTTGCGTGCATTACGGCGCGTTCGCCGATCTGCCGGAAGCGGCGGCGGTGCAGGCGCAGATCCTGCGCGATGCGCCGCACCTGCACGAGCATGGCATTCATCTGCTGATCAGCCCCACGCCTTATGGTGAGCTGATCATCGGCGATTCCCATGATTACGGCCGGGATGCGTCACCCTTCAACGGCGAACAGGTGGACAACTGGATGATTGAACTGGCCGAGCAGACCCTGGGTTGTGCAATTCAGGTAGTCGAGCGCTGGCAGGGGGTTTATGGCGCGCGCGGACCGGGGCCGTTTTCCTTCGTACGGGCAGCGCCAGGGGTCAGCGCGGCGTTGATGCACACCGGCGTGGGCATGAGCGTGGGGCCGGCGCTGGGCGAGCGCAACGTTGCGGCGCTGTGGGGTGAGGCGTGAGTAGCCCGGAGCAGACGATTGTCAATGTGTTCGGCCTGTACGAACAGCACGGCGCGGCGGACTACATCGGCGAACCGGTGTCGCAGCTCGAGCATATGTCCCAGGCCGCGCAGCAGGCCCTCGCCGAAGGCTTCGATGACGAAGTGGTATTAGCGGCGTTCTTTCATGATATCGGCCATCTTTGTGATCAACGTGCCGAGAGCATGGGCGGTTACGGCGTGGTCAGCCATGAGCGGCTGGGGGCGGATTACCTGCGCCGAGCCGGCTTCAGCGAACGCCTGGCCAGGCTTGTGGAGTATCACGTCCAGGCCAAGCGTTACCTGACCTTCAGCCAGCCGGATTATTACGCACGCCTGAGCGAGGCCAGCCGCCGCACCCTGGCTTACCAGGGCGGCATGATGAGTGCGGTCGAGGCCCGGGCCTTCGAACAGGACCCGCTCTGCGCGGTGAGTGTGCGTCTGCGGCATTGGGATGAGATGGCCAAGCAGCCCAATGTGCCGCCGCTCGACCTTGAATGGCTCAAGGCCAAGGCACGGCGGTTGCTGACGGCTCAGTCCTGATCGAGGCGCTCGGCGAGGGCGTCGATCTGTTCCTGGCGCTCGGCCTGGCTCAGTCTTGCATGGGGGTTGAGGGACGACCATTGCGGGTGGGCGCGGGCCTTATGCAGGGCGTCGGGCAGTTTGCCCTCGCGCCAGGTTTTGTCCTGGGGTGTGTCCACTTTGATGCTGTGCATCGCCGCATGGCCGCGCAGGTTGAGGGCCTTGAGCAACTGGCGTTGGCGCAGGGCGAGCAGGCGCAGCACGCTGTCGTCCACGGTCAGCTCGCGGTGACCCTTGAGCTTGCCCATCAAGCGGTTGCCATAGCTGCGTGCGGTTTGCAGCGCGCCTCCGGCAATCGCACCGGCCAGGGCGGCGGCGCCGAGGGTCAGGCCGCCGACCAGCAGATCCACACCCGCACCGGCCGCCGCACCGGCAGCGATCCCGCCGCCGACGCGCACGCCGAGTTGCTTGAGGGTTTCGGGGTTGAACAGGTCGTCGCCCCAGCGCCCGTCCAGCAACGGCAAATCACTGGCGGCGGCATCCTGCGGGCGGAACCCGAAGAGTTTGAGCAAGGCGTCCACACACTTTTGTTCGCGTTGACGCACAGCCTTGCGCAGTTCGCCGATTGCGTTGTGCTCGTCCTCGGTGACCACGCTGCGTCGGCACGCGGCGCAGTCGATCAGCAGCTCGGCGATCAACCGCGCGGCGCTTTGCTGGCGGGCCTGGCGTTGAGCCTCCTGGTCAAGAACCAGCCTTTCTAACTGCGGCCGGGCGTTTTCCAGCAGCAGGGCGAGGCTTTCATACAAGCGCCGTTCGCCGTCTTCGGGCGGCGCGACGCTGTCAAAACGCACCAGCGCATGCAGGCCGAGGCGTGCCAGGGCTTCACGCCAGTCCGGCTCGCGGTGGTCGCTGCTGCTGACGAAGTTGAGTATCGGCAACAACGGCTTGCCGCAACTGGCCAGCACCTGCAGTTCGTCGCGGTATTTGGCGAGCACCGGTTCGCGGGCATCGATCACGTACAAGCCGGCGTCCGAGGCCTGCAGTTGGCGCAGCACCTTGGCCTCCTGTTCGAACCGCTGGCGCGCTTCACTGCCCTCCAGGAAGCGCGCCAGGCGCGCCGGGCCGTCAAGCCGTTCGCCAGGGCGGTCCAGGCGCTCCAGGTAATCGAGCAGGGCGATGGCGTCTTCCAGACCGGGCGTGTCGTACAACTCCAGCAAGGCTTCACCGTCCACCGACAGGCGCGCGCCTTCGACATGCCGCGTGGTGCTGGGGCGATGGGAGACTTCGCCGAAGCCCACATCGCGGGTCAGGGTACGCAACAGCGAGGTCTTGCCGACGTTGGTGTGGCCGACCACGGCGAGTTTCAGCGGCTTAGTCATGACCGGTCTCCAGCCAGTTCAACGGTGCGCAGTCGGCGAAGGGAAGCTCGAGCTGTTGCAGCGCGTTGTGCCAATCGCCCAGGCGTTCGGCGTCCAGCGCCTGGCCGGGTGGCGCCTGCAACAGCCAGACGCGGGCGGCGCTGGCGCTGCGAGCCAGCTCGGCGATCAGCGCCAGGCTGCCGCGATCCGGCGAGCGCCGTGGGTCGCAGGCAATGGCCAGGCGCGCAGGTGGGAAGCGCGTGAGTTGTTCCAGCAGTTTGTGGCGCGATTCGCGGCTGTCGAGAATACCGGCGTTACTTACGTTGGCCGGCAGTTTGGGCGGCCAGGGGTGCTGACCGTCCAGTTCGATGGCCACCAGCAGGGCGCCATTGCTGTCCTGTTCACTCACGCCGCCGATGACGGCATGCAAGTGATCGGGCGCGGCGTCATTAACCCCAAGACGCTCGCTGCTTGGCATCAGGCGCTCGCGCAGTTGGCTGTAGCCGGGCAGGTTGAGGTCTAGGCGCAGGGCGGCGCGTCCGCGTTTCCAGCGCCACAGGCAGAGCAGGGCGAGGATCAGGCGAGGCAGCAGGCCGTAAACCAGCAACACGCCGACCAGCCACGCTGCCCAGGCCTGGCGCGCACGCTCGATATTCACGGCTGCATCCCCGCTGGCGCGGATCATCTCGGCGCTTGGCACGTTGAAGCCGAGCAGGGCAGGCAAGGTACCCAGCGCTTGTGTCACAGCGACGAAGGTATCGGCGCCGAGGATAGTGGTTTCCCACACAAAGCCGTAGCGGCGTGTGGCAAGCAATGTCAGAAGAATCACCAGCGCACTGAGCGATGCCAGCAGCCAGAGGCTATTGACCAGGACGCCTACGGCCCAGCGATTGAGCTTCTGCCGTTGCAACAGCAGTAACAGGGCCGGGGCCAATTGCGCGGCCTTGGCATCACGCGCGAATTTTTCGCTGAGCCACAGCCACAGGCGCCCGAGGCTGGCGCTATGTTCGCCGGCCAATAGCAGGCCCAATGCCCAGCTGATCAGCAGAATCAGGTTCAAGCCGAGCAGGCTGCCCAGCGCCCAGAACACGTTCACTGGCGCCAATCCGTTACCCAGCGCGGCAAACGCCAGGGCGGCACCGCTGACCACCGCGAGTATCGCCAGCAGCACCAGCGCCAGGCGCGCGCCTTGCAACCAGCGGGTCAGGGCCGCCACCAAGCCATCGCGCTCGGCCAGGTGCAAGGCGCGTCGTTGAATGCGCGTCGGCAGGTCGCCTCCGGCCGTGCGGGCCAGGCGGTTGGCTTCCTGGTCTTCGAGGTTGCCGGCGTGTTCTTCACGCAGCCGCACGGTTTCCGTCAGCCAGAGTGTGTGTAGCGAGTTCAGTGCAGTCACGCGCTGTCCTGTTGAGCAAGTGAGTCTGGAGCATAACCGCTGACTCGCGGCTCTGGTATTCTCGTCGCCATGAAAAAAACTCTCCCTCTAAGCCTGATCGCAGCCCTCGGTGAAAACCGCGTGATCGGCGTCGACAACCGCATGCCCTGGCATTTGCCCGGGGATTTCAAATATTTCAAGGCCACCACCCTCGGCAAGCCGATCATTATGGGGCGCAAGACCTGGGACTCCCTGGGCCGACCGCTGCCGGGGCGCTTGAACATTGTGGTCAGCCGTCAGACCGACCTGGCGCTGGAAGGTGCGGAAGTTTTTCCGTCACTGGAGGCCGCCGTCAAGCGCGCCGAGGCATGGGCATTGGAGCAGGGCGTGGACGAGCTGATGCTGATCGGCGGCGCGCAGTTGTATGCGCAGGGCCTGGAGCTGGCGGATCGGTTGTATTTGACGCGGGTGGCGTTGAGTCCGGAAGGGGATGCGTGGTTTCCGGAGTTTGATCGCAGCCAGTGGACGCTGGTGTCGAATGCTGAGAATGCGGCTGAGGGCGACAAGCCAGCCTACAACTTTGAAGTTTGGGAAAAAGCCTAAAAGCATCGGGGGCAAGCCCCCTCCCACATTGATATGCACGCCAAATGTGGGAGGGGGCTTGCCCCGATGGCGGTCTATCAGGCCTGCGCTAACTCCGCATGCTCATCCGCCTCCAGCAGCGCCTTGTCCGTCTGCCCCATGATCTGGCTGGTAATCGCGCCGGCCGTCATCGAACCATTCACGTTCAGCGCCGTACGGCCCATGTCGATCAGCGGCTCCACGGAAATCAGCAGCGCCACCAGTGACACCGGCAAGCCCATGGCCGGCAGCACGATCAACGCGGCAAAGGTCGCACCGCCGCCCACCCCGGCAACGCCTGCCGAACTCAAGGTCACAATCGCTACCAGGGTCGCGATCCACAGCGGGTCCAGCGGGTTGATGCCCACGGTCGGCGCCACCATCACCGCCAACATGGCAGGGTAGAGACCGGCGCAACCGTTCTGGCCGATGGTCGCGCCGAACGAAGCGGCGAAGCCGGCGATGGATTGCGGGATACCCAGGCGACGGGTCTGCGCTTCGATGCTCAGGGGAATCGCGGCCGCGCTGGAGCGACTGGTAAAGGCGAAGGTCAACACCGGCCACACCTTGCGGAAAAACCGCAGTGGGTTGACCCCGGCCAACGACAGCAGCAGGCCGTGCACCACGAACATCAGGCCCAAAGCCAGGTACGACACCAGCACAAAGCTGCCGAGCTTGATGATGTCCTGCAGGTTGGAACTGGCCACCACCTTGGTCATCAGCGCCAGTACGCCGTACGGGGTCAGCTTCATCACCAGGCGCACCAGGCGCATCACCCAGGCTTGCAGGGTGTCGATGGCGTTGAGGACCTTCTGGCCTTTTTCCACGTCATCCTTGAGCAGCTGCAGCGCGGCAACCCCCAGGAATGCGGCGAAAATCACCACGCTGATGATCGACGTCGGCTTGGCCCGGGCCAGGTCGGCAAACGGGTTGGCCGGCACGAACGAGAGCAGCAGTTGCGGGATATTCAGGTCGGCGACTTTGCCCGCGTAATCGCTCTGGATCACTTGCAGGCGCGCCATTTCCTGGGTGCCGGCCACCAGGCCTTCGGCGGTAAGGCCGAACAGGTTGGTGAGGGCGATACCGATCAACGCCGCAATCGCAGTGGTGAACAGCAGCGTGCCGATGGTCAGGAAGCTGATCTTGCCCAGGGACGCCGCGTTATGCAGGCGCGCCACGGCACTGAGGATCGAGGCGAATACCAGCGGGATCACGATCATTTGCAACAACTGCACATAGCCGTTGCCGACCAGGTCGAACCAGCCGATGGAGGCCTTGAGCACCGGGTTGCCGGCGCCGTAGATGGCATGCAATACCACGCCAAACACCACGCCCAGCACCAGCGCGAACAGAACCTTTTTGGCCAGGCTCCATTGGGTACGACGGGTTTGTGCCAGGCCCAGCAGCAGGGCCACGAACACCAGTAAGTTGAGAATCAGCGGCAGATTCATTTGAGCTCCATTGAGAAGGCGCCAATCGCGTGAGCCTGCGATTGCGAACCGGGGAGCCTAACAGCTTGAAATATAATGATTTAATACCAATATGGAATGGTAACTGTCGTTTTTGGAATAAGCGTTTGACGCAAAGGCGTATGGCGTTGGCGGTAACGGGACGCGCACGGTCGCGGGTGAAGTGGGAACTGTCATAGGGATTTGTTAGCGTCGATGTCTTTCACTCAGGGAGACAACGCCTATGAAGCTCGCGCCGACACTACTGGTATCCGCCGTACTTTGCCTGGGGCTCGCCGGCCAGGCGTTCGCCGACACCGAGTTGAAACACTGGCCGGCACCCGCCGCCAAGCAGTTGAACGAGATGATCGCCGCCAACGCCAACAAGGGCAACTTCGCGGTGTTCGACATGGACAACACCAGCTACCGCTACGACCTCGAAGAGTCGCTGTTGCCCTACATGGAAAACAAGGGGCTCATCACCCGCGAAAGCCTTGATCCATCGCTCAAGCTAATGCCGTTCAAGGACACTGCCGACCACAAGGAAAGTCTGTTCAGTTACTACTATCGCCTGTGCGAAGTGGACGACATGGTCTGTTACCCGTGGGTCGCCCAAGTGTTTTCCGGCTTCACCCTCAAGGAACTCAAAGTCCAGGTCGACGAGCTGATGGCCTCCGGCAAGCCCGTGCCGGTCAGTTATTACGAAGGCGATGTGGTGAAGACGTCCGAGGTGCAGCCGCCGAAAGTCTTCACCGGCCAGGCCGAGCTGTACAACAAGCTGATGGAAAACGGCATCGAGGTGTATGTGATGACCGCCGCCTCGGAAGAACTGGTGCGCATGGTCGCCGCCGACCCGAAGTACGGCTACAACGTCAAACCCGAGAGCGTGATCGGCGTGACCACCCTGCTCAAGGACCGCAAGACCGGCGAACTGACCACCGCACGTAAACAGATCGCCGCCGGCAAATACGACGAGAAGGCCAACCTCGGCCTGGAACTCACCCCGTACCTGTGGACCCCGGCGACCTGGATGGCCGGCAAGCACGCAGCGATCCTCACCTACATCGACGAATGGAAAAAACCGCTGATCGTCGGCGGCGACACGCCGACAAGCGATGGCTACATGCTGTTCCACGATGTGGACGTGGCCAAGGGCGGCATTCACTTGTGGGTCAACCGCAAAGACAAGTACATGGCCCAACTCAACGGCATGATGGCCAAGCATGCGGCGGCGCAGGCCAAGGAAGGGCTGCCGGTGACGGCGGACAAGAACTGGGTGATCGTCAAGCCGGATGAAATCCAGTAACTGATCAAAAATGGGGGAGGGGGCTTGCCCCCCGATTGCAATAGTTCAGTTGCAAATGTGCTAACTGGCACGCTGGCTTTGAGATTTGACCCGGCAAAAAAATGCCCCGCACTTGGCGGGGCATTTTTATGGGGGCGAGTCTTACAGGCCGTCGAGCATCGCCTTGTTACGCACAGCGCCTTTGTCGGCACTGGTAGCGAGCAGGGCGTAAGCCTTCAGCGCGGTAGTGACCTTGCGCGGACGCTTCTCCACCGGCTTCCAGCCTTTTTTATCCTGCTCGACCCGGCGTGCCGCCAGTTCTTCGTCGCTGATCAACAGGTTGATCGAGCGGTTCGGAATGTCGATCAGCACTTTGTCGCCATCCTGCACCAGGCCAATCGCACCGCCCGCTGCGGCTTCCGGCGAAGCGTGGCCGATGGACAGGCCCGAGGTGCCGCCGGAGAAACGTCCATCGGTCAGCAGGGCGCAGGCTTTGCCCAGGCCTTTGGATTTCAGGTACGACGTCGGGTAGAGCATTTCCTGCATGCCCGGGCCGCCTTTGGGGCCTTCGTAGCGGATGATCACGATGTCGCCGGCCTTCACTTCGTCGGCGAGGATGCCGCGTACGGCGCTGTCCTGGCTTTCGAAGATTTTCGCGTTGCCTTCGAACACATGGATGGACTCATCCACGCCGGCGGTTTTGACCACGCAGCCGTCGAGGGCGATGTTGCCGTACAGCACGGCCAGGCCGCCTTCTTTGGAGTAGGCGTGCTCGACACTGCGGATACAGCCGTTTTCACGGTCGTCGTCGAGGGTGTCCCAACGGGTCGACTGGCTGAAAGCGGTCTGGGTCGGGATGCCCGCCGGGCCGGCCTTGAAGAAGGTGTGCACGGCTTCGTCGTCGGTCTGGGTGATGTCCCATTTGGCGATGCCGTCGGCCATGGTCTTGCTGTGCACGGTCGGCAGGTCGGTGTGCAGCAGGCCGCCACGGGCCAGGGAGCCGAGGATCGAGAAGATCCCGCCGGCGCGGTGCACGTCTTCCATGTGGTACTTCTGGATGTTCGGCGCGACCTTGCACAGTTGCGGCACATGGCGGGACAGCCGGTCGATGTCGCGCAGGTCGAAGTCGATCTCGGCTTCCTGGGCCGCGGCCAGCAAGTGCAGGATGGTATTGGTGGAACCGCCCATGGCGATGTCCAGGGTCATGGCGTTTTCGAACGCCTTGAAGTTGGCGATGTTGCGCGGCAACACCGACTCATCGTTGTCGCCGTAGTAGCGCTTGCACAGCTCGACGATGGTGCGGCCGGCCTGCAGGAACAGCTGCTCGCGGTCGCTGTGAGTGGCCAGGGTGGAACCGTTGCCCGGCAGTGCCAGGCCGAGGGCCTCGGTGAGGCAGTTCATCGAGTTGGCGGTGAACATGCCGGAGCACGAACCGCAGGTCGGGCAGGCGCTGCGCTCGTATTCCGCCACCTTCTCGTCAGAAGCGCTGGAATCGGCGGCGATGACCATGGCGTCGACCAGGTCCAGGCCATGGGAGGCGAGTTTGGTCTTGCCGGCTTCCATCGGACCGCCGGAGACGAAGATCACCGGGATGTTCAGGCGCAGCGCGGCCATCAACATGCCGGGGGTGATCTTGTCGCAGTTGGAGATGCACACAATGGCGTCGGCGCAGTGGGCGTTGACCATGTACTCCACGGAGTCGGCGATGATCTCGCGGCTCGGCAGCGAGTACAGCATGCCGTCATGGCCCATGGCTATGCCGTCGTCCACGGCAATGGTGTTGAATTCTTTTGCCACGCCGCCGGCGCGTTCGATTTCGCGGGCGACCAGCTGGCCCAGGTCCTTGAGGTGGACGTGGCCGGGTACGAACTGAGTAAAGGAGTTGGCAATCGCGATGATCGGCTTCTTGAAGTCGTCATCTTTCATCCCCGTGGCGCGCCACAGTGCGCGGGCGCCGGCCATGTTGCGGCCGTGGGTGGATGTTTTCGAGCGGTAATCTGGCATGGAGCACTCCGGGCGGCTAATCAGGTACTAAAGGGGAGTGAGCTTCTATGGACGTCTGGAACACTCAGAAATAGCCGTGTGTCCGGAGGTTGCCTCAAACGCTGCGGGATCGCCGCGCGCCGTGGCCTTGAGCTCATAAACCCGCCGGGGGATGACTGGCGATGAATAGGGCCGATTCTACACCGCTGGCGGCTGGAGGGAATGGGGCAATACTCAGCGCCACCGGCTTTGTTTAGACTGGCGGCCCTTTGCTCTTACCTCGCTCCAAAGGAATTGGAATGCCCGTTATTCATCGTCTTCTAGGCTTCTACCTGCTGATCGGCCTGATCCAGGGCATCGTCTGCTATTACGCCGGCCAGTTGCATCGCTTGAGCGAGACGCTGTTCTTCGTCACCGGCACCGTGGTGTTGGTCGGCGGCACTACGTTGCAGCTGCTGGGCGAAAAAGCCCGACATTGGCGCTCATTGCTGCCTACCCTGGCGTTCACCCTGCTGATGGGCGGCATGACATTTTGGGTCTGCCAGGGCCTTGACCCGGATGACAATCACCGCTGGGCGATCAATACCTGGATCATCAGCTTGCTGGTGCTGTGTTATGTCTGTGCCACCTTCCTGTTCGCCTGGCCCGTCACCAAAGGGCAGCGCTGGCGCTATGAGGACCTGTTCCTGCAAGCCTGGAGCAGCGTGTTTATCGTGCTGTACGCGTTGATCCTGGTGGCGGTGATCATGCTGTTGCTCAAACTCTGGGGCCAACTGTTCCTGATGCTGGGCATCGAGTTTTTTGAGCGTCACTTCTGGAGCAAGCTGTTCCTGTGCTTCAGCCTGCCGCTGGTGTTTGCGCTGGGGATGTATCTGGCGGCGCGTAGCGAGAAGGTCATCGGCCAGATGCGCAGCATGCTGTTGAGCGCCTGCGGTCTGTTGCTGCCATTGATTGCGCTGATCAGCGTGTTGTTTACCCTGACCTTGCCGTTCACCGGGCTGGCGCGGATTTGGGCCACGGGTTATTCCACCCCGATTCTGCTGGTGTTGGCCGGGGCGCAGTTGTTCCTGCTCAACGGCGTGTTCCAGGATGGCGTCCAGCCTCGACCGTATCCCAAATGGTTGACGCATTTTATCGAGTTGAGCCTGCTGTGCCTGCCGATTCTTGCCGCGCTGGCGTTTTATTCAAGCTGGCTGCGGGTCGAGCAATATGCCTTGTCGCCCCTGCGTTTCATCGCACTGGCACTGGCCGTATTGTGCAGCCTGTACGGCCTGGCGGCGGTGTGGGCGGTGGCCTTGCGCTCGCCGGTCTGGCTGGGCAACTTGCGGGTGACCAACCCGGCCCTGGCGTTGCTGTTTTGTGGGCTGGTGGTGTTGATCAATACGCCGCTCCTGGACCCGGTGCGCTTGAGCGTCGACGATCAGGTCCGGCGTCTGCTCGACGGGCGTATCAAGGCAGAAGCGTTCGATGCGAACAACCTGCGCTTCGGCCTGGAAAAGTCCGGCCAGGAGGCGTATGCGAAATTGCAGGCCGACCTGGATCAGGAGCGCATTCTTGACCCGCAAGCACGCCGCGCCCTGCGCGAGCGCATGGAGGACACGTCGCTGAGTTTCAGCGAACAGTACGAAAAGGAACGCGCCCAGCGGCCCAAGCCCGAGTTGGAATGGATCGGCCCGCAGCCCAAAGGCAGCGAACAGTTCGCGAACCTCAGCCTGGATGCGGACTCGCCTTGCGAACCCGGCTGCGTGCTGTGGGCGGTCGACCTTGACGAGGATGGCCGGCCCGAAGTGCTGGCCATCCCACACACCGGCTACAGCCACGACTTCATGCTCCCGCGCATTTTTGTACAGGGCCGGAAGGGCCAATGGGGAGATCGCGGCCCGCTGCTGTGGACGCAACTGCCGGACGGAGCCGTCGACACTGAAGCGCTGATCCGTGACATCCGCGCAGGCAAGGTATCGTTGGCCAAGCCGCGTTACCTGCAATTGGAGTCCAGTGACATGTTGCTCACCCCGGTAATTCGGGAGCGTTAGTCGCGGCCTGTTCGGTGATTGGTCACCAGCCCCCACAGGCTCAACCCGATAAAACTGAGGGCGATGGTCAGCAGCAGATGACCGCCCGCCTGGGCCAGTGCCGCGCTGCTGACGGCGGCGGTGAGGAACATGATGCTGTTTCCTGCCGAGGCCGCCGTGCCCGCGCGGCTGGAAAATAACAGCATCGCTGCAGAAATGGCGGCGGGTCGAACCAGGGTGACGGCGAGGGCGCTGATCAGCATTGGAATCAGCAAGGTCACGGTGGTGATGGCTTTCAGGCTGATGATCAGCGTTAACAGCGCGCCAGCAACAAGCAGTAGCCCTAGGCCGATGTTGATTTGTCGCGACAGCGAAATGCGCTTTTGCAGGTACGAAGCCGCCACGCCGCCGAGCAGATAGGCCAAGCCGTACACCATCAGCACCAGCGCATATTGGTATTCGGACAACTTCAGCGCATCCATGAAAATCATCGGCGTCACGCTGATCAAGGCGAAATAACAGGCAAACACCAGGGCGGCGATCCACCAGTAGCGCAGGAAGTCACGATTGCGCGCAACAGCTTTGAGTGTGCCGAGGATGGGCACCGGCGCGCGATGCGGGCCGGTGGACTTGGAGGGCAGGATGCAGAACGCATGGATCAACATGCCCAATGCCATCAGTGCAAAGCCGTAGAAACTGCCTTGCCAGTCGAAGGTGGTTTGCAGCCAGGAGCCGATCAGCGGCGACAGTGCGACAAACGAGCCGCTCAGGGTCATGTAATAGAGGCGCACTCTGGCACGGTGCTGTTCTTCGAACAGGTCCTCCACCAGCGCGTGGCCCAGTACGAAGAAACCGCAGCCCACAGCCTGTACGCTTCGAAACAGCAGGAAGGTCGGATAGTCGTTCGCCAGTGCGCAGCCCATCGCTCCCAGGATCGACAGCACGATACAGCCGAGCAGGACTTCCTTGCGTCCCCATTTATCCGAGAGCGGCCCGGCGACCATCTGCGAGATCGAAAACACCAGCGTAAACAGACTGATCGACAGCGCGATGTCTGCACTGGGGGTGTCGAACCGGGTTGCCAGCGCCGGGAAGGAGGGCAGCAGGATATTGATCGGGAAGAAGCTGATCAGGGAAATGCTGGTGATGAGGATGAAGCGGGAGAGGATGGGCCCAGACATTGTTATTGTTTTCCGGCGTAAAACCAGAAACCGATACTAGTCTGCGAAAAATGCAATGCAATCCAAAGTGTTGGAAGAAATTTCCTGAATTAACGTAGCTTGCTGCGGTAGGAAAAATCTTCATTGCACCGCGCAAAGGTGGGAGGGGGCTGGCCCCTCCCACCGTTTCAGCTATTGGGCAACAACCGGCACGTAATGCTCTTGATATACCGCGTCTCCACGATCGCCGGATGCACCGGATGATCCGGACCCTGGCCGCCGCGTTCCAGCATCTGGATATTGCGGTCCAGATGGCGCGCGCTGGTCAGCAGGATGTTTTGCAGGTCGTCCTCCGGCAAGTGCATGGAGCACGACGCACTGACCAGGATGCCGTCCTTGCTGAGCAGGCGCATGGCTTGCTCGTTCAGGCGGCGGTAGGCGCCTTCGCCGTTCTTCATGTCTTTCTTGCGTTTGATGAAGGCCGGTGGGTCGGCGACGATCACGTCGAAGCGCTCTTCGCTGGCTTTCAGCTCCTTGAGCGCTTCAAAGACGTCGCCTTCGATGCAGGTCATTTTCTCGGCGACGCCGTTGAGCGCCGCGTTGCGCTCCACACCGTCGAGGGCGAAGGCGGAGGCGTCGACGCAGAACACTTCATTGGCGCCGAACGCCGCGGCTTGCACGCCCCAGCCGCCGATGTAGCTGTACAGGTCAAGTACGCGTTTGCCTTTGGCATACGGGGCCAGGCGGGCGCGGTTCATGCGGTGGTCGTAGAACCAGCCGGTTTTCTGGCCCTGGATCACCGGGGCTTCGAATTTCACCCCGTTTTCTTCCAGCGCCACCCACTCCGGCACCAGGCCGAACACGGTTTCGACATAGCGGTTGAGGCCTTCGGCGTCGCGTGCGGCGGAATCGTTCTTGAACAGGATACCGCTGGGCTTGAGCACTTGAGTCAGCGCTGCGATCACGTCGTCCTTATGGGCTTCCATGGTCGCCGAGGCGATCTGTACCACCAGGATGTCGCCGAAACGGTCGACCACCAGGCCCGGCAGCAGGTCGGAATCGCCGTAGACCAGGCGGTAGAACGGTTTGTCGAACAGGCGATCACGCAGGGACAGGGCGACGTTCAGGCGATGCACCAGCAGCGACTTGTCCAGCGGCAACTTGATGTCGCGCGACAGCAGACGGGCGCAGATCAGGTTGTTCGGGCTCATGGCCACAATGCCGAGGGTCTTGCCGCCGGCCGCTTCCAGGATGGCCTGGTCGCCTGCCTGGAACCCGTGGAGTGGGGTGGCGGCCACATCGATTTCGTTGCTGTAGACCCACAGGTGGCCGTTGCGCAAACGACGATCGGCGTTGGCTTTGAGACGCAGGCTTGGCAGGGACATGACGTCGCTCCGGAAAAAAGAGCGGGAGTATACCCTTTGCGCACCGGTTTATGTGGGCGCTGGCTTGCCTGCGATGCGGACGGCGCGCTGTATCTGACGTACGGCGGCGATGCTGTCGCAGGCAAGTCAGCTCCCACATTTGATCGGGTTTCAATTCAGGTTTTTTGAGGTGTCAGTCAGCTTTGCTTCAAGGTTAGAATCCCCACCTAGCCCGGAGTGTGTACTTATGTCCCAAGAGCTTACCGCCGAACAGATTCAACAGGCCCTGCAAGGCATCAGCGTACCGCCGCAACCGCAGATCATGGTGGATCTGCAGATGGAGCAGTACATGCCCGACCCGGACCTGGAGGTGATCGCGCGGTTGATCTCCCAGGACCCGGGCCTGTCCGGCGCGCTGCTTAAAATCGTCAACTCGGCGCATTACGGCCTGAGCAACAAGATCGCGTCGATCCAGCGCGCGGTGAACCTGCTGGGCAGCCGTTCGGTGATCAACCTGATCAATGCCTTGTCGATCCGGGGTGAAATGAGCGATGAAACCATCGTCACCCTCAACCGCTTTTGGGACACCGCTCAGGACGTGGCCATGACCAGCCTGACCGTGGCCAAGCGCACCGGCTCCCAGGCCGTGGACGAGGCCTATGCCCTTGGGCTGTTCCACGATTGTGGCGTACCGCTGATGCTCAAGCGCTTTCCCAACTACATGAGCGTGCTCGAAGAGGCCTACGCCAATGCCGGGCCGGACTGCCGCGTGGTCGATACCGAGAACAACGCGTTCAATACCAACCACGCGGTGGTGGGCTACTACACCGCCAAGTCCTGGCGCTTGCCGGAACATGTGACCGACGCGATCGCCAACCACCACAACGCCCTGGCGATTTTCAGCGACGAATCGTCACGCAATGCACCGCTGAAGAACCTGCTGGCGATCCTGAAGATGGCCGAGCACATCTGCGAGTCTTACCGGGTGCTGGGGAACCAGTCGGTGGACCATGAGTGGAATGCCGTTGGCCCTCTGGTGCTCGATTATGTGGGGCTGTCGGACTACGACTTCGAGAGCATGAAGTTGTCGATCCGCGAATTGGGCGCGAACTGATTTTTTACCCAAGAGGCGTACATGCCCGAGTTACCTGAAGTCGAAACCACCCGTCGCGGGATTGCCCCGCACCTGGAAGGCCAGCGCGTCAGCCGTGTGGTGGTGCGCGAACGGCGCCTGCGCTGGCCGATCCCGGAAGACCTGGATGTGCGTCTCTCCGGGCAGCGCATCGTGCTGGTGGAACGGCGCGCCAAGTACCTGTTGATCAATGCCGAAGTGGGCACTCTGATCAGCCACCTGGGCATGTCCGGTAACCTGCGCCTGGTGGAAACCGGCATGCCGGCGGCCAAGCATGAGCATGTGGATATCGAACTCGAATCCGGCCTGGCCCTGCGCTACACCGACCCCCGGCGTTTCGGCGCGATGCTCTGGAGCCAGGACCCGCACAACCACGAACTGCTGCTGCGCCTGGGGCCGGAACCGTTGACCGACCTGTTCGACGGCGAGCGCCTGTTTCAACAGTCCCGCGGCAAGTCCATGGCGGTCAAACCGTTCATCATGGACAACGCGGTGGTGGTCGGTGTGGGCAACATCTATGCGACGGAAGCGTTATTTGCGGCGGGGATCGATCCGCGTCGAGCGGCCGGCGGCATTTCACGCGGGCGTTATTTGAAGCTAGCGATCGAGATCAAGCGGGTGCTGGCAGCGGCCATCGAGCGCGGCGGCACTACATTGCGGGACTTTATCGGCGGCGATGGGCAGCCGGGTTATTTTCAGCAGGAACTGTTCGTCTACGGCCGGGGCGGCGAGGCGTGCAAGGTGTGCGGGACTGAGCTGCGCAATGTGGTGCTGGGGCAGCGGGCGAGTGTGTTTTGCCCAAGGTGCCAGAGCTGATTGCGGGTGATGGCTGATATCGCTATCGGGGGCAAGCCCTCTCCCACAGTTTGGGCATACATTCCAAGTGTGGAAGAGGGCTTACCCCCGATAAGGCCCTGACAGGCGCTGAATAAGCTCAATGCTTACCGGTAATCTGCCGGTACTTCTCCATCAACTGCTCTTGCGTCTCCGGATGGGCTTCATCCAGCGGAATGCAATCCACCGGGCACACCTGCTGGCACTGAGGTTCGTCATAGTGGCCGACGCACTGGGTGCACAGGTTGGGGTCGATCACATAGATCTCCTCACCTTGGGAAATCGCCGCGTTCGGGCACTCGGGTTCGCAGACGTCGCAATTGATGCAATCGTCGGTGATGATCAGGGACATGGAAACTCCTGCCAGGGCCGTCAGCCAAGGCATCTGAAAACTAATGCGCGCAATTGTGCCGCATTGGCGCCCGCAGTGCGAGCAGGCGCCGATTGAGCGGTCTTACTTCTTGAAGCGCAGCGTCAGTGCATCGGCCACGGCCGGATGCACAAACTTGGTGATATCTCCGCCCAACGCCGCGATTTCCCGGACCAACGTCGAGGAAATGAACGAGTAACGCTCCGACGGCGTCAGGAACAGGCTCTCAACGTCCGGCGCCAGTTGGCGGTTCATATTGGCCAGTTGGAACTCGTATTCGAAGTCCGACACCGCGCGCAGGCCGCGCAGGAATACATTGGCGTTCTGCTCCTTGGCGAAATGCGCGAGCAACGTGGAAAAGCCCACCACTTCCACGTTGGGCAGGTGCTTGGTGACCTCTCGCGCCAGCTCCACGCGCTGTTCCAGGGGAAACAGCGGGTTTTTCTTGGGGCTGGCAGCGACCGCGATGATCACATGGTCAAACAGGCGAGAGGCGCGTTCGACCAGATCTCCGTGGCCTTTGGTAATCGGGTCGAAGGTACCTGGGTACAACACTCGGTTCATCGCGTCGTCCTGGCGGAGTCCGTTGGGGAACCGGATGGTATCGCAGCCATCTCGGTCGGCCAAGTCGACTTATGTAGATAGATGCCGTGAATCCCACGTTTATTCACGCTGTTTTCAGACGTTCGGCCAATGCCGTTGCCAATTGCGCGGTCAGTCCATACACCGACAATTGCGGGTTGGCGCCAATGCTGGTGGGGAACAACGAACCGTCGTGGATCGACAGATTGCGCAATTGGTGGTGCCGGCCAAGGCTGTCGGCCACGGCCATTTTCGGGTCTTCGCCCATGGCGCAACCGCCCATCACGTGGGCGCTGCCCAGGCAGGTGCGGTGCAGTTCCAGGTTGAGGCCCTCGATCAGCGTGCGGGCCTCGGCCAGGGTCTTTACATAGCGCGCATCATGGTGCAGCGGTTTGACCGACGTGGCGCCCGCCGCAAACTGAATCTCGGCCATGCTATGAAAGGCGCGCCGCAGGCCGTCCCAGGCATAGTCCGACACTTGGTAGTCGAGCACCGGCGTGCCGTCGCCGCGCAGCTCCACATTGCCGCCCGGGCTGTCGGGATGAAAGCCGTCGCGCAGCAACGCCAGCATGGCGTGGGTATTGGGTAGCTGGCTCATGTCCAGTGCATTCTGGGCGCCGTAGCCGCCCAGCAGCGTACTGGCCAGCGCCGGGTGCAACGGTGGCGCTTCGAGCTTGTAGGACATTTTGCCGGTGGTGCCGTCCTGCCATTGGAAATGGTCGGAATAGATCGACTGCGGCGCGCCGTAAAACGGGTTGATCACCTCGTCGAACAGTGCCGCAGAGAAATTCACCAGGTGCAGGAAGGTACGCTTGCCCAGTCGCGAATGCGGGTCGGGCGCGTCCGACCGCATCAGCAGCGCCGGGCTGTTGATGCCGCCACCGGCCAATACATAATGCTTGGCCTTGACCGTGATCTTGCGCCCGGTGGGCGCTACACAGCGGGTGTCCATCGCCACGCACTCCAGGCTGCTGACGGTGTCGCCGTTATATTTGAAACGCTCGGCGCGCGCCAGATAGAGCAGCTCGCCGCCTTGTTCCAGGGTCGACGGGATGGTGGTCACCAGCATCGATTGCTTGGCGTTGACCGGGCAGCCCATGCCGCAATACCCCAGGTTGAAACAGCCGCGCACGTTGCGTGGGATCACGTGCCAGCTGTAGCCAAGTTTTTCGCAGCCCTTGCGAATGACATCGTTGTTGGCGTTAGGCGGGATGGCCCAGGGGGCGATGCCCAGGCGTTGCTCCATTTTTTCGAACCACGGCGCCATCTCGGCGCTGCTGTGGCCCTTCACCGTATATTCGCTGGCCCAGTGAGAAAGGGTTGCGTCCGGTGTGCGAAAACTCGATGTCCAGTTGATCAGCGTGGTACCGCCCACCGCGCGGCCCTGCAGGATGGTGATTGCGCCGTCCTTGCTCATGCGGCCGATGCCTTCCTGGTACAGGCTGGTGTAGGCCTCGTCCTCAAGTAACGTGAAATCGCTGCTGGTCTTGAGCGGGCCTTCCTCGATCAGCAGCACCTTGTAACCGGCCGCGCTGAGGATTTCCGCGGTGGTGCCACCGCCGGCGCCGCTGCCGATGATCGCGACATCGGTTTCCAGGGTCAGGTCTTGATCGAGGGCGGCGCCATTATGGGTTTTCCAGCCACGGGCCAGGCCTTCGCGGAACAGATCGGGTACAGGCATCAGGGTCGTCTCTTGTTTTTATTGTGGGGGATGCGGTTCAGATCTTCGGCGGCCCGGGGTAGCCGCAATGGGCCCAGGACGCCGGCTGGAAGTACCAGGCCATGATCACCAGCTTGAGCAGCGAGCCCTGGCCCATGCGCAGCAGGTTCAGGTAACTGTTTTCCCAGCGATGCAGGAAATTGCGGATCTGCTCGGCACTGGCGTTCTCCCAACTGCCCCAGACACCGGTGAGCGGTCCACGGGTGAGGCCCATGCCGAGTACGTCGAACAATTGCTGGGTGAGCTTGAACATCTCCGGGGACAGGTGCTGCAGGCTGAAATCGAGTTTTTTCAGGGTGCCGTCGATGCCGCTGGCCACCTCCTGGGCGCTGGCCACGCCTTCCAGCACCACAGGGATTACCGCGCGCAAAAACGGCAAATCGCTGCTGCG
Organism: Pseudomonas sp. lyk4-R2A-8; assembly: GCF_030209095.1. Taxonomy (NCBI): domain Bacteria; kingdom Pseudomonadati; phylum Pseudomonadota; class Gammaproteobacteria; order Pseudomonadales; family Pseudomonadaceae; genus Pseudomonas; species Pseudomonas sp. lyk4-R2A-8. Next base: position 491,885 of record NZ_JARVSS010000011.1, read on the forward strand.
CAGCAGGGCAAAGCCGCTGGCCGGGGTGCTGCTGGAGCAGCCGCTGAGGCTGGCGCCCAGCCCTGCGGTAGCCAGGAACGCGCTGGCACACAGGCCGATCTTCAAGACGCCGCGTCGTGACAGCGCGGGTGAATCCGTGAGGCTGGGGTTCATTGTTATTGTTATCCCGTAGGTGGCGGAATCAGCGGACGAACAGTTTCTGGATCAACTTCTGAATGGCTTTGCCGTAGGGCGGGTAGATCAGCTTCGTGGCGTTCAGGCGCTGTTTGACCAGCACCCCCTTGGCCTTGCTGAACGTCAGGAAACCCTCATGAGCGTGGTAATGGCCCATGCCCGAGGGGCCGATGCCGCCGAAGGGCATATCGTCCTGGGCCACGTGCAGCAGGGTGTCGTTCAGGCATACGCCACCGGAATGGGTTTCGTGCAGCACGCGCTGCTGGTCGCCTTTGTTGTAGCCGAAGTAGTACAGCGCCAGGGGGCGAGGGCGCTGGTTGATGTAGGCAAAGGCCTGTTCGAGGCCGCGATACGGGACGATCGGCAGCACCGGGCCGAAGATTTCGTCCTGCATCACAGTCATGTCGTCGCTGACGTTGAGCAGCAGACTGTGAGGCATGCGCCGCGCCTGGCCCTGGTCGTACAGCGGAATCAGGGTGGCGCCCTTGTCGATGGCGTCTTTGACGTAGGCGTTGAGCCTGGCCAACTGTCGCTCATTAATGATGGCTGTGTAGTCCGGGTTGTCGGTCAGCGTGGGATAAAACCCGCGAATGGCGTTGCTGTAAGCCTCGACAAACCCCTCGATGCGGTCTTCTGGTACCAGCACGTAGTCCGGCGCGACGCAGGTCTGCCCGGCGTTCAAGGCTTTGCCGAAGGCGATGCGCTCGGCGGCATCCTTGAGCGGTACATCTGCGGAAACGATGGCCGGCGACTTGCCGCCCAGTTCCAGGGTTACCGGGGTGAGGTGTTCCGCCGCCGCGCGCATCACATGCTTGCCGATACTGGTGGCGCCGGTGAACAGCAAGTGATCGAAGCGCAGCCGGGAGAACGCGATGCCCATATCGGCCTCGCCGAGCACCACGCACACCAGGTCTTCAGGGAAGATTTTCGCCAGCAGCGTCTTGAGCAATTGCCCGGTAGCGGGAGTGGACTCACTGAGTTTGAGCATCACCCGGTTACCCGCCGCCAACGCTCCGACCAGCGGGCCGATGGCCAGGTACAGCGGGTAGTTCCACGGCACGATCACACCGACGACCCCCAGTGGCTGGTAAATAACGCTGGCTGAGGCCGGTTGGAAGGCAATGCCTACGGTGCGTCGGGATGGTTTCATCCAACGCTTGAGGTGTCTGCTGGCGTAGTGAATGCCATGCAGGCTGGGCATCAATTCAGCGAAGAGGGTTTCGTCGGCGCTGCGGTGGCTGAAGTCCTGGCTGATGGCGTCGATCAGGGCCTGGCGTTCGTTGCTGAGCACATTCCGCAGGGCCTTGAGCCATTGCTGGCGTTGCGCGGCCGGCGGCATCGGGTTTGCGGCGTAGGCATGCCGTTGGGCGTCAAACAGCGCCTGGAGTTGATCCAGCGCCTGGGTATCCTGCAGGTAAGCAACGTTGGCGGACATGGCGCAGTACCGATTGTTATTGGTCTGCGTGGATTTTTAGAGTCATTACTCTAAATTGTCAAATAACATTGCAGCAACATGATGGATTTATCCAGGCCGAGATAGCCCGTAAGATGCCCCATCCCGTGTACAGAAGCTGATCCCCTATGGCACCACGAGTAAAGACCAGCGAGCGCATTGTGCAAACCAGCCTGGAGCTTTTTAACCAGCAGGGCGAACGCAGTGTCAGCACCAACCATATCGCCGCCCATATGGAAATTTCGCCGGGCAACCTGTACTACCACTTCCCCAACAAGCAGGCGATCATCGCCGTGCTGTTTCGCGAATACGAAGCGCTGGTGGACAGCTTCCTGCGTCCGCCCCAAGGGCGCGCCATGCAGGTGGAGGACAAGCGCTTCTACCTGCAGGCCGTGCTGGCCGGCATGTGGCGCTATCGTTTCCTGCACCGGGACCTGGAACACCTGCTGGAAAGCGACCCGGAGCTGGCTACTGGCTATCGGCGTTTTTCCCAGCGCTGCCTGATCCAGGGCGGTGCTATCTATCAGGGCTTTGTCGATGCCGGCATCCTCAACATGGACCCGGTGCAAACCGAAGCCCTGACCCTCAATGCCTGGATCATCCTCACCTCCTGGGTGCGGTTTTTGTGCACCACCAATGAAAACTCTGCCCACCTGAGCGCCGAAGCGATCAAACGCGGGGTGTATCAGGTGCTGGTGCTGGAGGCGGGTTTTGTCACGCCCCAGGCGAAAGAGGCGGTAGACGCGCTGTTCAAGGAGTTTTACGTGCCGTTGAATCAGGCACTGGAAGACGTGAAGTAGGCCCTTTCTCTAATGCTACAGGAGTCCGCCATGCCGCTTGCCCAACTGATCAGTCCCCAGCAATTGGCCGAGCGCGGCAAGGCCGAAGGTCTAGTGATCCTCGATTGCCGCTTTGCCCTGGAGGACCCGGACTACGGGCGCTCCAGTTATGAAGAAGGTCACATTGAGGGGGCGCAATATGCCGATCTGGATCGTCACCTCAGTGGTCCGGTGGTAAAAGGCGTGACCGGCCGCCACCCTTTACCGGCGGCGGACACCTTCGCCAAGCAACTGCGGGCCTGGGGCATCAGTGCGGATACCGATGTCGTGCTATATGACGACGGCCCGGGCGCCTATGCTGCGCGGGCATGGTGGCTGCTCGCCTGGCTGGGCAAGCGCGACGGCGTGTTCATTCTGGATGGCGGCCTCAAGGCTTGGCACAGCGCCGGTTTCCCATTGAGCCTGGACGTTCCGGTAAACGAAGCGGGGAGCTTTGTCGGACAGCCGGACAATCATCTGCTGCTGGACGCCGAACACCTGCAAAAACGCTTGGGTCAGCCGGGCATGACCTTGATCGATGCTCGCGCACGCGCGCGTTTTCGCGGCGACGTTGAGCCCATCGACCCGATTGCCGGGCATATTCCCGGCGCGCAGTGCGCGGCATTCAATGAAAACCTCGGCAGCGACGGGCGCTTTTTGCCGGCTGAACAACTCAAGCAACGCTTCGCCGCACAGTTGCAGGGGCGTTCGCCGGAAGAACTGGTGGCCTATTGCGGTTCGGGGGTGACGGCGTGCCACAACCTGTTCGCCCTGAGCCTGGCGGGTTATCCACTGGGTAAGTTGTATGCGGGGTCGTGGAGCGAGTGGATCACCGATTCGAAGCGGGCGATTGCTACGGGCGACTGAGCTTCCACCCGTTTTAGCCGTGTTGTGCCAATAACCATTGGGGGATGCGACGTTCCAGGTAGTAGCCGGGGCGTTTCAGTGAACCATCGACAAAGCCCACATGGCCACCCTTGGTCGTGAGCTCAAACTCGGTGCAATCCGACAGCTCGCTGGCCTGCGGCAGGCTATGGGCAAACACGAACGGGTCGTCGGCGGCCTGGATAATCAGGGTGGGGGTGCGGATGCCGCCCAGATAGTAACGACTCGACGCGCGGCGGTAATAATCCTCGGCACTCAGAAAACCGTGCAGCGGCGCGGTGACCCGGCCGTCGAAGTCCCAGAACGTGCGCATCTTCTCCAGCGAGCCGAGGGCCTCCAGGGTTTTCAGTCCCTCCACCTGGCCGTCCTGTAGGAAGCGGCGTTGCTTGACGCGGATATACGCCAGCATCTCGCGCATGAAGTGCTTTTGATACACCCGCGAAAACCCCAACCCGATGCGATCGGCGCACTGATCCAGGCGAAAGGGTACCGACACTGCCGCTGCGCCTTGCAACCCGGACATTTCCCCCGTTTCCCCCAAGTGCTTGAGCAACACATTGCCGCCCAGCGAGTAACCCACCGCGTACAAGGGCGCCAACGGTCGCTTGGCGCGCAGGTGCGCAATGGTCGCTGCGAGGTCTTCGCTGGCGCCGGAGTGATAGCTGCGCGCCAACAGGTTCGGCTCGCCGGAACAGCCCCGCCAGTTCAGCGCGACGCTGGCCCAGCCCTGGCCGGCGAGGACTTTCTGCAAGCCTGCGACATAGGGGGAATTGGACGAGCCGGTCAGCCCATGCAGCACCAGCACCAGCGGCACGTGTGCGTCGTGGGGGCCATGCCAGTCGAGGTCGAGAAAGTCGCCGTCGTCCAGCCACAAGCGCTCGCGTTGGCGCTCAATGTGGGTTGTGGGGCGCAACAGCGGCCCCCACAGGGTTTGCAGGTGAGGGTTGCCGAGGCCGAAGGCGGGGGTAAACAGGTCGGAGGACGGTGTCATGAAACTCTCGGTTTGTGGCGAGCCCGCTCGCCACAAGTAAAGCCAGTCTGAACAATCAGGCGGCGCTTTCGACCAACCGGTGCCACAACGCGTAATACACCCGCCCGGATTTTTGCTCCCGGTGCAGGCGCCACGCGCCCGGCAGGCCCAGGGTAGAAGGTGCGGTTTCGCTTTCGGTGTAGATCCACGCATCGGCAGCCAGCCATTGGCGTTCTTCCAGCAGCGCACACACGGTGGGCAACAGGTTCTGATTGAACGGCGGGTCGAGGAACACCACGTCGTACTCGCTGGCAGGCTGGGTTTCCAGGTAGCGCAGGGCGTCGGCGGTCTGCACCTGGCCGTTGGTGCAACGCAGGGTGCCCAGATGTTCCTTGAGGCTGGACACCGCGACGTTGCTGGCATCCAGCGCCTGGGCCTGGGCAGCGCCACGGGACAGCGCCTCCAGGAACAGCGCGCCACTGCCGGCGAACGGGTCCAGCACCCTGGCCCCGCCGATGTAGGGCGCGAGCCAGTTGAACAGGGTTTCGCGCACGCGATCCGGCGTGGGGCGCAGGCCTACCACGTCGGGGAAGCTCAGCTTGCGGCTGCCCCATTCACCGCCAATGATGCGCAGTTGGCCCACACCGTTATGCACGTTGTGGACAGGTTTTTTCGGGCGAGATGAACTGGCCATTAATGCTCCGGGACGCCGAGCGGCTGCTCGGCGGGTTTATCAGTAGGGGGCGGTAGTGGCTTCTGCGCAATCGTTGGGCCGGCGGTCACGATGACCATCTTGTCGGCGCTCAAGTGTTTGTTCAACGCAGCCTTGACCTGCTCTACGGTCAGGGCCTGGGATTGTTTCATGAAATCTTCGAGATAGCTCAGCGGCAGGTTGTAGAAACCCATGGCGCCCAGCTGGCCGACGATATCGGCGTTGCTCGCCGTCGACAGCGGGAAGCTGCCGGCCAGCTCACGCTTGGCGTCATCCAATTCCTTCTGGGTCGGGCCGGTCTTGAGGTAATCGGCCAGCACTTGCTCCACCAGTCGCAGGGTGCCGCCGCTCATTTCGGCGCGGGTTTGTAAGTTGATCATGAACGGGCCGCGCACCTGCATGGGCGAGAAACCGGAGTACACACCATAGGTCAGGCCGCGTTTCTCGCGCACTTCGCTCATCAAGCGCGTGCCGAACCCACCGCCGCCGAGGATCTGGTTGCCCAGGGACAAGGCTGCGTAGTCCGGGTCGGCGCGGTCGATGCCCAGTTGGGCGAACAGCAGGTGAGTCTGCTTGGAAGGGAACTCGATATGACTCAGACCGGCCTTGGGCTCGGTGGGCTGGGCGATTTTCGGCAGGGCAGGGCCCTTGGGCAGCGAGGCGGACACCTTGGCGGTCATGGCCTCGGCTTCGGCGCGGCTCAAGTCACCCACCACCGCAATCACTGCGTTACCTGCGGCATAAGCCTTGGCATGGAAGGCCTGCAGTTGTGCGAGGGTAATCTTCGGCACGCTTTCAGGCGTGCCTTCGCTGGAATGCGCATAAGGGTGATCGCCATACAGGCGCTTGAACAACTCAAGGCTCGCCAGTTTGGCGGGGTTCTGCTTCTGGTATTCGAAGCCGGCCAGGATCTGGTTCTTGATGCGCGCCAGGGAATCGGCCGGGAAGGTCGGTTGGCCGATCACCTGGTCGAACAGCGCCAGGGCGGCGTCGCGCTTGGCGCTGTCGCTGAGGCTGCGCAGGGACACCAATGCCATGTCGCGGTAGGCACCGTTGCCGAAGTCGGCGCCCAGGCCTTCAAAGCCGCTGGCGATCTGGCTGACGTCCTTGCCCGGCACGCCTTCGTTGAGCATGGCGTTGGTCATCAACGCCAGACCGGGTACATCGCCGTCCTGGCTGCTGCCGGCGGCGAACAGGATGCGCATGTCGAACATGGGCAGTTCGTGGGCTTCGACGAACAGCACCTTGGCGCCTTCCGCGGTGGTCCAGGTCTGCACATCCAGCTTGCGATTGGTCGGCGCCTTGCCGTCCAGTTCCGCCAGGGACTGCAGCGTGTTGGCCGATTGGGCCTGATCCAGCGCCTGGCTGGCCACGGACTCGCCGGGGCGCAGGAAGTACACGGCGCTTGCGGCGATCAAGGTGACGGCGATCAGGCCAGGCAGGATAAGGCGGCTGTTTTTGCGATCACTCATGAGCGGTCTCCTCGGGCAGAACATGGGCGACGCTCAAACGTTCGCGGGTGAAGTAAGTGCGGGCGGCCTTCTGGATATCATCCGGGGTCACGCTTTGCAGGTCGGCGAGTTCGCTGTCCATGAGTTTCCACGACAGCCCCACGGTCTCCAGGGAGCCGATGGCGGTGGCCTGGCTGGTGATGGAGTCCCGCTGATAGACCAGGCCGGCGATGACCTGGGCACGGATGCGCTCCAGTTCTTCAGCGGTCGGCGGCTTGGCTTTCAACTCGTCCAGAAGGCGCCACAGGCCGGCTTCGGCTTGGGCGATGGTCTTTTTCTTCTGCTGGTTCGGCGTGGCCGAGAGGGTGAACAGGGTGTCGCCACGGGTATAGGCGTCGTAGTTGGTGGAGGCGGCGGATACCAGCTCTTCGCCGCGCTCCAATTGTTCGGAAATACGCGCGCTATAGCCGCCATCCAGCAGGGCCGAGATCAGGCGCAGGGCCTGCACCGAACGCTTGTCCTCGGCAGTGGCGAGGCCCGGGACGTTGAAGCCCAGGATCACGCTGGGCAATTGAGTCTGCACGCGCATTGTCAGCAGGCGCTCGCCGGGTTCGGCCAGTTCCATCGGGATCTTGGCCGGTGGCACGTCACGCTTGGGGATCGGGCCGAAGTAGCGCTGGGCCAGGTTCTTGACCTCGTCCGGGGTCACGTCGCCGACCACCACCAACGTGGCGTTGTTGGGCACGTACCAGGACTGGTACCAGTGGCGCAGTTCCTCGACCTTCATGCGTTCCAGGTCCGCCATCCAGCCGATGGTCGGCGTGTGATAGCCGCTGGCCGGGAAAGCCATGGCCTTGAAGCGTTCGAAGGCCTTGGACATCGGGTTGTCATCGGTGCGCAGGCGGCGCTCTTCCTTGATCACCTCGATCTCGCGGCTGAACTCGTCGGCCGGCAGGCGCAGGCTGGCCATGCGGTCGGCTTCCAGCTCGAAGGCCACACCCAGGCGGTCGCGGGCCAGTACTTGGTAGTAGGCGGTGTAGTCGTCGCTGGTGAACGCATTTTCTTCGGCGCCCAGGTCGCGCAGGATCAGCGAGGCTTCGCCTGGCCCGACCTTGGCGCTGCCCTTGAACATCATGTGTTCCAGGGCATGGGATAAACCGGTCTGGCCCGGGGTTTCATAGCTTGAGCCGACCTTGTACCAGACCTGGGAAACCACTACCGGCGCGCGATGGTCTTCGCGCACGACCACCTTGAGGCCGTTGTCGAGGGTGAATTCATGGGTGGGTTGTGGATCGGCAGCCAAAGCTGAAAGAGGCAGACAAACTGTGCTGAACAGCAGGCCTGCGGCGCGGCGGGCGAGAGCATTCATTCGTTTTTTAACCTGTTGGGCTGCCCGCTTGGTCTTAGCGTCGGCGGGCGAGGAGGTGCTAGGATACTGATCCGATTCAGGGACGGCCACAGCGGCTGTCTTGTTGAGGCCCTATTTAGGCCTTACAAAATGTTGCGCATGAACGAGCTGGCTAAAAAACAGTCTGTTACGCATCGAATTTTATTTACCGGCACGCCCCTAGGCGCGTCGCTACCTTGAGATAGCCGTCTCCATGTTTGGTTCCAACGACGACAAGAAGACCCCAGCCGCGGCTGGCGAGAAAAAAGGCCTGTTCGGATGGCTGCGCAAAAAGCCGCAGGAAACCGTCGTCGAACAGCCGCAGGTTCAACCTGAGCCGATCCCCGAACCCGTTATAGAAGCCGAACCGGCGGCCGAAGCGCCGGCACCGGTGGTATTGCCCCTGGTGGAGCCGGTATTGCAGCCGGTCGTCGAAGCGCCGCCTGAGCCTGAGCCGGAGCACAAGCCATGGCCGCCGTTGCCGGTGGCCGAGGAACCGGTGGCGCTGGTCGATGATGTGCAGGCTGAGCACCTCGTGCCGCCGATTCCGCCGGTTGTCGAACCTGAGCCGCAGCCGGCGGCAGTCGAGCCGACGCCTGCTCCGGTAGTTGTGCCTGCGCCGGCCGAGCCTGCGCCGGTGCTGGAGGCCGCGCCTGCGGTCATCGCTGCGCAACCGGCCGAAATCAGCAAGACCGGCTTCTTCGCCCGCCTCAAGCAAGGCCTGAGCAAGACCAGCGCCAGTATCGGTGAAGGCATGGCCAGCCTGTTCCTGGGCCGCAAGACCATCGACGACGAACTGCTCGAAGACATCGAAACCCGTCTGCTGACCGCCGACGTCGGCGTCGAAGCCACCGCGGTAATCATCCAGAGCCTGACCCAGAAGGTCGCCCGCAAGCAACTGACCGACGCCGATGCCCTCTACAAATCGCTGCAGGCCGAGCTGGCCGCGATGCTCAAGCCGGTCGAAGCGCCGCTGGTGATCACCCCGAACAAGCCATTCGTGATTCTGGTGGTGGGCGTCAACGGCGCCGGCAAGACCACCACCATTGGCAAACTGGCCAAAAAGCTGCAGCTTGAGGGTAAGAAAGTCATGCTCGCCGCCGGCGATACCTTCCGTGCCGCTGCCGTGGAGCAGTTGCAGGTCTGGGGTGAGCGCAACAAGATCCCGGTCATCGCCCAGCACACCGGCGCCGATTCCGCCTCGGTGATTTTCGACGCCGTGCAGGCGGCCAAGGCCCGTAACATCGATGTGCTGATCGCCGATACCGCCGGTCGCCTGCACACCAAAGACAATTTGATGGAAGAGCTGAAAAAAGTGCGCCGTGTGATCGGCAAGCTCGACGCCGACGCGCCCCACGAGGTGCTGTTGGTGCTGGACGCCGGTACGGGCCAGAACGCTATCAGCCAGGCCAAGCAGTTCAACCAGACGGTGCAGTTGACCGGTCTGGCCTTGACCAAACTCGACGGCACGGCAAAGGGCGGTGTGATCTTCGCCTTGGCTAAACAGTTTGGGTTGCCGATTCGCTATATCGGTGTCGGTGAGGGTATCGACGACTTGCGCACCTTTGAAGCCGAACCCTTTGTCCAGGCACTGTTTGCCGAGCGGGAGCGTTCATGATTCGATTCGAACAGGTCGGTAAACGCTATGCCAACGGGCATGTCGGCTTGCATGAGCTGAGCTTTCGAGTGCGTCGCGGCGAGTTCCTGTTTGTCACCGGCCATTCGGGCGCGGGCAAAAGTACCTTGCTGCGCCTGCTGCTGGCCATGGAGCGCCCGACCACCGGCAAACTGCTGCTGGCCGGCCAGGACCTGGCCACCATCAGCAATGCGCAGATTCCGTTTCTGCGCCGCCAGATCGGCGTGGTGTTCCAGAACCACCAGTTGCTGTTCGATCGCACGGTGTTCAATAACGTCGCGCTGCCGCTGCAGATTCTCGGGTTGTCCAAGGCTGAGATCATCAAGCGCGTGGATTCGGCCCTGGAGCGTGTAGCGCTGTCGGACAAGACCGACCTCTACCCCGGCGACCTGTCCACCGGCCAGCAGCAGCGCGTCGGTATCGCCCGCGCTATCGTCCACCGCCCGGCCCTGCTGCTGGCGGACGAACCCACCGGCAACCTCGACCCGCGTCTGGCGGCGGAGATCATGGGCGTGTTCGAAGACATCAACCGCCTGGGCACCAGTGTGCTGATCGCCAGTCACGACCTGGCGCTGATCGCACGCATGCGCCATCGCATGCTTACTTTGCAACGCGGCCGCCTGATCGGCGACGGGGAGGCGGGCGTATGAGTGCCACACGCAGCCCCAAGGTTTCCGAGCGCGTGGCGCCAAAACCGGCCGACCCGCAACCGAAAAAGAAAAAACACAACGATGACGACGGCCCGGACTTCAGCACCCTGCTGCGCGCCTGGATCGAAAGTCATCGCGCCAGCCTGGTCGACAGCCTGCGCCGCCTGGGCAAGCAGCCGATCGGTAGCTTTTTTACCTGCCTGGTAATGGCCGTGGCCTTGAGCCTGCCGATGGGCTTGTCGCTGTTGCTCAATAATGTGGAGCGCCTGGGCGGCTCCTGGCAACGTGCGGCGCAGATTTCGCTGTACCTGAACCTGGATGCCAGCCCACAGCAGGGCGAAGCGTTGCGCGACGACATCAAGAACATGCCGGGCGTGGCGGATGCCGAGTACGTCAGCCGTGACCAGGCCCTTGAGGAGTTCCAGCAACAATCCGGCCTGGGCGAGGCGCTCAAGGAGCTGCCGCAGAACCCATTGCCCGGCGTGGTGCTGGTAACGCCGAACGAAGTGGACAAGGCCGCCCTCGAAGCCCTGCGACAAAAACTCGCAGAGCTGCCGAAGGTGCAACAAGCGCAACTTGATCTAGTCTGGGTAGAGCGCCTGGCGGCGATCCTCAAGCTGGGTGACCGGTTTGTGTTCGGTTTGACGGTGTTGCTGGTGTCTGCATTACTTTTGGTGATAGGTAATACCATTCGTCTTCATATTGAAAACCGTCGCACTGAGATAGAAGTGATTAAACTGGTCGGCGGCACTGACAGCTATGTGCGTCGGCCGTTTCTGTACATGGGCGCGCTTTATGGCTTCGGTGCGGGGATTTTGTCCTGGGGTGTCCTGGCGTTTGGCCTGAATTGGCTGAACGACGCGGTGGTCGGGCTGGCCGGGCTGTACGGCAGCGATTTCGCCCTGGCGGGCGTGCCGGTTGCCGATGGCCTGTCACTCTTGCTCGGCGCGGTATTGTTGGGGTATATCGGTGCCTGGATTGCGGTCGCACGGCATTTACGTGAGCTGGCACCGAAGTAGTTAATGTCAGATTAATGTGGTTTCGTTTGTATTGACCGTATCAGTGGTTTAGGGAACTTGTCCTACGGTTCCCGGTCAATTTTCGCAGTGCTGAACTGCACGAGTTATGTGAGTCGGAGGTTTTTTCGTATGACCACTTCTTTGCAACCTGCTTATGCCTTGGTGCCGGGTGCGAACCTGGAAGCCTATGTGCACACGGTCAACAGCATTCCATTGCTGACGCCCGAGCAGGAGCGTGAACTGGCCGAGAGTCTCTACTATGAGCAGGATTTGGGGGCGGCTCGGCAGATGGTGCTCGCCCACCTGCGTTTTGTCGTACATATCGCCCGTAGCTATAGCGGCTACGGCCTGGCCCAGGCTGACCTGATTCAGGAAGGCAACGTGGGCCTGATGAAGGCGGTCAAGCGCTTCAACCCTGAAATGGGCGTGCGCCTGGTGTCGTTTGCCGTGCACTGGATCAAGGCGGAAATTCACGAGTTCATCCTGCGCAACTGGCGCATCGTGAAAGTCGCGACCACCAAGGCCCAGCGCAAATTGTTCTTCAACCTGCGCAGCCAGAAAAAGCGCCTGGCGTGGCTGAACAACGAAGAAGTCCACCGCGTGGCCGAAAGCCTCGGTGTGGAGCCGCGCGAAGTGCGCGAAATGGAAAGCCGTCTGACCGGTCATGACATGGCGTTCGACCCGGCCGCTGAAGCGGACGACGACAGCGCTTTCCAATCGCCCGCCAACTACCTGGAAGACCACCGGTACGACCCGGCGCGTCAACTGGAAGACGCGGACTGGAGCGATAACTCCAATCACAACCTGCACGAAGCGCTGGAAGTGCTGGACGAACGCAGCCGCGACATCCTCTACCAGCGTTGGCTGGCGGAAGAAAAAGCCACGTTGCACGACCTGGCACAGAAGTACAACGTGTCGGCCGAGCGGATTCGTCAGCTTGAAAAGAGCGCGATGAACAAGCTGAAGCTGTCCATCGCCGCTTAACAATGTGGGAGGGGGCTTGCCCCCCGATGGCGGAGTGTCAGTCAACTTCTGTGTGACTGACACTCCGCCATCGGGGGCAAGCCCCCTCCCATATTTGTTTCTGTGTTGTGTCAGTCGGACCAGGGGGCTTTGCGGGCGTTGTTCAGCTCCATCAGGTAACCATCACCGCCCAGCTGGCTCATCTGTTGTCGAATCCACGCCGCCCGCCGCGCCACGTACGCTGTTGGGTGACTGGCACTCCACACGCGAGGGTTGGGCAACACTGCCGCCAGATAGCTGGCCTGCTGCCGTGATAAGCCCTTGGCGCTCACCCCAAAGTGATGTCGCGCCGCCGCTTCTGCGCCAAACACGCCCTCATCCCATTCCACGCTGTTGAGGTAAACCTCAAGAATGCGCTGCTTGGGCCACAACACCTCGATCAACCCGGTGAACCAAGCCTCCAGGCCTTTGCGCAAATAACTGCGGCCGGCCCACAGGAACAGGTTCTTGGACACCTGCTGGCTCAACGTACTGGCGCCGCGTATCGAACCGCCGCGCTCGTTATGCGCCAATGCCGCCTGGATCGCACCGAAATCGAAACCCCAATGCTGCGGGAAGCGTTGATCTTCACCGGCCATCACCGCGACTTTGAGGTCATCGGAAATCTCGTCCCAGGGCACCCAGGTGCGCTGCAGGTCGATGGGTTCGCCGTCGAACCATGACTCGACCTTGCGCTCCACCATCAGCGCGGTGAACGGCGGCGGGACGACACGAAACAGCAGCACCAGCAACACACTGCCGATGGCGAACCATTTCACGACTTTGAGTAAACGACTGAAGAGGACACGCAGCATAGAGATGGCTTGGCCGAACCCGTTGAGCGGGCCATTATACAGACCCTGCCCGATGAGTCTGACTGGAGTTCCCATGCTGCGTAGCTTTCTGATGCTGGCCGCCTTTTTTGGCTTTACGGGCGTTGCCCTTGGCGCCTTCGCCGCCCATGGCCTGAAAAACCGCCTGAGCGCCGACTACCTGGCGATCTTTCACACCGGCGTGACCTACCAATTGGTGCACACCCTGGCGCTGTTGGGCGTCGCGCTGCTGGCCGCCCACATCCCCGGCCGGCTGGTGACCTGGGCCGGCGTGTCGTTTGTGGTCGGGATCGTGCTGTTCTCCGGCAGCCTGTATGCGCTGACCCTGACCGGTGTCAGCAAGCTGGGCATCATCACACCCTTCGGCGGCCTGGCCTTCCTGCTCGGCTGGTTCTTCCTGGGCCTTGCTGCCTGGCGCATGCAGCTGACCGCTTGACGCTTGGAGCTGACCTTCAGGTCCCAATCGAGCTAGAATGCGGGCCCCTAAAAACGATGGCGGCCCGTGGCATGCGCATTCAGTTGAACGGCGAACCCTTTGAACTGCCCGACGGTGAAACCGTTTCGGCCCTGCTGACCCGTCTGGACCTGACCGGGCGTCGCGTCGCGGTGGAACTCAACCAAGACATCGTTCCGCGAAGCCAGCATGAAGGTACCGCGTTGAGCGACGGTGACCAGGTCGAAGTGGTCCACGCCATCGGCGGCGGCTAGTCGCGTAGCTTTCTGAATTCTGCAGAACCTCACCCCATACGAGGATTTCCCATGAGCATCGTTCGTAACGACAAGCCCTTCGTCCTGGCCGGCCGTACCTACCAGTCCCGTCTGCTGGTCGGCACCGGCAAGTACCGCGACATGGAAGAAACACGCCTGGCCATCGAAGCCTCGGGTGCCGAAATCGTGACCTTCGCCGTACGTCGCACCAACCTCGGCCAGATCGAGGGCGAGCCGAACCTGCTCGAAGTGCTGTCGCCGGACCGCTACACCTTTTTGCCGAACACCGCCGGTTGCTACGACGCCGTCGAAGCCGTGCGCACCTGTCGCCTGGCCCGTGAGCTGCTCGACGGTCATAACCTGGTCAAGCTGGAAGTGCTGGCCGACCAGAAAACCCTGTTCCCCAACGTGATCGAAACCCTCAAGGCCGCCGAAACCCTGGTCAAGGAAGGCTTCGACGTGATGGTCTACACCAGCGATGACCCGATCATCGCGCGCCAATTGGCCGAAATCGGCTGTATCGCGGTGATGCCGCTGGCCGGCCTGATCGGTTCAGGCCTGGGGATCTGCAATCCCTACAACCTGCAGATCATCCTCGAAGAAGCCACGATCCCGGTATTGGTGGACGCGGGCGTGGGCACCGCCTCCGACGCGACCATTGCCATGGAACTGGGCTGCGACGCGGTGCTGATGAACTCGGCCATCGCCCATGCCCAGCAACCGATCATGATGGCCGAAGCCATGAACCACGCCATCGTCGCGGGCCGCCTGGCCTACCTCGCCGGGCGCATGCCGAAAAAACTCTACGCCAGCGCCTCTTCGCCGCTGGATGGTCTGATCAAGTAAGAGCCATTGATGACTGAATCAAACGAAACGCCGAACACCCAGGAAGCAGGCGACGAGTCCAAGCACCGCCGCATCAAAAGTTTTGTGATGCGCGCCGGCCGCATGACCGAAGGCCAGCAAAAGGGCCTGGAACAAGGTACGCCGTTGTTCGTGCTGCCCCTGGCCGACGCGCCGGTGGACTACGACCAGGTGTTCGGCCGTTCGGCCCCGCGCTCCCTGGAGATCGGCTTCGGTATGGGCCACTCCCTGCTGGAAATGGCAGCGGCTGCGCCGGAACAGGATTTCATCGGTGTGGAAGTGCATCGTCCAGGTGTCGGCGCGCTGCTCAACGGCGTGCTGACCCAGGGCCTGACCAACCTGCGGGTGTACGACTGCGACGCGATCGAAGTACTTAACCGCTGCATCGCCGACAACAGTCTGGACCGCTTGATGCTGTTCTTCCCCGACCCTTGGCACAAAGCCCGCCACCATAAGCGCCGCATCGTCCAGGCTTCGTTCGCGGAACTGGTGCGCAGCAAGCTCAAAGTCGGCGGTATCCTGCATATGGCGACCGACTGGGAGCCGTACGCGGAGTACATGCTGGAAGTGATGAACGTCGCCCCCGGCTACCGCAACCTGGCCGAAGACGGCAAATGCGTACCGCGCCCGGCGGAGCGTCCAATCACCAAGTTTGAACGCCGTGGTGAGCGGCTGGGGCATGGGGTGTGGGATTTGAAGTTCGAGAAGCTGGCATAACTCGCCACTGGCTTGAAATGCAATCCAATGTGGGAGGGGGCTTTTGCCCCCTCCCACAGTTGTTTTGTGTCGGATTTGAGATCAGCGGCGGTCGGCGACGACCCCAATCAACACCAGCACCACCACCAGCACCGGTGCCAGGCTGTAGTTGTTGAACTGGCTCAACCCGCGCACGATCCACGGTGTGGCGTAGATCAAGGCGGCGCCGCTGCCGATCATGCAGACCAGGGCCATCAAAGGCACGCGCAAGGCGCCGGCGATGCTGCCCAGGCGGGCTTCGATCCAGCCTTTGATGTCGGCACCGAACAGCACCAGCAAGCAGCCGACGAGGGCCAGGGAGATTTCCGACAGGTTGCTGCGGCTCCAGCGGGATACGGTGGCGAGCAGGTCGAGTACCAAATCCATTCGAATTCCTTAGAGCGTCAGCTCAAAAACTTCTGCAACAGGTCATTGAGAAAGAGTTGCCCGTGGTCGGTGGCCGCCAGGCGTGACGGTTCGACCTGCATTAAGCCGCTTTGTTCTGCCTCCCTGCGTGCTTCGTCGAGGCTTGCCAGGGCCAGACCGGTGCGCTCGGCGTAGAGCCTGGCCTCAACGCCGTCGGTAAGCCGCAGGGCATTCATCAGAAACTCGAATGGCAGTTCTTCGTTGGTCAGTTCCTTCGCGCCGGCCTGGAAGCTTTTGGCCGGGTTCAGATAGTCCTTGGGCGCGCGGGTTTTCCACGTGCGCACAATACGCCCGTCCGGATGACTGAGTTTGCCGTGGGCACCGGCGCCGATACCGATAAAGTCGCCGAAGCTCCAGTAGTTCAGGTTATGCCGTGCCGGTCGGCCCGGCTGCGCATAGGCCGAGACTTCATATTGTGCGTAACCGTGCTCGGCCAGCAGCGCCTGGCCCGCTTCCTGGATATCCCACAGCGTGTCGTCTTCCGGCAGCGCCGGCGGCTGGTTCCAGAACACGGTGTTGGGTTCCAGGGTCAACTGGTACCAGGACAAATGCGTGGGCTTGAGCGCGATGGCCTGGCGCAGATCGCTCAACGCGTCGTCCAGGGACTGATCGGGCAAGCCGTGCATAAGGTCGAGGTTGAAGTTATCGAACCCGGCCTGGCGCGCCATCCCGGCGGCGCGTACGGCCTCGTCGCCGTTGTGAATGCGGCCCAGGGCTTCGAGTTTTGCTTGCTGGAAGCTCTGGATGCCGATGGACAGCCGGTTGATTCCCAGCTTACGGTAAGCGACGAACTTCTCTTGCTCGAAAGTGCCGGGGTTGGCTTCCAGGGTAATTTCGATGTCGCCGGCAAACGGGATGCGTGCTTCCACGCCTTTGAGCAGTCGCCCCAACGCCGCAGCGCTGAACAGGCTGGGCGTGCCGCCGCCGAAGAAGATCGAACTCAGTTCACGCCCATATACCGCGTGCAGATCTTGATCGAGGTCAGCCAGCAAGGCGTCGACGTATTCTTCTTCCGGCAGCACCTTGCTGGCGGTGTGGGAGTTGAAGTCGCAGTACGGGCATTTGCGCACGCACCACGGAATATGGATATACAGCGCCAGGGGCGGCAGCACAGGCATGGCCGCCCGAGGTGTTTGCACGCCGCCGTGAATCAGCGGCTGCGCAGAGGTGTTCTGGGTCATTTCAGGCTCAGGCGTTGGCGCAGCAAATCCATTGCGCGAGCACGGTGGCTGATCTGGTTCTTGTCGGCCGGGCTCAGCTCGGCACTGGACACGTTACGCTCCGGCACCCAGAACAGCGGGTCATAGCCAAACCCATGCTCGCCGCTGGCCGCATGCAGGATGCGCCCGTGCCACAGGCCTTCACAGAGGATCGGCAGCGGGTCGTCGGCGTGTCGCACCAGCGCCAGTACGCAGACGAACTGCGCGCCGCGCTCGGCATCCGGTACGTCCTTGAGGGCTTCGAGCAGCTTGGCGTTGTTGGCCGCGTCGCCCTTGCCATCGGCATAGCGTGCCGAGTAGATCCCCGGCGCACCGCCAAGGAAGTCCACCGCCAGGCCCGAGTCGTCCGCCAGTGCCGGCAGACCGGAAATACGCGCGGCATTGCGCGCCTTGAGGATGGCGTTTTCGACGAACGACAGGCCGGTCTCTTCCGGCTCCACCTGGCTGAACTCGCCGATGGAGCGCAGTTGCACGCAGTCACCGAGCATGGCCTGCAGTTCTTTGAGTTTGCCGGCGTTATGGCTGGCCAGTACCAGTTGAGTCAGGTTCATCATTCGGCCGGAAACAGTTCTTGGTTGAATTGGAAGCTATGCGCTTTGCCGCCGGTTTCAACATTGATGGTAAAGGTCTTGTATTCGCGCTGGGTCACGGAGTACGGCGCGAGGTAGCTGATCCCGTTTTTCTCATCGATTTGCTTGAACGTCAGGATCTCGCTTTTGCCACCCAGGTCCTTGATGGTACCGGTCACCTGAGCCGCGCCCGGCGTCACTCCCTTGATCACGGTCACATTGATCAGCCCTTTTTCCTTGCTGCGCACCACGCCGATTTTCTGCGCGGTCTCCGGGGGCAGGAAGCTGGACGTGAATGTGTTGTAGTGAACGGTGATATCGCCGAAGTCCTTCTTGCGATTTGCGTCGATAGCGTCCGCGGCCATGGCGCTGGCGCCCAGGCAGGCGGTCAATAGAAATACAGCCAGGCGGCTCATGAGCGTCCCTCTTGAAAATGATTAGACGGCAATCTTGTGGTCGGCCAGACCGGGGCTGCTGACCCGGTAGATACCAATTTCGCCCAACAGGTTGGGCCATAGTTTACTCGCCCAGCCGTGACGGTGCTGTTGGTCGACGGCGAGGCGGTTGATCACCTTGGCTTCACGCTCACCACACAGGGCTTCGAAGTCTTCGAAGGTGCAAAAGTGGATGTTCGGCGTGTTGTACCAGGTATAGGGCAGGAAATCCGATACTGGCATACGGCCCTTGGTGGCCAGGTACCAGCGGCAGCGCCAGTGCCCGAAATTGGGGAAGGTGATGATGCACTGGCGGCCTACGCGCAGCATCTCGTCGAGGATGCGGTCCGGGTAGTGCACCGCCTGCAGGGCCTGGGTCATCACCACGATGTCGAAGCTGTTGCTGGCAAAGTTGCCCAGGCCCTTGTCCAGGTCTTGCTCGATCACGTTGATGCCCTTGGCCACGCACTGGGCGATGTTGTCCGCGTCGTTTTCCAGGCCGTAGCCGGTGACTTGCTTGTTGTCCCGCAGCCAGCTCAGCAGTTCGCCATCGCCGCAGCCCAGGTCGAGCACGCGGCTGCCGGCGGGGATCCAGTCTTGGATGATTTCCAGGTCGGCTCTCATGGCGTTCTCACACAGTTATGCGGTTCATATAGTTGCCGAAGGCCTGCAGGTAGCGCGGGATCGGAATCAGGAAGGCATCGTGGCCTTGCGGAGCATCGATCTCCAGGTAGCAGACGTCCTTGCGCGCGGCCATCAGGGCATCCACCAGCTCACGGGAGCGGGCCGGCGAGAAGCGCCAGTCGGTGGTAAATGACATCACACAGAACTTGGCCTTGGCGATCTCAAAGGTTTTCGCCAGGTCATCGTCGTGGTTGGCCGCCGGGTCGAAGTAGTCCAGGGCCTTGGTCATGAGCAGGTAGGTGTTGGCGTCAAAACGCCCGGAAAACTCCTCGCCCTGATAGCGCAGGTAGCTTTCCACCTGGAACTCGACGCTGTGGAAATCGTAGTTGAGCTTCTCGCTCTTGAGACCGCGGCCGAATTTCTCGCCCATGGAATCATCGGACAGGTAAGTGATGTGGCCGACCATGCGCGCCAGCATCAGGCCGCGCTTGGGAATCACGCCGGCTTCCTGAAACGAGCCACCGTGGAACTCGGGGTCGGTGAGGATGGCCTGGCGCGCCACTTCGTTGAAGGCGATGTTCTGCGCCGATAATTTAGGCGCCGAAGCGATAGCCAGACAATGGCGCACCCGGTCCGGGTAGGTGATGGTCCATTGCAGCGCCTGCATGCCGCCCAGGCTGCCGCCGATCACCGCCGCCCACTGGTTGATACCCAGCCGATCGGCCAGGCGGGCCTGGCTGTGCACCCAGTCTTCCACGGTGAGCACCGGGAAATCGGCGCCGAACGGCTTGCCGGTTTCCGGGTTGAGGCTGCTGGGGCCGGTGGACCCGTTGCAGCCCCCGAGGTTGTTGAGGCTGACCACAAAGAACTTGCGCGTGTCGATGGGCTTACCGGGGCCGATGCAGCTGTCCCACCAGCCGGGCTTGCGCTCATCGACGCTGTGGAAACCTGCGGCATGATGATGGCCGGACAGGGCATGACAGATCAGCACGGCATTGCTCGCCGTGGCATTCAATTGGCCGTAGGTTTCGTAGATCAGGTCGTAGGCTGGCAGCGACCGACCACAGGCCAGGGCCAGCGGTTCGCTGAAGTGCGCCACTTGGGGCACGACCAGTCCAACAGAATCGGGGGGGAAGGCAGTTGGCATCGACCCTGCTCTCGTCTAAATGAGGCGTAAGTCTAAAGAGCGGGGACCCCAGCGGCAAGCAAAGGCCTGCACGGATGCAATTCAACGGTGCAGATACAAAAAGTGGGAGGGAGCAAGCTCCCTCCCACCTTTGATCCGGATCAGATCAGGCCAAACAGCTCTTTAGGCATGAACGCGTAGAACGCCAGGCGCGGAATCACCCAGCTCTGCAGCAGCTGGATGGCGATAAACGCGAAGATCGGCGAAATATCCAGGCCGCCCAGGTTGGGAATCAGGCGACGGAACGGCGCCAGCACCGGTTCGGTGATCTGGTAGACCAGCTCGGCGCCCGGGCTGCGGCTGCCGGGGGCGACCCACGACAGGATCACGCTGATGATCATCGACCAGAAGATAATCTTCAGGAACAGCGAAAAGATGCCGATCAGCGCCCAAGGCAACAGCAGCACGGTGAAAGCCTGGTAGCCGTTGAGCGACAGCACGACCACAAACAGCAGGATCTGCAGCAGCAGGGCCAGTACCAGCGACGACATGTCCAGCCCGAACAGGCTCGGGATCACTCGGCGCAGTGGCTTGAGCAACGGCTGGGTGGCCTTGACCACGAACTGGCACAGCGGGTTGTAGAAGTTCGCCCGCACCAGTTGCAGGATAAAACGCATCAGCACGATCAGCAGGTACAGGCTGCCGAGGGTCTGGATGATGAAGATCAGGGCGTCATTGAGTCCAAGCATCATGTATTCCTTCGTAGGAGACGATTATTTGCCCAGTTGCTCGGCCAGCTCGGCCGAACGGTGTGCCGCGGCACCCAGCGCTTTTTCCACCAGGGCTTCGAAGCCTCCGGCCTGGAACGATTCGATGGCGGCCTGGGTGGTGCCACCCGGCGAGGTCACGCGGCGGCGCAGCTCTGCGGCGTCTGCATCGCTGGACACCGCCATATGCGCGGCGCCCAGTGCGGTCTGCTCGGCCAGTTGTTCGGCAACGTCCTTGGGCAGGCCCAGTTTCACACCGGCGGCGGTCATGGCTTCGATCAGCAGGAAGAAGTACGCCGGGCCGCTGCCGGACACGGCGGTCACCGCATCCAGTTGCTGCTCCTGTTCCAGCCACAGGGCGATACCCACGGCGGACAGCAGCTCCTGCGCCTGGTCGCGTTGTTCGGCGCTCACCTGGGCGGTGGCGTACAAACCGCTCACGCCCTGGCGCACCAACGCCGGGGTGTTGGGCATGCAGCGCACGATCGGCTGCGCGCCCAGCCAGTTGTGCATGCTGGCGCAGGTGATGCCGGCGGCGATGGATACCACCAGTTGATGCGGCTGCAGATGGGCGCGCAGGCTTTCGCACACCGCTTTCATGGCCTGTGGCTTGACCGCCAGTACGACCACATCGACGCCCTGGATGGCCTCGGCGTTGTCGGCGAAGGTCTCGATGCCGTGTTCGGCACTGATGCGGGCTCGGGTGTCGGCGCCCGGGTCGCTGGCTCGGATCAGGGCCGGCTCCAGGCCCTTGGCCCGCAGGCCGCCGATCAGGCTGGCCGCCATGTTACCGGCGCCGATAAAGGCAATACGCGTGTTACTCATGACAGGTCCTTACTCAAAGAGAAGTCAGCCATTTCAAGGCTGGCCGTAGTCGCGGGCGCCAAACAGAGCGGTACCGATCCGCACCCAGGTAGCGCCTTGGGCGATGGCCGATTCAAGGTCGTGGCTCATGCCCATGGAAAGTGTGTCGAGCGCCAGGTTCAGGCTGGCCTGCAGGTCGCGTACCGTGGCAAACGCGGCGTCTTGCGCGGCACGATCGTCGGTCGGCTCCGGGATCGCCATTAAGCCGCGCAGCGACAGACGCGGCAGGGCAATGATGGCGTTGGCCAGGGCCGGCAGGTCGGCGGGCGTACAGCCGGACTTGCTGGCTTCGCCGCTGACGTTGACCTGAATGCAAATATTCAACGGCGGCAGCTCGGCCGGGCGTTGCTCGGACAGGCGTTGTGCAATTTTCAAGCGGTCCACGGAATGCACCCAGGCGAAGTGCTCGGCGATCGCACGAGTCTTGTTCGATTGAATGGGGCCGATGAAGTGCCAACTCAAGGGCAGGTCGGTCAATTCGGCCTGTTTGCTCAAGGCTTCCTGCAGATAGTTCTCGCCAACGTCACGCAGGCCGGCGGCATAAGCTTCGCGCACGGCTTGTGCGGGTTTGGTCTTGCTCACGGCCAGCAGGTGGACGCTGTCGGGGTCACGTTGCGCGGCGGCGGCCGCGGCGCGGATGCGCTGGCTAACCAGGCCGAGGTTGTCTGCTATCGTCGACATTCAAGTTGCGCCCGTGGATATGGAGTCCGCGGCATTCTACTGGAAATGGAAAGCCCTATGGATATCGCTCAATTGCTGACGGTCAGCGTGCGCCGAGGCGCCTCCGACCTGCATCTCTCGGCAGGCCTGGTGCCAATGTTAAGGATCGATGGCGAGGTTTGGCCCCTGGATTGGCCCGTACTTTCAGCCCGGCAAGTTGCAGATTTGCTGAGCCCGTTGCTTAACGAGCACCAACAAAAGGATTTCGAAACGTCTCTTGAAACTGATTTTTCCTTCGAGCTGCCCGATGTGGCACGGTTCCGGGCTAACGTGTTCCAGCAGGATCGCGGCATGGGCGCAGTGTTTCGCACCATCCCGACGGAGGTCCTGAGTCTGGAGAGGCTGGGCCTGGGCGATGTATTCCAACGTATCGCCCGGTTACCGCGCGGCCTGGTGCTGGTGACCGGGCCTACCGGTTCAGGCAAGTCCACCACCCTGGCGGCGATGATCGACTACCTCAACCAGCACCGGCGCCAGCACATCCTCACGTTGGAAGACCCCATCGAATTTATCCACACGCCGAAAGTCGCCCTGATCAATCAACGCCAGGTGCACCGTGATACGCACAGTTTTTCGGTAGCGCTGCGCTCGGCATTGCGCGAAGACCCCGATGTAATCCTGGTCGGCGAGCTGCGCGACCTGGAAACCATCCGCCTGGCATTGACCGCAGCGGAGACCGGGCACCTGGTGTTCGGCACCTTGCACACCACCTCGGCGGCGAAAACCATAGATCGCCTGGTCGATGTGTTCCCCGCAGGCGAAAAGGCCATGGTGCGTTCGATGCTGTCGGAGTCGCTGCAAGCCGTGGTGTCCCAGGTGCTGGTGAAGAAGCTCGGCGGCGGGCGTGCGGCGGCCCATGAAATCATGCTGGGCACACCGGCAATTCGTAATCTGATCCGTGAAGACAAAGTGGCTCAGATGGTCTCGGCGATGCAGACGGGGGGCGCGCTGGGGATGAAGACACTGGATATGAGTTTGAAGGCGCTGGTCGCGCAGGGCGTGATCAGCCGGGAAGAGGCGCGGGAAAAGGCGAGGGTGCCTGGGGATATATAAGCAGGCTTAAATGTGGGAGGGGCTTGCCCCCTCCCACACTCGACCGCATTCGAGCTTCAGATCAGCGTTGTACTACCCGCATAGTGTTCTGCTCTTTCGGCAGAACCCGCTTGGCAATTACGTAGTTCTTGTCCCAGAACGGCTTTTTCAGCGTGTCGATGCTCACCGACTTGCCACGTCGTGGTGCGTGGATAAAACGGTCGTTGCCCAGGTAGATGGCAACATGGTTGACCTGGCGGCTCTTCAACTTGAAGAACAGCAGGTCGCCCGGTTTCAGGTCTTTGCGGTCAACCTTCAAACCGTGACCGGCAGCCATGGCGTTGGAGGTGCGTGGCAAATCCACCGCTTTTACATCGTTAAAGGCATATTTCACCAAGCCACTGCAGTCGAACCCTTTACTTGGGCTGCTGCCGCCCCAACGATAAGGCGTACCGAGCACATTCACCGCGCGGCTGAGCACGTTGCTGCTCTGCTTGGTGTTAACGGCCATCAGGCCCGGGGTCGCTTTACCGTGGGCCTTGCTCAGTTGAGTCGGACGGTTGACGGTCGGCTTGGAGGCTTTGGCGGTGCTCGGCGTGCTGTGGACTTTAGGGGTGAAACCGTTGACGTTTGGAAGTCGTTGCTCACGATTGGTGGCGTGGGCGGCCAGTGGCATTAATAGGCAAATGGTTAGCCATGTCTTGAAAAATGGTCGCATTAGGCGTGGCTCTTGTGGGTTTGCGCGCAACTTTATAACAGCTTTTGATGTCGTTCTCAGGCCGTTTGTCGACTGAACCTTGGGGTCAAATTCAGGAAAACGCGACAAATCGCCGCAATTGTCCTACACAAGGCAGGTGGCATAAGGCTTTCAGGGCAGGGAAGATACCACTCGCCGTACGTCGGGCGCCTGTAAAAAAGTCACAAAGAAAGTGAAAAAATTTATCTATCGAGGCAAAAGAGGTACGCGATGAACACCTATCAACAGATTGGCCCGCAGCAAGACACCCACAGCAAGGTGATCGGTTACCTGCTGTGGATTTTCGGTTTTACCGGCGCGCATCGCTTTTATTACGGTAAACCGGTCACCGGTACGATCTGGTTTTTTACCTTCGGCTTGCTGGGTATCGGTTGGCTGATCGACCTGTTCCTGATCCCGGCCATGGACCGCCAGGCAGACCTGCGCTTTACCGCCGGGCCCATCGAATACAACCTGGCATGGATTCTGTTGACGTTCCTAGGGGTGTTCGGCGTGCACCGCATGTATCAGGGCAAATGGATCACCGGGCTGATTTACCTGCTGACCGGCGGCTTGTTTCTGGTGGGAGTGCTGTATGACTTTCTGACGTTGAACACTCAGATTTCCATCCGCAATGCAGAGCGCAATAACGGGCGTTGATATCTCTGGCTGAATAGAAAGCTGAGTGTGGGAGGGGTAAGTTCCCTCCCCACACCTTTTCCCCGCGACCGTTTAGGCCTGGTAGCTGATGCGCCCATCCACCAAGGTGTAGCGCACGCTCGCTGGCAGGCTATGGCCGATAAACGGGCAGTTTTCGCCCTTGGACAGCCAGTGTTCCCCGGCGAGGGTAGAGCTGGCCGGATCAAACAGCACCAGATCCGCCGCCGCCCCCACCGCCAACTTGCCAGCCGGCAGACGCAACGCCTCGGCAGGGCCGCTGCTCAAGCGCGCCAGCAGCGTCGGCAGGTCCAGCAAGCCTTCTTCCACCAATGTCATCGCCAGTGGCAATAACAGCTCGACGCTGCTGATGCCAGGCTCGGTCGCACCGAAGGGCGCCAGCTTGGCATCGCGCTCGTGGGGTTGGTGATGGCTGGAAATCGCCGAAACCACGCCCGATTTCACCGCCGCGCGCAAACCTTCCCGGTCTGCCAAGGTGCGCAGGGGCGGCTGTACGTGGTACAGGCTGGAGAAGTCGATCAGCGCCTCGTCCGTCAGGATCAACTGATACAGCGCCACATCCGCCGTGACCGGCAGGCCGCGGGCCTGGGCCTGAGCGATCAGGGCCACGCCCCGGGCACTGGTCAGCTGGCTGAAGTGCGCGCGCACGCCGCTTTGTTCCACCAGCAACAGGTCGCGGGCCAGGGCCACGGTTTCGGCGGTTTCCGGGATGCCCGGCAGCCCGAGGAAACTGGCCACGGCGCCTTCATGGGCCAGGCCGCCTTCGGCCAGGTCGCGGTCCTGGGAGTGGAAGATCACCGTCAGGTCGAAAGTGGCCGCGTACTCCAGTGCGCGGCACAGGGTGCGGGTGCTGCGGAAACTTTCCAGGCCGTTGCCGAACGCCACGCAACCGGCATCGCGCAGGGCGATCAGCTCCGCCAGTTGCTCGCCGTCCAGACCTTTGCTCAGGGCGCCGATGGGGAACACTTTGCAATTGCCGGCTTCGCGGGCGCGGTCGAGGATCAGTTCGGTCACCGCCGACGTATCGAGGATCGGCTTGGTATGCGGCGGGCAGCACAGGCTGGTCACGCCTCCGGCGGCGGCGGCGCGGGTTTCGCTGGCGATGCTGCCTTTGCGGCTGTAACCCGGCTCGCGCAGGGCGACGCTCAGGTCCACCAGACCTGGCGCGGCTACCAGGCCCTTGGCGTCGATGCGTTCGCTGGCGCTGAAACCGGCAGGCGCGGCGCCGATGGCGATGATCTTGCCGGCTTCCACATGAAGATCGGTGATTTGATCCAGGCCGCTGGCCGGATCGATGACTCGGGCGCCGAGAATGCTGAGCTTCACTGGGCGTTCTCCTGCTCGAATTGACGTTGCGCGGTTTGCCCGCTCATGGCCATGGACAAGACCGCCATGCGCACGGCGATGCCGTAGGTCACCTGGTTGAGAATTACAGACTGGTTGCCGTCGGCCACCGCCGATTCAATTTCCACCCCACGGTTGATCGGCCCCGGGTGCATCACGATGGCATCCGGCTTGGCGCCGGCCAGGCGTGTGGTGGTCAGGCCGAACAGGCGGTAGAACTCGCCTTCGCTCGGCAGCAGGCCACCGGCCATGCGCTCGCGCTGCAGGCGCAGCATGATCACCACGTCCACATCCTTGAGGCCTTCGGTCATATCGGTGTAGACCTTCACGCCGTACTGCTCGATACCGATGGGCAGCAGGGTTTTCGGTGCGATCACGCGAATATCCGGGCAGCCCAGGGTCTTCAGGGCCAGCATGTTCGAGCGCGCCACCCGCGAGTGCAGGATGTCGCCGACGATGGCCACCGAGAGGTTTTCAAAGCTGCCCTTGTGCCGACGAATGGTGAGCATGTCGAGCATGCCCTGGGTCGGGTGGGCGTGGCGGCCGTCGCCGCCGTTGATGATCGCCACCTGCGGGCACACGTGCTCGGCGATGAAATGCGCGGCGCCGGAGTCGCCGTGGCGCACCACGAACATGTCGGCGGCCATGGCTTCCAGGTTGCGCAGGGTGTCGAGCAGGGTTTCGCCCTTGCTCGCCGACGAGGTGGATACGTTCAGCGTAATCACGTCGGCCGACAGCCGCTGGGCCGCCAGTTCAAAGGTGGTGCGGGTGCGCGTGGAGTTCTCGAAGAACACGTTGCAGATGGTTTTGCCGCGCAGCAGCGGGACTTTCTTCACTGCCCGGCCGCCGACTTCGAGGAACGAGTCAGCGGTGTCGAGGATTTCGGTGAGCAGTTCGCGGGGCAAACCGTCGAGGGACAAGAAGTGTTGCAACTGACCCTGAGCATTGAGCTGCAGCGGGCGCTTGGCATCTAGAGGCGTCATCGCGGGGACTCTTTACAAGGCGGTTTAAGGGGCGAGGTCTTGCAGTTCGAGTTCGAGCGGCGTGGGACCGGACAATTTTACCCGCTGATGGGCTTGCAGCGACAGGGTGGCGCCGACCACATCGGGGCTGATCGGTAATTCGCCGGCGTCCAGGTCCAGCAGGCACACCAGGGTCACGCTGGCCGGGCGGCCGTAGTCGAACAGTTCATTCATGGCCGCGCGAATGGTGCGCCCGCTCATCAGTACGTCGTCGATCAGCACCAGGTGCTGGCCTTCGATTTCAAAGGGCAGGGCGGATGGGCGGACTTGCGGGTGCAGGCCGTTCTGGCTGAAGTCGTCGCGGTAGAAGGACACATCCAGCGTGCCGAGCGGCGACTCGCTGCCCAGTGCTTCGAGCAACGCCTGGGCGACCCATACGCCACCGGTGCGGATGCCAATAAAGCGCGGTTCGTTGATGCCGCGGTGTTCCAGGTGCGCCTTGAGGCGTATTGCCATCTGGCTGATCAGTTCGGCGGGATTGGGCAGGCTCATGGTGGCTCCTTCTAGGCCTTGCGCCTCGAGGTGGCGGCAGGGGGCGGGCTCAAACGTAAAAAGACGCGGCAAGCCGCGTCAGTCAGGATTCAAATAAAGCCGTGTTTTCATCCAGCCACCCCTGCAAAAGCAGGGCGGCGGCGATGGCATCCACGGGGTTGTCGCGGTAGCTGCCCTTCTGCCCGCCACGGTCACGGCGTTCACCCTTGGCTTCGAAGGTGGTCAGGCGCTCGTCATGGGTATAGAAGGGGATGTTGTAGCGGCCATTGAGGCGGCGCGCGAACTTCTCGGCGCGCAGGCACATGTCGCTGGGCGTGCCGTCCATATTCAGGGGCAGGCCGACGACGACCGCGTCGGGTTTCCATTCCTTGATCAGGGCTTCGACCTGATTCCAGTCCGGGATGCCGTTCTGGGCCTTGAGGGTGCACAGCTCGCGGGCCTGGCCGGTGATAACCTGGCCGACCGCCACGCCGATCTGCTTGGTGCCGTAGTCAAAACCGAGGATCAAGCGCAAAGCCATCAGGCGTGCCCCGCCTGACTGGTCAGCAGGCTGAGGTTGACCCCAAGCTTTGCCGCCGCCGCGTCCAGGCGCAGTTCGCTGGCGGTGCTGAACAGAATGTCGGGGTCAAACGGGCAGGTCAGCCAGGCATTGCCGGCCAGCTCGGCTTCCAGTTGTCCGGCTTCCCAGCCGGCATAACCCAGGGTGATGACGCTTTGCTCGGGGCCCACGCCGTCGGCGATGGCGAACAACACGTCCTGGGAAGTGGACAGCGACACACCGTCCAGGTCCACCGTGGCCTGGAACGTCGGCCCGGTAGGGTGCAATACGAAGCCGCGATCGGTCTGTACCGGGCCGCCAATGTAGATCGGCACGCCCTGGCAACGTGCCGGCGGGTCAACTTCGGGGCGCAGTTGCTCGAGGATATCGGCCAGGTTCAGCTCCTGCGGGCGGTTCACGATCAGCCCCATGGCACCATTGGCCGTGTGCTCGACGATGTAGGTCAAGGTGTGCGCAAAGTTCGGGTCGGCCATGTGGGGCATGGCGATCAGGAATTGGTGCTTGAGGTAGGTCGGGCTGACATTTTTCATGCCCGCTAGTGTGGCGGCGCGGGGGCGAACTGACAAGCCAGGTGTGAGCGCCGATCAGTTGCTGGAGAGTCGATCGCCCTTGGCGAATTTCCAGGTGCGGATGATTTCCAGGCGGTCCACATCATTCAAGTCCCCGGTGAACGGTGCAAACGGCGCCGCCAGGCGCACGATGCGCTGGGCGGCCTGGTCCAGCAGCGGCTGCCCGGAAGATTCCAGCACCTGCACTTCATACAGCGTGCCGTCGCGGTTGATCGACACCAATAGGCGCAGATTGCCGTAGATCTGCTGGCGGCGAGCTTCTTCGGGATAGTTCAGATTGCCGATGCGCTCGACTTTCTTGCGCCATTCGTCCTTATACCAGGCGCCTTTATCACGCATGGTCGAGGCCGCGTTCAGGCGGTAGATGCGTGGGCGCTTGGCGTACAGCTGTTGTTCGTTGGCCAGTTCGGCTTCCAGGCTGGAGATCTCGTCGGACAGTTGCGAGCTGTCGAACGTCGGCGCCGGTTTTACCGGCTCGGGCTGCGGCTCGGTCTTGGTCTTCTCGCGCTGGGTCGGGGCTTTCTGCGGCTTGGGCGCCACGGTGGTCACAGCGGCTTTTGGCGCGGCCTGCTTGACCTCCGGCTTGGGCGCCGGCGGCGGCGTGACTTTATTGACCTTGTTGTCCTGGAAGGGCGCCACTTCAGTGGTCTTGGGGACCGCTTTCTTGTCCAGCGTGCCACTGCCTTGCTGATTATCCTGCGCGAGAAAGTCGGCCTTTTCAGGCTTCTTTTCGCTTTTGAAGGTGGCGAGGGTGATTTCCAGGGTCTTGGTGATCTGCTTGGGCTCGACCATGGTAAAGCCCACGCCGAGGATGACGGCCAGGTGAATCAACGCTGCCAGGAACAGGGTAAAACCGAGCCGATCAGCCGGGCGCACGCCGCTGTGGGAGAGTTCGGGGGGCAGCTCGGACGGGAGGGACATAAAAACCAACATCGCGTATTTCGAGGTTCGGCATGATAACGCAATGTTGGTTTTTAGCTTCATGCGACAAGTTACAAGCTGCAAGCTTTGGCGCGGTCAGCCTTGAACTTGCCGCTTGGAGCTTGTCACCTGCAGCTTCGCGTCTATCGCGGCAATCAACATTTCGCCGATGTTCGTGCCAAATGCGTTATCGGACTGGAGGGACATAAAAAACCAACATCGCGTATTTCGAGGTTCGGCGTGATAACGCAATGTTGGTTTTTAGCTTCATGCGACAAGTTACAAGCTGCAAGTTTTGGCGCGGTCAGCCTTAAACTTGCCGCTTGGAGCTTGCCACCTGCAGCTTCGCGTCTACCGCGGCCATCAACATTTCGCCGATGTTCGTGCCAAATGCGTTATCGGACTGGAGGGACATAAAAACCAACATCGCGTATTTCGAGGTTCGGCATGATAACGCAATGTTGGTTTTTAGCTTCATGCGACAAGTTACAAGCTGCAAGCTTTGGCGCGGTCAGCCTTAAACTTGCCGCTTGGAGCTTGCCACCTGCAGCTTCGCGTCTATCGCGGCCATCAACATTTCGCCGATGTTCGTGCCAAATGCGTTATCGATCTCGCGGATGCATGTCGGGCTGGTCACGTTGATTTCAGTGAGATGCTCGCCGATCACGTCCAGACCGACAAACAGCAGGCCTTTTTCCCGCAGCGTCGGGCCGACCTGCGCGGCGATCCAGCGGTCTTTGTCCGACAGCGGACGTGCTTCACCGCGCCCGCCGGCGGCCAGATTGCCTCGGGTCTCACCGGCGGCCGGGATGCGCGCCAGGCAATAATCCACCGGTTCGCCGTCGATCATCAGGATGCGCTTGTCGCCGTCCTTGATTGCCGGCAGATAGGCCTGGCCCATAATTTGCTGGCTGCCCAGCACGGTCAGGGTTTCCAGGATCACCGACAGGTTGGGGTCGCCGGCGCGGTGGCGGAAGATCGAGGTGCCGCCCATGCCGTCCAACGGTTTAAGGATCACGTCACCGTGTTTGGCGGCGAATTCACGCAGCACATCGGCGCGGCGGCTGACCACGGTGGGCGGGGTGCATTGCGGGAAGAGGGTGGCGAACAGCTTTTCATTGCAGTCGCGCAGGCTCTGCGGCTTGTTGACGATCAATACGCCGTCGCGCTCAGCCTGCTCCAGCAGGTACGTGGAGTAGACGAACTCCATGTCGAACGGCGGGTCCTTGCGCATCAGGATCACGTCCAGATCGCTCAGGGGGCTGTCGATTTCATCCTGCAGTTCAAACCATTTTTCGGGGTTGGCGAACACTTGCAGCGGGCGCATGCGCGCACGGGCCTGGCCCTCGCCCTGGTACAGGTCGCGCTGCTCCATATAGAACAGGGTCCAGCCACGGGCCTGGGCGGCCAGGAGCATGGCCAGCGAGCTGTCCTTTTTATAGGAAATGCTGGCGATAGGGTCCATGACAATGCCGACGCGAACGCTCATGGGGGATTTCCTCTGGCAAATTGGGCGCATAAAAGTGGCGTCAGAGTGGCGCTGACGCTGTTGTGGGTCAAGGAAAAACCACCTGGCGGGTGCCTCGATAGATTGCTCCCCGAGACTGTGCTAAAAAGGCTGCCACGACGCAGCAGGCCGTGAATTCCAAGGCCCGCGGCGCTCATCCTGTGCAACATCAGGCAGTACACACCGAAAACCGATTCGCTGTGGCGATGGTAGAGCAGATATGGAACAGCATTCCAACGCCTTGAGGGTGATGGTGATCGACGATTCGAAGACGATCCGCCGTACCGCCGAGACGCTGTTGAAAAACGCGGGGTGCGACGTCATCACGGCCATCGACGGTTTCGATGCCCTGGCGCGGATTGTGGATCATCACCCGCACATTATCTTTGTCGACATCATGATGCCGCGCCTGGATGGCTATCAGACCTGCGCCCTGGTGAAGAACAACCCGGCGTTCAAGGCGATCCCGGTGATCATGCTGTCATCCAAGGACGGCCTGTTCGATAAAGCCAAGGGGCGCATCGTGGGGGTCGACCAGTTTTTGACCAAGCCTTTCAGCAAGGAAGAACTGCTGGGTGCGATCAAGGCCTACGTGCCGGGGTTCGCCGCAGTGGAACAAGCACACTGACGCCGCTTCACAACGCCGGCGCCGACCAATGTAGTGGGGAAAACCATGGCACGTGTTCTGATCGTCGACGATTCGCCGACCGAAATGTACAAACTCACCGGCATGCTGGAAAAGCACGGGCACGAAGTGCTCAAAGCCGAAAACGGCGCGGACGGCGTGGCCCTGGCCCGTCAGGAAAAACCCGACGCCGTGCTGATGGACATCGTAATGCCGGGCCTCAATGGCTTCCAGGCCACCCGCCAGCTGTCCAAGGAGCCGGAAACCAACGGTATCCCGATCATCATCATCACCACCAAGGACCAGGACACCGACAAGATCTGGGGCGCGCGCCAGGGTGCCAAGGATTACCTGACCAAACCGGTGGACGAAGAAACCCTGATCGCCACCCTGAACAAGGTGCTGGCCGGCTGACGGCACGCCATCATGACCGAGTCGCAGACCGCCTTCGAGCTGTTGCTGGACATCGACCGCCGCTGTCGCCTGTTGGCCGCCGACCTGCCGTCCCAGGATGCCGGCTTGCAGCGCTGGAGCGGGATTGGCTTTCGGGTGGGCGCGCACTGGTTTGTGGCGCCGATGGGGGAAGTCGCCGAAGTCCTGCATGAGCCGCGCTGCACGTTAATGCCCGGAGTCAAGACCTGGGTGCGAGGCGTGGCGAATCTGCGTGGGCGGTTGTTGCCGGTGATGGACCTCGGCGGGTTCCTCGGCGAGGCGCTGTCCAAGGCGCGCAAGCAACGGCGGGTGCTGGTGGTGGAATTCAATGACCTGTTTGTCGGGTTGCTGGTGGACGAGGTGGTGGGCATGCAGCATTTCGCGCAAGACGCTTTATTGGCCAGCGCCCAGCCAGGCGCGCCGTTTATCCAGGGCCGATTTGACGGCGAGCCGCTCTGGCAGGTCTTCAGCCCCTTCGCCCTGGCCCAGGCGCCGGGCTTCATGGATGTCGCCGCATGACCACCGTGACCCCGCCCAAACCCCAGGCCGGCTCGCGCAGCCGCTCGCAGATCATCGTGCTGTTTATCGCGCTGATCGTGTTCATCATGTTGTTGTTCGCCAACTTCGCCTACCTCAATACCCAATCCACTTACGACAAGCAGTACATCGGCCACGCCGGTGAATTGCGCGTGCTGTCCCAACGTATCGCCAAGAACGCCACCGAAGCCGCCGCCGGCAAGGCCGCCGCGTTCAAGCTGCTGGGCGAAGCGCGCAACGACTTTGCCCAGCGCTGGGGCTACCTGAAAAAAGGCGACCCGCAAACCGGCCTGCCCGCCGCCCCCAGCGCCGTGCGCGGCGAAATGCGCGCGGTGCAGACCGACTGGGAAGCCTTGCTGAAAAACACCGACGCGATCCTGGCCAGCGAACAAACGGTGCTGTCCCTGCACCAAGTGGCGGCGACCCTCGCCGAAACCGTGCCGCAATTGCAGATGGAATCGGAAAAAGTCGTCGATATCCTGCTTCAGCGCGGCGCGCCGGCCAGCCAGGTAGCCTTGGCCCAGCGCCAATCGTTGCTCGCCGAGCGCATCCTGGGCGCGGTCAATACCGTGCTTGCCGGCGACGAAACCGCCGTACAGGCTGCCGATGCCTTCGGTCGCGATGCCAACCGCTTCGGCCAGGTGCTCAATGGCATGCTCAACGGCAACCCGGGGCTGCGCATCACTCAGGTCGAAGACCGCGATGCCCGCGCACGGCTGGCGGAAATCGCCGAGCTGTTCGAATTCGTTTCCGGCTCGGTGGATGAAATCCTGGAAACCTCGCCCCAGTTGTTTCAGGTGCGCGCCTCGGCGAGCAATATTTTCAACCTCTCCCAGACCCTGCTCGATGAAGCCTCGCGCCTTGCCAGCGGCTTTGAAAATCTGGCCGGCGGGCGCAGTTTCGACACCATCGGCGGCTACGTACTGGGCCTGCTGGCGTTGACCTCGATCATCCTGATCGGCTTGGTGATGGTGCGTGAGACCAACCGCCAGTTACACGAAACCGCCGAGAAAAACGAGCGCAATCAGAACGCGATCATGCGCCTGCTCGACGAAATCGAAGACCTCGCCGACGGCGACCTCACCGTGACCGCCTCGGTCACAGAGGATTTCACCGGCACCATCGCCGACTCCATCAACTATTCGGTGGACCAACTGCGCGATCTGGTGGCCACCATCAATCTTACCGCCGGGCAAGTGGCCGGTGCAGTGCAGGAAACCCAGGCCACCGCCATGCACCTGGCACAAGCGTCCGAGCACCAGGCCCAGCAAATCGCCGAAGCGTCCACCGCGATCAACCAGATGGCCCAGTCCATCGACCAGGTGTCGGCCAACGCCGCCGAATCCTCCGCGGTGGCCGAGCGCTCGGTGGAAATCGCCAACAAGGGCAACGAGGTGGTGCATAACACCATCCATGGCATGGACAACATTCGCGAGCAGATCCAGGACACCGCCAAGCGCATCAAACGCCTGGGCGAGTCCTCACAGGAGATCGGCGATATCGTCAGCCTGATCGACGACATTGCCGATCAGACCAACATCCTCGCCCTCAATGCGGCAATCCAGGCCAGCATGGCCGGCGACGCCGGGCGCGGGTTCGCCGTGGTGGCCGATGAAGTGCAACGCCTGGCCGAGCGTTCATCGGCGGCAACCCGGCAGATTGAAACCCTGGTGCGGGCGATCCAGGCCGATACCAACGAAGCCGTGATCTCCATGGAGCAGACCACCACCGAAGTGGTGCGCGGCGCGCGGTTGGCGCAGGACGCCGGGGTGGCGCTGGAAGAGATCGAGGGCGTGTCGAAAACCCTGGCGGCGTTGATCCAGAGCATCTCCAACGCGGCGCAGCAGCAGACCTCGTCGGCGGGGCAGATCTCCCTGACCATGAACGTGATCCAGCAGATCACCACGCAGACCTCGTCGGGTTCCACCGCTACCGCCGAAAGCATCGGCAACCTGGCGAAGATGGCGAGCCAGTTGCGCCGGTCGGTGTCGGGTTTCACCCTGCCGCCGCCCAAGCAGGTCGACAGTTGACAGGTACAGGTTTCAAGAACACCAGCAATCCATGAATTCAAAGCGGAGCAGTTATGGTTGATCGGCACGACTACGTGGCCCTCGAATGGGTCAAGGACGACATTGCCGAGACCTTGCAACACGCCCGTTCGGCGCTGGACGCTTACGTCGAAACCGCCGACGGCGATGTGATCGACGAATGCCTGGCCGGCATCCACCAGGTGCACGGCGCGCTGCAGATGGTCGAGTTCTACGGCGCGGCGCTGCTGGCTGAGGAGATCGAGGCATTGGCGATGGCCCTGCGCGACGGGCAGGTCGGCCAGCGCGATGAGGGCATCCGCCTGCTGCAACAGGCCTTTGGCCAGTTGCCGCTGTACCTCGACCGCGTGCACAGCGCTCGCCGTGACTTGCCGCTGGTCGTCCTGCCGCTGCTCAACGACCTGCGCAGCGCCCGCGGTGAAAGCCTGCTGTCGGAAACCAGCCTGTTCAGCCCGCAACTGCTGTCGATTGCGCCGTTGCCCGACGAGGCCCTGGCCCGGCGCGCAGGGCCGGACCTTCACGAACACCTGCGCCAATGGCACCAACTGCTGCAACAGGCGCTGGCCGGGTTGCTGCGCGAAGATCACGGCCCGAGCAACCTGGAAGACATGGCGCGGGTGTTCGCGCGTCTGGAAGCGCTGTGCCAGGGCGCACCTCTGTTGCCATTGTGGCAAGTGGCCTCGGCGCTGGTCGAGGGCATGCTCACGGGCGTGATCGCCAACAGCCCGGCGCTGCGCAGCCTGCTCAAGGCCAGCGACAGGCAGCTCAAGCGCCTGCTGGCCCAGGGCATCGAGGGCATCAACCAGTCGGCGCCGGATGACCTGCTCAAGAGCCTGCTGTTCTATGTCGCCAAAGTCACCCGCCCGACGCCCCGCATGCAAAGCTTGAAAGAACGCTACG
This sequence comes from Pseudomonas sp. lyk4-R2A-8, assembly GCF_030209095.1. Lineage (NCBI taxonomy): Bacteria > Pseudomonadati > Pseudomonadota > Gammaproteobacteria > Pseudomonadales > Pseudomonadaceae > Pseudomonas > Pseudomonas sp. lyk4-R2A-8. Next base: position 527,334 of record NZ_JARVSS010000011.1, read on the forward strand.
GCCTGGACGATGCCTTGCCCGACAGCGCCGTGGTGGATGCCGAGCGCGCGCACATGGCCGGGCCGGATCGCAATGCGATGGGCTCGGTACTCGGTGCGTTGTGCGAGGAGCTGGTGCGGGTCAAGGAGCGCCTGGACCTGTTCGTGCGCAGCGACCGCCAGCACGCCAGCGACCTTGACGCGCTGCTGGCACCGTTGCGACAGATCGCCGATACGCTGGCGGTGCTCGGCTTCGGCCAGCCGCGCAAAGTGATCATCGACCAGCTCGCCGTGGTGCTGAGCCTGGCCCAGGGCCATCGCGAACCGGACGATGCGGTGCTGATGGATGTGGCCGGCGCGCTCCTTTACGTCGAAGCCACGCTGGCGGGCATGGCCGGCACCGTCGAGCCGGAGAGCCGCGAAGAAAGCCGCCTGCCCACCACCGACCTGACCCAGATTCACCAATTGGTGCTGCGCGAATCCTGCCAGTGCCTGCGCCAGGCCAAAGAATTGGTGATCGACTGCATCGAGGCCGACTGGGACCGCCAACGCCTGGAATCCCTGCCGGAACTGCTGAGCCAGGTGCGCGGCGCGCTGGCCATGATCCCTCTGCCCCGGGCGGCCAGCCTGATGCGCGGTTGCACCGATTACGTCGATGCGCAGTTGATGGTCGACGAACAACCGCCGAGCGAGACGCAATTGGCGCACTTCGCCGACGTAATCAGCAGCCTGGAGTATTACCTCGAACGCATGCTCCAGGACCCGGATGCCGCCGGCGAACGGGTGCTGGAATTGGCCACCCAGGGGCTGGCCGCGCTCGGCTACCTGCCGGCGGAAAAACCCTGGCGCCAAGCCCTGGCCGCGCCGGACGGTGCACTCTCTACCGAGGCTGCGCCCAGCCAATCCCAATTCGACGCATTGGCCAGCCCCACGTCGCGCCTCAACCCGCCGGCCTTGCAGCGCCCCGGCAGCCTGTTGCCGCCGCCGGCCGATGAAGCGCCGGTCGACGATGAGTTGCGCGAGGTGTTTCTCGAAGAGACCGACGAAGTCCTCGAGGTGCTGCACCGCTATCTGCCCAACAGCGCGGACAAAAACGCCCAAGGCGAGATGCGCCGCGCGTTTCACACCCTCAAAGGCAGCGGCCGCATGGTGCGCGCCCTGGTGCTGGCGGAACTGGCCTGGGCCGTGGAGAACCTGCTGAACCGCGTGCTCGAACGCAGCGTGACCCTGGGCCCGCAGGTGCAACAGGTGCTGGATGAAGCCGTGGCACTGTTGCCGGAATTGATCGCCGATTTTGCCCAGGGCGCCCAGCGCCAGCGCGATGAAGTCGACGCCCTGGCCGCCCGTGCCCATGGGTTGGCCAGTGGTGTCGCCGTGACGGCCGCCGAGCCCCATGACCCGCTGCTGCTGGAGATCTTTCGCAACGAAGCCCTGAGCCACCTCGACAGCCTCAACCGCTTCCTGGAACAGGCCGCCGAGCATGTGCCGCTGCAAGTCAGCGATGAACTGCAACGGGCCCTGCACACCCTCAAGGGCAGCGCCTACATGGCCGGCGTATCGCCCATCGCCGAACTGGCGCGGCCGCTGGATCACCTGACTCGCGAGTACAAGGCTCACCGCCTGCCGCTGGACCTGGATGAAGTGGAGCTGCTGCTGGAAGCCGAAGGCCTGTTCCAGCGAGGGTTGCGTCAGTTGGACAGCGACCCCCTTGCACCGATCTCGGGCGCGGCGGACCTGATTGCACGTACCCAACAGCTGCTCGAGCGCCAGCTCCAGGCGTTGCTCGACGCGCCCAGCAGTGGCCTGCGCATCAAGCGCAACCCGCACCTGATCGCCGATTTCCTGGCCCAGGGCATGGACATCCTGCTCGATGCCGAAAGCCTGCTGCGCCGCTGGCAGCAACACCCCGGCGAGCGCCAGGAACTCACCGCGCTGCAGGATGAGCTGACCACCCTCGGCGAAGGAGCGCATCACGCCGATCTGCATGCCATCGACGAGCTTTGCGAAGCCTTGCTCGACCTGTACGGCGCCGTGGAAGAAAGCAGCCTGGCGGTCAGCGAGCGGTTTTTCCAGGAGGCCGAACAGGCCCATGAAGCGCTGATCAACATGCTCGACCAACTCGCCGCCGGCCAGGAGATCAGCCCCGCGCCGGCTCGTGTACAGGCCTTGCGCGAGCTGTTGGATGAAGCCCTCGACCCCTCGGCCACCGGCCTGATCACACGCCAGGGCGACCGCGCGCCGAACATTGCCGAACTGGGCGCGGCGACGCGGCAGTTGGATCACGCCACCACCGTGGACGATGAGATCGTCGAGATTTTCCTGGAAGAAGCGGTCGATATCCTCGACAGCGCCGGGCAATCCCTCAAGCGCTGGTTGCTGGAGCCCGAGAGCATGGCGCCGTTGTCGTCGTTGCAGCGCGACCTGCACACCCTCAAGGGCGGCGCGCGCATGGCCGAGATCGCGCCGGTAGCCGACCTGGCCCATGAACTGGAAGGCCTTTACGAAGGCCTGGTCGACCGTCGCTACAACTACTCCAACGAACTGTCCCAGGTGTTGATGGCCAGCCATGAACGGCTGGCGCTGCAGCTGGAAGAGCTGCACCAGCATCAGGCCCTGAGCGACAGCACGGAGCTGGTGGCCAAAATCCGGGCGCTGCGCCACAACGGCGCCCCGGCAGCCGCCACGCCGGCGAGCGACGCGTCGAGTGCCGACCCTGAGTTGCTGGAGATCTTTCTCGAAGAAGCCGCCGACATCCTCGACAGCTCCGGCGCCGCGCTGCTGCGCTGGCAGGCCGAGCCGAGCAATCGCCAGGAGGTCGAAACCCTGCTGCGCGACCTGCACACCCTCAAGGGCGGCGCGCGCATGGTCGAGATCGGTCCGATTGGCGACCTGGCCCATGAACTGGAGTTTCTCTACGAAGGGCTGTCCGCCGGCCAACTGGTTGCAAGCCCGGAGCTGTTCGCGCTGCTGCAAGGTTGTCACGATCGCCTGGCACAGATGATCGACGCGGTGGCCGACGGCTTGCCGGTGGGCTCGGTGGACAAACTGATCGAGCGCATCAAGAGCCTGGTGCACCCCAGCGACGAGCCGCTGGGGCCGGTGGCGTTGCCGACGGGCAAGACCGAGGCGGCGGTGGACCCGGCCGCCGATACGGTAAAAATCTCGGCGGATCTGCTTGATGACCTGGTCAATCTGGCCGGCGAAACCTCGATCTTCCGAGGGCGGATCGAGCAGCAGGTCAACGATGCCAGCGTCGCCCTCAACGAGGTGGAAACCACCATTGAGCGCATGCGCGATCAGTTGCGCCGCCTGGACACCGAAACCCAGGGCCGCATTCTCAGTCGCCAGCAAGTCGAGGCCGAGCGCCTGGGCTACGAAGAATTCGACCCGCTGGAAATGGACCGTCATTCGCAACTGCAGCAATTGTCTCGCGCGCTGTTCGAGTCGGCCTCGGACCTGCTGGACCTCAAGGAAACCCTGGAACGGCGTAACCAGGACGCGCACAACCTGTTGCAGCAGCAGGCGCGCATCAACACCGAGTTGCAGGAAGGCCTGATGCGTACCCGCATGGTGCCGTTCGAACGCATGCTGCCACGGCTCAAACGTATCGTGCGGCAGGTGGCGAGTGAGTTGGGCAAGGATGTCGAGTTCATCGTCGGCAATGCCGAGGGCGAAATGGACCGCAACGTGCTGGAACGCATGGTGGCGCCGTTGGAGCATATGTTGCGCAACGCCGTCGACCACGGCCTGGAGTCCCGGGAGGTGCGCCTGGCCGCCGGCAAGCCGGAAAAGGGCCGCATCACCCTCGACCTGACTCATGAAGGCGGCGATATCGTCTTCGACATGCGCGACGACGGTGCCGGCGTGCCGCTGGACGCGGTGCGGCGCAAGGCGATCAAGCGCGGCCTGCTCAGTCCTCAGCAAGAGATCAGCGACCGTGACGTGCTGCAGTTCATCCTGCAACCGGGCTTCTCCACTGCGGAAAAAATCACCCAGATTTCCGGGCGCGGCGTGGGCATGGACGTGGTGCATGAAGAAGTGCGCCAGCTCGGCGGTTCGATGGTGATCGACTCGACGCCGGGGCAGGGCGTGCATTTCCGCATCCGCCTGCCTTTCACCGTGTCGGTCAATCGTGCGTTGATGGTGCAGTGCGCGGACGAGCAGTACGCGATCCCGCTCAACACCATTGAGGGCCTGGTGCGTGTGCTGCCCCATGAACTGGCGGGCCACTATCAGCAGGACCCGCCGTGCTACGAGTATGCCGGCCAGCGCTATGAGCTGTTCTACTTGGGCGACCTGCTGCACACCGTCGCGCGCCCGAAACTGCTGGGCCAGTACCAGCCCGTGCCGGTGCTGCTGGTACAGTGCAATGAGCGGCATGTGGCGGTGCATGTGGACGCCATGGCCGGCACGCGTGAGATTGTGGTCAAGGGCTTGGGCCCGCAATTTTCCGGGGTAAAAGGCGTCTCGGGGGCGACCATTCTCGGAGACGGTCGCGTGGTGCTGATCATCGACCTGCTGGCCCATATCCGCGCCCGGCCAGCGGCATTGCCGGCCCAGGCGAGCCACGCGCCGCTGATCCTCAACGATCCCCTGAAAAAGCGCCCGCTGCTGGTGTTGGTGGTCGACGACTCGGTGACGGTGCGCAAAGTCACCAGCCGCCTGCTGGAGCGCAACGGCATGAACGTACTCACCGCCAAGGACGGCATTGACGCCCTGGCCGTGCTTGAGGAACACACCCCGGACCTGATGTTGCTGGACATAGAAATGCCGCGCATGGACGGCTTTGAAGTGGCGATTCAGGTGCGTAACGACCCGCGGCTGATGCGCCTGCCGATCATCATGATCACCTCGCGCACCGGCCAGAAACACCGCGACCGGGCTATGGCCATCGGCGTCAACGATTACCTGGGCAAGCCGTACCAGGAGTCGGTGCTGCTCGAAAGCATCGCTTACTGGAGCAAGTCCCATGCTTGACCATCGCGCCAGCCAGGTCACCGGCCTGCTTCTGCCCCTGGCTGACCGGCACCTGATACTGCCCAACGTGGCCGTGGCCGAACTGATCGATTTTCAGCGCGGCGAACCGGCCAGTGATGCGCCGCCGTGGTATTTGCGGCAAGTCACCTGGCGTGACCGGCAAATCCCCCTGATCAGCTTTGAAGCCGCCTGCGGCGAAGCTATTGTCGTCGGCGAACGCTCGCGCATCGTGGTGCTGAACGCACTGGGCGGGCGGCCGACCTTGAAGTTCATCGCACTGGTGATCCAGGGGATTCCGCGGTCGTACAAGCTCGACAGCGAGCTGAGCTATGTGGACGTGCCGCTCAGCCCGCTGGAGCTGGCAGCGGTGCAGGTGGGCGAGCATGTGGCGAAGGTGCCGGATTTGATGGGGCTGGAAGCCTTGCTGGTCGAGTCAGGCCTGGCCTGAGCTGCGCATTTTCTGAGAAATGAAAGGCGTCCTATGATGAGGGGCCTTTTCCGGTTCAGGGACGCTGCAGCCGATGAAAATCAGCAATCAGCATACCCGCCAGATACACCATCAAAATCACCACGCCCGCGTCCAATAAACGCCAGACTTTTGCCGAACGGAATAGCCCCGTCAACCTCTGGCATCCCAACGCCAAAACCACAAACCACACCAGCGACGCAGTCATTGCTCCGACGGCAAAGAACGCTTGTTGGCTGACGGGCTTTACCGCGCCAATAGAGCCAATTAGCACCACGGTATCCAGCCAAGCATACGGATTGGCAAATCCAAGTATCACCGCTGTGCGCAGCAATCCCCGTTGTGAGGTGAGGTTGCTTCGAGTGTCCGGCATCGACTGGTTACGCAGACAAGCCAATAACCGCTGCCAGCCGAACCACAATAGGTAGGCCGCTCCCGACAGCAGCAGAAACGCCACTAAACCTGGCTTTGTGCCAAGTAACGAGCCCAAGCCCATGACCCCAAGAGCGATGAGGATGATGTCGGCGAACACGCATACCGCCACCACCCCCCAGACAGGGCTGCGACTGACACCCTGGCGAATAACCAGGGTGTCCTTCGGTCCAGGAGCGGCGAACAGTCCGATGCCCAGTAACAGGCCTTCGAGATAAAAAGCGTTGAAGTCTGGAGTCATGAAGCGCTCAGCCGCCTGTGTATCAGATCAATTGAAGGGGGTGATTACCGAAGCTGGTATGGCGCGTGTTGGCGGCGTTTTTCAAGTCGATCGGCTGGTGGCGGAAAAAGCTTGTCAGTTCCTGCTCCGAATCAGGGTTGACGAAGTAAATGAGAGAGCTGAGCGGCATTGGTCTCCGAGGCGTCAGAACCGCGTGGTACGCAGCGGGAATCGCACAATCCGAGAGCTCGGTCAGTAACGATCCGGCCAAGATTGCTACCTCGTTCTCCAAGAGGCGCACTGGCTCCAGCGAGCTGCCTCGAACCAGAACGAGGCCATCACGAGTAGGCTTGATAAATGACAACAGATGACCATCCTCGTGAGGATCCTGAGCAAACTGGCGCTGACCCGACCCGGAATTAGCTCCATAGACACACAGTTGCAGATAGGACGCTGCACGCAAAGAGTTCAACGAAGTGGCTCCAAACTCCGCGCAAATTCCGTCCATCAATCCCTGGGCAAGCTCGCTGATCTGTTGTTCAAAAGCTGTGACGGCGGCAAAAAAATCACTTCGTGTGAATTCAAAGGCTCTTCGTTTTAATGAATGTGCAGGCCAGTAACAAAATCGCTCACATAGGTCTGGCTGCTCCTCAAGGCTCGAGTCCTCAGCGCCAAAGGGGAAAAATCCATCGGTGTCTTTTTCGAAGGAAAACGAGGCTTTGGTGGCTGGTGATATTGCGGGGTATCCATCAACGATTTTTTTGTAATCCAGCAGCATCGCTTCTGATATTTGCAGGGTGCCGAAGCCTGTTTGAGCAATGGATTCACAGCACGCTTTAATGTGGTTCATGGCTATATCCAAAGGTAGATGTAAAGGAATGCAACAAACACTAGGTTCGCAAGCATGCGAGAAACTACGACACTGGATATGACCGGCTAAAAGGGTGCCATCCATGTCCTTCACAACATCGCCAGCAGGTGGCGAGTGTGCATGGTTCAAGACACGGGGCGGCGGACAGGTTGTCTTTTTTGGCGGACAAAGAAATGACGTTCACCTAAAAACGGGAACCGTACACTTCGTATGAATATAAGAACGCGAGATACCCTCAGGTCATTGGTTGCACGGCGCAGCCGCGAATTGGGCAAGCCGCTGACTGCGCTGGCCAAGGAAGCAGGAATTTCCAGGACTTACCTGTACGGTCTAGCGGCTGGAGCGACCAGGGACCCATCGGTACGCACGCTGATCAAGCTGGCGAAGGCATTGCAGGTTTCTCCCTTGCTGTTGTTTCGCTACTTCGCTGACCTGACAGGCGCGCCCGCTAATGCGTGCTCAATGGCTACCACCAATCGGGCTGCAGGTATTGATGATCCGGAGGACGTTGCGGTGTTCAATGCCGATGTCACGACGCCTGATCAAGCCGTCGTGTTGCCGGGGGAAGTTTTTCAGAAAACCTGGGAGATTCAGAACCTGGGCACACGACCTTGGCGAGGGCGACGACTGGTGCGTGTTGATAGGGAATATGTGATTGCCCGCCGCGCAGATCCACAAGGCCAGTTGGAGGTTGTGATGGATATTCATTTGCGTAGCCTGCACAGCGAGCTCCCTATTGCCGATACGCTGCCGGGCCAGCCGGTGCATATCAGTGTGGAGTTTGCAGCACCCAAAGAGACCTGCACGGTGGCTTCAGTCTGGAGAATCGAGGATGAGCAGGGGAAACCCTGTTACGGGCCTGCGTTCATTTTGCATGTAGTGGTTAACGTCATGGCGCGTTGAGCGTCCGGTTGGCTTTTTCCTTAGTCAATCCGCGCAAACCGCTCAATCATCGGCTGCTCCCGATGCTCGGCCTGCCACAAGTCGTGGGCACTTTGCATCGACAACCATAACTGCGCAGTACTCACGCCGGCTCGCTCCAACCTGACGGCAAGGTCTGGGCTGACGGGGGCGTGGCCATGCAAGATCCTTGAAAAAGTCTCGCGGGCGAAGCCATGGCGTCTGGCAATTCGGTGATGGTAATACCGAGGGCCGGGACTACATCCTCAAGCAGAATTTCGCCTGGGTGAGGTGGGTTGTGCATGGCTATATGGGGCTTAGTGTTCGGACTCATCATGTTTGCCCTTGGTGGGATTTGGACGAAAAAGGCTAGAGAGGCGAGTCCCGAGCAACAACCTGAAATCCTTGTCGGAATATTCTGTGTGGCGAGCGGGCTTGCCCTAATGCCGTTCAGTTAAGCGAAAGTGATTCACTGTAGGAGCGAGCTTGCTCGCGAAAAACGCCCAGGCAACGCGTTCATTCTCGATAAGCGCGGTGGCCCTGAGTTCTTCGCGAGCAAGCTCGCTCCTACAAAAAGCCTTAACTGAACGGCATTAGGGCTTGCCCCGCGTTGGGCTGCGCAGCAGCCCCAAAACCTGCCAACTCGGTTTACCTGAAGCAACGCATTTATCTTGCTGGGGCTGTTGCGCAGCCCAACGCGGGCGGTGCGACGATTCGACAAGCCCGCTCGCCACAGAAAGCGCTTTGCGCTTGCGAGGTGTGACCAGCCTTCGGATTTTTCCTGCAAGATTTTGGGCCGTGCATGAACTTGTCGCGTGCAGCCCGCGCGCCTAGTCTTCGACCCGTCATCGCAAAAAACGGTGACACGGACGTGCAAGTCCGGTTACATGTCGGCGCACCAACGCCCATAGCCATTCAGCGGGCGTTTTTTATGCCTGCTGTATTTGTTATGGCGGCTGTGCGTGGGAGACCTTTCGGGGTCTGCCGGGGTCCGATATGCCCGGTCTTGCACACCTGCGCACAGCTGCCACCTTAATTCGCGTGCAAGCGGAAAAGGGCAGTCTCCATCACATATCGGAGTTGTAAATCATGGTCAAACCTACACCCAATCCACCCACAAGCCTCTTCACGGTAAACCCCCACCAAAACACCGAAACCCTGCTGGTCAACGCCAGCGAAACGCTGTCCTCCCTCAACGCATTGACCTGCAACCTGGCCTTCGACCTGGACACTTCCCAGCGCGCCATCATGCTCGGGATCCAGCAAATGGCCGAGTTGGGGCAGTTGTTAGTGGATAGAGCGCTGGAACAGGTAAGCCCTTCGCCGGAAAAGGTTCCAAACAGGGGCTGATCATTTCCTTTTGGGATCGCTATCTAACAGACACCACTGAGCAAATGTGGGAGGGGCGGTGCGACGATTCCACTTGCTCCCGATGGCGGTGTATCAGCCTCAGTAACTGTTACTGAACCATCACTATCGGGGTAAGCCCCTCCCACAATCTGTAGAGCTCAATCATCGGCTGCTCCCGATGCTCGGCCTGCCACAAGTCGTAGGCGCTTTACATCGACGGCCATAGCCGTGCGGTAGCCACGCCGGCCCCAAAAAGTCTTACTTTGCTCCTAACCGATGTAAGACGTGGATCGAAAAGTAGTCTGAAGTTTCTGTAAGTTCATTTCCCGAGTTTTGGCTGATTTTTGAGTGCTAGCTTTTGACGCTCAACCCCATCAGCGAAGGATTCGCAAATGGCTGTCCCTCCAATGCCCCCAGGCGTGTCGCTGCAAGACAATATCGCCCTGGCCAACAACCGCAGGATGCATTTGAAGCCTGGTTCGGCGTTCACCTATTCATGGTTTTACTCACAAGTCAGAGGGCGTGGCCCTTGGGATTACAAACAGAAAAGTCGCGAGTACGAGGCGTTTGGTAACTTCAACTATGGGGTTACCGGAACGGTGTTGGGTATCCCCGAAGGTGTGTTGCTTAGAGCGGCAGGTGCTGCGCAAAAATCAGCGGGTACCTCTCGGACGGAATTTGGAGATTGGTGGGGTGATGCGCCATATGGCGATGACCATAGCGACCAGCATTGGATCAAGGAGGGCATCGAATATGCCAGAGCTCAAGGGTATTAAGTGGTCGGTCCAGGTCTTGCTCAACGGGTTGCTGGTGGTGTGTCTCGGGTACTTGGGCGTTGGTTGGTTGATGAGTCCCGGTACACCGGAGTTGGATGAGGTAGTACTCAGGTATTCCTTGAGTAACGGCAACTCTATTTATGGCGTGCGGAATAGTCAGGGTGGTGCGACGGTGGGCTTTTCCTACAGGTACTACGTCCATAAGAATCTGGGTAATGATCACGAAATACTCACGTCATTGGTGTCGGCACATCCATTTCTAAAAACCAAGGAGCCTGATGTCCAAGTGACCCAGGTGGATGGAGTCCTCCACCTCATTGTTCGTGGGGAGGTTTATGAGTACCGCAGCTACCCGCTTGACGCTTTGGGGGCTGTGAGCATCGACATGAGGCTGTAGGCCTGCTGGCTTCGGATTTTTCCTGCAAGATTTTGGGCCGTGCATGAACGTGTCGTGTGCAGCCCGCGCGCCTAGTCTTCGTCCGTCATCGCAAAAAACGGTGACACGGACGTGTTCCCACGCTCCCGCGTGGGAATGCAGCCCGTGACGCTCCGCGTTGCCTATGCGCAGTAGTCGAAATTTGCAGCGTCTGGCGCGACGCGGAGCGTCCCGGGAGACATTCCCACGCAGAGCGTGGGAACGATCACCTCGATCCATTACTCCAGCCGTAATGATCCGTCGCCCAGCTTGATTGATGACCCCCTGAATCACTCCTAAGGTACAGCCCACGACAGCAAACCCGTGGAGCGACCATGACAACAACAATAAACCCCGACTCGCGCTGGACGCGGCGGCGTGACGAGAAGCTGCGGCGGCTCAGGCTGGTCAAAAAAATCGCAGACGGGGCGGTTTTGCCCGGCGACAGGATTGTCGAGGCCCTGGAAGCCCTGATCCTCCCCGGCGACCGCGTGGTGCTGGAGGGCAACAACCAGAAGCAGGCCGACTTCCTCTCGCGCTCCCTGGCCAAGGCCGACCCGGCCAAGCTTCACGATTTGCACATGATCATGCCCAGTGTCGGGCGGTCCGAGCACCTGGACCTGTTTGAAAAGGGCATCGCGCGCAAGCTGGACTTTTCCTTCGCCGGCACCCAATCCCTTCGCATCAGCCAGTTGCTGGAAGACGGTCTGCTGGAAATCGGTGCGATCCACACCTACATCGAACTCTATGCCCGCCTGGTAGTGGACCTGATCCCCAACGTCGTACTTTCCGCCGGTTTCATGGCCGACCGCGCCGGCAATATCTACACCGGCGCCAGCACCGAGGACACCCCCGCGCTGATCGAGCCCGCGGCCTTCAGCGATGGCATCGTCATCGTGCAGGTCAACCAGTTGGTGGATGACGTCACCGACCTGCCCCGTGTCGACATCCCCGCCAGTTGGGTGGATTTCGTGGTGGTGGCCGACAAACCGTTCTACATCGAGCCGCTGTTCACCCGCGACCCCCGCCACATCAAGCCCGTACATGTGCTGATGGCGATGATGGCGATCCGTGGCATCTACGAAAAACACAACGTGCAGTCGCTCAACCACGGTATCGGTTTCAACACCGCTGCCATCGAACTGATCCTGCCCACCTACGGCGAATCCCTGGGCTTGAAGGGCAAGATCTGCCGCAACTGGACCCTCAACCCGCACCCCACCCTGATCCCGGCGATTGAAAGCGGTTGGGTGGAAAGCGTGCATTGCTTCGGCACCGAACTGGGCATGGAAAACTATATCGCCGCCCGGCCGGATGTGTTCTTCACCGGCCGCGATGGCTCGATGCGCTCCAACCGCATGGTTTGCCAACTGGCCGGCCAATACGCGGTGGACCTGTTTATCGGCGCCACCCTGCAAGTCGATGGCGACGGCCATTCCAGCACCGTGACCCGTGGTCGCCTTGCCGGCTTTGGCGGTGCGCCGAACATGGGCCATGACCCGCGTGGCCGTCGCCATGGCACCCCGGCATGGTTGGATATGCGCCACGGCGACGCACCGCAAGCGCTGCTCGAACGCGGCAAGAAACTGGTGGTGCAGATGGTTGAAACCTTCCAGGAGGGCGGTAAACCGACCTTCGTCGACACCCTTGATGCCGTGGAGGTGGCGCGCAAAAGCGGCATGCCCCTGGCGCCGATCATGATCTACGGCGACGACGTCACCCACCTGCTTACCGAAGAAGGCATCGCTTACCTGTACAAGGCGCGCTCTCTGGAAGAACGCCAGGCGATGATCGCCGCCGTCGCCGGGGTCACCGCCATCGGCATGCGCCATAACCCCAAGGACACCGCGCGCCTGCGCCGCGAGGGTTTGATTGCTTTGCCCGAAGACCTCGGCATCCGCCGCACCGACGCCACCCGCGAGTTGCTGGCCGCCAAGAGCGTGGCCGACCTGGTGGAGTGGTCCGGTGGCCTGTACAACCCGCCCGCCAAATTCAGGAGCTGGTAAATGCGCGCCCTCAAACTGCACGAACTCAGCCTCGCGGATCGCCTGGCGGATATGGCCGTCGACGCGCTGATCGACGAAGCCGACCTGTCGCCCAAACCCGCCCTGGTGGACCGTCGCGGCAACGGCGCCCACCACGATTTGCACTTGGGCCTGATGCACGCGTCGGCGTTGTCGTTGTGGCCGATGTTCAAGGCAATGGCCGAGGCGGCGATTGAATTCGGCGAGGTCGGCTTGCCGCTGCGCGAAGCGCTCGGTCGCATCGGTCGCGACGGCGAGCAGGCCATGCTCGCCACCACCGGCGGGGTGAACACCCATCGCGGCGCGATCTGGGCCCTCGGCCTGCTGACCGCATCGGCTGCCCTGGAACCGCGTGCCCTGACGCTCAACGCGGCCAGACTGGCCCTGCTCAACGACCGTTATGCACCTCAACCGATGAGCCACGGCGCCCAGGTCGCGCGACGCTACGGTGCACGCGGTGCCCGTGAAGAAGCGCAACTGGGCTTCCCTGCCGTGACCCAGCGCGGCCTGCCGCAACTGCACCAGAGTCGCCGCCGGAACGCCGGTGAACAGAACGCGCGTCTTGATGCCTTGCTGGCGATCATGACCGAGCTGGCCGACACGTGCGTGCTCTACCGCGCCGGCACCGAAGGCCTGCAAGCCATGCAACACGGCGCCCAAGCGGTGCTCGACGCCGGCGGCAGCGCCACCCTGGCCGGCCGCCGCAGCCTGCACGCACTGGACAACCAACTCCTGGCCCTGAATGCCTCCCCCGGCGGCGCCGCCGACCTGTTGGCCGCCTGCCTGTTTATCGACCGCCTCGACGGAGCGTTGTGATGGAAACCTTATCCTTTGAATTCCCCGCCGGGCAGCCGCCAAAAGGCCGCGCGCTGGTAGGTTGCGTCGGCTCGGGTGACCTGGAAGTGCTGCTGGAGCCGGGCACGGCCGGGCGGTTGACCATTCAGGTGCAGACTTCGGTGAACGGCGCCGAGCAGCGTTGGCTGCACCTGTTCGAGCGGATCTTCCAGGAGCACACGCCACCGGCCCTGAATATTGATATCCACGACTTCGGCGCCACCCCCGGCGTGGTGCGTCTGCGCCTGGAACAGGGTTTCGAGGAGATCGGCCATGACTGACTTGCTCAGCAAATACAGCTTTGTCGAGCTCGGTGCGCGTCAGCGAGCCAAGGCGCTGCTGGATACCGGTACCTTTCGCGAACTGATCGACCCGTTCCAGCGCGTCATGTCGCCCTGGCTTGGCCGCCAAGGCGTCGTGCCGCAGGCCGATGACGGGGTGATCATCGCCAAGGGCAGCATCGGTGGCTTGCCGGTGGTGGTGGCGGCCATCGAAGGCAACTTCCAGGGCGGCAGTCTCGGTGAAGTCGGCGGCGCAAAAATCGCCGGTGCGCTGGAGCTGGCCGCCGAAGACAACCGCAACGGCATCCCTACCCGCGCCGTGCTGCTGCTGGAAACCGGCGGCGTGCGTTTGCAGGAAGCCAACCTGGGCCTGGCCGCGATTGCCGATATCCACGCGGCGATAGTCGACCTGCGCCAGCACCAGCCGGTGATCGGTGTGGTGGCGGGCAGCGTTGGTTGTTTCGGCGGCATGTCCATCGCGGCCGGGCTGTGCAGTTACCTCGTCGTGACCCGCGAGGCACGGCTGGGCCTCAATGGTCCGCAGGTGATCGAGCAGGAAGCCGGCTTGGAAGAATACGACTCCCGCGACCGTCCCTTTATCTGGAGCCTCACGGGTGGTGAACAGCGCTTCAACAGTGGCCTGGCCGACCGTTATGTCGGCGACGATGTGGCGCAGATTCAGCAGACCGTCAGCGCGTTGTTGCAGCAAGGCGTGCCCGCCCAGCAACGCAGTCGCCAGGCTGATTATTACCTCGCACGCTTGGCCGAGTTGGACGCCATACCGCAAATCGACCCGGCGACGGTGCGCGAGCTGTATCAAGGAGAACGCTCATGAGAGGCTTGCAGTGGTTCAACGCATTGACCGCCGGCGCTCCACCTGTAGACGGTTTGCCGGCGTCGCTGAGGGTTGCCGACGCTGTATTGGGTGAGCAAAAGGTGCGCTTTGTCGCCGTGATCACGGACGCGCAAAACCGCTTCCCTCGGGCGCGCAATGGCGAAGTCGGCCTGCTCGAAGGCTGGGGCCTGGCCAAGGCCGTCGATGAGGTTATTGCCCGTGGCGACAAGCGCCCGATCATCGCCATCGTCGATGTGCCCAGCCAAGCCTACGGCCGTCGCGAAGAAGCCCTCGGCATCCATCAGGCCCTGGCCGCCGCCGCCGATGCCTACGCCCGCGCTCGCCTGGCCGGCCACCCGGTAATTGCGCTGCTGGTGGGCAAGGCCATGTCCGGTGCGTTCCTGGCCCACGGTTACCAGGCCAACCGCCTGATCGCCCTGCGTGATCCCGGTGTGATGGTGCACGCGATGGGCAAGGCTTCGGCCGCGCGGGTGACCTTGCGCAGCGTCGAAGAGCTGGAAACCCTAGCCGCCAGCGTGCCGCCCATGGCCTATGACATCGACAGCTATGCCAGCCTCGGTCTGCTGTGGGAGACCTTGTCGGTCAGCCAGATCGAACAGCCCACGGCGGACGATGTGGCGCGGGTCAGTAATTGCCTGGTGAATGCGATCAAGGATGTCGGCAGCACCGATCTGCGCGGGCGCCTGGGCGCGACTAATCGCGCGGCGTCCAGCCATGTTCGCCAACTGCTGCGGGAACAATGGTGAACGCCCACGACTTGCTCTGGGGCATGACCCCGGCGCACCTGCCCGCCGATGCACCGGCCTGGGGGCTGGAGGCGCTCGGCGCCGGCCACCCGGTGGTGGTGCGCCGCGCCATCGCCGCACCGGGTTATGTGGCGGTTGGTGTGCGCGGGCGTTTGCGTGAGCAGCGTTTCGCCACCGAGATGCCGCTGGCGGCGGTGCAGCGGCGAGTGATACCGGAAGCGTTGCGCGGGGTGATCTCGCCGAGGGATTTGCCGGCGTTGCGCGCGCTCGACCAATTGCGGCCGGTGCTGGCGCAGGAAACGTGGGGCGTTGCAGGCAGCGCGGGTTTCGAGTTGGCCAGCGGGATTGAAGCGTTACATGCCCAGAGTGATCTGGATTTGATTCTGCGCACGCCCGAGCCTTTGGCCAGAGGCGATGCTGAAGACATTTTGGCGATTATTGATAGGGCAGAGTGCCCCGTCGATCTGCAACTGCAAACCCCGTTCGGCGCTGTCGCCTTGCGCGAGTGGGCCAGCGGCTCACGCCGTGTGCTGCTGAAAACCGATCGCGGCGCCCACCTCGTGCTCGACCCCTGGCAGGCCGTGGCATGAGCAGCCTCCTGGTGTTTCCGGGGCAGGGGGCGCAGCGACCCGGCATGCTCCAGTCGTTGCCCGAACCTGTACTGGAAGAAGCCAGCGATGCTCTGGGCGAAAACGTGCGCCTGCTCGACTCCGCGCAAGCCCTGGCCAGTACCCGCGCCGTGCAGTTGTGCCTGTTGATCGCAGGTACGGCCCACGCTCGCCTGTTGGCGCGCACCCCGGACTATGTGGCGGGCCTGTCCATCGGCGCCTACCCGGCTGCGGTGATCGCCGGGGCTCTGGATTTTGCCCAGGCAGTAAAACTGGTAAGCCTGCGCGGCGAACTGATGCAAAACGCTTATCCACACGGCTACGGCATGACGGCGATCATCGGCGTGGAGTTATCCACCGTCGAAACACTTCTCGCCGCCATCCACAGCCCCGAAACCCCGGTGTACCTGGCCAATATCAACGCCGATAACCAGAGCGTGATCGCCGGCAGCGACGAAGCCATGAAGCGCGTCGCCGCGCGTATCAAAGGCAACGGCATCGCCAAGCGCCTGGCCGTGAGTGTGCCGTCCCATTGCGCGTTGCTGGCGCAACCGGCCGAGGCCCTGGCCCAGGCATTTGTCCCGCTCAAGGCGCCGCGCATCACCTACCTGAGCAGCACCCGAGCGCGGCCGATTCACAACCCCGAACACCTGCGCGACGATCTGGCCTTCAACATGTGTCGCGTCGTTGACTGGCGCGGCACCGTGCAAAGCGCCTACGAACGCGGTGTGCGCCTGCAAATCGAAGTGCCTCCGGGCGCCGTGCTCACCGGCCTGTCACGCCGCGTGTTCGAGCAAGGCACGGTGATCGCCTGCGAGGGCGCGCGCCTGGATACCTTGCAGGCCCTGCTGGAAGAGGAGGAGCGCCGCCACCGATAAAGCACTACCCAAGGCTGTCGAAGCACAAAAACAACAATGTCGATCGAGCACTTTGAGGACAACAACAATGATTATTTACGGTGTGGCACTGCTGGCGATCTGCACGCTTGCAGGGGTGATCATGGGCGACATGCTTGGCGTGTTGCTGGGCGTCAAATCCAACGTGGGCGGGGTGGGGATCGCCATGATCCTGTTGATCTGTGCCCGCCTGTGGATGCAAAAGCGCGGCGGCATGACCAAGGATTGTGAAATGGGCGTGGGCTTCTGGGGCGCCATGTATATCCCCGTTGTTGTGGCAATGGCCGCGCAGCAGAACGTTGTAACCGCGTTGCACGGCGGGCCGGTGGCGGTGCTCGCCGCCATCGGGTCGGTGGTGGTCTGCGGTTGTACCATTGCCTTGATCAGCCGCACGCATAAAGGCGAACCGTTGCCCGATGAAGAACCGCTGATCGTGCCTGCGGGAGGTCGCTGATATGTGGGATCTCATCGAAAAGGGCCTGGAGCATAACGGCCTGATCACTGCGTTTGCCTTTGTTGGCGTGGTGATGTGGATTTCCGTGGTGCTGTCCAGGCGCTTGACCTTTGGCCGCATCCACGGCTCGGCGATTGCCATTGTGATCGGCCTGGTACTGGCCTGGGTCGGCGGCACGATTACCGGTGGCCAGAAAGGCCTGGCCGACCTGGCGCTGTTTTCTGGCATCGGCCTGATGGGCGGCGCGATGCTGCGTGACTTCGCCATTGTCGCCACGGCGTTTGAAGTGCAGGCCACCGAAGCGCGCAAGGCCGGGATGATCGGCGTGGTTGCGCTGCTGTTGGGCACCGTCCTGCCGTTTATCGTCGGCGCGAGCATGGCCTGGGCATTTGGTTATCGCGATGCGATCAGCATGACCACCATCGGCGCGGGTGCCGTGACCTACATCGTCGGCCCGGTGACCGGCGCGGCGATTGGCGCGACGTCCGATGTGATGGCGCTGTCGATTGCCACCGGCTTGATCAAGGCGATCCTGGTGATGGTCGGCACACCGGTGGCGGCGCGCTGGATGGGCTTGGACAACCCGCGCTCGGCGATGGTCTTCGGTGGCTTGGCCGGCACCGTGAGCGGCGTGACGGCAGGGCTGGCGGCGACGGACCGGCGCTTGGTGCCGTATGGCGCGTTGACAGCGACGTTCCATACCGGGCTTGGGTGCTTGCTCGGGCCTTCGCTGCTGTACTTCATTGTGCGTGGGTTGGTCGGCTGACGATCGTTCCCACGCTCCGCGTGGGAATGCATCCTGTGACGCTCCGCGTCACGCCTTCAAGAGCGGACGCAGAGCGTCCAGGGCTGCGTTACCACGCGGAGCGTGGGAGCGATCATCTCAAGCCTGGCGGTTGGCATACATCCGACACTCCGCCAGCAGCGCCAGTAAATTCGGGTCTCGCTCCTTGGCCTTCAAAAACACCACGCCAATATGCTGCTGCAACCGATACCTGGCTTGCAGCGGTATCAGCTTCACGCGGTTCTCGTACACCGCCGCAATCCTGCCCGGCAGCAGCGCATAACCTACCCCCGAGCTGACCATGCTCAACAGCGTGAAGATGTCATTGACCTGCATCGCCACCTTCGGCTCGAACCCCGCCTGCTTGAACACTCGGTTGCCGTCCTGGTGGGTGGCGAAGCCTTGGGTGAGGGTGATGAAGGTGGCGTCGCGCACGTCGGCCAGGTCGATTTCCTGCTCGCGGTCGAAAGGCGAGTCGGCCGGGGTGGCGAGGAAGATATCGTCGCAGAACAGTTCGATCTGTTCGCAGTCCGGGTCGTTGGCGTGTTCGTCCAGGGAGATGAGGATCGCGTCGACTTCCATGTTCTTGAGCTTATAGAGCAGGTCGAAATTGGAGCCGAGGATCAGGTCGATGTTGAGTTCGCTGCGGCGTATCTTCAGGCCCATGATCAGTTGCGGCACGGTTTTGACCGTCAGCGAATACAGCGAGCCGAGCTTGAAACGTTCGGCGGAGAAACCGGCGGCCTCGCGAGTCAGGCGCACGCTGTCGACCACATCGGCGATCAGTTTCTGTGCGCGCTCTTCGAGAACGTAGGCGCTTTCCAGCGGCGTGAGGTTGCGCCCCTCATGTTTGAACAGCGGGCAGCGCAGGGCGTTTTCCAGTGAATGAATGGCGCGGTGCACGCTGACATTGCTGGTCTGCAGCTCGGCGGCGGCGCGGGCCAGGTTGCCGGTGCGCATGAACGCCAGGAAGATTTCGAGTTTTTTGAGGGTGAATTCTTCGTCGATCAGCATGGCCGTGGCTCTGGTTCGCGTGGGGTCGATTGTGCCCGCAAAAGCGCTCGGCGTCCTCGGAACGTCACACGGCACTTGCACTCTGATGCGCAAGGCCGGAGGCTTGCGGCCAGTCGTCAACGGTTACGGGAGGTCAGTGATTCATGTACCACGGGGAACGATTCAACGCCTGGAGCCATTTGCTCGGTGCCGTCGCGGCGTGTATTGGCGCCGTATGGATGCTGGTGGTAGCCAGTCTGGATGGCAGCCCCTGGAAGATCGTCAGCGTGGCGATTTATGGCTTTACGCTGATGGTGCTGTACAGCGCGTCTACTGTGTATCACAGCGTGCAGGGGCGGCGAAAAGAGATCATGCAGAAGGTCGATCACTTTTCCATCTACCTGCTGATCGCCGGCAGCTACACGCCGTTCTGCCTGGTGACCCTGCGCGGGCCGTGGGGTTGGACGCTGTTCGGGATTGTGTGGGGGCTGGCGGTGATCGGCATCCTGCAGGAGATCAAGCCGCGTTCCGAGGCGCGCATTTTGTCCATCGTCATTTATGCGGTGATGGGCTGGATCGTGCTGGTGGCGGTCAAGCCGCTGATGGCCGCGCTGGGCACGGCGGGGTTTATCTGGCTGGCGGCGGGCGGCGTGCTGTACACCGTCGGCATCATCTTTTTTGCCCTGGAGCATCGCCTGCGGCATTCCCATGGTATCTGGCATTTGTTTGTGATCGGCGGCAGCGTGCTGCATTTCGTGGCGATCATGCATTACGTGCTATAGCCGCTGCAGCATCGCGTCGGCGCGCTGGCCGAAGATCTCCAGCAGCTTGGCCAGCGTGTGCGGTGGCGGCTCATCGGCACGGGTCAGGGCGTAGAGGGTGATCGGCAACGTTGGGGTCAGCGTGCGGATGCAGGTGGTGGCGGTGGAGGCGCCGAGGGCGGTGAAGGGGTCGATTACCGTTAACCCGGCGCCGGACTCGACCATGGCCCGCGCCAGGGCGTAGGTCTGCACCGAGAGAGTCACGCGCGGCGGCGGCGTAACGCTTTCCAGGTAGTTGTCGAGCCTGGCCGACAGTGGGTCGGCGCTGGACAGGCCAATCAGCGGCGCGCCGGCCAGGTCGTTCAGGGCCAATGGCGTGCTCAGAGCCTCTTCGGGCCAATAGCCCTTGGACGCCAACGCCACCAGCACACCATTGGCCAGCTCTTGGGTGGTCAAGCCTGGATGGCCGGAGAAGTTGAGGGTCAATGCGAGGTCGATCTCGCGCATCAACAGCTTGTGCACCAGCTCGCGGCTATGGTCGCTGGACAGCTCGCAGGCCATGTCCGGGTAATCGCGGGTCCATTCCAGGATTGCCGGCGGCAGCAGCGACAAGGCCAGCGCGGGGATCGCGCCGATGCGCACGCTGTGTCCCGGTGCGCGGCGCAGGCTCTTGGCCAGGCGCCGCACGGCTTGCAGGCTGTCGGTGACTTTATCGACTTCGCGCTCCAGCGCCAGCGCTTCCGGCGTGGGCTGCAACTTGCCGCGCACCCGCAGAAACAACGGGAAACCCAACTGCAACTCGGCGTGCTGCAGCACCTTGGTCACTGCCGGTTGTGACACGTGCAACAACTGCGCGGCAGCGCTGACGGAGCCGGTCTGGCGGATGGCCTGGAAGATCTCGATATGACGCAAGCGCATGGCATGTCCATAACCTTTGTTTATAGGCGGCCTATCTTTATTCATTGTCGGTGACGTGTCACCTGCCCCTACGCTGAGCGCTCTTAATCAGGACAGGGGACAAGCATGGCCAGGCAGGTTTGCATTATCGGCGGCGGAGTGATTGGCCTGACCAGTGCCTACGCACTGGTGCGCGCCGGTCATGACGTCACGGTGATCGACGCACGTGAGCGTTTGGGCAGCGAAACCAGCTATGCCAACGGCGGGCAACTGTCTTACCGCTACGTCGCGCCGCTGGCCGATGCCGGTGTGCCGTTGCAGGCGCTCGGGTGGCTGCTGCGCGGCGACTCGCCGTTGAAACTGCGCCCGCGTCTGGACCCCCGACAATGGCGCTGGATGGCGGCGTTTATCGGCGCCTGCCGAGGCTCGGTGAACAAGCGCAATGCCGCGCACCTGCTGCGTCTGGCGGCCCTGAGTCAAAACACTTTGCAGCAATGGCGCGTCGATGATCGCTTTGACGGCTTCGACTGGCGGCGCAACGGCAAGCTGGTGATGTTCCGCAATGCGGCTACCTTCGAGCATGCGCGCAGCAAAGTCACCGATATCCTGCAGCAGCAGGTGCTGTCGGCGCTGGACTGCGCGCGCCTGGAGCCGACGCTGGAGGCGGGCGGTTTTGTCGGCGGTATTTACACGCCAAACGAGGAAGTCGCCGATTGCCATGCGTTCTGCCAGCGTTTGGCGGCGCGCCTGGAGGCGTCGGGGCGTTGCACATTTATATTGGGGCGCAAGGTCACCGGTATTCGTCATGCCGAGGGTGCGGTGCAGGCGCTGGAGCTGGGCGAGGAGGTCATGCCGGTGGAGCACCTGGTGCTGGCTGCCGGGCACCGCAGCGCTGAATTGGCCTTGCCTGGCGTGTCGCTGCCGCTGTATCCGCTCAAGGGCTACAGCCTGAGCGTGCCGATTGGCGAGCAGCATCGCGCTCCGAACGTGAGCATCACCGACTACGACCGCAAGGTGGTCTATGCCCGCATCGGCGAACAACTGCGAGTGGCGGCCATGGTGGATATTGTCGGTTTCGACGCCAGCCTTGAGCCTAAGCGTCTGGCGCTGATGAAACGCCAGGCGACCGAGACATTTCCTACAGCTGGTGACTATGCCCATGCGCTGGAATGGGCCGGCATGCGCCCGGCCACGCCGACCGGTGTGCCGCTGATCGGCGCGAGTGTTTACCGCAACCTGTGGCTCAACCTGGGCCACGGCGCTCTCGGGTTTACCCTGGCCTGCGGCAGCGGCCAATTGCTCGCCGAACTGATCGGCCAGCAGCAACCTTCCATCGATATGCAGGGCCTGTCGCCCCGCGCCGCATGAGGACGCTTCCATGACCCTTCATCGAATCAACACCACCGAACGCCTCAGCGGCGCCGTGACCTTCAATGAGCTGGTATTCCTGTCGGGCCAGGTGCCGGGCGACGGTCAGGATGTGGCCACCCAGACCCGCGAAGTGCTGGCGAAAGTCGACGCGCTGCTGGCCCAGGCCGGCAGTGACAGAGACCACCTGCTCAATGCGACCATCTATCTCAAGGACATCGACAGCGGGTTTGCGCCGATGAACGAAGTGTGGTCCGCGTGGCTGTCGCCGGGGATGGCGCCCAGCCGTACGACCCTGCAAGCACAGCTGGCTCGGCCGAGCGTGTTGGTGGAAATCAGTGTGATTGCTGTACGTACATAACCAAACAACCAACGGAGCATAACAATGAAAAAAATCCTGTTGACCGGCTGCGCAGTGGGGCTGTTGTGGGGCGCGCAGGCCGTGGCGAACGAAGCGGCCTTGAGCGGTACGCTGAGCAAGATCGCCAACGCCAAGTCGATTACCTTAGGGTATCGCGACGCCTCGGTGCCGTTTTCGTACGTGGGCGATCACAGCGGCAAACCCATGGGCTATTCGGTGGACCTGGCAAACAAGATCGTCGAACGCATCCAGCAGAAAACCGGGGTGCCCACCCTCAACGTCAAATACAACTTGGTGACCTCCCAGACCCGTATCCCGCTGGTGCAGAACGGCACCGTCGACCTGGAATGCGGCTCCACCGGCGTGACTGCCGAACGGCAGAAACAGGTGGCATTTTCCTACGGGTTTATCTATGTGAAAGGCCAGTTGTTGACGGCTAAAGACAGCGGCATCAACGGCTTCGCCGATCTGGCGGGCAAGAATGTGGTGACCACCGCGGGTACCACCAACGAGCGTTTCCTTAAAAGCTACAACGCCGAGCACAAGGCCAATATGTTTGTGATCAGCGCCAAGGACCATGGCGAAGCGTTCAAGATGCTGGAGACCGGTCGTGCGGCGGCGTTCTATATGGACGATGCATTGCTCTACGGCGAACGTGCCAAGGCCCGCGACCCGCACAACTGGGTGGTGGTGGGCGAGGAACAGTCGCGGGAGATCTACAGCTGCATGGTGCGCAAGGAGGACCCGCAGTTTCTGGCGGTGGTCAACGAGACCCTCGGTGACCTGTACCGCAGCGGGGAAATCAACGGGATTTACCAGCGCTGGTTTGAACAGCCGATTCCGCCCAAGGGCTTGAACCTTGAGTTCCCGATGACCAGCGAGTTGAAGGCGATCATTGCCAAGCCGGTCAGCGACCCGGTGGAGTGATGTGCTGATGTGGTAACCCAATCTAACTGTGGGAGCTGGCTTGCCTGCGATAGCATCACCCAAGTGTTACTGAAAGACCGAGGTGACTGCATCGCGGGCAAGCCCGGCTCCCACACAAGCCCGCTCCCACAGTTTTGATTGGGTTTGCAAAGTAAGGGCGTTAGAAGTCGCCCCAGAGTTGTTGGGCCACGGCCAATGCAACGACGGGCGCGGTTTCGGTACGCAACACCCGCGGCCCAAGGCGGGCGGCGTGGTAGCCGGCGGCTTGGGCTGTTTCGACTTCATTGTCGGTCAGCCCACCTTCTGGCCCGATCAAAAACGCCAGGCTCGACGGCTTGGCATGGCTGACCATCGGCTCGGCCACCGGGTGCAGCACCAACTTCAAATCCGCCTCGGTCTGCTTGAGCCAATCGGCCAGCAGCAGCGGCGGGTGGATCACCGGCACCGTCGAACGCCCACATTGCTCGCACGCGCTGATCGCCACCTGGCGCCAGTGCAGCAGGCGTTTATCGGCGCGTTCGTCCTTGAGGCGCACTTCGCAGCGGTCGCTGAAGATCGGCGTGATGGCGTTGACCCCCAGTTCAGTGGCTTTCTGAATCGCCCAATCCATGCGCTCGCCCCGGGACAGCCCCTGGCCGAGGTGGATGTGCAGCGGCGATTCGGTCTGGCCGGCGAAGCGTTGCGTGAGTTGCACGGTGACGCGTTTCTTACCGACCTCCAGCAACGCGCCGCGAAACTCCTGACCGGAACCGTCGAACAGTTGCACGGCATCGCCTTCACCCATGCGCAGTACGCGGCTGATGTAATGCGCCTGGGCTTCGGGCAGTTCAACCTCGCCGAGGCTCAGCGGGGTGTCGGTGAAAAAGCGGGACAGTCTCATGTCTGTTCTCTGGAAAAAGGGTGTGCAGAGCGGACGCGGAGCGTCCAGGGCTGCATTCCCACGCAGAGCGTGGGAACGATCATGGGGTGGTTTAGCCCGGATCGCGGAAGCCGGGGTGGAAATCTTTCGGCACCGCCACGCTGACATTGCTGTTGGTGGCGATGTCGATGCCTTCGCTGGCAACCTCGGCGAGGAAGTCGATCTGCTCCGGCGTGATCACATAGGGCGGCAGGAAATACACTACGCTGCCCAACGGCCGCAACAATGCGCCGCGCTCCAGCGCGTGTTCGAACACCTTGAGGCCACGGCGTTCCTGCCATGGGTAGGCGGTCTTGGTGGCCTTGTCCTGGACCATCTCGATGGCCAGCACCATGCCAGTCTGACGTACTTCCGACACATGCGGATGGTCGACCAGGTGCGCCGTCGCCGTGGCCATGCGCTGGGCCAGGGCCTTGTTGTTCTCGATAACGTTGTCTTCTTCGAAAATATCCAGGGTCGCCAAAGCCGCCGCGCACGCCAGCGGGTTGCCGGTGTAGCTGTGGGAATGCAGGAAGGCGCGCAGGGTCGGGTAGTCGTCGTAGAACGCGTCGTAGACATCATCGGTGGTGACCACCGCCGCCAGCGGCAGGTACCCCCCCGTCAGGGCTTTGGAGAGACACAGGAAGTCCGGACGGATGCCGGCCTGCTCACAGGCGAACATGCTGCCGGTGCGGCCGAAGCCCACCGCAATTTCATCGTGGATCAGGTGCACGCCGTAGCGGTCGCAGGCTTCGCGCAGCAGTTTGAGGTACACCGGGTGGTACATGCGCATGCCGCCGGCGCCCTGGATCAGCGGTTCGACGATCACCGCGGCGACCGTGGCATGGTGTTCGGCCAGGGTCTGCTCCATGGCCAGGAACATGGCGCGTGAATGTTCTTCCCAGCTCATGCCTTCGGGACGCAGATAGCAATCGGGGCTCGGTACTTTGATGGTGTCGAGCAGCAGCGCCTTGTAGGTTTCGGTGAACAGCGGCACATCGCCCACCGACATCGCGGCGATGGTCTCGCCGTGGTAGCTGTTGGTCAGGGTGACGAAGCGCTTTTTGTCCGGCAGGCCGCGGTTGAGCCAATAGTGGAAGCTCATCTTCAGCGCGACTTCGATGCATGACGAACCGTTATCGGCGTAGAAGCAGCGGGTCAGGCCTTCGGGCGTCATCGCCACCAGGCGTTCGGACAACTCGATGACCGGCTGGTGGCTGAAGCCGGCAAGGATCACATGTTCGAGTTGATCGACCTGGTCCTTGATGCGCTGGTTGATGCGCGGGTTGGCATGCCCGAATACATTGACCCACCAGGAGCTGACGGCGTCGAGGTAGCGCTTGCCTTCGAAGTCCTCCAGCCACACGCCTTCGCCACGCTTGATGGGGATCAGCGGCAGTTGCTGGTGGTCTTTCATCTGGGTGCAGGGATGCCACAGCACCGCGAGGTCGCGTTGCATCCACTGGTTGTTCAGGCCCATCGTGTCTCTCCTCGAAGCGGTCCTGCGACCGGCGCAGGCGAAACAATCGCGCAAGCCTATGCAAAGCAGGGCGGCGTCACAACCCATGGCGTGTTAATTGGCAGTAAACACAGGACGGACTGTCACGTTTCTCAGGAATAGTCCTTAATCCTTGGTTAACTTATCGTGCCTAGGCTCTTGATCGCATTTCTCGATATTTCAAAGCGAAATTTTCCGCTTTAATTCGATAGTTAACAGGCTAGTCTTGGGCGCAGCTCTTACGGGATTAAGTACATGCAGCTACGTAACTCACCGGCCCGGTATGGCTGGGTCAGTATGGTTTTGCACTGGGGCGTGGCCCTGGTGGTGTTTGGCCTGTTTGCCCTGGGCCTGTGGATGGTTGGACTCGATTATTACAGCGCCTGGCGCAAAGATGCGCCGGACCTGCACAAGAGCATCGGCATCACGCTGTTTGCGGTGATGCTGGTGCGGATCGTCTGGCGCCTGATCAGCCCGCCGCCACCGCCGCTGGCCAGCTACAGCCGCCTGACCCGCATCGGTGCCGCGTTTGGCCATATGTTCCTGTACGTCGGCCTGTTTGCGGTGATGATTGCCGGTTACCTGATTTCCACCGCAGACGGTGTCGGTATTCCGGTGTTTGGGCTGTTTGAAATTCCTGCATTGGTTTCCGGTCTACCGGACCAGGCAGACAACGCCGGCCTGGTGCACCTGTACCTGGCCTGGGTGGTGGTGGTCTTCGCCGGCCTGCATGGCGTGGCTGCGTTGAAACACCACTTTATCGATCGTGATGCGACCCTTACGCGAATGCTGGGGCGCAAAGCCTGATGTTCAACCTCGACTCACAAGGAATAGAAAGCATGTTGAAAAAGACACTCGCTGCTCTGGCAATCGGTACTGCTCTGCTGTCCGCTGGCCAGGTCATGGCTGCTGACTACAAGATCGACAAGGAAGGCCAGCATGCCTTCATCGACTGGAAAATCAGCCACCTGGGCTACAGCTTCATCCACGGTACTTTCAAGGACTGGGATGGCACGTTCAGCTGGGATTCGGCCAAGCCTGAAGCCAGCAAAATCGCAGTCGACGTGAAAACCGCCAGCCTGTGGTCCAACCACGCCGAGCGTGACAAGCACATCGCCAGCAAGGACTTCCTCGACGTTGCCAAGTTTGCCGACGCCAAGTTCGTGTCCACCGCCGTTAAATCCACCGGCGACAAAACCGCTGACGTAACCGGTGACCTGACCTTGCACGGCGTGACCAAGCCGGTGACCTTCAAGGCCACGTTCAACGGTGAAGGCAAAGACCCGTGGGGCGGCGAGCGCGCTGGCTTCAACGCCAAGACCACGCTGAACCTGAACGACTTCGGCATCAAAGGCCCAGGCCCGTCTTCCCAGACCCTGGACCTGGACATCTCGCTGGAAGGTGTGAAGCAGAAGTAATGGTGCGGGTTTAAGAAAAACCGGATCTCAGGGTCCGGTTTGCTGGGTGCAAAAAAATGGTTCTTCACGGAATCCCGGGAAACATAGAAACAAGAACGCCGATTTGATGGATG